>JAFQDM010000016.1 GCA_017416065.1 Ruminococcus sp.
CTCAGTCTTGAGAACGTTGCCGTCCTTATCTGTGAAGGTTACTGTAAACTCGGGAAGTGCGGATACTGTTTCATCCTTCTCCACTACTACGATTATGGGTGTATCGCTCGTGATGTTTTCTATTGTGTAGACTCCGTCTACTGCTGAGAGGATGGTCATATTGTGTACCACTGCTACCAGCTTGTAGCCCTCCTGAACCACTACCGTAAAGCTGAGGCTTGCGCCGTCTTCGATGGCTGTCAGGTCTGAGTCTGTCACTATTGTGAAGTTCTCGCTCTGGTTGAATATTACGCTGTGTACGGGTGCCTCGTCGGGAGTTGTAACGTCTCCGCCGGGCTGATCGGGATCAACCTCGTCGCCTGTTGCGGGAGCATCGGGATCAATCTCGTCATCTGTTGCAGGAGGATCTGTGGGCTCCTGCTCAAGCTTCTCAACAACCAGAATGTTTGTTGCTGTATCAAAGAGGAACTTGTAGAGTCCGCCTGTGGCAATGATGGTACACTCCTTGCCTTCTGTGGTAAGGGTCATACCCGTTGTGCTGTCCATAAAGGTGCTGTCCAGAGCATAGGGCTCTGTGCCGTAGTTGATAACGAAGGTGTGCTTGCCTTCCGTAAGCTCAACCGTTGTGCCGAATACTGTAGTAGAGCCTTCTACCTGAGCCATCTCGGAGCCGGCTTCATCTGTGAACGAGCCATTGAGAACAACGGACTTCACGTAGAGTGCATTTACCGTAATATTCTCAATTACGTAATCAAACGCTGCATCCCAACCGATAAGCGTATAGCCCTCGCGTGCGGGAACCTCGGGTGCAGTTGCTGCTGTGCCGAACTTGATGGTCTGAGCAGAGAGCACTGTGCCGTCCCAGTCTACGAACGTTACCGTTACTTCCTCAGAAGCACGCAGTATCTCAAGCATTCTTGTTTCTGTGTTAAAGCGGAAGAGGTATGTACCTCCCTGAGCATTGAGCGTACAGTCGCCTGCTGTGCCGTCCATCTCCCAACCTGTCTCGGAGGTGTGGATGGTTGAATCCTCAATTGTACCGTAGTTACCGTACCAGATGTCTGATGTGAAGACCTTGAAGGTGTAGGTGCCTGCCGCAAGATCCATTACGAAGGTATAAACGTTGGGTTCTGTAGTACCTCTCATGGGTGAGCTGAGATCCCAGTTGTTAAAGGTACCTCTCAGGTAAACGGCTGTGTCGCCATACTGAGCCATGATAGTTGTGTTACCTGTAATGAAGGAGAAGTCTGCGCTCCAACCGGAGAAGGTGTAGCCCTCTCTTACGGGATCTGCAGGAGCTACGGCAGCCTTGCCGTACTCTACAAGCTGTGTGCTTATCACTGAGCCGTCCCAATCAAGGAAGGTAACCGTGCTCTTGGGTCCTTCAAAGAATATTTCAAGCATTCTGGTATCCGTATTGAAGCGGAAGGTATACAGACCGCCTGTTGCATTAAGAGTACAGTCGCCTGCATCCCATACCATTTCCCAACCTACTGCAGAGGTTGCAACGGTGGAATTATCAATGGTGCCGTTGTTGCCGTACCAGGTGTCTGCATGCTTGATCTTGAACTTGTAGCTTCCTGCTGAAAGCTGGATTGAAGCGGTGTAGACATTACCGCCCTGAGGAGTCATGGGAGTTCCTGACCAGCTGTTGAAGTCACCCATTACGTTAACCGTATTGAGTGCATACTGTGCGGTAATGACCATATTTGCAGAGATCCAGGAGAAGTCCTGATCCCAGCCTGTGAAGATGTAACCTGCTCTGGAGGGAGCTGCGGGAGCATATGCCGGGTTACCTCTCTTAACGTACTGTGTCTTGAGGGTAGTGCCGTTATAATCCTTGAAGGTTACTGTGTATGTAGGTGCAACGTAGAATACCTGCAGCATTCTTGTGGCTGTATTGAAGCGGAATGTGTAGGTGCTGCCTGATGCATTCAGCGTACAGTCACCAGCATCCCACGTCATCTCCCAGCCTACATCGGATGTATAGTCTGTTGTGTCGTCTATCCAGCCGTTGTTGCCGTACCAATCGTTGCCCTGCTTAACCTTGAACTTGTACTGACCTGCAATCAGAGTTACTGAGCCCTGATAGATAGTACCGCTGACGTGCTTGAGAGGCGTGCCGTTCCAGCCGTTGAAGTCGCCCATTACGTAGACGCCGTTCTCCATAAACTGTGCGGTATAGGTCATATTTCCTGAAACGTAGTTTACGTCTCCGTCCCAACCCGTGAAGAGGTATCCTGCTCTGGTGGGATCTGCAGGAGGTGTTGCGGGATATCCGTACTTAACGTACTCTGTCTTAAGCAATGCACCGTTCCAGTTAACAAATTTAACCGTAAAGGTCTTGGGAGTTGCCGTATACACAGCATTGACTCTCAAGGGAGCCTGAACGTTTGTAAAATTCTGGTCCCAGCCTGCATAAACGTATGTGTATCCGTGGTCTGCAGGTCTTGTGAATGTACCTGAGGGAGCTGTTGCACTGCCGCCGGGCTGAACTATCTCTGTCTTGAGAACCGTGCCGTCCCAGTCTACAAAGGTTACCTTGTACTCTGTGCCCACGTACATAACCTCAAGAGTGTTCGTAGAGATAGTATATGTGAAGATGTATGTGCCGCCGCCTGCAATGAATGTACAGTCGCCTGCGGAGGGATCCATCTCCCAGCCTGTTGCGGAGGTTGTGATCGTTGTGTCTGCTATGGTACCCCAGTTGCCGTACCAGTTGCCGTCGCTTACAACCTTGAACTTGTACGTTCCCTCCGAAAGGTTCATCTGAATAGATACCTTGTTGCTGTTTCCTGTAGAAAGCATTACGGAAGCGGAGGGGTTCCATCCGTTGAACTCACCTGCAAGGGATACGCTGCTTGCAGTACCCTTTGTATAGAGAGCTGTAACCGTCATTTCTGAAGTTACGTTAGAGAAGCTCTTATCCCACTTATTGAAGATATAACCCTGCTTTACGGGAGGTATGGGAGCCTTTGCGGCAGAGCCCTTGGAAACGTAATCTCTTGCAATAACGTTACCGTCAGGATCCACGAAGGTTACCACGATAGCATTCTCTATATTAATGTATGTTGCAGTTACCGTCAGGTTTGCATATACACTGCTGAAGTCTGTGCTCCAACCTGTGAAGGTGTAGCCGGGTCTGCTCTGCACCTCGGGAGCCTGAGCTGCCTCACCGGGAAGAACAGTCTGGGTCTTGAGCACTGTGCCGTCGTGATCTACGAAGGTTACGGTGAACTCGTCGCCTACCGTGAGCACCTCCAGCTTATGGGTAGAGATGGTGTAGTTGAAGATGTATGTGCCGCCGCTTGCGATAAACGTACAGTCGCCTGCAGAGCCGTCCATCTCCCAGCCGCCGTCTGCGCCTGCGGTGGTGTCTGTAATGGTGCCCCAGTTACCGTACCAGCTGCCGCCATTTTCAACAACCTTGAACTTGTACTCTCCTGCCTCAAAATCAAGTCTGAGAGTTACCTTGTCGCTGTCTTCTGTTACATAGAAGGGAGTTGCTGAAGAATCCCAGCCGTTGAAGGTACCTGCAAGAGTGATGTTGCTTGCAATACCTGATGAATAAACTGCTGTAACCGTCAGGTCACCTGTGATGTTATTATACGCTTTATCCCATCCGGTGAACTGCTTGCCGTCAGATGAAGATACCTCGGGAGCTATAGCGCCCTTGCCATACTCAACCATCTGCTCAGAGAGCACCGTGCCGTCTGCATCCACAAAGGTTACCTTGTAGGTGTTGAGCACCTGCTCGTAAACAGCAGTTACGGTCATATCCTCCATAACCTTGGAGAAATCTTTATCCCATGCCTTGAAGGTGTAGGTGTACTGCACGTCTGACTCGCGAGTGGGAGCCTGGGGAGCCTCTGCCCCTGCGCCTACATATACAGTCTGCTCAGAGAGCACCGTGCCGTCAAAGTCTACGAAGGTTACCGTGAAGGTCTCTATCTCTTCTGAATAGAGGATCACAAGCTTGTTTGTAAGTGTATCAAACTTGAAGGTGTACGTTCCGCCTGTTGCATTGAGGATAGTGTCACCCAACATATCGTCGGATCTGAGCTCAATGCCCTCAGAAGAAATAACGTCTGTTGTGTCAATAACAGTACTTGCACTTGTGTACCATACGTCGTTCTGCAGAAGCTTGAAGTAGTAGGTACCGGGCAGGATGATAACCTTTGTGGAGAATACTGAGGTGTCTGACTCTCTTGTAAGAGAAATATCCGTTGCCCACTCGTTAAAGGAGCCTACAAGGTAGATCTGGTTATCCTTATACTGTGCAACTACCGTTGTATCTGATGTAATGTTTGCAAAGTCCTTGTCCCAACCTGTAAAGATGTAGCCTGTTCTTGTGGGATCCTGGGGAGCTGTGGCGGCAGAGCCGTACTCAACCTGCTGAGTGCTGAGCACCGTACCGTCAAAGTCCACGAAGGTTACCGTAAACTTGCTTTCATCATCAAGGTAAATGGGGTTAACAACTGTATCGGACTCAATGTTTGTGAAGTCTGTGTCCCAACCGGAGAAGATGTATCCATCAACTACGGGAGCCTGGGGAGCTGTGGCGTCTGCGCCAAGGCAAACCTTCTGCTCAGAGAGGACCTCACCCTCCATATCTGTGAAGATTACCGTAAACTCTACGGGAGCGTAGGTGATCTCAAGCATCTTTGTTGCCTGATTAAACTTAAAGGTGTACTTACCGCCTGATGCCTCAAGAGTACAGTCAGCAAGATCCGGTGACATTTCCCAGCCTATCTCAGAGGTCTTGAGGGTTGTGTCTTCGATGATGCCCTCGTTTCCATACCATACATCCTGATTCAGAAGCTTGAAGTAGTAGGTACCCTTGGGAAGAGTAAGCTCTGTTGACGTTACGTCGGCAACCTCTGTGTTAGAAAGCGCCGTACCCTCTGCCCACTCGTTGAAGGAGCCGTAGAGGTAAACCGTGTTGTCCTTATACTGAGCTGTAACCGTCAGATCAGAGGTGATCTTAGAGAAGTCCTTATCCCAGCCTGTAAAGATATAGCCGATTCTTGCAGGGTCTGCAGGAGCTGTGGCTGACTTGCCGTAGGCTACCTTCTGGGAGCTGAGAATGTTACCGTCGTAATCTACAAAGGTTACCGTGAATTCTGTGTTATCCTCTACGTAAACTGCGGTAACGGTCATATCACTCTCAACGCTTGAGAAATCCTTATCCCACTTGGAGAAGAGGAAGCCCTCAACTGCAGGAGCCTCGGGAGCCTGAGCTGCTGCGCCGTACTTAACGGTCTGAGCAGAGAGCTCTGTGCCGTCTGCACCCACAAATGTAACTGTGTATTCCACAGCTGTGTAAGTAACCTCAAGCTTGTTTGTGCTTGTGTTGAATGTGAATGTGTAGTTACCGCCTGATGCTTCCAGTGTGCAGTTTCCTGCAGAGGGATCGTCTGTCATATCCCAGGGATTGGATGCACCCTCGTAGTCGGTGGTATCTGCAATTACGCCTGTGTTGGTGTACCATACTCCCTTATAAAGGAGCTTGAATTCGTAAGTGCCTGCCTTCAGGGGCATTTCCAGAGTGACAACGTCCGTTGCCTCTGTATCTGCAAAGAAGGTGCCTGTCTGCCACTCGTTGAAGGAGCCTACAAGGTAAACTCTGATGTCTTCATAAAGAGCTGTAACCGTCAGGTTGTAGGTTATGCTTGAGAAGTCCTTATCCCAGCCGATAAAGGCATAGCCCTCTCTCTCGGGTACTTCAGGTGCCTTTGCAGCCTCGCCTGTTGTAACTATCTGTGTATCAAGTACCGTACCGTCAAAGTCTACGAAGGTTACCGTATAGGTCACTTTCTCCATCAGATACGTAGCTGTAATAACTGTATCTGCCTGAATATTTGTGTAGCTCTTGTTCCAACCGGTGAACACGTAGCCCTCTCTTGTGGGGTCATCGGGAGCAGTTGCAGACTGTCCCTTCTTAACTACCTCTTCCTTGAGGAGTGTGCCGTTGTAGTCTACGAACTTGACCGTGTATTCGGGAGCAATGTAAACTACCTCCAGCATTCTTGTTTCTCTGTTGAATGTGAAGACGTAGGTACCGCCTGTTGCCTTAAGGGTACAGTCAACGGCATCTGCCACCATCTCCCAGCCAACCTCAGAGGTTGCAAGGGTAGTGTCCTCAATGGTGCCCTCGTTTCCGTACCAGGTATCAACGCTCAGAAGCTTGAAGGAGTAGGTTCCCTCCTGAAGCTCTACGGTTGCAGAAACAACGTTTTCTGTATCCGTCTCTGTCATCTTGGTATCGGTTGCCCAACCGTTGAAGGAGCCCAGCAGATAAACAACATCCTCTGCATACTGTGCAGTAACCGTGATGTTTTCTGTTATCTTATCAAACTTTGCATCCCAACCTGTAAATACATAGCCTTCTACCTCAGGAGCCTGGGGTGCCTCTGCAGCCAAGCCGTACTCAACCTGCTGAGTGCTGAGCACTGCACCGTCGTATCCCTTGAAGGTTACTGTATACTTGTTGGCAGTTGCCGTGTATGTTGCAGTAACAGTCAGGTTGCCCGTTACATTCTCAAAGGATTTATCCCATCCCTTGAATTCGTAGGTGTACTGAGCATCTGCAGGTCTTGAGGGAGCCGTGGGAGCTTCGGCTGCGGAGCCTCTCTGCACAACCTCAGTCTTGAGCACTGTGCCGTCGTAGTTTACAAAGGTTACCGTATACTCGCTTACGATCTCCTCATAAACTGCAACTACAACTATGTCCTCTGTAATATTTGTAAAGTCCTTGCTCCAGCCGCGGAAGTCGTAGCCTTCTCTTACGGGATCCTGGGGAGCAGTTGCGGCCTCGCCGCGGGTAACGGTCTCTTTCTTGAGTATTGTGCCGTCGTAATCTGAGAATACAACGGTAAAGGAGGGAGCCTTAAACAGGATCTCCAGCATCCTGGTGGTGGGATTGAAGTTGAATGTGTAGGTACCGCCTGTAGCCTCTAAGGTACAGTTGTCGGCATCTGCAGTCATTTCCCAGCCTATCTCAGAGGTCTTGAGGGTAGTATCCTCAATAACTCCCCAGTTACCAAGCCACTGGTCGTTAAGGAGCACCTTAAAGGTATAGGTGCCTGCCTCAAGCTCCATGGTCTTTGTCACAATTCCGTCCTTGAATTCCGTCACGGGTGTTGATGTGTCCCAACCGTTGAAGTCACCGGGCAGATAAACCACCAGTTCCTCATACACAGCAAAGATAACCGTGTCTGATTCAATGTTGGTGTAGTCACCGTCCCAGCCTGTGAAGATGTAGCCATCAACCAAAGGTGCCTGGGGTGCCTGCGCATCCTCGCCGTAATTCACTGTCTGCTCAGAGATAACCTCTCCGTCCATATCGAGGAATAAAACGGTAAACTTATTAGGCACCTTTGTATAGGTTGCCACCACGGTAAGGTTACCCGTCACGTTCTTGTAGTCATCTGTGCTCCAGCCTGCAAATACATAGCTGTAGTGAGCATCTCCCTCTCTTGTGGGGGATTCGGGTTCAGTTGCGGCAAAGCCGTACTCAACTGTCTGTGTATCAAGGATCTTATTATCCCAATCTACAAAGGTTACTGTGTAGGATACAAGACCTCTTGTGTACTCAGCCGTGATGGTTGTATCCTCCTTGATGTAGGAGAAATCCTTGTCCCAACCGGAGAACGTGTATGTATACTGTGCATCTGCCCCTCTGTAGGGATCTGCAGGCGCTGTTGCAGCCTTGCCGCGCTCTACCTGCTGAGTGCTCAATACTGTACCGTCAAAGTCCACGAAGGTTACCGTGTACTTGGGAGCAGTATAAAGCACGCGCATCTGCTTGGTCTGCTTGTTGAATCGGAACTCGTAGTCACCGCCTGTTGCCTGGAGGGTGATGTTTCCGTCTGCCTCAGAGGTTGCCCACCATCCGTTTGTGCTGTCTTCTACCGTTGTGTTGTTACCAAGCCATGTATCCTTGGGATACTGGAACTTAAACTCGTAGATTCCCTCATCCAATGTAAACTTTGTGCTGTATATATCAGCGTTTTCTGACGTCTGGGCCATGGCATTCACGCCCCAGTTTGTCATATCACCAATAAAGTATACGTTATCATCAATAAGCTCAAACCTAACCGTCAGGTTGCTTGTGATGTAGCTGAAGTCTGCAGGATTCCATACGCCCTTGTAGCCTGCAGGCACTGCAGGAGCCTCGGGTGCCGTTGCAGAGCCGCCGTGTTGTACCGACTCCTCCTTGAGCACGGCGCCGTCATAGCTTACGAAGGTTACCGTGTAATAAACAGGAGCACTTGTATACAGAGCAGTTGTCTTAACATCTGCCGTGATATTGTCAAGGTCCTTGTCCCAGCCGTAGAAGGTGTACACCTTGCCGTTATCCGTGGGTCTTGTGGGCATAGAAGCAGGACCTGCTGCAGCCTTGCCGTACTCGACCTGCTCTGTGTAGAAGGTTTTTCCGTCGTAGTTTACATATGTAACCGTGTACTTACGTGCTGCCTGTGTATAGGTAGCGGTAACGGTCATATTATCCTGAACGTTTGTGAAGTCTGTATCCCAACCTGCAAAGGTATAGGTATACTCGGCTGTGCTCTCTCTTGCAGGGTCAGCGGGAGCTGTAGCGCTCTTGCCTTCTTTTACAACCTGTGTGCTGAGCACGGTGCCGTCCCAGTTTACGAAGGTAACTGTGTAGCCGTTGGACTCAAAGAGTACCTCAAGCCTGTGCGTGGAAGCGTTATATTTAAAGGTGTAAATACCGCCTGTAGCACTGAGTGTGCAGTTATCTGCATCTGAGGTCATCTCCCAGGGATTGGAAGCTCCCTCGTAGTCGGTAGTGTCGGCAATCGTGCCGCCGTTACCGTACCACACGTCTCTGTGGAGGAGCTTGAACAGATAGTCACCCTCCTCAAGTGCAAGGGTAGTGCTTACAACATCACCCTCAACCGTTGCAAGGATGGTGTTTCTCTGCCAATCGTTAAAGTCACCAAGGAGATAAACCTTATCGTCTGCAAACTGTGCGGTCACTGTCAGGTTGCCTGTGATCTCGGAGAAGTCCTTATCCCAGCCTGTGAACACAAAACCGCTTCTTGTAGGCTCTGCAGGAGCAGTTGCTCCCTTGCCGTACTCAACAGTCTGTGTACTCAGCACAGAGCCGTCGTAGTTTACAAACGTTACTGTGTATTTATTTACTGTCTGCGTGTATGTAGCAGTAATCGTTGTGTCTGCCTGAATGCTTGTAAATGCTTTGTCCCAACCTGCAAAGGTAAAGGTGTACTGAACCGTTGAAAGTCTTGTGGGATCTGCAGGTGCCTTTGCACTTTCACCCTTGTTGACTGTCTGTGTGCTGAGCACTGTGCCGTTGTAATCAACAAAGGTTACCGTAAAGGTAGTTTTCTCAAAGAGTACCTCAAGCTTGTTTGCAGAGGTATCAAACCTGAACGTGTAAATACCACCGGTTGCATTGAGCGTGCAGTTATCTGTGTCTGATGTCATCTCCCAGGGGTTGGAAGTACCGTTATAATCCGTTGTGTCCGGAATCACGCCTGTATTTGAGTACCATACGTCCTTGTAGAGTATCTTAAAGGCATACTCTCCTGCTTCAAGCTCAAGGGTAGTGCTTACAACTGAGCCTGCGGCAGAGGTAAGCACAGTGTTGGTCTGCCAGCCGTTGAAGTCACCCATAAGGTAAACTCTGTTATCAATAAACTGTGCAGTTACTGTCAGGTCCCCTGTGATTTCAGAGAAGTCCTTGTCCCAGCCTGTGAAGTCGTAGCCGTCTCTTACGGGGGCTGCAGGTGCTGTTGCGGCAGAGCCGTATGCAACGCTCTCAGACTTAAGCACGGAGCCGTCGTAGTTTACAAACTTGACTGTATACTTATTCACGGTCTGGCTGTAGGTAGCCGTAACGACCGTGTCACCCGTAATGCTTGAGAAGCTCTTGTCCCAAGCCTTGAAGGTGTAGGTATACTGTGCGTCTGCAGGCCTTGTGGGGTTAGCAGGTGCCGTTGCAGACTTACCGTACTCTATCTGCTGAGTAGAGAGTACCGTGCCGTCCCAGTTCTTAAAGGTTACGGTATATTTATTCAGAGTTTCGCTGAACAGAGCCTTAACCGTCAGATTCTGCTGAACATTTGTGAAGTCTGTGTCCCAACCCTTGAAGGTGTAGGTATACTGTGCAGTTGCAGCTCTTGTGGGGTCTGCGGGTGCAGTTGCACTCTCGCCTCTCTTAACAGTCTGAGTATCAAGGGTCACTCCGTTGTAATTTACAAAGGTTACTGTGAAGGAATCCGGTGTATGGAGGACCTCCAGCATCCTTGTTAAGGTGTTGAAGTTAAAGGTATACTTGCCGCCTGTAGTCTTCAGAGTACAGTTGTCGGCGCCGTCTATCATTTCCCAACCTACATCAGAGGTGGTGACGGTTGTATCCTCGATCACTCCGTAGTTACCGTACCATACATCAGCACGGAGGATCTTGAATGCGTATTCTCCTGCGCTGAGGTTAAGCGTTACGGATACCACATTCTCTGCAGAAGCGGTCATGGCTGTGTCTGTAGCCCAGCCGTTGAAGTCGCCCAGCAGATATGCGGTTGCATCCTTATACTGTGCGGTAACCGTTGTATTTCCCGTAATATTCAGGAATTCCTTATCCCAACCGGAGAAGATGTAGCCGTCTCTTGTGGGGTCTGCAGGAGCTGTTGCGGCAGAGCCGTACTCAACCGTCTGCTCCTTTAAAACAGTTCCGTCATAGTCCTTGAAGGTTACCTCGTACTTGTTCAGGGTCTGGTTGTAGGTTGCTGTAACCGTCAGGTCAGACGTAACCTTTGAGAAGCTCTTATCCCATGCCTTGAAGGTGTAGGAATACTGTGCGTCAGAGGGTCTTGTGGGAGTTCCGGGAGCAGTAGCTGACTTACCCTCTTCAACCGTCTGTCTCTTGAGTACTGTTCCGTCGTAGTTTACGAAGGTTACCGTGTAGGTAACAACTACCTCCTGCTCCTCGTACAAAGCAAACACGGGTGTGTCTGACTGAATGTTTGTAAAGTCAGTATCCCAGCCTGTGAAAACGTAGATATATCCGTCTTCCTCAATTGTAGGAGGATCCTCAGGAGCAACTGCGTCGTGTCCGTAGGGCACCATCTGCTCTGAGATCACGTCTCCGTAGAAATCAAGGAACACTACGTAGTACTCAACCAAAGAAGTGGTGTACTGAGCTGTGATGACCGTATCCTGTGTAATGTTATTAAGGGATTTGTCCCAACCGGAGAAGGTGTAGTTGTACTGTCCGTCACTCTCTCTTGTGGGAGTTGTTGCGGGTGCTTTTGCAGAGCCGCCGTATGTAACACTCTGAGTAGCAATAACTGAGCCGTTCCAGTTTTTGAAGGTTACCGTGTAGCTCACGCCTGAGGAGGTATAAACTGCTGTAACCGTCAGGTCTCCGGTAATATTAGAGAAGCTCTTGTCCCAGCCGGAGAAGGTGTAGCTGTACTGTGCATCAGAGGGCTTTGTGGGAGTTGTGGTGGGCGCAGTAGCCGCTGAACCGTATGCAACACTCTCAGACTTGAGCAGAGAGCCGTCGTAGTTTACAAACTTGACCGTGTACTTATTCACAGTCTGGTTGTAGGTTGCGGTTATGGTGGTGTCACCGGTAATGTAATTAAACGCCTTATCCCAAGCCTTGAAGGTGTAGGTATACTGTGCGGTTGCGGGTCTTGTGGGAGTTGTGGTAGGTGCCGTTGCCGCTGAGCCGTAGTTTACCTTCTGGGTTTTTATTGTTGTTCCGTCGTAATTTGCAAAGGTTACCGTGTACTGTCTGAGCTTAGAGCTGAACTGTGCGGTAACAATAAGGTCTGACTGAATGTTTGTGAATTCCTTGTCCCAGCCTGTGAAGGTGTAGGTGTACTGTGCAGTAGCCGTTCTTGTGGGGTTTGCGGGTGCCGTTGCATCGTTGCCCCTCTGAACGGTTTCTGTCTTCAGAGTTACGCCGTTGTAGTTTTTAAAGGTAACTGTATAGGAAGGTGCTGTATGAACGACCTCCAGCTTCATGGTAGACTTGTTATACTTGAACGTATATGTGCCGCCTGTTGCCTCAAGCTTACAGTTGCCTGAATTTTCATACATATCCCAGGGATTGGAAGCACCGTTCCAGTCCGTTGTATCGGGAATCGTACCGTCGTTGCCAAGCCATACGTCCTTGTGAAGGAGCTTAAACTCGTATGTGCCTGCATCAAGGGTATATGTCTTGCTTACAACGTTGCCGCTTGACGTGCTCATTGCACCGATGGTAGTATCCCATCCGTTAAAGTCACCAAGGAGGAACACTGTATCGTCTGTATACTGAGCCGTTACGGTCATTGCAGAGGTAACGTTGGAGAAATCAGTATCCCAGCCTGTGAACACATAGCCTGTTCTTGTGGGATCTGCAGGTGCCGTTGCTGCACTGCCGTGCTTTACGGACTGAGAGCTCAGTACTGAGCCGTCGTAATCAAGGAAGGTTACGATGTACGACTTAAGAGTAAAGCTTGCGGTAGCGGTTATGGTCTTGCCCTCTGTAAGGGGCTGAATGGTAATGGATGTGTTGGTGCCGCCGCCTGCCGTGATCTTGTAATCCGTGTTCTGTGTGCCGCCGCTTACAGTCCAGCCTGAGAAGGTATAGCCTGTAGATACGGATGCAACGGAGGTCTTGGTTGAGGGGTAGGTTACGGAGTTTGAGCCTGAATTTGTAACCGTACCGCCTGTGCCTGCAGAGAACTTAACGGTTGCCGTAATGCCGGTGAAGCTTGCGGTAGCCGTGATGGTCTTGCCTGATGTGATGGGACGGATGGAGATAGAGGTGCTTGAGGTACTTCCTGAAGTGATCTCATAGTCCGTGCCCAGAGTTCCGCCTGAAATGATCCAGGAGGAGAACTTATAGCCCGTAGAGGCTGTAGCCGTTGAGCTTCTGGAATTAGGATACGTAATGATTGCGGCTGATGTGTTTGTAACGGAGCCGCCCGTGCTTGCCGCAAACTTGACCGTGCTCTGATTTCCTGCAAAGTTTGCCTTGACCGTAATGTTGCCGGAGGGCTTAATGGTGAAGGTAGCAGAAGAGGTAGAGCCGGAAACAGCTGTGTAGGAGCCACTTACAGTCCAGTTTGAGAAGCTGTATCCCTTTGAGGAAGTAGCACTAAACGTTACGGAATTACCCTGAACGACAGAAGCATGGCTTGCAGAAGCGGTACCGCCCGTACTTGCAGAAGCACTTACGGTGTAGGTTGCTGCCTGTGTGTAGTTTGCAACTGCCGTTATTGCAGAGGTAGGTGCAATAGTGATAGAGGTTGAGGTAAGAGATCCGGAGGAAATGGTATATGATCCGGATATCTGCCAATTGGTAAAGCTGTAGTTATCGCTTGAATTGGGAGTTGCGGTAAGTGTAACCGTGCTTCCGTAGTTAACCGTTGATGCAGATGCCTTTGTGGTACCGCCTGCCGTGGGGCTGGAGGATACAGATACTGCGTAGCTGTTGATCTTATACTGAGCTGTGAAGGTTGTGTCCGTGGTAATTGCGCCTACAGCAGGAGACCAACCCGTGAAGGTATAGCCCGTTCTTGTGGGATTAGAGGGAGCCGTGGGAGCTACACCTGCATTGACCGACTGGGTCTTGAGCACTGTGCCGTCCCAATCCTTGAAGGTAGCGGTTATGGTAGAAACATTCGTTACCACCAGCATCTGAGTATTCAGATTGAAGGTGAAGGTGTACTTACCACTCTTTGTAGCCTCAAGGGTACAGTTGCTCACATCAGAGGAGGGATCCATTTCCCAACCTGTTGCCGAGGTAGCTGTGGTCGTGTCAACAATGGTTCCCCAGTTACCGTACCAGATTCCCGTGTCGTTATTATTGAGCTTGAAGCCGTAGGTTCCGGGGTCAAGGGTAACCGTAGTTGTAACGGAGTTTGCACCGTCAACATAGGTCATTCGGTTATCTGTTCCCCAACTGTTGAAGTCGCCCTTCAGGTAGAAGGAGGAGCTGCCGGTTGTGGAGGAAGAAAGCTTCTTAACGTCCAGCTTTCTGTTGGGAGCGTCATAAGTGAACTTATAGCGTCCGCCTGATGCAACAAGGGTACAGTCTGCAGACACGGTGGAAGACATCTCCCAAGGATTGGAGGCGCCGTTCCAGTCTGTTGTGTCGGAGATCGAGCCTGTGTTACTGAACCAAACATCGCCACCGCGGATCTTGAATGTATATGTTCCCTTTGCAAGGGAGATAGTTGTGGAGGCTGTGCTTGCGGTTTCTGCCATAAACACATTGGCTGTGCTGTCCCAATCATTGAAGGAACCGGGCAGAGAATAGCCCGTAACCTTACCGGGGGTAAAGATACCGGTGTTGCTTGCATTGTAAACAACGGCAATACCCGTGTTTCCAATGTCACCGGAGATCATTCCGCCTGAAACGGTAAAGGTGTTACCCGTGATGGCATCCTTGTAGGTACCGTCCATCATTGTATGAACGGGAGCACTCATTCCGTTGTAATATGTTCCGCCTGTATTTACAATTATCATACCTGAGTTACCGCGCTCAATACAGGCAAGATTGTAATAAGAGGAGAGATATTCTGATTGACCTTCAAAATGATTTTTGAAGCGGTTAACAGCCTTAACCTCAGGGTACGTCCACGAGGTCCAGTCTGCGTCACCCATCATTGTGGTGTCCATATTCTCAGGACGGGCAAGGTACATACCGCACACCTCAGCCTTGGAGCCTACAATAGCCCAGACCTTGTTGATGTTGTGCTCACTTACCATATTTGTGCCGTTGTCCTTGTGGTTATCGTGTGACTCTGTCCACTGAACCGTCTTAGAGGGCACCGCACCGCAGCTGATGCCGCCGGATGCTGCCTTGGAAGCATCACCGTTGCAAACACCGTCTCTGATGGAGTCAGAGGAGCCGGGGTCTGAAACACTCATATACTTGGTGTATGCATTAACGGAGAGTCCGCCGCCGGGATTGCCGATAAGCTCACCGTAGTAGTAGGGAGTAAGGTTCCTTGTGGACTGTGCGTAAGAGGTTGCCGCATTCAGCACGTTAGGCCAGAAGTCGCTGGCGTAGGTGTAGTAGTCGTCGGGAGTCTCAATATGCTTTATAGCATCAAAACGGAAACCGTCCGCACCTGCGTCGATTGCCTCTTTCATAAAGTTGATACAATGCTTCTGAACGATGGAGTTTGAGGTATTAAGGTCAGGCAGACCCGTCAGACAATACTGAGTAACCTCGTATCTGTCGTCAAAGTTGTATGTATTCTTGGTAATATCGTGCCAGCAAGCAGAGTTATCCTTGATCTCGCTGGGGATCCAGGGATGGATCGTATTACCTGACATATCGTTAGCCATATGGTTGAATATGGTATCAACGATAATTTTGATTCCGTATTTGTGGGCCTCAGTACACAAAGACTTAAACTCTGCCTTTGTGCCCTGTGCGTTCATGTAGTTGGTTTCAATATTGAACGCAACAGGCTGATACACAACCCAGGAGGAGTTGTTGATGGTGTTCCAGGACTCGCTCGTCGTCTCCTTAATGGGCTGAATAGGTGAGGTCTGAATAGCGGTAAATCCCTGATCTGCAATTTTGTCCAGATTGTTCTTAATGTTGTTGTAAGACCAGTTCCAGCATTGCAGAATCTGTCCGCCCTGTACACTGCTTGCCAGGCCGTAGCTGTTGGCTGCAGTTTCTGCCACGTCAGCGTTAGCAGATGTATCCGCTATGTCTGCATTGGCAGAGGTGTCTGCTGTGTCAACGGTTGCAGCGCCCGCGGTAGGCATTGCAAACATAGACACAAGCATACATAGAAGTATCACTATACTTGTGATTCTCTTCTGTGTCATAAGATTCTCTCCTTCGTTAAAAATTTATGTATATATTAAACATAAATATATATATACCTATATTAACAAAACTAACTGAAATTAGCAATGGTTTTTATACAACAAGCCAAAAAACGGAAAAGGATAAAAAATCACCATACCTGTAAATATTTTAGCTCGCAAAAGGCAGGGACAACATGTAGTCTATCCCCCTTCACAAGACACAAGATATATTTATTTTGCCCCTCGATCAACTGACACATTTCTCCGCAAGGCATCAAAGAAAATTATTATTTTACAGCATATATAAAAAATCCCTGCCGACAAAATCGGCAGGGATCGTAAGCCAAAAGCAATTATCAGTCTTTTGTAGCCTCTGTAACGTCAGAGTAAACGGTCACTATCTGACCCTGAGCATCTCTGTACTGAACGTAAGCGCGAGCCATCCAGGTCTGACCTGAGGTAACGTTGGACTTAGACCAAGTGTAGGTGTTTACGGGGATAAGGTTATCGCCTGAGGGACTTCTGTCGTACACATTGCTGTCAGAAGTACCTGCAACCATAGTAGCCTCGTTATAGTTATCCTTATTTACTGCAAGGATACCTGCCTTTACAAAGTCATAGCTGTCAGGACAGTACCAGCTGTAATAGAACACGTTTTTATCTGCAATGGTGGTGGTGTCAATAGAATCCACGCTTACAAGGATCTGGTAGTCGATCACGGTATCCTCTGCCACAAACACAGCTGTAAGGGTCGTGTCCTTGGAGGGGAAGAAGCTGTAGGTTGTGTCGTAGCTTCTGACATTGCCCTCATCGTCTGTCCAATATGCAAACTTCTGTCCTGCAGGAGCTTCATTTGCAGAGATAGTCACCTGGTTGTTTGCATTGTACGTACCGGAGCCTGAGCCGCCGTTAACCGTAACCTCTACGGGCACGATAGCCTTGGTCCATTCTGCTGTAACCATAGCATCCTGACCGTTTGCAACAGCAGACTTGATCTCCTCTTCTGTCATAGACCAGCCTGCAAAATCAAAGCCTACCTGAGTCGGGTCTGCAGGGAAAACGATGGAGTCCCCTGCACAGTAGTACTGCATATCCAGAATCTTTCCGTAATATCCTGCTTTTTCGTTTTTAAAAGCTACCATCTGCACACCCTCGATCTGAGAGCTGTACATAGCGT
Organism: Ruminococcus sp.; assembly: GCA_017416065.1. Lineage (GTDB taxonomy): Bacteria > Bacillota > Clostridia > Oscillospirales > Acutalibacteraceae > Ruminococcoides. Next base: position 16,994 of record JAFQDM010000016.1, read on the forward strand.
TATAATAATCGTTACCGGAAGCTATGAATGAATAGGACAGCGCATCAGAAACAATAACGCCGCTTGTGGGATTCATCCATCCGAGGAAGGTTGCTCCGTCAATCTCTTTAACAGCAAGGGTTACGCTTGCACCAACGGCAATCTTGGAATTGTGATAAACTGCACCCTGAGGACGGGCCGCAGAACCGTCAACAGAAATTGTAAATCCTGCTCCTCCGGTAACCTCTACCCTGAGCTTACCTGTCTGAACATCAGCCGCATTGGCAGAAATTCCGAATGATGATACCACGCTCAACAGCATCAATACTGCAAAAACACAGGCCCACACTCTTAACATTTTCTTTTTAATCATTATTCTTTCCTCCTGATTTTTTAAATTTATATCATCCCGGACTTCCCGGGAATTAGTTACATTTACAGCTTCTCAGCTTCAACTGTTTCAGAGTAAACTGTCACAAGACTGCCGTAGGCATCCCTGTACTGAACGTATGCCTTACAAACCCAGATCTGACCGGATTGCACGTTGGATTTTGTCCAGGTGTAGGTGTTCACGGGGATAAGGTTGTCGCCCGAAGGGCTCCTGTCATAAACGTTCGAATCAGCAGAGCCCGCCACAAAGGTCTCTTCCACCAGATTATCTTTATTCACGGCCACTATGCCGGCTTTCACAAACCCGTATCCTTCGGGGCAATACCAGCTGTATGTAAACACGTTCTTGTCTGCAATGGAGTCTGTATCTACATAGTCAACATTCACAAGCACCTGATAATCAATAACTTCCTCCGCTGCCATATACACCGCATAAACGGCGGTATCTGCAGCAGGGTAGAAATCATAAACCTCAGAGTAGCTTTTTATTCTTCCGTCAGCATCTGCCCAATAGGCAAACTTTTCTCCCTCAGGGGCGCTGTCAGCTACAGCAGTCACCCTGTTGTTAGCATTGTACGTGCCTGAGCCTGAGCCACCCACTACGGTTACCTGCACAGGCATAATGGCCTTTGTCCACTTTGCAACCACAGTCACGTTCTGCCCCTCTGTAATGGCAGCAACGATCTCCTCCTGCGTCATGCTCCAGCCGGCAAAATCAAATCCTACCTGTGTAGGAGCCTCAGGGAAGCAGATCTCATCCATACTGGAGTAGTACTGCATATCCAGTATTCTTCCGTTGCCTCCGGAGGCCTTGTCGTTTTTAAACATAACCATGCTGTATTCCCATATGGGAGTTTTAAACACAGCAGTATAGCTGTCGTTTCCAGACGTAGTAAAAAAGAACGAGGTCTCGTCAGAGACTATAACACCCGTATCAGGATTTATCCAGCCGATAAAATCTTCGCCGGAAACAGATCCTGCCACAACCATAACCTCTACTCCCACAGGTACAGAGGAATTGCGGTAAACCGTGCCCTGAGGCCTTGCAAATTCTCCGTTTACGGATATAGAAAAGCCCGTTCCGCCCGCTATCTCTATATTAAGCATACCTGTTTTGGGCTTGGAGCCTGGTACTGCAGGGAGCTTCTCGTACACAGCTTTAACGATCATATCAGAATACACGCTGCCGATATAAGAATCCCATCCGACAAACGTATATCCCCCACGGGTCGGCTGCTCAGGCTCCTTTGCACTCTGCCCCTCTTTTACTATCTGAGAGCTAAGGTAAGTTCCGTCGTAGTCAACAAAGGCAACAACAAAGCTTTTTTCCTCAGGTACAGGCTCATCCGCAGATGCAGGAAGCTTCTTGAACAAAGCTCTCACAACAAGGTCAGAGCTAACTGAGTCAAAGTCTACGTTCCAACCACTGAAGCTGAATCCCTCCACAGCAGGAACAACGGGCTCGGTGGCGGATTCTCCCTCCTTCACGACCTGGTGGCTTATGTATATTCCGTCAAATCCCAGGAAAACAACCGAATAATACACAGCTTCGGGCACAGGCGGCAGAGGGATCTCCTCGTACAAGGCCGTCACAGTCAGATCCGAGGCAATACAGTCGTACGCCGTGTCCCATCCTGCAAACAGATATCCCTCAACCTCAGGAGCTTCGGGAGCTGTTGCGGCAGAGCCGTAGCTTACCGTCTGCTCGTCTATGACCACTCCGTCCATTCCCTTAAAGGTTACGGTGTATTCTCTCAGGTGTTCTTCAAACAAAGGTCTTACCACCATATTTTCTCTTACATCAGAAAAATCGGTATCCCAACCGGTAAAGGTATAGTAATACTGTGCCGTGGGAGTTTTTGCGGGAATTGCATTAGGAGCAGTTGCCGCCTCCTTCTCCTTAACTGTCTGCATTTCCATAAACATGCCGTCGCCGTCAAGGAACACCACGCTGTAAGCATAGCTGTCAAGCTCATCTTCGCCCTTTATTCTGAACTCCTTGAACACAGGGTTCAGGAACTCATTTTCCTGAACGTTCACAATATTTCCGGTCCAATGAGAAAACTCATAGTAGTGAGTATCACTTGAGGGCTTTGTGGGAATCTCCACAGGGTACATAACGGAACCGCCCCTTGAAACGGGAGACGTCCAGAACACAGAGCCGTCATAATTCAAAAAAGTAACGTAAAATGTTTCTTCAGGTGCATCAATCAAAGAAAAAGGAATGCCGTTCTCCATAGCATATTGGTGAGCGTACGTATCCAGATACCCGTGAATCACAACGTTGGGTGAATCGTTAAATGCATTCTCGCTGATGGATGTTGTATATTTTGAAACGTAAACGTCCGTAAGCTCTGAGCAGTTTGCAAAGGCATAATCACCTATGACCTTTGCGGTAGAAGGCAAAAACACCTCTTCAAGAGAACTGCACCAGCTGAAGCAATACCTGGGAACTTCCTTAAGCACGTCAGGCAGCACTACCTCTTTGAGAGATGAACATCCGTAAAAAAGATACTGTCCGACCGTTGTACAGTTTTTCGGAAGCTCTGCAGACACAAGGGATGAGCATCCGAAGAACACGCCTCTGTCCACATTGGTGATCGTGATCGGCATAGAAACGGACTCAAGCACCGTATTGTTCATAAACGCATACTCGTTTACCGCTACAACGGTACGTCCCACCAGAGTGGTAGGCAAGGTCAGCTGCGGATCCTCTCCCAAGTATTCGTGGATGGTTATCCCTGCATCATTACGGGAGAACTTAAGATCTCCGTCTATAATGTAAGTTTCTGCCGATACTGAAAGTGCAGAAACACCCGACAAGAGCATTATGCACGCCAATATCGCACTCATAATTTTTCCGTATACCTTCATAATTTACCACCGTTTGACTATCAAAATACTGACAAAGAACATTCTTGTACATAATAATTATACCAAAAAACCATTAAATGAACAACTTATCTTTATTAATAAAATTATCGCTGATTTATTGTTAATATTATATTGAACTAAGGCCGAACTTACATCAAACTCACAAAATAGCTTGTCAACTATTGTCAATTGTGAACAAAAAATTTTTTTAACTGCAAACCTCTTTACTTTTTCAAAAAATAGTGATATACTCTTAGTAACTGAAAATTATTGTGGTTTATTATCGCAAAACAAAAAATAATTCAGGAGGTTATATACTATGAAAAAGGTACTTTCCCTTATTTTTGCACTGGTTCTGATGTGTTGTGCAGTAGCTTCTGTATCCGCAGAGATCAGCCCCACAGCTTCCATCCCCCAGAACACCATCATCATTGATGCTATTCCCGTTCCCGGCGAAGCAGGCAACACAACTCCCGATATCAACAACCCCGGCAGAGTAGAGATCAGCTCCGGTGAGGTTGTTACTCTTACAGCAACTCCCTCCAAGGGCTACAAGTTCTCTCATTGGGAGTTCATCTACGGCGAGTTTGAGATCATCGAGGGCGACCTCACAACTCCCACCATCGTTATCAGACCCACAGGCACAAGCAACATCAGAGCAGAGGCACACTTTGTAAAGATCGATGACGACGTTACTGCTCCTTCTTCAAAGCCTGTACCCACACTTCCCCAGGATTCCACATCCCCCATCACAGGTACAGCAAGCAATAACTCCGACACAGCAATTCTCTTTGCAATGAGTGCAGTTGTGATTATGGCAGTTGCAACAGTTGTTGTTCTCAAAAAGAAGCAGACAAACGCTTAATCTAAAAGTTCAATTCAAGCTTTAAAAGCTCCGCTATGCGGAGCTTTTTCTTTTGCATATGCTTACACTCCAACATTCTGCTCAGCGCTCGTGCAAAATATTTTAAATTTATCCCTATCCTAATTTGACATCCCGATGGATATTATGTATAATTAATACGAATATGCAGTATTAAAGGCGGTGTGTTTATGTTTACAAAAATCCGTAGGTCATATATATGGGCAACAGCAGTTGTACTTCTTCTGCTCACTATTATTACAACCTTTGGCGGTTGCAGCTGTCTTGACGGATGCACCGGCGGGAAAATGGATCCCGACGACTACGGCAAGGTGACAAATCCTGTCACCACTGCTCCCACAGAGTCAACACAAACAGAAACCGCTACCGAGCCTTTAGTCCCAAACCCCATCAACTTCAAGGAGCTCAAGGATATGAATCCGGACCTGTATGCCTGGATCCGCATCCCCGGCACCGTGATAGACTACCCTGTGGCTCAAAGCTCCAATAATGACGACAACTACTATCTGCACCATAATTATCTGGGCAACTATGAATTTGCAGGCACTATCTACTCTCAAAGGCACAACACAAAGTACTTTATAGACAGAGTAACCGTGCTCTACGGCCACAATATGCTCAACGGCACCATGTTTGCCGCACTTCACGATTTTTCAGACAAGGATTTCTTTGAGGAAAACGAGCTTATGTACATATACACAGACGGCCACATCCTCACCTACCAGATCTTTGCCGCATATGAATATGACGACAGACACATCCTCAATTCCTTTGAATTTCACGAAGACGAAGTCTATAAGCAGTATCTTTCAGATTGCCTCAACCCTCACTCCTCCAGCGCAATGGTAAGAGAGGGTGTAGAGCTTGATATTGAAGATAGAATCATTACACTCAGCACATGTACCAATTACAATTCCAACAAAAGATTTCTTGTACAGGGGGTTTTGATTAACGATGAACGAACAGAATAAGGATAACATTCAGAACAACAACCCCTCAGAGGAGCTGAACACCTCTGAGGCAAACGATAATCAGGATTACACGGCAAACACCTCAGACACAGGTGAAAGCACATCCAACGCAGAAAAGTCCTTGCCTACGGAAGACGTAGACGATTACGTTTACGCTCACTACCGCAAGCGCAGGCACAGAGACAGGCACCGCACTTATCACTCCTCCTCCAAAAAGGACTACACAAACACCGTGGAGAATGAAAACACCCAGGTTGTGTACAGCACCTCTGCCACTCACTACAGAGACAAGGCTCCCGTAGGCAGCAGAAGACACAGGTGGAGAAAAAAGCCCTGGTGGAAGAAGCTGCTCATAGTCCTTGCCTGGATCTTCGGCATACTCCTTGCTCTGCTGCTCATTGCCGCCATCGCCTTTCTGATTATGCGCGGAGTGGGTATGAAAAAGCTCACCAACTACGAGTCTATGGATATGACGGCTCCCGTGGTTGAAAATGCAGGAATTCACTTAAACGACAATGGCAAGACCGTTTTCTACAACGGCAAGGAATATGAATTCAACGAAGACGTTACCAGCATTATGTGTATCGGCGTTGACAGAGACACCCTCGGCGTGAGCTCTACCCTGGGCACAGGCGGACAGGGCGATGCCCTCTACCTTATTGCTCTTGACACGGACACAGGAGAGACCACAGTCATCGCCGTTCCCAGAGATATCGTGACGGATATCGGAATATACTCCTCCAACGGCGAGTATATGAGAACGGAAAAGCATCAGATATGTCTTGCCTATGCCTACGGAGACGGCAGAAAAACAAGCTGTCTTAACACGGTAACTGCAGTCTCCCGTCTATTCTATCAGCTTCCCATTAACTCCTACTTTTCAATAGACATTTCTGCCATTGCAAAGCTTAACAATGCAGTAGGCGGAGTAAGAGTTACCATGATAGACAACAGCTTCTATGACACGGATCTTGTTCAGCATTTTGAGGGAGAAACCCTTACCCTTTGGGGCGACAATGCAAGAAAATACGTTCAGCACAGAGATGTAAACAGACTCGAATCCAGCTCAGAGCGTATGCAAAGACAGATCAATTACCTGAACGCTTTCACAAAAAAGGCTCTCTCCAAAACAAAGAAGGACCTGAAAACACCCATTAACCTTCTGAACATCATCAATAAAAACAGCGAAACAAATCTGGATGCCACCACCATCACAGCCTTTGCAAGCTGTCTTGTTTCAAACAGAGTGTCTGAGGTAGAATTCACCAAGGTACCCGGCCACCTTGAGAGTGACGGCACTTACGCACAGTACATTGTGGACGAAGCAAAGCTTTATGAAATGATCCTTGACACCTACTACACACCCGTTGAATAATCAAATACAGCATTAAAAGTAAGAACGCAGAGCACGAAGCTCTGCGTTCTTTGTTTTATATATATTCTGTTTTATTCTTACGTTATATTCTGCGTATTTCAGAGATAGAGGGTATGTCATGATACTGCCTCACATACTCACTCAGAGTGCAGTTGTACACGCTCTTGAAAGCCGCAATAAACGCCTTAACGCTGGGAAAGCCGTTCTCAACCGCAGCACGTGTTTCGGAGATCCCGCTGTTCTGAATATCTCTCAGAGCATGCTCCAGACGCACAAGGTTCAGGTACTGCTTGAAGGTCTTTCTTGTGTTCTGCTTAAAATAACGGGAGAAATAAGTGGGAGTAAGCCCTACGTGGGAGGCGATCTCTCCCAGAGTGATCCTCTCCTTAAAGTTAAGCTTTATGTAGTCAATGGCTTTCTTTGCATATTCAAGCTCTTCGTTTTCAACCTCAGGATGAGTCTTTGCTCTCTCCTCAAGGCATTTTGTGCACAGCTCTATGAGTATCTGCGTCATGGCAGATGTGATCTTCAGGTCTGTAAAGTCCCCCTGCTCCTCAACGCAATCAACTATCAGATCCAGCTGACGTTTGATCTCGGCTTTAGCCTCTTTGTTCTTTTCAATATTAAAGCTGAAATTCTCAAAATCGTCAAAGTAAGCCTTGATGAAATTGTAGGAGTACAGCACAACAAGGTACTTAACGTTTTCATCAGGAGTTTTACCGCAGGTCTGGTGGATGTCGTCATTGTTAATAACAAAGTATTCGCCTGCGCTTACGTCCATCTCCTCGTTATTTGCCATAACCCAGAGCTTGCCCTTGAGCACGTAGTCTATCTCAATGTTTTTGTGCCAATGCTTGTTTGTATAGCATTCAGAGCCGGGCTTGTCAAAAAGAATTACCTTTCCCGGTAGATTATCGTCCGCAGATACTATTTCGTATTTGTACCTATAATTTTTTGCCATAAAACTCACCTTGATTCTTAACATTATTTATCTTTCAAGTATATATTACCATATTATATCTTTTTTGTAAATCCCTATTCTTTAGTCAAAGTGAGGATATTACTACTGTTCCTTACAAAAAACAACAACAAATTTAACAATACACAAAAAAAGCCTGTCATAATTTGTGAAATTAAATTTGAAATAAATGGTAATCTGTATTATAATGTAACCATTCAAAATACACGGAGGCAGATATGAAGAGAGTCCTTACCCTTCTCCTGTGCATCCTGCTCATACTTTGTACTGCAGGCTGCTTTGCAGAAGAAAAAACAGCAAAGATAACATCCGAAAGCATCAGCAAAGAGGATGCAGGACTTGTACTGCATTTCATAGATGTAGGGCAAGGAGACTGCACACTGATAGAGTCCAAGGGCAGGTTTGCCCTTATTGACGCAGGCGAACGCACAGAAAGCAACAAGGTTGTGTCTTACCTTTCGTCTGCAGGAGTTGAATCCCTTGATTTTATAATCTCCACTCATCCCCACTCAGACCACTGCGGAGGCCTGGCTGACGTGATCCGCAATTTTGACACCGCAGTTCTGATCTGCCCCGATGTTTACACAGAATCATACGTTTGGGAAAATGTGCTGGATGCTGCCGACGAACGGGGTGTTGCATACGAGACCCCAAACCCATATGAATTCTATCAATTGGGAGATTCCACGGTAACCGTGCTTTCTCCCAAGCCTGATGCGGTCTATTCCAACTTAAACGATTACTCAGTGGTATGTATGGTAGAATACGGCAACACCTCTGCCTTGCTTACGGGAGATGCAGAGAAAACAGTAGAAAGAGAGCTTGTGCGCGGCTCCTACGATCTGTCCGCAGATATTCTCAAATGCGGTCATCACGGAAGCTCCACTAGCACCTGCTCTGAGTTTCTCCATGCAGTAAGTCCCTCTGCCGCCATAATCTCCTGCGGAGAGAATAACGATTACGGACACCCCCACAGAGAAACAATAGAGATCCTGCAATCTTCTCACATTCCAAGCTGGAGAACGGATATTCACGGAGATATTGTTGCAACCTCAGACGGAAACAACTTCTACATTTCCACCTCTACCGACGAAACCCGTGTTACCACGCCGAAAAATGACAACACACCCGCATACATCGGCAACAAAAACTCCAAGGTGCTTCATCGGGCTACCTGCGAATCCGTTACCAAAATGAAGGATAGCAACAAGGTAAGCTTTGACACTTGGGATGAAGCAAAGAAAAAGGGGTACACTCCCTGCGGAGCCTGCAACCCCTGAGGTGATGTTTTATGATAAACAGAATTCTTTCCAAAGATTCAGTCTGGGAAACAATCAAAAAATCAAAGCTCCCCTTGGTGCTTTACGGCACGGGTAACGGTGCAGATGCCGTCATTGATGAACTCAGCCGACTGGGAATCAGCCTTTCTGCCGTGGTGGCCTCTGAGGGCTTTGTGCGCAAGCGTGACTTCCGGGGATTTCGGGTCAGATCTTTATCCGAGGTTAAAGAGGAGCTTGGGGATTTTCTCCTGCTCATAGGCTTTGCAACTTGTATCCCTGAGGTTATGAGCAACATTAAGGAGCTGTGCACTCAGCATCAGACCCTTATGCCCGTTGTACCTGTTTTCGGCAACACTCTCTTTAACCGAAACTATGCAGAAGCAAACGCACAGGAGCTGGAGCACTGTCGCTCTCTGCTTTGTGACGAAGAGTCAAGAAGGGTCTTTGACGGTATGGTACAGTTTCAGTTTACGGGAGAGCTTGACGTACTGTTCTCCATTGAAAGCCAACGTGCAGATGCCCTCAAAGACATCCTACACCTTACGGACAAAGAGGATATGCTGGACCTGGGAGCATACAGAGGAGATACCATAGAGGAGCTTCTGACTCTTACGGGAGGATATGCCTCTGTCACAGCCTTGGAGCCTGACCGCAAATCCTTTGAAAAGCTCAAAGCATATGCAGAGAACAAAGAAAACATCACCCTGTACCCCTATGCCGTGTACAGCGAAAACAAAGAGCTTACGTTTATGGGAGGCGGCGGCAGACAAAGCACCCTGAATAGCGAGGGAAAATACTCTGTATCTGCTGTGGCAATAGACCATCTGCTGAAGGGCAAGAAGATTACCTATGTAAAGGCAGACGTGGAGGGTGCAGAGGCAGAAGCACTCAAGGGAATGACAAAACTCCTGAGGGAACAACAGCCCAAGCTCAGCATATCCTGCTACCACAAAACCGAGGATCTGTGCACGCTGATCCCGCTTTTGCACAGCATAAATCAAAGCTATAAGATCCACCTGCGGCATCATCCTTATATCCCCTGCTGGGATACAAATCTATATTGCATATAAAATCAAAAGCATCACAGATCAGGTTCTGCGATGCTTTTTCTTACTTCGAGAGCATTTCATATATTTCTCTTTTGCCCAGAAGTCCTGCGGCACGGGCTTTCTCCCGACCGTTCTCAAAGGCTACGGACGTAGGCACACTCCTGACGGAAAATTCCCTTGCAAGCTCAGGCTCAAGGTCTGTGTCCACTTTACAAAATCTCACATTCCTGTGCTCCTTTTCCGCAGCAGTAAGCACGGGCTCTATGCGCGTGCACACAGGGCACCTGTCTGATGTAAACACAACGAAGGCTCTGGCTCCGCTTTCTTTTACCTCCGTCTGAAAACTCTCAAAATCCAAAAGTATCACAAGCTTCCCCTCTCTTTCAGTTCTATTCTTCCCCAAACTCAGGCGTATAATCACAAAAAGCGCAAAAAACTCCGACAGCAGCAAAACTGTCGGAGTTTAATTTATAGCTTATGATTATTTCTTTGCAATTTCCTCGCGGATAACCTTTGCAATACCTGTTGCGGTCAGACCGAAAGCCTCCAGCAGCTCCCAAGCGGGACCTGAGTAGCCGTAGCGGTCGTACACACCAACCTTGCGCACAGGCACGGGGCACTCAGAGGTCACAACGTCGCAAACTGCATCGCCGAGTCCGCCGATAACGTTGTGCTCTTCAATAGTGATAAGTCTGCCTGTTTCCTTTGCGGCCTTGATGATGATGTCACGGTCAATGGGCTTGATGGTGTGGATGTTGATAAGACGAACACTGTGTCCCTCTTTCTCCAGCTCCTCTACAGCCTTTTTTGCCTCGTTCACAACAAGACCTGTTGCAATAACCGTGATGTCATTACCCTCGTGGAGAGTAATTCCCTTACCAAGCTCAAACTTGTAGGTGTCGGGATCGTTGAAGCTGTCAATAGCAAGTCTGCCCAGACGGATATAAACGGGACCCTCGAGCTCAATAGCGGCCTTTGTAGCGGCCATCATCTCGTAATGGTCAGCAGGGCAGAGAACAGTCATACCGGGGATAGTACGCATCAGAGCCACGTCCTCAAGGCACTGGTGGGTTGCACCGTCTTCGCCTGTGGAGATGCCTGCATGTGAGCCTGCGATCTTAACGTTCAGGTGAGGATAGCCAACGGAGTTACGAATCTGCTCGTAAGCTCTGCCTGTTGCAAACATAGCAAAGGATGCTGCAACGGGGATCTTGCCGCAGGAAGCAAGACCTGCGGAAATGCTCATCATATTACCTTCTGCAATACCGCAGTCAAAGAATCTTTCGGGAAATGCCTTCTTGAAGATAGAGGTCTTGGTTGCGCCTGCAAGGTCAGCATCAAGAACAACTATTTTATCATTCTCTTTAGCAAGCTCGCAAAGAGCCTCGCCGAAGCTCTCTCTTGTAGCCTTTGTTACTGTATTTGCCATCAGCACTCACCCTCCAATTCTGCAATCTGAGCCTCAAGCTCCTGGGTTGCTTTTTCGTATTCTTCCTTGTTAGGTCCTTTGCCGTGCCAGTCAACCTGGTCTTCCATAAAGGAAACGCCCTTGCCCTTAACTGTCTTTGCAAGGATGGCTGTGGGCTTGCCCTTAACTGTCTTTGCATTCTCAAGGGCTGCCTCGATCTCGTCAAAGCAATGACCGTTTATCTTGATAACATTAAAGCCGAAGCTCTCGAACTTCTTGTCCAAAGGCTCTATACCGCAAACCTCGCAGACGGGTCCGTCGATCTGCAGGCCGTTCTGGTCAACGATAACAACCAGGTTATCCAGCTTGTTGTGAGCAGCAAACATAGCTGCCTCCCAAACCTGACCCTCTTCGCACTCACCGTCGCCAAGCACTGTGTAAACACGGTAGTCCTTGTTGTCAAACTTGCCTGCAAGAGCCATTCCGCAAGCAGCAGAAACGCCCTGACCCAGAGAGCCTGTGCTCATATCTATACCGGGAGTACCCTTCATATCGGGGTGACCCTGAAGCATTGCGCCTACGTGGCGAAGCTTTGTAAGCTCTTCCCACTCAAAGAAGCCCTTAAGTGCAAGTATTGCATAAAGGCTGGGGCAGCAATGTCCCTTGGATAATACAAAGCGGTCCCTGTCTGCCTTTTTGGGGTCAGAAGGATCCACATTCATTTCTTTAAAATAGAGGTAGGTCATAATATCAGCTGCGGAAAGTGAGCCGCCGGGATGACCTGATTTGGCATTGAATGTGCCGATGATTGCGCCCAGTCTTGCTTTAGCGGCAAGGACCTTGAGCTGACGCTTTTCAGTAGTTTGCATAGTAATTCCTCCTATCGAACAATTTAATAGTAGTATTAGCATTTATATATTACCACAACTTTAAAATGCTATATTTACTTTTTGACAAAAAGAAGTGATTTTTTCTTTTTTGTAAATATACTACAAAAAGAGATAGTTTTATTATTCCCTAATTCAACCCCCTGTATAAATCTTTAAGTGCACACAACAATAATCCTTGCAATATAAAAGGATATGAAATATAATAAACACGGTGATGATTATGTTGCTTGTAATAGATATCGGCAATACAAACATAAAATTCGGACTCTTTGAGGGCGAAAAGCTTACAATGCTGGCAAGGGTCTCCACAGATAAAAGAAAAACTGCAGACGAATTTGCAGGGGAGTTCTACTCTGTGCTGGGAGTTTACGGCTTTGACAAAAGCTCCATTGACGGCTGCATAATCTCAAGCGTTGTACCCGGAGTTCTGCGCACGGTGCGTCAGGCAATAGTCACGACCCTGGGGCTTGAGCCCTTGGTGGTGGGACCCGGCATCAAAACAGGGCTCAACATCAAGATAGACAATCCCTCCTCCACGGGAGCAGACCTGGTCACCGGCTGTGTTGCGGCTTTGAATCTTTACGGTGCACCCTCAATTGTGATCAGTATGGGCACAGCCACCACCATTATAGTCATTGACGAGGCTGGCGCCATGATAGGCGGTGCGATCTCCCCGGGTGTGGCAATCTCTATGAGTGCCCTTTCCGAAAAAACAGCACTTCTGCCTTCTGTTGCAATGGAAGCGCCCAAGAAGGTCATCGGCAAGAATACAGATGAATGCATTCGCTCAGGCGTTGTAATCGGCAATGCCTGTATGATAGACGGTATGATAGACCGCATCAATGCTGAAATGGGCACAGAATGCAAGGTGGTTGCCACAGGCGGACTTGCACAGGATATTGTTCCCAATTGCCGCCACAAGATAGAAGTCAGAGATGACCTGATGCTTCAGGGACTGCGCATTATCTACAACAAAAACAAATAATATTCACCAAATCTCAAACGGGATAATTCCCCATATTACTGTGTTATTAACGGAGCTTATCCGTTAAAATAAATATTGCGTCTCACCTTTCAAGGGAGACAGCAGGAGGTATTTTATTATGTCACAGAAAAAGAAATCAACCATCAACCCGTTGGTAATCGAATTGACAATGACCGCTATTTTTGCGACGTTGATTATTCTGATGACCTTCACACCCATCGGCTACATTCCCATAGGACCTGTCAAGATGACACTCATTACCCTGCCCGTTGCAGTAGGCAGCATTGTTCTGGGCAGTAGAAGCGGACTTATCCTTGGCACGCTCTTCGGACTTACAAGCTTCTACACCTGCTTTGGCATGGATGCTTTGGGTAACGCTCTGCTCGGAATCAACCCCTTCCTCACCTTTGTAATGTGTGTTGTTCCCAGAGTTCTGTGTGGTTTTCTGCCTGCACTTATCTACAAAGGTGTGAGCAAAAACGGCACAAAAAGAACCCTTTTTGCCATTCCCCTGGCAGGAGCTTCCGTTGCAATCATCAATACCGTACTGTTTCTGGGCTCTATGTGGTTGTTTTTCGGCAGCAGTCTCAGTTCTCTTGTTGGCGTTGCCATTGATAATATTTTTATGCTCTTTGCACTTTTTGCAGGCACAAACGGACTCATAGAGATTGCAGTCAATATTGTGGTTGGCACCGCTATCTGCAAGCCTCTTATCGAAATCAAGAAACGACTTATATAATGACTTTTAACGTAATCAAGCTAAAAGAAACAGAATCAACCAATACATACGCAAAGGCTCTCCTGAGGAAAGGGGAGCCTTTAATGCCATACACGCTTATATACACCTCCCGTCAGACAGCAGGCAGAGGGCGCCTTGGCAGAAGCTGGGAGAGCGAAGAAGGCAGTACCCTGTGCATGAGCCTTGTTGCGCCTTACCCGTATGCTCCCGCAGTTACCCTGCTGAGTGCTTTGGGAGTTCACCGTGCCCTTTGCGCTTTGGGAGTAAAAAACACAAAGATAAAATGGCCCAACGATCTGATATTCGGGAATAAAAAGCTCTGCGGAATTCTTACAGAAAGTACGGATAAATATGCCGTGATCGGCATAGGAATTAATCTGAACACAGAGGATTTCCCCTTGGAGATCGCTCATAAAGCAACATCTCTTAAAATGATCACGGGTAAGGTCTTTGACCCCTTTGAAGCCGCAAAGCTCATCACCCAAAAGCTCGTAGAGATACTCGAAGAAACAAAAGGAAGCCTGACGCCTGCCATTCACCGTGAGTACACCGCCTTGTGCGAAAACATAGGCAGAGAGGTAAGCTTCAGAGGCAAAAGCGGTGTTGCCGTCGCCATAGACAAAGACGGCTCCCTTTTGGTGCAAACAGCAGAAGGCACAGAAAAAATCTCCTCCGGAGAGGTTTTTGTCTGCGGAATTTACTGAGAAATCAAATCATAGAATTTATATATCGGAGGTTTTATATGTTCAAAGAAATAAACATCAAGGATCTGAGCCTGAATCCCTTTACAAAAATCGGCAAGGAATGGATGCTCATTACAGCAGGAAATGAGGAGAAATTCAACACCATGACCGCTTCCTGGGGAGGTCTGGGCGTACTGTGGAACAAAAACGTTGCCTTTACCTTTATCCGCCCCTGCCGCTACACCTTTGAATTCACCCAGAGGGAAGAGTATTTTTCCCTTTGCTTTTTCCCTGAAGAACAAAGAAGCGCCCTCACCCTCTGCGGCACAAAATCCGGCAGGGAGTGCAACAAAGTAAAGGAAGCAGGCCTGACCCCCTCCTTTATTGACGGTGTGCCCTGTTTTGAGGAGGCATCGTTGGTTATAATATGCCGCAAGGTCTATACTCAGGAAATGCAGGCGCCCTGCGCTCTGAGCGATGACATCAAAACTCACTACGGCGAAAACGAGCCCTACCACACCATGTATGTGGGTGAAATCGTAAAAGTATTTACCAAATAAATCAGATGAATGCAAAAAACTCCCTGTGACTGAGCACACACTCGGTCGCAGGGAGTAATTTTTATTCCGTATTATTTTCTGGAGCCGTTTCTGAGCAGAAGCCTTGAGATCACAAGAAGTGCCGCAATAATCAAGCGGAAGCTTGTGCTGTAAACCTGCAAAAAGCCGCCTGACGACATCTGCAACAGCTCAGCCGCAGGTTTTAAATAGAGGGCAAGACCTCCGAGTATCGCAAGAAATCCCGTAAGCTTCACAACAAACAGAGCAAGGGTGAGCCTGCCTGACGTGCGGGCGATCTGAGAAATTCCCAGGAACATAAGCCACAGTCCCATAATGTAGGTAAGATCTACGGTAAATAACGCGTAGTCCACATACCAGAAAATATAGGCAAGACCACAAAGAAATGAGATCACTCCGTCAAACATAAGCCAGCCGCTGCCCGAGCTTTTAAGCCCTGAGCTCAGCGCCGCAAGCATACTCACTACGCCGAATATTATGAGAGCGATTCCGCACACGGTGCTCGCACCCATAACGTTTGCAAGGTCTGACACAGCACCCCAAAGTGCCGCTATCATCAGAAATATTGCAGAAACTATCCAAAATGCATTCAAGGTTTTCTTCATATCGTTCACCTTATGTTCTTAAATCACAAAGCCGCCGTTTACTCCCAGCACCTGACCCGTAACAAATCCTGCTGAGTCTGAGCAAAGAAAAGCCACTGCGTCAGCAATATCCTTGGGAGTACCCAATCTGCCAATGGGAGTTTCTTCTATGAGAGAGGAAATTGTTTCATCCTCCACCCACGAGAGCATATCCGTTTTGATAACTCCTGGGCAAATGCAGTTGACTCTGACGTTTGAGGGTGCAAGCTCCTTGGCGAGAGCCTTGGTAAGCCCGATGACTCCTGCCTTAGAGGCGCTGTAGTGCACCTCGCAGGAGGCACCCACCTGCCCCCACATAGAGCTTATGTTCACAATGCTTCCGCTTTTGGCATTTATCATATACCTTGCGGCTGCACGACTGCAATTGAACACTCCCGTCAGGTTTGTGCCAATCATCTCCTGCCACTCTTCGTCCGTAATATCCGTAAAAAGCTTGAACTGAGATATGCCTGCGTTGTTCACAAGCACGTCTACCCTGCCAAAGTTCTTGTAAGCTATGTCGATCAAAGCGTCTGCCTGTGAAGATACAGACACGTCCGCCCTCATGGCAATAGCCGCCACGCCATAGCCTTCAATAAGCACCTTTGCAAGGTTTTCTGCTTTTTCTTTATTTTCTTTGTAGCCTAAAATAACATTGTAGCCGTTCTTTGCCATAGCTACGGCGCAAGCCGCACCAATTCCGCGGGAAGCACCTGTTACAACTGCAGTTTTCATCTAAAAACCTCCTGCCGTGCAGATCAGAAAATATGCACGAGCTTATTTTTTCTTAAAGCCGTCCTTCAGGGATACACTGCGGTTGAAGATAAGGTTATCCTTTGTGCTGTCCTTATCTGCGCAGAAATAGCCCAGACGCATAAACTGATAGCCGTCGCCTGTTTTTGCGTTCTCCAGGGAACGCTCAACCTTACAGCCCTTGAGCACCTTAAGTGAATCGGGATTAAGGAAATCAAGGAAGTTTCTGTCGCCTGCGTCAGGGTCAGGCACTGTGAAGAGATTGTCGTAAAGGCGAACCTCAGCCTCTGCACAGTTGTTGGCGTCTACCCAGTGTATTGTACCTCTTACCTTTCTGCCGTCGGGAGTATTTCCGCCCCTTGTCTCGGGGTCGTAGGTTGCGTAAACCTCCACAACGTTGCCCTGCTCGTCCTTTTTGCAGCCTGTGCACTTGACGATGTATGTGGACTTAAGGCGCACCTCGTTGCCGGGGTAAAGTCTCTGGTATCCCTTAATGGGCTCCTCCATAAAGTCCTCTGCCTCAATGTAGCATTCCTTGGAGAAGGTGAGCACTCTCTTGCCATCCCCTTCGCGATTGGGGTTGTTCTCAACCTCAAACTCCTCCGTAAGTCCCTCGGGATAGTTCTCAATTATAAGCTTTACGGGATTGATAACCGCCATAACTCGCTGTGCCTTTTCGTTCAGGTCCTCTCTCAGGCAATGCTCAAGGAAGCTGTACTCCACAATGGAGTTCACCTTGGAAACGCCGTTTCTCTCTGTGAAATTGCGGATGGACTCAGGTGTGTAGCCTCTTCTTCTGAGGCCGCAGAGTGTGGGCATTCTGGGGTCATCCCAGCCGCTTACGTAGCCGTCGTCAACCAATGTTCTGAGCTTTCTTTTGGACATAACGGTGTTGTTGATGCCAAGTCTTGCAAACTCGATCTGACGGGGCTTTGCAGGAACGGAAACATTGTTGATAACCCAATCGTACAGGGGTCTGTGATCCTCAAATTCCAAAGAGCAGAGGCTGTGGGTAATGTGCTCCATTGCATCCTCAATGGGATGTGCAAAGTCGTACATGGGGTAGATGACCCACTTGTCCCCTGTTGCGTGGTGAGGAAGCTTATTTATGCGGTAGATTACCGGGTCGCGCATATTAAAGTTGCCGCTTGCAAGGTCGATCTTTGCACGCAGGGTCATGGTGCCCTCTTCAAACTCGCCGTTCTTCATTCTCTCAAAGAGATCAAGGCTTTCCTCAATGGGTCTGTCGCGGAAGGGGCTCTTTGCAGGAGTTGTAAGGTCGCCTCTGTACTCCCTCATCTGCTCAGCGTTAAGCTCGCACACGTAAGCCAGGCCCTTCTTGATAAGCTCCACGGCAAAGCCATACATATCGTCAAAATACTGTGAGGCATAGTAGAAGCGGTCTTCCCAATCAAAGCCCAGCCACTTGATGTCCTCTTTAATAGCGTCAACGTACTCCACGTCTTCCTTCGTGGGGTTTGTGTCGTCCATTCTCAGGTTGCACATACCGCCGTACTTTTTGGCTGTGCCAAAGTCAATGCAGATAGCCTTTGCGTGGCCGATGTGCAGGTAGCCGTTGGGCTCAGGTGGAAAACGTGTGTGTACCGTCATACCCTCAAAGCGGCCGCCCTCTGCAATATCCTCGTCAATAAAATCGTGGATAAAGTTTGAGGACATTACCTTTTCCTCGTTCATTTCAGCATTCTTAATGTCTGCCATATTATATATCACCTTTCTCAAGTAGAATACGCTTTTTATCAAGCTTCAAATTTTGCAAGTCCGGCTTCCATTCTTCTGAGGGATTCTTCCTTGCCTAAAATATCCAATATCTCAACTGCTCCGCCGGGAGTAACGGTCTTGCCGGCTACTGCAATTCTTGCAGGCCACATAACCGTTCCGTTCTTAAGCTCCATTTCCTCTGCCATGGAGATAAGCAGCTCCTTGATTGCATCGCAGTTCCAGCTTTCAAGAGCAGAAAGCCTGTCATACACCGCCTTTAAGAGCACGGGTGCGTTCTCAAGGTTTGTCTTGCTCTTTTTGTTCACAAAGAGCTCCTTGTCATACTGAGGAAGCTCTCTCAGGAAATCTATCATAGGGGGAATTTCTGTGAGCTTTACCGTTCTTTGCTGCAAAATTGCGGTGAGCTTCATTGCATCATAGGGCTCATCACCGAACACTTCCTTAAAATAAGGATCCGCAACCTCTGCAAACTCCTCTGCACTCATACCTCTCAGGTATTCGCCGTTGAGCCAGGAGAGCTTGTCGTAGTCAAATACAGAGGGAGATTTTGAGATCTCATCCACGTGGAAGTTCTCGCAAAGCTCCTGCAGAGAGAATATCTCCTGATTTGACTTGGGACACCAGCCCAGAAGCGCAATGTAGTTGATTATTGCCTCAGGCAGATAACCGTCCTGCACCAGATCTTCAAAGCCCGTTGAGCCGTGGCGCTTGGAAAGCTTAGAAACGGAGCCGTCCTCATTCTTGCCCATAATAAGGGGCAGATGCACGTAGGTGGGAATCTCCCAGCCAAATGCTTCGTAGAGGAGGTTATATTTAGGTGTGGAGCTTAAGTACTCGCAACCTCTCACAACGTGGGTGATGCCCATGGTGTGGTCGTCAATAACGTTTGCAAAGTTGTACGTGGGATATCCGTCAGACTTAATGAGGATCTGGTCTGTGAGCTCAGAATTCTCCACCGTGATCTCCCCGAATACTGCATCAGAGAATGTGGTTGAGCCTTCAGTGGGCATCTTCTGACGGATAACGTAGGGCACGCCCTCCCCCAGGAGTCTGTCTATCTCCTCCTGAGGGAGGTCTCTGCAGTGTCCGTCGTAGCCTCCGCCTACATTTTCCTCAGAAAGCTTCTCAAGTCTTTCCTTGGTGCAGAAGCAACGGTATGCCTTTCCTTCCTTTATGAGCTGCTCAGCATAGGGCAGATACATATCACGTCTCTCAGATTGCACATAGGGACCATACTCGCCGCCTACGTCGGGACCTTCATCGTGAGAAAGCCCTGCAACCTTAAGGGTATTGTAGATCACATCCACAGCACCCTCTACAAGTCGCTCGCGGTCTGTATCCTCAATGCGGAGAATAAACCTGCCCTGTTGGCTCTTGGCAATAAGGTACTCATAGAGAGCAGTTCTTAAATTTCCCACATGCATAAAGCCTGTGGGGCTGGGAGCGTAACGTGTACGTACTGTCATATTTAAAACCGTCCTTTCGGAATTTTTCAATATTTATCCATAATAACAGATATTAATAATTTATTTTACCACATTAAATGTAAATTTACAATTACTTTACATAATAATTTTCCTGATTTTCAGGCAAAAAAATAGCAAAAAGCCTGCAAAAGGAGTGTCCCGAATGCAGACTTTTCGCTATGTGGATTTTCTTTATGAATAACACCCAACTAAACACTCAACAAATTAATTGGATATTACCATCAACAATATGTAAGAATTCTTACAATTTAATTATATAATAACGCGAATTTTCACACTTGTCAAGCACAATTCTAAGATTTCTCATAGTTTTTTATTAATAATCGTAATTTTTGTATAATAATTCTAACAAATCTAATTTAGGGTGTGAAATTATGATTGGCGAAAGATTGCAGGAGCTCAGAAAGGATCACGGGCTCTCTCAGGAACAACTGGCACAAATACTCGGGGTATCTCATTACACGGTCTCCTCCTACGAATGCAACAGATCTGATCCGGACGACAAGTCCAAAATCAAGCTGGCTCAGCTTTTCAACGTATCCGTTGACTATATGCTGGGGCTCATTGATGAGCGATTCTCTTTCCAAAGAGAAGACGACCTGTTAGTTCTTCCAAAAGACCTGACAACTGAGGAAAAATCAGAAATAGAAAATTTTATCGACTATATCAAATACAAAAAACAAACAAACGCAAAAACAGAGGACTGAGTGTAAAAACTCAGTCCTCTGCTTAATTTGTTGATTCTTTTGATTTATTCGCACAAAGCCTCCCTTGTGCAAAGGGAGCTTCTGCTCATCGCTTCTTATTCATCCATGCCACAGCACTTCTTGTACTTTTTGCCTGAGCCGCAGGGACAGGGGTCGTTTCTGCCGACCTTCTTGCCCTTCTTAACGGTTCTGTTGGTAGACATTGTGCCGTCACCGGAGAACTCCACAGGCTTCGCAACCTGCTCACGCTTGATAGAAAACGTTACCGGGTTCACCTTCTCTGCAGGTTCATCTTTATTAAGGATCACCTGATGTGCGGCAGCAGCTGCCTTCTCTGCCTCGCGGCGGAGTCGCTCCTCCTCGCGCTGACGCTGCTGGATCTCGTAAACTCTTCTGGGAGCTGTGAGCACCAGCTTCACGGTATCCTGACGGATGCTGTCTATCATCTGGTCAAACATCTCAAAGCCCTCGTGAGTATATTCAACAACAGGGTCGTGCTGTGCATAGGCACGCATACGGATACCCTGCTTGAGCTCATCCATTCCGTCAATGTGATCCATCCAATGAGTATCAACAGAGCGCAGAAGGTATACTCGCTCAACCTCTCTCATTGTTTCTTCTGAGATAAGCTCCTCGTACCCTGCATACAGCTCCTTTGCGTGTTCAAGGAGCATATCCTTAACATCGGATGCAGTCAACGAAGAAAGCTCCTCCTCAGAGAATGTGAGGGGACATTTATCATCCACAAGCCAGCCGTTGTAGTATTCTCTCAGGCTTGCAAGGTTCCAGTTCTGTGCATCTCCCACAAGGTACATTCCAACGTTTGCCTCTATGGTCTGCTCCATCATAGTCATAACAGTCTGATGAATATCCTCTCCCTCCAGCACCTGGTTGCGCTGTTTGTAGATTATCTCACGCTGACGGTTCATAACGTCGTCAAACTGGAGAACGTTCTTTCTGATTCCGAAGTTGCGCTGCTCTACCTTCTCCTGTGAGCTTTCTATGATATTGGAAAGAAGCTTGTTCTCAATGGGTGCGGTGGAATCAGGCTGAAGCCTCTCCATGATCATTCTCATTCTGTCTCCGCCGAAGATTCGCATCAGGTCATCCTCTGTTGACAGGAAGAACTGGCTGCAGCCGGGATCACCCTGACGGCCTGCACGACCGCGAAGCTGGTTGTCGATTCGGCGGGATTCGTGGCGCTCTGTGCCGATGATGAACAGTCCGCCTGCTTCTCTTACCTTATCTGCCTCGTCACGGAGCTCCTCTTTAAACTTTGTGTGCAGCTCTGTGAATGTGTTTCTTGCTTCTATGATCTCCTCGTTGTCTGTTTCTGCAAAGCCCGTTGCCTCTGCAATCAGCTCATCCGTAAAACCCTGCTTGCGCATTTTGGAGGTTGCCATAAACTCAGCATTACCGCCCAGGATAATATCCGTACCACGGCCTGCCATATTGGTTGCAATGGTAACTGCTCCAAGCTTACCTGCCTGAGCAACGATCTCTGCTTCTTTGTCGTGCTGCTTTGCATTGAGCACGTTGTGGGGAACTCCGCGCTTTGAAAGAAGCTTCGAGAGCACCTCTGACTTCTCAATGGAGATAGTACCCACCAGCACGGGCTGACCTTTTTCGTGGCAGTCCACGATGGTATCTATAACCGCGCCGAACTTTGCCTGCTCAGTTGCAAAGATAAGATCGTTTTTATCCTCTCTTGCAAGGGGACGGTTTGTGGGGATCTCCACAACGTCCAGCTTGTAGATCTCGCGGAATTCCTGCTCCTCAGTAAGGGCGGTACCCGTCATACCCGAGAGCTTATCGTAAAGACGGAAGTAGTTCTGGAATGTGATGGTTGCAAGGGTCTTGCTTTCATTCTGGATCTTGACCCCTTCCTTTGCCTCAATTGCCTGGTGCAGACCTTCGTTGAAGCGTCTGCCGTACATAAGACGACCGGTAAACTCGTCAACGATAACTATCTCTCCGTCTTTGTTTACATAGTCAATATCAAGATGCATAATGCCATGAGCTCTGATCGCCTGGTTTATGTGATGCTGAAGGGTCAGATTCTCAGGGTCGGTCAGGTTCTCAACAGAGAAATACTCCTCTGCCTTCTTAACGCCTACCTGGGTCAGGGTTGCAGACTTAGCCTTTTCGTCAACGATGTAGTCAATGTCGTTTTCCTCAAAGAAGCTCTCCATATCCTCCTTGGAGTTTACCTCTGTGAAAACGTGCTTCTTGAGCCTTCTTGCAAAGGAATCTGCTTTCTGATACATATCCGTGGACTTATCTCCCTGACCGGAGATGATAAGGGGAGTTCTTGCCTCGTCTATGAGGATGGAGTCCACCTCGTCCACAATTGCAAAGGCGTGACCGCGCTGAACGCGGTTCTCCTTGTAAACTGCCATATTATCTCGCAGGTAGTCAAAGCCCAGCTCGTTGTTTGTGCCGTATGTAATGTCTGCATCGTAAGCGCCCTTGCGCTCTGAGGGATGCAGATCGTGAACTATCAGACCAACAGAGAGGCCTAAGAAGCGGTACAGCTTACCCATCCACTCCGAGTCACGGCGTGCAAGGTAATCGTTAACCGTTACAACGTGAACTCCCCTGCCTGTAAGTCCGTTAAGGTATGCAGGTAAGGTTGCCACCAGAGTTTTACCTTCACCTGTTTTCATTTCTGCAATTCTGCCCTGATGGAGGATGATACCGCCCTGGATCTGCACGGGAAAGTGCTTCATTCCCAGAACTCGCCAGGATGCCTCTCGGCAAACCGCAAAGGCATCGGGGAGGATGTCGTCTGTTGTCTCGCCCTTTGCAAGGCGCTCCTTAAGCAATGCTGTCTGAGCCTTGAGCTCTGCATCCGTCATTGCGGCATACTTGCTCTCAAGGGAGAGAGTTTTTTCACACAAAGGCTGAATGCGCTTTATTTCCTTTTTGCTGTAGCTGCCAAAAAGTGCTTTCAGTATTTTTCCCATATTTATTCTTCCTTTCGGTTATTTTCATCACATAATATCCCATTATAGGATATAGTTATATTTACTATATCTTAACACACAAAGGCAAAAAAATAAAGGGGATTTTGAAATCTCCCCCATATTCCCTGCAAAATTTACAAACAGGAAACAAAAAGCGCAGGGATAACCCCGCGCCGCTTTGCTTATAAACTAAATTTATCCTTCAAATCCCAAGGACTGTGCACAGCCTATCATAGCCGTTCTTGCTATGGGGCCTGCGCTGTAAAATCCGTAGCCGCCTTCTTCTACCACCACCGCAAAGGCAAGGGGGTATTCTGCGTCCGTGCTGTAGCCCACCATCCAGGCATTGGGCTCTTTGCCCTCTCCTACCTCAGCTGTACCTGTTTTGGCACCAACGGTAAGTCCGCCGAACATAGTATCTCCGTAGTAATCGGACACGGTATAGCGCATAATATCCTGCATTTTTTCTGCAGTCTCTTCACTCATAAGGCGAGTGGTGCCCGACCTTTCTCCCTGCACGTAGTGGGGCAGCCTTGCTTCTCCGGAGTTTGCAACAGCACCGCAAAGAATTGCCATATACGCAGGGCTGACCATATTTGTATACTGACCTACACCCGACCAGGCAAGGTCGTTGTCGTTTGCATCGCTCAGGTCAAAGTGTCCCTGTGCGGTCCTTACACTGCCCACAAGGTAGCTCTTGGTAACGCCCAAGCTCTCAGATACCCTCTGCATATTCTCTGCCCCTGCTGTGGTTGCCGCCTCAGCAAATGCAATGTTGCAGGACCAGGCAAAAGCCTGATAAATATCCATTTCTCCGTGCTCTTCAAGGCAGGTGACGGTATCTCCGCCAAAGTCCCTCTCTCCCTCACAGGTGAAGGTCATATTCTCAATATCTGCTCCGCTTTCCATAAGCGCAATGGTGGTGATTATCTTATAAATTGAGCCTGGGGAGTATGTGCTGGAAACTGCATTGTTAAGGTATGCACCCTCGGGAATCTCCTCGGGTACATTCTGCGGGTCATAGGAGGGAGTGCTCACCATGCACAGAACTTCTCCCGTTTTGTAGTTATATACCATACAGGCTCCCTTTTTGCCTGCAAACTCCTCATAGACCTCTGCGCATACGTCTGCATCCAAGGTAAGAGATACATCTCCCTTTGGTCTGAGACTTTCAGGCAAACCGTAGCCAAAAATGCCGTTATGCCCCACAAGCTGAGCTCTGCGGGCAGTTTGCACTGCCGTGGCAATGTTGTATGAGCCGTCGCCTACCGTGTGCAGTGTGGCAAGCCTTGTGTAATAATCCTCATTATAATACCTTTGTGAGTCCACGGACTGAGCAAGTATTGTACCGTTTCTGTCGTATATCTTCCCTGCACCTGAGAGCCCCTTGCCAAAAGCCAAGTGCTGATTGTAGGTCTGATTTGCCCACATATCACCGTCTTTTACATATCTCAGGCATAAAAGCCCAAGCCCCAGCAAAAATGCTGCAGCCAGAATAAGGGATATAAAACTTCGTGACATTGTTCTTTTCATTGTGAGCCCCTGTTTCTTTTATCTCTGAGGTAATCTTTTTGATCTGTTGTACGTCCTCTCGTCTGCCGCTTTGATGAATGCAAGGAGCCCAAAGCTTGAAAGCATACTGGAGCCGCCTGCGCTGATAAACGGCAGGGTAACACCTGTAAGAGGCAGTATATCTGTACAGCCAAAGATGTTGAGGGATGCCTGCACGAGCATCATAGATGCGGCACAGGAAGCAGAAATGGAGTAGAAGGTACTGCGGCTTCTGGTACCGATCGCTCTTGAATACACCACCAAGCCACACAGCACAACAGCAAAAGCAAGGGCTATAATAAGACCTATCTCCTCAGTAATTATGCCAAACACCAGGTCCGTTTCCGATGCCCCGTAGTAGCGCAGGATTCCGTTGCCCACACCCACTCCGAAGAGTCCGCCCGAAGCAATGTAGGTAAGCACACCCGACTGCTGGTATCCTGCATTGTAGGGATCCTCCAGAGCGTGCCCCCAAACGGCAAAACGCTGTGCAATATAGGGCTTGAATTTGAGAATGATGACCACCGCAAAGGCGGCTCCTGCAAGAGCCAGCACCGAAGTTTTGTAATCACCCGAACGTATGATAGAGATCATAATAAAGCTCATAAAGAATATGAGTGCCGTTCCGAAATCTCCCATTAAGGCAAGAGCTCCCACACAAAGTGCAGAGAAAACCACAAACTCTAAGAAATTGCGCTTTGTCTGCAAGTGATCGAGTGCCGATGCACCCACAAAGATGTAAGCCACCTTCACGATCTCTGACGGCTGAACGGAAACTCCTCCGATATATATTCTGTTGGCGGCACCAAACTCCATTCGTCCGAAGGCAAGGTTTATCCCAAGGAACACAAGGGAGATGATCATAATCGCCATACGCCAATTGACTATACGGTCGGGATTCTCTATGAATTTGAGCATTATCAGATACCCTGCCGCACCGATCATTGCCGCAATTATCTGGATCCAGGCATCCATAATATCCTGGGAAACAAGCAGAATCGAGCCAGCTCCCACAAGGAGCACCGCCAAGGTCTCAAGCTCAAAGTTTGAGCGTCTGAATACCCCTGCGGAGAACAGATAGAAAACCCAGGAGAAAAGCACCACGGCACCTAAGATCTCAAAGGCCTCCAAAACAAACTTTTCATAAGAAATGCAGATCTCCACCGCCATAAAAAGATGAAAAAGATTTGTAAGGAAAATAAGTGCCGGGGCAGATACGCTGGGCTTTGAGGAAACTCTGGAGAAAAACCAATGATGCCTCATTTCTCCGTCATATTCTTCTCCGCGACGCAGCGTAAGGGTTGTGGAGCCTATTTTTATCTCGTCATCGATCGTAACCCTGTGTCTGCCGTGAACAGGTCTGCCGTTTACCCTTGTGCCGGATTTCGAGCCTATATCGTTTATAAACCAGCCCTCTTTGCGCCGCAGCAGCACACAATGGCTTCTGGACACGGTGGGATCTTCTATCACTATATCGCAGCCCTTGCCTCTGCCTATGAGGTTTTCCCAACACAAAACGGGAATCTTTTTCCTTATGGTGCTGTTGTAGAGCATTACAAGGGGAGCCTCCTGCCTTTTCTGACGGCGCATAGACGCAAAGCATTGATATATGATAATGAGCGCGTATACCGCCAGCAGTATCCGCAGTCCCACAACCGCAACATCCACCATAAATTGCGTCATTTTGCCGCCTCCTTTCAAAAGCAGAATCTATTACTTAATAATATACTATTATTTACCTTGTCACAAGTCAATAAACAATCTTGTAATATTCGTCTTCTATATAAAATAATTATGAATGTTTTGTGTATTAAAAGCAAAAACTCCGCCTGCACAAAGGCAGACGGAGCAAATCTGAACTTATTCAACAGTTACGGATTTTGCCAGGTTTCTGGGTTTATCCACATCGTTACCACGATGAACAGAGGTGTAATAAGCAAGCAGCTGCAGAGGTACTGCCGCAACCATGGGCATAAGGATCTCCTCTATGCGAGGCACGCGGATAACAAAATCTGCAACGTCCTCTCCTACCTGTGCGTCATCATCACAAACAAGGATAACCATGGCGCCTCTTGCTTTTACTTCCTTAATGTTACTTACCGTTTTGTCGTAAAGCGCATTCTGTGTAGCAACAGCAATAACGGGCATTCCGTCTGTAATCAGGGAGATGGTGCCGTGCTTGAGCTCACCTGCTGCATAGGACTCAGAATGAATGTAGGATATCTCCTTAAGCTTCAAGGATCCCTCCATAGACAGGGCGTAGTCAAGGCCTCTGCCAATATACAGAAGGCTCTCTGCCTCCAAAAGCTTGTTTGCACCCTCGTTGCACTGTGCGTCCACGCGCTCTATTGTTTCTTCGATCACTGCAGGCACACCACTGAGCACGGAGGTAAGTCTGCGGCAGGTCTCGTCGTCTATTCTGCCCTTTGCATGAGCAAGCTCAAAGCCGAGAAGATACATAACTGAGATCTGCACCATATATGCCTTTGTAGAGGCTACCGCGATCTCAGGACCTGCGTGGGTATAGATGAGCATATCTGCCTCACGGGCAATGGAGCTGCCCTTTGCGTTAACAATTGCAAGGGTATTGGCACCCATCTGCTTTGCAAGGCGCATAGCCGCAAGGCTGTCTGCCGTTTCACCTGACTGGGAAATAATGATTACAAGATCGTCCTTGTTAATAAGAGGCTCTCTGTATCTGAACTCGGAGGCAATATCCACATGCACGGGGACTCTTGCCAGCTTCTCTATCACATATTTGCCTACCATACCTGCATGCATTGCCGTACCGCAGGCAACAACGTATATCTGCTTGATCTCGCTGAGTTTTTCGGGAGTAATGGAGCATTCCTCAAGGTTGGGAAGTCCGTTGCTGATCCTGGGAGTGATGGTGGTCTTGACTGCCGTGGGCTGCTCGTGGATCTCCTTGAGCATATAGTGCTCGTAGCCGCCCTTCTCTGCTGCCTCCTGATCCCAATCGGCAACCTTAAGCTCTTTTTCTATCTTCTCTCCTTCAAGAGTACAGAACTTAACGCCGTTCTCTGAAAGCACGGCAACCTCGTCATGCTCAAGAAGGTAGTACTGACTTGTGTATTTAATGATTGCAGGCACGTCAGAAGCAATGAAGGTCTCATCCTCGCCTACACCTACGATCAGGGGACTTTCTCTTCTTACTGCGTAGAGCTCACCCTCCCTGTCTGCAAAGAGGATTCCGAGAGCAAAGGAGCCCTCTACCTGAGAAAGGGTCTTCGCAATGGCTTCTATCGGGTCTCCCTCATAGTTTGAATCCAGAAGCTGAGCCACAACCTCTGTGTCTGTCTCGCTCACAAAGCTTCTGCCCTGAGCCTCAAGCTGCTCCTTAAGCTCCTTGTAATTCTCAATTATTCCGTTATGTACCAGAGTAACCTTTTCTCCGCCTGCGTGAGGATGGGAGTTTTTGGCAGAGGGAACTCCGTGCGTTGCCCAACGGGTATGGCCAACGCCTATGTGACCCTTGGGGGTACCCTCGGTCTGCATTTTTGCAACCAGATCGTCCAGCCTGCCCTTTTCCTTTGCAATTCTGATGTTGCCATCTTCAAAAACTGCAATTCCTGCTGAATCATAGCCACGGTACTCAAGCTTTCTCAAAGCAGAAACCAGCACCTCGCTGCAATCCTTGGGACCTACATATCCAACTATTCCGCACATAAACATGCTCCTTAAAATAATATAGTTCAAAGACCCTCCGCAACAAAGGCGGAAAATCAGTTAATATCAAAATAAAAACAACTCAAAGCTTCTCAACTGTTGGTCTTGTGCCTGAAGGTAGGCACGATCTCTGCCAGCATCTCAACGACCTTCTCGGAATCGTTACCATCAGCATAACTCTGAAGCTTTTGAAGTTTTCCAAGCAGGTCCTCTTCGTCAATGGAGATCTGATTTCCGATGAAGATCTTCTTGTTCTGAGTGGATTTCAGTCCCTCTTCATTCATTAGAAGCTCCTCAAAGAGCTTCTCGCCCGGGCGCAATCCGGTAAACCGGATCTCAACGTCCTTGTAGGGCACCTTACCGTACATTCTGATAAGATTCTCTGCCAAAGTTGTAATCTTTACGGGCTCTCCCATATCCAGAACAAAAATCTCTCCGCCCTGTGCCATGGCTCCTGCCTGAAGCACCAGCGACA
Source organism: Ruminococcus sp. (assembly GCA_017416065.1). Taxonomy (GTDB): domain Bacteria; phylum Bacillota; class Clostridia; order Oscillospirales; family Acutalibacteraceae; genus Ruminococcoides. Next base: position 46,046 of record JAFQDM010000016.1, read on the forward strand.
CAGCCTCAGGTATCGTCATAAAATATCTGATTATATCGGGATGTGTAACCGTAACGGGCTTTCCGCTTTCTATCTGTCTGCGGAAAAGAGGGATGACCGAGCCGTTTGAACCCAGAACATTGCCGAATCTTGTGGTAACAAACTCCGTCTTTTTGCTGTGCTGAGCCTTGTACTGTACTATCATCTCACAGCATCTCTTTGTGGCTCCCATAACATTGGTGGGGTTAACCGCTTTGTCTGTTGAGATCATAATGAATTTTTCTACCCCGTACTGCTCTGCAAGGGTAGCCATATTGTATGTACCGAACACGTTGTTCTTGACAGCTTCCTCGGGACTTGTTTCCATCAAGGGTACATGCTTGTGTGCCGCAGCATGGAACACCACCTGAGGCCGGTACTTCTCAAATATCTTATCCATTTTATCGTGATCCCTCACAGAAGCGATAAGGGTCACAACATTTACCTCGTCACCATACTCCAGCAAAAGCTCCTGCTGTATATCGTATGCATTGTTTTCATATATGTCTACAATAATTATCTGTGTGGGACTGTACTTTGCGATCTGACGCACAAGCTCACTTCCGATGGAGCCGCCGCCACCCGTAACCATAAGCACCTTGCCGCGGATGAATTCCTTGGTCTGCTCCTTGTCAAAGGTTATGGGCTCTCTGCCCAGAAGGTCTTCTATGTGAATATCCTTTACCTGATTGAGAAGCTGAGGATGCCCGTCGTCAAAAAGAAGCTGGCTGAGATACGGAACCATTTTGATCTTGCACTGAGTTTTGGAGCAGAGAGAGAGGATCCTCTGTCTGTCCTCCTCAAGGCATGAGGGAATCGCAAAAACGATAAGTGAAATGTGACTTTGCTCGCAAAGGGCAGGGATATCTGCCGTAGTTCCCAGCACGGAAACTCCCAGGATCTTGTTTCCAAGCTTACTTCTGTCATCATCCACAAGTCCCACGGGAAGCAGATTTCTTGAAGGATTGTGGGGATCCTTCTTTGCATTTTCAATATCCGTGAGCAGCAGCATAGCCGCACGGCCTGCACCGATTATAAGGGTACGCTCGTAGTTTTCCGACCTGCCTGCTTCCGTAAGCCCCACAATGGCTTTTTTCGCAGAAGCTCTGAATGCAACCATTGCCCCGAATGCAAGTACATACTGCAGTACCAAAAACAGAATGGGCAGACGGCCGTCAAACGCATCAAAATAGCTCAGAAGCCCGATGGCAAGTACTTCTCCTGCGGTAAGTCCCGCAAGACAGGATAAATATTCGTGCTTGCCCAAACGGGTCCAGAAAAAGGCATACGCCCCTGAAACATACAGGCTGAAAAAACACAAAAGAGCCTGAACCCCCACCACAAGGGTAAGAGTTGACCAGCTCACCTGAAGCATACCCGCTTCAGTCACGTCCCTGCTAATGTCATACCACATCAGAATGAGGTTAACAATAAATCCGAATATGCTGATGATCAGCACATCTGCTATCATAAGTATTAGTTTTTTTGCATTAAATCTGGTCATAATACGCTCCAAATTATATCTGAATCCTGAATGCGTCGGTGCAAAACCACGCACCAACTCACTATGCACAATAACTCATTTAAAATTATAATACACAAAAGGACCAAAGTCAACAAAAATTACCTGAACAGTACGCTTTTTTTATAATAAGAAAAGCATCGAAAACGCAAGAGAAGCCGCAGACAAAGCAGAATTTTATGTTTTTATTCATTGTTTTTTGTAAATTCAATTGATTTTTTATTATTATATGATATAATTAGTCTGTTATAATAGGTTTATAGTGTGCATTTATGCCTTTTTCAGATTTGGGTATTTTGAGAGGAGAAAACCGATGTACAGATTTTTTAAAAGAGCTATTGATATCCTCATTTCATTTTTGGCTCTGCTCATACTTTTCCCCGTACTTCTCATTACGGCTGCGGCAATCAAGCTTGAGTCCAAAGGACCTGTGATTTTTAAGCAGGACAGATTGGGACTGGATGCAAAGGTTTTCAAGATCTACAAATTCCGCAGTATGTGCGTAGGCGCTGAGCACACAGGCTCAGGAGTATACTCCGGCAAGGGGGATGCCCGCGTTACAAAAGTAGGCAGGATCATCCGTGCCACCAGCATTGACGAACTGCCTCAGCTTGTGAACATCCTCAAGGGTGATATGAGCCTCATAGGCCCCCGTCCCCCGCTTACATACCATCCCTGGCCCGTAGAGGAATACACAGAGGATCAGCTCAGAATGTTCTCTGTCCGCCCGGGAGTGACCGGCTGGGCACAGGTAAACGGCAGAAAGGACGTTGAATGGAACAGACGCATTGAGCTCAACTGCTGGTACACGGAAAACCTCTCTTTCTGGCTCGATCTGAAAATTTTCTTTATATCCATATTTAAGGTATTCACAAACGCAGACAACGAAAACACAAAAGAAACAGCAACAAGAAAAGCTCCCTCTGCAGAAACATCGGCAAAAGAAACCGAATTGCAGGAAGCTCTGACAAAATAAACTTTCAAAACCTCAGACCAAAGGTGCTATTTATGAAACTTCTTCTGACAGGTGCATTCAACTACACCGAAGAACAACTGAACACCCTCAGAGCAAGAGGATTTGAAACTATGTTCGTGCAAAACGAGCTGGAAGAACTACAGATCGACTGTTCAGAGTTTGATGCTGTGGTATGCAACAACCTTTTTAAGTCAAATCCCCCTGAAAAGTTCACCTCCCTCAAGGCGGTACAGCTTACAAGCGCCGGCTTTGACAGAGCGCCGGTAGGCTACTTTGCCTCAAAGGGAATTGCCCTTTTCAATGCAAGAGGGGTCTACAGCACTCCCATGGCTGAATGGGTAATACTTAAAATTCTTGAGATATACAAACGCTCCCATACCTTTTTTGCTCAGCAAAAAAAGAAGCTATGGCAAAAGCACAGAGACCTGCAGGAGCTTGCAGGCAAAAGGGTGCTCATAGTGGGCACGGGCTCTGTGGGACTTGAATGTGCAAAGCGCCTGAAGGCCTTTGATGCAAAGGTACTGGGTACAGATATTTACGACAACAGCTCTCCCTTTGTGGATGAGTTTTACCCTATGGAAGCACTATCTGACGTACTCCCCACAGCAGATGTTGTGGTGCTCACCCTGCCCCTGACAGAAAAGACCAGAGGCCTATTTAGCGCAGACGTGCTCTCTCTTATGAAGGACACAAGCATCCTCGTAAATGTAGCCCGAGGCCCGATCATTGATGAGCAGGCTCTTACGGAGAAGCTCTCGGAAGGAAAATTCATGGGTGTGGCTCTTGACGTATTTGAGGAGGAGCCCTTGTCCGAGGCAAGCCCCCTATGGAGCATCCCACGAGTAATAATCACCCCGCACAACAGCTTTGTTTCTGACGGAAATTCAGACAGGATGTTCTCTCTTATCCTCAGAAATCTTACAGAGTTCGACTTTGGAAAGGCAACAAGATGAAAAATACACAGGTTTACAAAAACGATATAAAATCCGTGCTGGATAAGGACCCTAAGTACCGTTCCTTTTTGTTCAAGCGTGGGTACCTTATCACGGACAATACAGAGCTTAACACAGAGGCCTATCCCTTCTACGGACTCTGGGAGGTACACTCTGCAGGCAAATACAGCATAATTGTTCATAAGGAGCAGGATTTTTCCATATGCCGAAAGGGCGACGTTACTGCAGTGATGATCGGTCACGCTTATGACCCTTTCCTGATGAAGCACGATGACAAAGAAATCCTGAGTGACTGCCTCAAGGCTTACCTTGAAGGCAAGGAGGCTTACTTTGACAAAATCAATTCCATCTCAGGTATGCATCTAATTGTAGTATTTGAGGGGGATAATTTCAGCGCCGTGCAGGATTGCGGAGGTATGCGCTCCTGCTATTTCGGCAATGCAAAGGGCAACCTTTACGTCACCTCTCACCCTCAGCTTGTGGCTGACCTGTGCTCGTTGAGCTTCGACCCGGATGTAGAGCTTCTTTTCTCCAAAAAGTTCTACACAATAGGTACACGATATATGCCCGGCAACATCACTCCCTACAAGGAGCTCAAGCGCCTGGGCGCCAACACCTACTTAAACTTTGACGGCAGTTTCCGTATTGTTCGTTTTTATCCCGACAAGGTACTGCATGAAATTCCCAAGGAAAAATTTGATGAATATATAGACGAGATCGGCAGACTTCTGCACAACAACATTGAGCTTTGCTCAAGAAAATGGGAAAGACCTGCCATCTCCCTCTCCGGCGGTACAGACAGCAAGACCACCCTTGCCTGTGCCAACGGTCTTTACGACAAATTCTACTACTACAGCTTCCACGCAAAAAGTCAGGAGAAGGTGGATGCAACAGCAGCCCGCACTCTTTGTGAGCGCATAGGCGCCAAGCACAACACCTATCCCATCCCCGAGGACAACAGCGAGCTTGAAGATTTTGACTTCCTCAAAAAAATGCTCAATCACAACACCTCCTATGTTTCCCGTCCTGACGACCACGAAGCAAGAAAGTTCATATATATGTCCAAAGTCAACGACTTTGACGTTGAGCTTAAATCCTGGATTTCTGAAATAGGCAGAGCCTTCTGGAGCCGCAAGTACGGCCTGGAGCTGCCTAAGAAGCTTCACGAGAGACACTTCTCCATCTTCCAGAAGCGTTACTTCGGAAGCCCCTACCTTCTGCGCTGGGCAGACAGAATACACCGGGACTTCCTGCGGGAGATCGACCTTGTGGAGGCTCCCGAGGGTTATGAGCATCAGGATATGTTCTATTGGGAGGTACGCTTTGCCTCCTGGGGCACTATGGTTGAAAGTATGCACGACTTCTTTAACCTTGTGACTATGCCCTTTAACAACAGAAAGCTTATGGAGCTCTTCCTTGTGTTCCCTCACCATATGCGCAAGTCAGACACGGTCCACGCAATGGTAATTGACAAGATGAACAAGGAAATAAACGACTCGGGTATTGCCGTGCACAACAAATATTTGGGCGGCAAGAGAATCATCCTTGAGCATATATATTATAGATGGAGAACCATGTTCTTCCGTTCAAAGCTATGATAAAAAGATCTTATTTTGGTTCATTAGGATTCTTTAATTAAATTCAGCAATCTCACGAAAGGTTTGTTTTTGTGAACAAAAAAAGTATTCTTATTATTTTCGGAGGCAACTCCACGGAACACGAAGTTTCCTGCAGATCCGTTATGAATTTTGTAAATAACGTATCCTGTGAAAAATACGAAAAGCACTATGTGGGCATTAAGAAAAACGGCGACTGGGTTTACTACACAGGCGACACAGCTTTGATTCCCACCGGTGAGTGGGTAAATGAGCCCTCAAACATTCCCTGCGTGCTCTCCCCCAACAAAAGTGCAAAGGGACTTCTGCTCCTTAACAAAAACAATACAATTATTAATATAGATGTGATCATTCCCGTGCTCCACGGCAAAAACGGAGAAGACGGCACCATTCAGGGACTATTTGAGCTTTGTGAGATCCCCTATGTAGGCTGCGGCGTTGTTGCCTCCGGTACCTCTATGGACAAAGCCTTCACAAAAATCATCGTAGACAGTCTTGGGAATATTCCTCAGGCAGACTATGTGCTTGTGCGCCAGGGAGACGACAACAGCTATGCTGAAAAAGCAGAAAACAAGCTGGGATATCCTATGTTTGTAAAGCCCTGCAAATCAGGCTCTTCCCAGGGAGTATCCAAGGCAGAAAACCGCTTGGAGCTTATAAAAGCAGTTGAGCTTGCTCTGACCCACGATTCCAAGGTGCTCATCGAGGAAGCCATCACAGGCCGCGAGCTTGAGTGTGCCGTGCTGGAAACCAAAGACGGCATAGTCTGCTCCAACGCAGGCGAGGCGGTAGCGGGAGATGTGTTTTACAGCTACGAAGCCAAGTACAACAACTCAGATTCAAAAACCGTCACAGCCCCACAGCTTCCCGAGGGAATCAACGAAAAGGTCAGGCAGTATGCCTCTGATATATTCAAGGTCCTTGGCGGAAACGGCCTGTCCCGAATCGACTTTTTCCTTGAGAAAGGCACAGACCGGGTAATTTTTAATGAGATAAATACTCTCCCTGGCTTTACCTCTATCAGTATGTATCCTATGATGATGGAGGTTGTGGGATACCCCATAGAAAAGCTTATGGACACGCTCATTGAAAATGCAGCTTACTCAAAATAACCGAAGCAGAAAATAGCAAATTGCTATACATTATATATTGAAAGCAGGAACACGTTTTGAAATTTGTACTGATTTCGCCAAAGAACAGAACTGCGTGGAACTTCAGAGGAGACCTTATCAAGGACATCATAGCCATGGGTAATGAGGTTATAGTCACGGGTCCCAACGATATTGACGTTGAAAAAATAGAGGCTCTGGGGGCTCGGTTTGTAAGGATCCCCATGGAGAAGACAGGCGTCAATGCCCTCTCTGACCTGAAGTACATAAATGCTCTGAAAAAACTGTTTAAAGCAGAAAAGCCGGACATAACCTTCGGCTACACAATAAAGCCCGTAATCTACGGAGCCATTGCCGCAAAGCTTGCAAAGGTAAAGCGGAGATACTCTATGATAGCAGGTGCAGGCTACGTGTTTGTGGCAAAAACCGCAAAGGCAAAGGTCATCCGAATGATCGTAAAGACCCTCTACCGCATCGGCTTTGCCTGTGCACATAAGGTCGTATTTATGAATCCCGACGATATGAACGATTTTGTATCGCAAAGGCTTCTGAAAAAAGAGAAGTGCTGTATGGTCAACGGCTCGGGAGTCAACATGGAGCGCTTTGCCCGTGAGGAACTGCCAAAGGAGCCCGTGTTCTTTATGCTCTCCCGTGCACTAAGGTGCAAAGGAGTTGCAGAATATCTTGAGGCAGCGCAGATCGTTCATGATAAATATCCGGATGTACGGATTATGTTTTTGGGCGAGATCGATGAATCCATGCAGGATTCCTTAAAACAGCAAGAGGTTCAGAAGTACATAGATTCAGGGGCTATTGAGTATTACCCCGAGCATCCTGACGTAAGAGTCTACTACCGCCAATGCTCCGTGTTCGTGCTGCCCTCCCACAGAGAGGGTATTCCCCGAACGGTGCAGGAAGCCATGGCTATGGGCAGACCGGTTATAGTCACAGATGCTCCCGGCTGCAGAGAAACAGTCAAAGACGGAGAAACAGGCTTCCTTGTTCCTGTTGAAGACCCGCAGGCTCTGGCTGACACTATGTGCAGGTTCATAGAGGAGCCTGAGCTGATTTCCAAATTCGGCCATGCAGGCTACGAATATTGTAAAGAAAAATTTGATGTACGCAAGGTAAACAAAGCCTTACTAACTCATCTTGATATGATAGAAACGGAGGAATAAAAATGTCACTCTATCAGAAAATCGTAAACAAAGAAGAAAAAATATCCCTTGTCGGTCTTGGCTACGTGGGAATGCCCATTGCCGTCTCCTTCTCAAAAAAGGTGGACGTAATCGGTTTTGACGTTAACAAAGCAAAAATCGACCTTTATAAAAGCGGCATCGACCCCACTAAGGAGGTTGGTGACGAGGCTATCAAGAACTGTAAGGTAGACTTTACCTGCGATCCCGAAAGACTCAGAGAAGCAAAGTTCCACATTGTTGCAGTTCCTACTCCCGTAAACGCAGACCACACACCCGACCTGTCCCCTGTTGAGGGTGCAAGCCATATCCTGGGCAAGCACCTGACCAAAGGCTCCATCGTTGTGTACGAATCCACGGTTTATCCCGGAGTTACGGAGGACGTTTGTGTTCCTATCCTTGAGGCAGAATCAGGCCTTAAGTGCGGAGTTGACTTTAAGATCGGCTATTCTCCCGAGCGTATTAACCCCGGTGACAAGGTGCACAGACTCGAGACCATCGTAAAAATCGTTTCAGGTATGGATGCAGAGACCCTGGAGGAGGTAGCACAGGTTTACGAGCTCGTTGTTGAGGCAGGAGTTCACAGAGCAGAGAGCATCAAGGTTGCAGAAGCTGCTAAGGTTATAGAAAATTCCCAGCGCGACATCAACATTGCATTTATGAACGAGCTTTCCATCATCTTCAACAAGATGAACATAGATACAAAGGCTGTGCTTGAGGCTGCAGGCACAAAGTGGAACTTCCTTAAGTTCTTCCCCGGTCTTGTTGGCGGACACTGCATCGGAGTTGACCCCTACTACCTTACCTATAAGGCAGAGCAGATGGGCTACCACTCACAGATCATCCTCTCCGGCAGAAGAATCAACGACGATATGGGCAAATACGTTGTTGAATCCCTGGTAAAGAAGCTTATACAGGCAGACATCCCCGTTAAATCAGCTAAGGTCGCCATCCTGGGCTTTACCTTCAAGGAGAACTGCCCTGACACAAGAAACACAAGAATCATTGATATAGTAAACGAGCTCAAGGAATACGGCATTACTCCCGTGATCGCAGATCCCGTTGCTGATGCAGACGAAGCAAAGCACGAGTATGGTATGGAGTTTGTTGATATGAACACGATCAAGGATATGGATGCAGTTATCCTTGCTGTATCCCACGAGGAGTTCTCCTCTCTTACCATGGAGGATATGGCAAAGTTCTACTCAGGAGAGCACACAAAGGTGCTCCTTGACATCAAGGGACTTCTGAACAGAAAAGAATATGAAAACGCTGGCTATATTTATTGGAGGCTTTAATAATGGGTTATAAACATCTTAAATTCCCCGAAGATTCAGTTTTCCTCGTAACAGGCGGAGCAGGCTTTATCGGCTCCAACCTGTGTGAGGCTATACTCGATATGGGATACACAGTCCGCTGCCTGGACAACCTTTCCACAGGCAAAATGCAGAATATGGACAGCTTTATCAACAATCCCCGTTTTACTTTTATAGAGGGAGACATCCGCGACCTTGATACTTGTATGAAGGCTTGCGAGGGTGTAGACTTTGTGCTGAATCAGGCAGCATGGGGCAGTGTTCCCCGTTCTATTGAAATGCCTCTTCTTTATGAAGATATTAACATAGGCGGCACACTTAATATGATGGAAGCCGCAAGACAGCAGGGAGTCAAGAAATTTGTATACGCTTCCTCTTCCTCCGTATACGGAGACGAACCCAATCTGCCTAAAAAGGAAGGCAGAGAAGGCAACCTTCTCTCTCCCTACGCTCTTACAAAGATGGTAGACGAGGAATACGGCAAGCTCTACACAAAGCTCTACGGACTCGATACCTACGGAATGCGCTACTTCAACGTTTTCGGCAGAAGACAGGATCCTGACGGCGCCTACGCTGCCGTTATTCCCAAATTCATCAAGCAGCTCCTCCGCGGCGAGGTTCCCACCATCAACGGCGACGGAAAGCAGTCCAGAGACTTCACCTACATTGAAAACGTTGTTGAGGCTAACCTGAAGGCCTGCCTTGCTCCCTCAGAGGCAGCAGGCGAAGCATTCAACGTAGCCTATGGCGGCAGAGAATTCCTCATTGATATTTACTACGGTCTTACCAAGGCACTCGGAAAAGACGTAGAGCCTAACTTCGGACCCGACAGAGCAGGCGATATCAAGCATTCCAACGCCGATATTTCCAAAGCCCGCGAGCTTCTGGGCTACGACCCTGACTACAGCTTTGAGCGCGGTATTGCTCTGGCTATTGAGTGGTACAAAGAAAACCTGTAATTAACATATCAATACTACCGATTGGGGGTGGCACGATAAATGAAAATTGCAATTCATCAGAACGAAAAAATGTTTAAGCATGAAAGTGTATGGATTCCCGAATGCAAGGAATACTGCAGGGAACACGGTATTGAATGTGATATTATAAGTTGCTATAGCTCAGATATTATAAACAAGCTCAAGAACTACGACGCTGTGCTGTGGACAATACAGAACTACGTTAAGGCTGACACCATGGAAGCTCGCAGTATCCTCAACAGCGCAAAGGAAATAGGACTTAAGGTTTTCCCGGATTTCAGCACCTCGTGGCATTTTGACGATAAAATTGCAGAAACCTATCTTCTCCAGGCAATTGGTGCTCCCATACCTAAAAGCTGGGTGTTCTATATGGAGGAAGAGTGCATCAACTGGCTGGAAAAAGAGGCTAAGTACCCTCTTGTAGCCAAGCTCAGATGCGGCTCAGGCTCAAATAACGTAAAGCTGCTGAAAAACTTTGCAGAAGCAAAAAAGTATGCCCACACCATGTTTACAAAAGGGCTCAATCCCACTCCCGGTGTGCTATACAAGGCTTACTCTAAGATGCAATCCTCAAAAAGCATTAAAATGGCAATAAGCCGCATCAAAAAACTGCCTGATTTTTTGCGCACCCGCAAAAATGCAAAAAGAATGGGTACAGAATCCGGTTATTGCTACTTTCAGGAATTTATTGAGAACAACGGCTACGATATGAAGATAGTTGTTATCGGAGACAAGCTCATCCCCCTTTGCCGAAACACCAGAAAGGGCGACTGGAGAGCCTCCGGAGGCGGAGATGTATACACAGATATCTCTATGGTTACAGAGCAGATCCTCAACTCTGCCTTTGAAACCTACGACAAATGCAGGTTCCAATGTATCGGACTTGACTACGTTGTTAACAAAAACACAGGCAAAGGCCTTATTATTGAGATGTGCTACGGCTTTGACTTCCGTGCACTATCCCAGGTTGGCGGATACTTTGACCGTGAGGGTAATTGGCACGAGGACAAAAACCTCAGCATCCCCAGAGAAATCATACACTATGTTCTGAATCACTGATCTGCTTGTCTGACGGGAGGATTATTATGAAAAAAAATATGATATCAGTAATAATGGCAGTCTATAACTGCGCTCCCACTCTCAGAGAGGCTATTGACTCGATTCTGAATCAAACGTACACAAATTGGGAATTTATAATCTGCGACGATTGCTCTACAGACAACACTATGGAAATCGTCAGGGAGTACAAGGCAAAGTTCCCTGACAAATTCAAGATAATTCAGAATGAGGTCAACTCCAAGCTATCCTTCTCACTTAATCATTGCCTTAAATACGCAGAAGGTGAATTCATTGCCAGAATGGACGGAGATGACATTTCCGTACCCACACGGTTTGAAACTCAGGTAAAATACCTGAGGGAGCATCCGGATGTAGACTTGTGCAGCACACTTGTGCAAAGATTTGACGAAAACGGCCTTTCTGACATTATTGTCAAGCCGGAATTCCCTGACCGATATACCCAGAGAAATCACGTTGCATTTAACCACGCAACGATTATGACCTATAAATACGTTTACGACAAATGCGGTGGCTACACAGTTTCAAAGCGCACTGTCAGAGCTCAGGATTACGACCTTTGGTTCAGGTTCTTTTACCACGAGTTCAAGGGTGTTAACCTACAAGAGCCCCTGTATCTTATGCGTGAAGACAAAAACGCAGTCAAACGCCGCACCTTCAAGGTACGCTTCAACGCTTACCGCACAACTGTAAAAGGCTTCAGATTACTGAGGTATCCTATTAAATGGTATATTAAACCAACCGTTACATTCATCATCAAAGGACTCACCCCAAGCTTCATAGCATACAGGCACAGACAGAATCAAGCTGCAAAAAGCCGCAGTGAAGCCACAAAAAAGGAGCAGTAAAATGTCACTCAAAAACACTCTCAGAAAATTCGGCAAGAAAATCCAGAAATCCGATGCAGGTAAATGGTTTTTTCATCGCGTGCGCATAAATATGGGCAAAAAAAGCGAAAAAAAGGTTACCGATTTTGAATATATCACGACCGAATACAAACGCAGAACAGGCGAGGAGATCAATCTGAAGGATCCTCAGCGTTATTCAGAAAAGCTCCAGTGGCTGAAGCTTTTCTACAGAAACGATGCTATGCCCATCTGCTCCGATAAGCTCAAAGTTCGTGAATATATGGAGGAAAGAGGCTACGGTCACCTGCTCAACAATCTTATTGCCGTTTACGACGACGGAATGGATATAAACACTTCAGAGCTTCCTGACCGCTTTGCCATGAAAACAAACCACGGCTCCAGCTGGAACCTTATCTGCACAGACAAAAGCAAGGTGAACTGGTTCTGGTGGAAGCGGATATTTAACTGCTGGCTCAGACGAAACCTCTACACATTCGGCAGAGAGTGGAACTACAAACACATCGAGCCTAAGATCATTGTTGAGGAATTCCTTGACCATACTCCCCTTGTAGACTACAAGTTTATGTGCTTTAACGGCGAACCTAAGTACATGCAGATCAACCACGACATTGACGGAAAGCACTACGTTGACTTTCTTAACATAGATTGGGAGAAGCAAGGCTTCACCTACCGCAACTACACTATGTCAGATATCCTTGTTCCCAAGCCCGAGCAGTTTGAGGAAATGAAAAAGATTGCACGGGACCTTGCGCAGGATTTCCCCTATGTAAGAGTAGATTTTTATAACTTCGAAGGAAGAATAATCTTCGGAGAACTCACCTTCTTCCCGGGCGGAGGCTTCCAATATCCCATCCCCATAGAATACGACTACATTCTGGGCAAGGAGCTGAAGCTTCCCGAGGCTAACTTCAATTTGGATATTCTCAACAGCCTGAAGTAAAACACAACCTTTTTAAGACAGACAGATAAACAATAGAAAGGAGGCGCATAAAATGAGTGTATTGGTTACAACTGCAATTGTAGCTTGTATTCTTGCCGCTTTGGCAACACATCAATATAATATATCGTTTGAAACAAGTGACCTTTCCTCAAAGAGTAAAAAAGCAAATCTAACCACATATTATTTCTTCGTATTTTTATGCGCCGTTCTTTTGGTGTGTGTATCTGGATTTAGATACTACGTAGGTACTGACTTCGGCTCCTATTACTGGGCTTATCCCAGATGGGAGAGTCAGTTTGCAGAACGATGGGAAAAATGGGACGAGCCCGGACTTTCCACTCTTGCAAAGCTTTTGTACCCCATTTCTCAGGACGGAGCTATATTTATTTTTGCAACAGCTGCCATCACAGTTTCTATCTTTGTATTCACAATCGCAAAGCATACTGATGACTTCTTTTTCACTATGGCTCTGTATGTGGGAACCTGTTGGGTCGGTTGCTTTAACGGAGTTCGTCAGTTCCTGGCTGCCTCCATCCTCTTTGCAGGGCACAAGCTGATTTTAGAGCGTAAGTTTATTAAATTCTGCATCGTTGTTTTCATCGCTTCTTCGTTCCACGTAACAGCCCTTATAATGTTGCCAATGTATTTTCTTATCACCCAGGTGCTTGACCTGAAAAAGATCACCTTCATTCTTGTTTCAGGTGTAGCAATGATATATTCCTACGATTTCTTTTTCCAGGTCCTGGGAGTTATGAAGGACAGCGAAACAGGCGGCGCCGATACAAACTATGCACAGAGTGAAATCCATCCCTTAAGAATAGTTATTGCCTTTGCTCCTATTGTGCTGTATTTCTTCCTGCTTCTTCAGAAAAAAGGCTTTACAGGAAAAGAAAACTTCTATATGGGCTTTATTTTTGTCCGTGCGGCTGTAATTTTCGGCACAGCAAACAGTGCGTATCTGAACCGAGCCAGCATCTACTTTACTCCTTTTATTCCGATGGCACTGCCATTACTTGTAAAGAAATTTCCTAAGAATCAACAACTTTTACTGAAGGTTATAATACTTGCACTCTATTTTATTGTATGGTACTACGTTGATGCTTCCGGAGTAAAATGGTACTGGGTATGGGAAAGAGACACACCGTTCTATAACAGATACATCTAATAATTAAAATCACAAGCAGGAGGTCTGCAATGAACATTGGAATTATTACCATCTCAGGCTCAGATAATTACGGTTGCTCGCTGCAAACCTATGCTGTTATAAAGGCCTATGAGAAATTAGGTCATAAGGCTCTGCTTATTCCCGATACCACAAGAGTCGGAGGGGTCAAAGCTACATATCAAAGGCAAAGCAAGCTGTCAAAACTTTCACCTGCATATATGACATCTGTGCTGAAGGTAAGACTCAGCAACAAATATATGCTCAAAAATCAAAGGGATAGGCTACTCTCTGCCATAATCAATCATAAAAACAATGCTCCTCTCTTTGCAAAGGCAAAGAAAGAACGCAGAGAAGCTTTCAATAAGTTTTCGGACACTTATATTCCCAAAACAGATTATTCCGTAAGTAAAGACGAACTTCCCATGGAGAGGCTTTCGGAGTTTGACTTTTTCTCTGTTGGATCCGATCAGGTCTGGAATCCCACCTATCCCCACACATCAGAGCTCAGATTTCTAACCTTTGCAAAAAGCAGTCAAAAGCTCTGCTTTGCACCCTCTTTCGGAATTTCTGAGCTCCCGGAATACGTAAAAGAGCCCTACTCAGAATGGCTCTCTGATTTTCCATCCCTGTCCGTCAGGGAAGAAAAGGGAGCCGAGATCATAAAGGAACTTACGGGAAAAGAAGCAGAGGTCATCTGTGACCCCACCCTCACCCTTTCAAGGGAAGAATGGGAAGCCATAGAAAAAAAACCTGACTTCACCACAAACAACCCCTACGCACTCACATATTTTCTCGGCAATGAAACAAACGAATACAGAAAATATATAGAAAAAATCACAAAAGAGAAAGGCCTTGAGGTCATTAACCTCTTTGACATAAGGGAGCCTCAGCACTACTGCGTTGACCCTGCAGAGTTTGTATATCTTGTTCACCACGCAGATTCCGTGTTCACGGATTCCTTTCACTGCGCAGTGTTCTCCATCATTTTTGAGAAAAGCTTCGTAGTGTTTGACCGTGTGGAAAACGGCAGATCTATGGGATCAAGGCTCAAGACCCTCCTTGGGAAATTTGACCTTACGGACAGACTTTTTACATCTGTAAAAAACAATAACACTTTTGATCCCATCAATTTTAACAGCAGCCGGCTCGTTATTGATAACGAAAGAGAGAAAGCCCTCGGCTTTCTGGCTGAGTCGATCCGCAAAAACACAGCCCTGTAACTCATCCCTGATGCTGATTGGAGGCATAAAATGGATACTAACACCCGCAAAGCATACATAGACAAAGTCGTAGACCTTGATAAAAGATCCGCAAAACCTCTCCACAAAGCAACCGTAATACTGCGCAGGGTATTTAAAGAGTTATTCTCAGGCGATAAGGCCTTGCGTAAGGATCTCAAGAATTTTCTTCAAAAGAATTTATTTAAAAAGAATGTAAAGCACAAGAAGAATTATGAGTTTGATAACCTTTTTAAGGAAAAGCAAAAACTCATTTCCGAATACATAGATAAAAATCGAGCCGATAACAAGAGTATGCCCTGTGTTATCTTTTTCGGATACCCCGACTTCAGAACCAGCGGCGGAGGCCAGAGAAGCTGGCAGATGGCAAAATCCTTCTTCCGCACAGGCTACCACGTAGAGTACTACCACGAGGGCACTTTGCAAAAAGACGACGTTAATTGGCCGGCACAGATAGCATTTCCTCTCTACTATACAGATATTGACACAATATTCCGCAATATTCCCGAGGATGCAACCATAATCTTTGAAGCTCCGTCTTATAAATACGCAGATATTCTTCGCAAGGCACACGAAAAAAGAATTTATACTATTTACGAGCATATTGACAATTGGGAGACCTCCCTTGGCAGCGGCTTCTTTGAGCCGGAGCTGTTCAAAGAATTTCTGAACACTTGCAACTGCATTGTTGCAACGTGCAAAGGACTTGTGGATTTAATCGCAAAATATACAGACAGACATGTCCTTTATTCTCCCAACGCCGTAGATAATCATCTATATAAAAAAGAGGTAGATTATGACCGTCCGTCTGACTTAGTCTGCGGCAGAAAAACTCTCCTCTATTTCGGCGCACTCACCGGTGAATGGCACAATTGGGAAATTGTAAGAAAAACCGCATTGGAATGTCCTGATTGTACCTTTAATCTTATCGGCCGAGGTATACCCGAGGCTTTCAAGTCAGAAAAGCCCCACAATATCCACTTGCTGGGACCAAAAAAACAGACAGAGCTTCCTGCCTATCTGGCAAACTGCGATTTTGCACTTTTACCCTTTGATACAGGAGAGATCAGCAGATACGTATCCCCTTTGAAAATATTTGAGTATCTGGCTCTTCAAGTCCCTGTTCTTGCAACTCCCTTGGATGATATCATAGGTTACCCCAACACTGTGATCTCCAACGACTACAAAGAATGGGTCAAAACAATAAACAGCGATTTTAAGGCTACGGATACCACAGCCTTTACTGAAAACAACTGCTGGGATGCCAGATGCAGGCAACTTATTGAGTACAAAGAGAAGTATTTTTCAGAAAGCAAAAAGGAATGAGCGTGTAGTTTATGAAAATTATGATGGTTTTCGGAACAAGACCGGAAGCAATAAAAATGTGTCCCCTTGTAAACGAACTCAAATCCAGAAAAGAAGTTGAGGTTATAGTTTGCGTTACGGGCCAGCACCGTCAGATGTTAGACCAGGTGCTCTCTGCTTTCTCTGTTGTGCCTGATTATGACCTTTCAATAATGAAGGAAAAGCAGACACTTTTTGATATCACTGTCTCCATTCTTAACAAAATCAAAACCGTTCTGGAGAAGGAAAGACCTGACACTGTACTTGTTCACGGAGATACCACCTCAGCATTTGTAACCGCACTTGCTTGTTTTTATATGCAAATTCCTGTAGGTCACGTAGAGGCAGGCCTCAGAACCTACAACATATACTCCCCTTACCCGGAGGAGTTCAATCGAGAGGCAATCAGCCTTGTCTCCAAATACAACTTTGCTCCCACCGAAAAGGCTAAACAGCACCTTATTAATGAAAACAAAGATATAAACAGCATCTATGTAACAGGAAATACCGCCATAGATGCTCTTAAAACAACCGTAACAAACGACTATCAGAATGAAATATTGGATTGGTGCAAGGATTCACGTATGATCCTCATAACTGCTCACAGAAGAGAGAATCTGGGCGAGCCTATGCACAATATGTTCAGGGCGATTCGCCGTATAGTTGACGAAAACCCGGACGTAAAGGCTGTATATCCCATTCACAAAAATCCTGTGGTGCGCGAAGCCGCAAACAAAGAGCTCAGCGGATGCGAACGAATCCGACTTATTGAGCCTTTGGATGTATTTGATTTTCATAACTTTATAGCAAGAAGCTTCTTTGTGATAACCGATAGCGGCGGAATTCAGGAGGAGGCTCCCTCTTTAGGCAAGCCTGTGCTGGTTATGCGCGATACTACCGAACGCCCTGAAGGCATAGAAGCAGGAACTCTCAAGCTTGTGGGAACAGATGAGGAGCCCATTTATAATAATTGCAGCATCTTGCTAAACGATCCTGCTCAGTATGAAAAAATGAGCAAAGCCTCAAATCCCTACGGAGACGGATTTGCCAGCAAAAGAATTGCCGATATTCTTATTTACGGCAAAACAGATATCTAATTTTGTAAATTTCAGGTACATCTTATGAATAACGATATTATGGTCAGCATCTGCTGCCTTGTGTTTAACCACAAAGATTACATCAGACAGGCTTTAGACAGCTTCCTGATGCAAAAGACAAATTTCAAATTTGAAGTCCTCATAAACGACGACTGCTCCACAGACGGCACAACTGACATAATCAGAGAATACGAAGCCAAATATCCGGACATAATCAGACCCCTATACCACGAAGAAAACCAGTATTCAAAAAGTACCCGCACAGGTAATATGATGTCCATCCTCTTTAATTTCCCAAGAGTCAGGGGCAAATACGTTGCCATGTGCGAGGGTGACGACTTCTGGACAGATGAGAATAAGCTTCAGAAGCAATTTGACATTATGGAGCAGAATCCTGACTGTGCCTTTGCAGCCCATACAGTCAGATGTACCAACGAAAAGGGCGAGCCTTTAACGGAGATAATCCCACTAAAGGGTGATGTAAAATCCGGAATGCTCACAAGTAAAGAAGCAATTAGCGGAATTTGCCGTCTGCCTTATATGTTCCAGACCTCAAGCTATTTCTTCAGAAGCGAGTATATTCCCGAAATAACAGAGCAGACGCCTGAATTCTTTGAGTACTCCTCTTCCATGGACGTGCTCTTTATGCTTTATTTTTCCTCCAAAGGCTGTGTCTACTTTGCAGACGAGGAAATGTCCTGCTACAGACTGCAGAGCTCATCCAGCATTATGAGTGCACTGAACGCCAAAGATAAAGCAAAAAATCAGAAGATGATAGATCACTATACAAACCATCTTAAAAGCCTCAGAGCTTACGATGAATACACAGGCAAACTGTATCAGGAAAGCATCGGCTTTGCCGTGCGCCGAGCAGAATACCACCTGATGCTTCAAAAGGGCGACTACAAGCACCTTTTCAGCAAAAAATATAAGGATGTGGCACCCTTGTTTCTCTCAAAATCAAGCAAAAAGGAACTGCTTCAGCTGAGGCTCTTCTCTGTTTGCCCGTGGCTTGTCAAACTCAAAAAACACAAAGGATAAAGGCTATGAACGAAAACAACAGCTCCCCAAATATATCTGAAGACAGCAACGCAGATTCTATTTTGCAATCCGCAAGTGTTAACACAAAAGAAAAAACTATCAAGGGTCTCTTCTGGGGATATCTTGAAAAATTAGGCGGAGAGCTTGTGGCTCTTGTAGTTTCCGTTGTTCTTGCCAGACTCTTAGGCCCTGAAGCCTACGGAATTATTCCGCTTATTATTGTGTTCACCTCTATTCTTGGGGTTATTGTGCAGGGTGGATTCGGCTCTGCACTCATTCAGAAAAAGGATGCAGATAAAATAGATTTCTCCACTGTATTTTACTTTCAGTTGACGCTTTCTGCTCTGCTGTACACAGGTATGTTCTTTGCAGCACCCCTTATTTCTGCTTTCTACAACAACCCGTATCTTACCTCTATGGTCAGGGTACTGTCCTTATCCCTCATTATAGGCGCGATAAACAACGTTCAGCACGCGTATATCTCCAAAACCATGCAGTTTAAGAAATTCTTCTTTGCCTCCTTTACGGGTACTGTAGTTTCCGGAATCGTTGGAGTCGTGCTGGCATTTGTTATTACAAGCAGCACGGGTAACCCAGTGTACGGCGCATGGGCACTTATTGCCCAGAAGCTTACAGACCACATCATAGATACGGTCTTTCTGTGGTTTACGGTTAAATGGAGACCTGCTCTCAAATTCTCCTTTAAAAGGCTCAAGTCCCTTTTTTCCTACGGATGGAAGATACTT
Organism: Ruminococcus sp.; assembly: GCA_017416065.1. GTDB lineage: Bacteria > Bacillota > Clostridia > Oscillospirales > Acutalibacteraceae > Ruminococcoides. The sequence continues at coordinate 65,246 of JAFQDM010000016.1, forward strand.
GTTTCAAGCTTTATAGATACTGTCTACAAGGATATCAACACACTTATCATCGGCAAGGCATACACATCCTCAGACCTTGCATACTACAACAAGGGTAACGCTTACCCTAAGCTTATAATGAACAACCTGAACCAGGCGATTCAGCACGTGCTTTTCCCTGCCCTTTCAAGCCATCAGGAAAACACGGAAAAGGTCAAAAGTATGACCCGCCGTGCAATGAAAACAAGCTCTTACCTTGTTTTCCCTGCTATGATGGGTTTTGCCGCAATTGCAGAATCCTTCCTCTACATTTTGCTGGGTGAGGCCTGGCTTCCTGCAGTACCCTTTATGTGGATAGCCTGCTTTAACTTTGCAATGTGGCCCATACACACAACAAATCTGCAGGCAATTCAGGCAATGGGCAAAAGCGGAACCTTTCTTGTTGCAGAGATCATCAAGAAAACTTCAAACCTTTTGTTCCTTGCAGCAGGTGTATTTATTGCCTGGTCCCTTGCTTTTGAAAGCACAACGGACTCCGTAATAGTAATTGCACTCAGCTCTGTTTTTGCAGAGATCGTCTGTGTGTTTGTAAACGCCTGGCCAAACAAAAAGATCATAGGCTACGGCTTTTTGCAACAGTTCAGGGACGTACTCCCTGCCGTGCTTATGTCCGTTATAATGGGTGCGGCTGTGTTCGCCGTAAACCTCATTCCCTTTTCTGCGCTTATTGCAGATCCTTTTGCAACTGCGGTCATAAAGCTCATAGCTCAGACCCTCACCGGTGTTGGAGTATATCTGCTTCTGTCCGTTGTGTTTAAAGTTGACAGCTTCAGATACATCCTTGCAACAATAAAGGAATTCAAGAATAAAAAGAAAAAGAAGTCTACCAATTAAACCTTTAGTGAAGGGCGGCGAGCCTCTTGCTGTGTAATTCTCCCATAGAGTTTATTGACAATCTTTATGATAATCAAATATACATAAAGCGCGAGGACAAGCTTCCTTTCTCCTTTGGAGGCAACAAGGTGCGCTTTGCCCATGCCTTTGTACGGGATATGCGTGCTCAGGGTAAAAATGCCCTCATTGCCTACGGCTCAAAAAGCTCAAACCTGTGCCGCGTACTGGCACAGCTTTGCTTTGACGAAAGCATACCCTGTTCGGTTGTATTCAGCGAGTCGGAAAATCACATCACAAACAACTCAAAAATTGTGAACACCCTGGGTGTGCGTGAATATTGTTGCGAGAAATCAGAGGTTGCAAAAACCGTGGCAAAAGCCATCAATGACTTTGAGCAGGAGGGCTACAAGCCTTATTATATTTACGGCACAACCCTCGGCACAGGCAACGAGCTTACTCCGGTAAGAGCCTACACAGCTGTTTATGATGAAATTTCCGAATACGAAAAATCAGAAGCTGTAAGCTTTGACTACATATTCCTTGCAACAGGTACCGCCGCCTCTTACTCAGGGCTTATGTGCGGTGCTGCTCAAAAAGGGCATAGCCCCAATATTATAGGAATTTCCGTTGCAAGGGATGCAAACAGGTGCAAGGAGATAATCAAAGAAAACACAAGGCTTTTCTTTGGAAAAGATCTGCACCTTTCCCCCGTTATTACCGACAAATATCTCTTTGGAGGATACTCCTTCACCTGCGACGAAGAGCTTTCGGAAATTGATTTTATCTTTGACAAATATCAAATTCCCCTTGACCCCACCTACACAGGCAAGGCGTTCTTCGGAATGAAGGAGTATCTGAAGAGTCATAACATAAAAGATAAAAACATTCTGTTTATCCACACAGGAGGTTATCCTATCTTCTGTGACTATAAAAACATTAAGCTTTGAGGCTGATATTCTATGAACATACTACTCACCTCTGCAGGCAGACGAAGCTATCTGGTCAAATACTTCAAGGAAGCTCTGGGCGACTGCGGACTTGTCCACGCGGCAAACTCCACCCCTCTTTCCACAGCTTTTCTCTATGCAGACAAAACCGTCGTCACTCCTCTTATCTATGACGATGAATACATTCCCTTCCTCCTTGACTACTGCAAAAATAACAGCATCAATGCCATAATAAGCCTTTTTGACATAGACCTTATGGTGCTTGCTCAAAACAAGTCAGCTTTTGAGGCACAGGGAATCCGCGTTATTGTTGCAGATGAAAATGCAATCGATACCTGCAACGACAAGTGGAACACCTACCGCTTCTGCCTTGAAAACTCCATCAACACTCCCAAAACATATATAAGCACAGACTCCGCTTTGGAAGATATAAGAAATGGCAAGCTTGCATTTCCTTTATATGTAAAGCCTCGCTGGGGTATGGGCTCTCTCTCCGTTTTCTGTGCAGAAAATGAGGAGGAGTTGCGCATTTTCTACAGCAAATCAAAGCGAGAGATAGAAAACAGCTATCTGAAATATGAATCTGCGGCAAACCGTGCCGAGTGCGTGCTTATACAGGAGTCCCTTAAGGGTCAGGAATACGGCATAGACGTTATTAACGACCTTGACGGAAACTACCAAAACACCATCATCAGGCAAAAATATGCAATGCGCTCCGGCGAGACAGATGCGGCAATCATTGCAGAAAACGATGCCATCAAAGCTTTGGGAAAAAAGATCAGCCGCAAGCTGCGCCACCCTGCCAACCTGGATGCCGATGTTTTCCTTGTTGACGGTGTGCCTTATCTTCTGGAGATGAATGCACGCTTTGGAGGCGGATACCCCTTCTCTCACGTAGCAGGAGTCAATATGCCTCTTGCAATAATCCGTTGGCTCAGCAAAGCTTATGTTTCTCCTGATATCCTATCCGCTAAAGTAGGCGTTATGGCATCCAAGGAACTTGTCATCAGCGTCTTTCCTCAAGATTTTTTGAAATGAGGTGTCCTCTTTGAGTGACAAAATTTTGGTAACACGCTCCTCCATTCCTTCCGTTTCTGAGTATATGGAGGAAGTGTCCTCTGTTTTTGAATCGCATTTCCTTACAAATATGGGGCCAAAGCACGACAAACTGTGCGAGGGGCTCACTGAATATCTGGGTGTGCCGAACATTTCTCTATTCTCAAACGGCCATATGGCGCTGGAGCTTTGCCTGCAGGCCTTCGACCTGAAGGGTGAGGTAATTACCACCCCCTTCACCTTTGCATCCACCACCCATGCTATTGTGCGCTGCGGGCTCACCCCCGTATTTTGCGACATTGACCCTGTAACATATACTATCGACGCCTCCAAAATCGAGGCGCTAATTACAGATAAGACCTGTGCCATTGTACCCGTTCACGTTTACGGTAACCTTTGCGACACAGAAAAAATAGAAGAAATTGCAAAAAAGTACAACCTGAAGGTCATCTATGATGCCGCCCACGCCTTTGGGGTAAAAAAAGACGGAATCGGTGCAGGCAATTTCGGAGATGCCTCTATGTTCAGCTTTCACGCTACAAAGGTATTCAACACCATTGAAGGCGGTGCCGTAACCTACAAGGACAAGGCTCTGGGAGAAAAGCTCCACATACTGCGCAACTTCGGAATTCTTGACCAGGAAACGGTCTGCGACGTGGGCGCAAATGCCAAGATGAACGAATTCCAGGCAGCTATGGGTATTTGTAACCTCCGTCATATTGACGAAGAGATCGCAAAGCGCAAAGCTGTATATGACCGATATATGGAACACCTTGAGGGCATAAAGGGACTGACCCTGTGCAAGATCCCCTCAGATGTAAAATCAAACTACGCATATCTGCCTATAGTTTTTGACGAAGCTAAGTTTAATAAAACAAGAGATGAGGTTTTTGCAGATCTTGCAAGCGAGAATATCTTTGCAAGAAAGTACTTCTACCCCTTGGTGCAGGACTATGATTGCTATAAGAGCATCTACGATTCAAGCAAAACCCCGGTTGCAAAATTCATCGCAGACAGAGTGCTCACCCTGCCAATGTACGCAGACCTGAGCTTTGAAGCAGTAGATAAGATCTGCTCCATCATCCTGAACAAATAAGAGGTGAATTCTATGACAAAGCCCCTTGTAAGCATAATCACTCCCTGCTACAACGGAGAGAAGTCTGCTCACAGGATGATAGAATCTATTCTCAATCAGACCTATTCTCCCATTGAGTATATATTTATCAATGACGGCTCCACGGATAAAACCGAGGAACTTTTCAACTCTTATTTCCCTCAGTTTGAGGAAAAGGGAATCAAGGTTATTTACAGATATCAGGAAAACGCAGGGCAGTCAACTGCTGTAAATCTGGGACTCAAGCTTTTTACGGGGGATTACCTCTGCTGGACAGATGCAGACGATATCCTCTTCCCGGATTCTGTTGAAAAAAGGGTTAAATTCCTGGAGGGTCACCCCGAGTACGGATGCGTGCAGTCCGATGCCTACATTGTCAGGGAAGATGATTTAGACACACCCGTAAAAAAAATCTCCGAGGGTTTTCCAAAATCAGCAGAAGAAGATCAGTTTGAGCTGTGCTTGCGTGGAGAAAGCTTTATCTGCTGCCATTGCTTTATGGTCAGAACAAGCGCCTTAGTTGACGTACTTCCCTCCAAAGCGATTTACACCGGCAGAAGAGAACAAAACATACAGCTGATGCTACCTGTTTATTATAAATACAAACGGTATTTCTTAAGTGAACCCTTATGCAGCTACGTTGTGTCTGCAGAGAGTCATTCTCACGGCCAAGAAGGTAAGGCCGAGCGCCTTCTTAAGCAGACGGACGGGTATATTGATATCTTTACAACTACATTAAATGGTATTGATATGCCGGAAAGCGAGCGCAAAAAATATATTGATATAATTATGAATATATACGCCCACAGAAAGCTCAGCTTAAGTGTTAAGCTTAAAGATAAAGTTCTTGCCAAAGAGCAGTTGAGAATATTAAAAGACATAGGTACAGACAGAGCCCGTGATCATTTTGCGGCCTTAGCTGCAGGCTCTGTTATTCTGACACCTTTATATAAAATTATCAAAAAGTTTTTCTGAGATCCTTACCCAAAGCACACAGGAGTATTTATAAGGAGTGGAGTACAATGAAAGGTATAATCCTTGCCGGCGGAGCCGGAACCAGACTATATCCCCTGACACAGGTGACCTCCAAACAGCTTTTGCCTGTTTACGACAAACCTATGATCTTCTATCCTCTGTCAACGCTTATGCTGGCAGGAATACGGGATATTCTTATAATCTCCACCCCTCAGGATACCCCAAACTTTGAACGCTTACTGGGAGACGGATCAAGATACGGAATCAACCTTTCCTATAAGGTTCAGCCTTCACCTGACGGATTGGCTCAGGCCTTTATTCTGGGAGAAGATTTCATAGGAGACGACTCCTGTGCAATGATTCTGGGAGACAACATATTTTACGGCAACGGCCTCTCCAGGCTTCTGAAGGAAGCAAAGCTTAGTGCCGAAAACGGTAAAGCCACCATCTTCGGCTACTATGTAAACGATCCGGAACGCTTCGGAATCGTTGAATTTGACAAAGACGGCAGAGTTATATCCGTTGAAGAAAAGCCTCAGAACCCCAAATCCAACTACTGTATCACCGGCCTTTATTTCTATGACAACAGAGTTGTAAAAATGGCAAAGCAAATCAAGCCCTCAGCAAGAGGAGAGCTGGAAATAACAGACCTGAACCGCCTCTACCTTGAGCAAAAGGATCTTAACGTTCAGATTATGGGCAGAGGATTTGCCTGGCTGGATACAGGCACAATGGACTCTCTTATTGATGCATCAAACTTTGTTCAGATTACGGAAACACGTCAGTCACTTATGATCTCCGTGCCTGAGGAGATCGCTTTTATTAATAAATGGATAACCAAAGAAGAGCTCCTTGAGGCTGCCGAACAATACGGCAAAAGCCCCTACGGAGAATATCTGAAAAAGGTTGCGCAGGAGCGCTACAGATACTGAGATAACATAACCGAGAGGTTTAGCATATGAGTAATTTTACCTTTGAAAAAACATTCATAGACGGAGTATACATAATCACCCCAAAAGTGTTTGGAGATGAACGTGGGTACTTTATGGAGACCTACAAAGAGTCCGACTTTAAGGAGGGAGGCATCGATTGCCACTTTCTGCAGGACAACCAATCCAAATCCCGCAAGGGTGTGCTGAGGGGTCTGCATTTTCAAAAGCAGTATCCCCAGGCAAAGCTTGTGCGCGTTATAAGCGGTGAGGTCTACGACGTTGCTGTTGACCTGAGGAAATCAAGTCCTACTTACGGCAAATTTGTGGGAGTTGTGCTTTCTGCAGAAAACAAAAAGCAATTCTTTGTGCCCCGAGGCTTTGCCCACGGCTTCCTTGTGCTTTCAGATGAAGCGGAATTTGTTTATAAATGCGACAACCTCTATCATCCCGAAGACGAGGGTGGACTTATATACAATGATAAAACCATCGGAATTGATTGGCCTGAAGGGTACGATGTGATCCTCAGCGAAAAAGACAAGCACTTCCCGAGTTTTGAAGCCCTTGATTTCTACTACGATTAATCCACATACGGAGGTAAGACCATGAATATTCTTGTAACAGGCGGTGCTGGCTTTATCGGCGCAAACTTTGTATATTACGAGCTTAAGAATCATCCCGAGGACCGCATCGTATGTCTTGATAAGCTCACCTATGCAGGCAATCTGCAAACCCTTGACGATGCAATGAAGTGCTCAAACTTCAGATTTGTAAAGGGAGACATTGCAGACAGAGAATGTGTATTCAAGCTTTTTGAAGAAGAGCATTTTGATATTGTAGTCAACTTTGCTGCAGAAAGTCACGTTGACCGTTCCGTTGAAAATCCCGAGATCTTTCTTAAAACCAACATCCTTGGCACACAGACTCTTATGGATGCCTGCCGCGAATACGGAATAGTGCGCTATCACCAGGTTTCCACAGATGAGGTTTACGGTGACCTTCCTCTTGACAGACCCGACCTGTTCTTTACGGAGGAAACACCCATCCACACCTCTTCACCCTACAGCGCCTCCAAGGCTTCTGCAGACCTGCTGGTGCTTGCCTATGCCCGCACCTTTAAGCTGCCTGTATCAATTACGCGCTGCTCTAACAACTACGGACCTTACCATTTCCCCGAAAAGCTCATTCCTCTGATGATATCCCGTGCTCTTGCAGATGAAAGCCTGCCCGTGTACGGCAAAGGAGAGAACGTCCGTGATTGGCTCTACGTTGAAGACCACTGCTCCGCTATTGACCTTGTTATCCGCAAGGGCAGAGTAGGAGAGGTTTATAACATAGGCGGACACAACGAACGCACAAACCTTGAGGTCGTAAAGACCATTCTCAGGCTTCTTAATAAGCCCGAGAGCCTTATTACATACGTAACAGACAGACCCGGACACGATATGCGCTATGCCATTGACCCCACCAAGATCCACACAGAGCTTGGCTGGCTGCCTGAAACCTCCTTTGACGAGGGTATAAAGCGCACCATTCAGTGGTATCTTGATAATGAGGATTGGTGGCAGAATATCCTTAAGGGAGATTATCAGAACTACTATGAGAGAATGTACTCAAACAGATAAAAAGCGCTTTTTCTCCAAAAGCAGGGTTTTGCTTATGGTTCTTGCAGCTCTTCTGGTTGCTTTCTTAATAAGCCTCTATGTGAGCAATTCCTGCATCAAGATCACCCGGCATACCCTGGAGAGTGAAAAGATCACAGCCCCCGTGCGACTGGCCGTTATCTCTGACCTGCACTCAAAGGAATTTGCAAACAGCAATGCAGATCTTTACTCAAAAATCGCAAAGGCAAAGCCTGACCTTATTCTGACTGTGGGAGATATGATCTCCGACAAGAATTGTGATGCGCAGGGCATTGAATATCACAAGGAAGTTCTGACGAAGCTTTGCGATATAGCTCCCGTTTATTGCTCGCTGGGGAATCACGAAAGACATTCCACACAGCTTGAAAGCATCAAGGAATCTATTGCGCAAGCAGGCGCTGTTTTGCTGGAGAGATCCTATGCAGATGTTGAACTAAACGGCAACAAGCTTCGATTGTTTGGCCTGAGCTACTACCTTTCCTGGGACGAAGAAGCAAACGGCTTTATCTCAGAGGCACTGCTGACGGATTCTGATGTTTTCAGTCTGCTTTTGTGCCACAACCCGGAGTTTTATGTGTGGGGAATCAAAAACTATCCCATTGACCTTATGGTCAGCGGTCACACCCACGGCGGTATGCTGAAGCTCCCCTTGTTAGGACCCGTCTATGCTCCCGAGCAAGGATGGTTTCCCGAATATGCGGCAGGGTTTTACAAGGAAGAAAACGGATACCTTGCAGTTACCACGGGATTGGGCTCCTCTCCTGAATATATGCCCAGGGTATTTAACCGCCCCGAGATTATGATAATAGATGTGAAGTAAAATGGACAAACCTTTAGAAATAGAATACAAATATCTGATCTCCTATCCCAATATTTCAGAGCTTCAGACTCAGCCTGAATACAAGGTTGAAGAAATGTGTCAGGTTTACGTAGAGCTTCCCGAGGGCACAGACGAAAACGGCAGATACTGCCGAATCAGAAGTGTCAGAGGCAAGGACGGAATTAAATACATCAAAACCTTTAAGGAAACCATCTCCCATATGACACGGATAGAGATCGAATCTGAAATTACGGAAGAAGAATTCAAAACACTTCTGAATTACAGGCGCAGAGGCTACTCCCCCATATATAAGCACAGGCACACCTTCTGCCTCTTTGGCTTTACCTACGAGGTAGATGTGTTCCCCTTTTGGGATGACAGAGCCTACCTGGAGATCGAGGTGGACTCCGAAGACACAAAGCCTCCCATCCCGGATTTTATCCGTATTATCAAGGACGTAACGGAGGACATAAGATACCGCAACACAGCCCTTGCACAAAAAATCATAACAGAAGATATAAACTAAAAAATGCTTCACGGCAATTGCCGTGAAGCATTTCTATTTTAATTGTTTATTACTCTCTTGTGGATCCGATACTGCGCAGGAAATCCTTCTGTGCAGATGCATCGTCAACACTCACGGTGGTGATCTCCTTCACCTTTGAAAGCTTGCCGCCTTTTAAGAAGCCTATAACGTGGCGCATCCATGCTACAGGTGCCAGCAAGGGCTTGCCGCTGAAACAGGGATAAAGCCTGCAAAGCTCTGTAAAGGGCGGAAATACTCTGCGCATAAAGATCCTCAGGCGCACGGCCTTCTTTCCGCTTTCAAGCTCTCTGCGCACCGCAAGTTCGATCCTTTTGCCCTGGCAACGCTCTCCAAACACTCCGCCGTCAAGAGTAAACATACACATTTTGTCGTAAACATCATCTGACAAAGGTGTTACCCAAGCAGGCACAGCCAAATCAAACCAACGGCTGCACACATACAGCACAGTACTGAAAAACTCGCCCAAGCCGCAATCGGTCAGGGTGTTCTTCACTGCATTCAGGTCTATTTCCTCAGAATACTTGCTTATGTAAAGAGCAATGTCAAGATACATTCTGAGTCCTGCACCTCTGCCGTGCACGTGCTTCTCCAGATGAGTTATAAGGTAGCTCAGGTGAAAATTATGGTTAAAGCCGAAGCTGCAGCCCTGTATCTCGACCGTATTCTCCCACATCTGAGAGAAATATCGGGAATCTGAAACGTCTGACACGTTCAGATTTGTGTGGAACTCATAATGCTCACGATTCTTCTTAAACTCGTTAACAACCCCTGCATCGGCAACGTTATGTGAATATCCCTGAGAAATAAGCAGCTCACAAAGCCGCTTTTCGTCCTCCTTGCGGATTATGATATCCACATCTCCGTAGGTACGAAGCTCCGCAACGGGATATGCCTCGCTTACTTTCATTCCCTTGAAAAGGATATGAGGAATATTCTCTGACCTCAGCTGTTCAATAACCCTTGCAGCAGAAAACTCTCTGCTGGACATCTGCATTATTGTGCGGTCGTATTCGTGCATATATTTCTGCCCAAGCTCCCCTTCGGGAAGGCAGGAGTGTTTGTTCAGAATATAGGCCACTATTCCAATGACGCTGTGCATCTTTGCAAGGGAAAAAAGCGCCCTCAAATCTACACTCTCTGTATTAAATTCAGGTTTTGAATCCGTGGCAAAAGCCTTCAGGATTCCAATAAGTGCTGATTCTGTAATGTTCAATGTAATCTCCTGCAAGCCGTTATTGGCGGCTTGTCTTTATTAAGTCTTTAGCGTGCTCTTAGCTTAGCAATCAAACGTCTGAGCTTTGCGGCATATGAACTGCCGCAGTATTTTTCCGTAAGTTTATTGATTTCCAATCTGTCCATATCCCTCAGAAACTTCTCTCTCAGAGGATTCTTTTTCACACTTGCACAAAGGCAGGGATTCTTCTTTACTGCTTCCTCAAGCTTTCTGCAATCTGTTTCCAAAGAACTGCTTATACTGTCAAAGGCAGCTTTGCCCCTTTCGGTATTAATAAGCACAAGGCTTACACCGGGCTTTTCTGCCAAGGGACTGTTGGTTTCATCTATCCCCCAGAAATCTCCCAGGGTCAGGTCTGCGACAGAGTGCAGATCCTTTGAAAAGCACCCATAACAGCTTGCTCGCAGAGAAATGTCCTGAGCAAACGCCATCATATACGGATCCTTTGCAACCTTGCTTCTGTACACAGTTGAGTCTGCAAAATCCAGACCCATCTCGTACCCTCCGCTGTCCTTCAGCTTACAGCGAAAGTTTACCTTTGCAATTTCCTTGCCGCCGCTTATTTCCTGAAGGTACTTTTTATAATGCTTAGGTGACGGCACTCCGTGGCATACAAAATCCACGACAAGCAGATTTTTATACTCTTTCCCCAGGAAGGCTTTCAGCCCTGCACATTGGCACGGGGTACCCACAAACATAACCTGTCTGCCCAAATCAAGCTCTTCCCGAATCCTTTTGAATGAGTCTCCAATGCGGGACTGAACGTATTTTGAGCCCGTAAGCTGAGGGATATCCTCCGCTTTGTCTACAAACTTATGCACAACGGAAAAGTCTGCATCAAACCCTGCACCGCACACAGTGCCTGCTCTCTCAAGAGTAAGCCGTGCAAGCAGAGAGAAAACCCCTCCGGAGGAGCTGAGCCGCAGAATCTCCTCGTCCTTTGCCCGTGCCCCATACACCAGAGGTTCAACCCTTTGGGGAAAGTGTTCCACGGGACAAACGCTCAAGCATTTTTTGCAGGAAATACAGGCATCCCGTGAGATCACGGGAACAAGAAACCCTTCCCTGCCAAATTCCATTGTGATTGCGCCTGTGGGACAAGCCGCAGCACAGCCTGCACAGCCTGTACATTTCAGTTCATCTGTAAGATTTATCACTTTTTACCACTTCTTTTGAATGGTTTAAGCACCAGATTTTTTTCTTCCTTATTAAATCCAAAAAGCATAAGTGTGCCAAAAAGCACCAGCACAAATATTCCGCCCTTTACCAAAAGTCCCACAAATCCTACGGGAACAAGCAAAGCCGCAGGCAACGCGGCAACAGATGCCAGCAACAGGCAGGGCAGGATTCCCTTGAATATGCCGCCAAACAGCATCCCAAGCTTTATGCCGATTGCTTTTTGATAATATATATTCATTATGACAAGTGAGCCAACCACCGTTGCAATTGCAGTACCTATGGGGGCACCCATCTCACCGGTTGTATGTACGAGTAAAATACTGATGCCTATGTTCGCCGCCGCAATAAGGGTCAGCACCACGGAGCGCACCAGGCGCTTTTGCATTGCATCAAGCACAGATACCACAACTCCGTTTGTATACACAAGGAAATTAGGCACCATTATAATCACGGCGATCCACCAGGAAAGGTTATATCCCTCTCCCATCCATGCGCGGATAAAATCCCTTCCGCACAACAAAAAACCAAACATTATTGCACCCGACACAAGGGTCTGCACTCGACTGGGAGCAATCATCTCTTTGGTAATAACTGTACCGTTTACATCCCCTGATGCCACAAGCTTTGTAAACTTGGGCAGATAAATTGCAATTGCAGCCGTTGAAAGGGTTGAAAAAACAGAGAACACCTGCATTGCAACGGAATACCTTGTTACGCTTTCGGGGCTTACCATAATGCCCAGTATGGTAACGTCTACTCTTGTATTCACCTGATTCACAACTGCCTGGAGCATAATTGCAAGGGAGAATACCGCAGAGGATGCAAAAATCTTTTTATCGAATTTATAAAGCTTAGGGGTTGCTTTAAGCTTTACGCTGTATCCTGCACACAAAAGCAAATACAAGCAGGATATCCCCAGGTCTACCGCCGCAATTACAACGGAATCCTTCCAGATAAAGAAAATAGAAACCAGAAGAACTACCTTCAGCAGGGTCTTCGCAATATGCCATATGCCTGTGAAGTTGAATTTTTCATAAGCGGTAACGATTCCCTGGAACGCCTGAGCACAAAGCATCACAATCACGTTTGATGCAATGAGAATAAACAGGGTCTTTGACTTCTGTATTTGCGCAGGGGTAAGGGTTGCCGCGTAAATATTGTCAATGAAAATAAAGAGTACCGCCGCCACAAGTGCGATCAGCACAACGAGCACACCTGTAATTATCAGGCACATTGCAATGTAATTCCGTTCGCCCTTTTTGTCGCCTTTGCCCAGATACATAGAAACGTATCTGGTCATAACCGTACCCGTGCCGAAATTTATCAGCACCAGGTAACCTGCAAAGGAGGACATCATCTGATAAACACCGTACTCTGCATCTCCCAGAGAGCCTACAAGAAAGGGTGTCAGGAAAATATTGACTGCCACAAGCAGCAGACTGCTTGCATAAGACAGCAGCATTCCCGTTTTTCTTTGAGATTTAGCCATTATAGCTCCTTATTGATTATCCTAAGAATTTTTTGAGTATTAATTCTGCTGTGTCCTGCACGGACTTTGAATACTCCGGCAGGATCTCCTTATAGCGGGCTTTGATCTGCTCCTCATTCTCAATAATTGCAGAGAAAGGAAGCCACAAAGCGTCTTTTTTCTCTATGTCCGTATAAGGCACCACGTAACCCTCATCAGTACCAAACAAGTCCTTTGCAATTCCTCTGGACTTTATGGAATATCCAACCGTCAGGGTGGGAACGGATGTAGAATACGCCGCAATGGTGGTGTGAGTTCTTGCACCCACAAAGAATCTGCAATTGCTGATAATATACTTGATCTCCTCGCAGGAAAGTGCCTTATCCACCACAGAAACCCTGCCTGATTGTGAGTACTTTTCATAAAACTCACGCATCAGAAGCAGGTCGTCCGTGTCAGGCTCAACCGTATATACATGGGGGATAAAGCAGATGCTCATATCCGTTTTACTCAGGATATTTTCCACCATATATTCTGCCGCTTCCATAGACTTCTCGTTCTTAACAAATCCGCTGAAATTAATTCCGACGGTGTTGCCGGCAACAAAGCCCTCGGGAAGCTCACATTCTTTTACATCAAGCCTGAAGGCAGGGTCACAGCATTTGAGTATTTTGTCCTTGCTTATTTCTGCCTTTAATAGGTTTTCATAAGTATAGGCTTCTCTTGCAACTATAAGGGTATAATTCTCCAGATCCTTTTTTACCTTATCAGTAATGAAATCCTCGCCAACAGAGCAGCACCAAAGCACACTGGGAACACCCAGCTTCTTCATCTTTGCATTATGTGCCACAAATCCCGTGGGTACGTTGTAGCAGTATGTATCTCCGCCTATGGAAAGGCTCAGATCTGAAGAATCGATCCTCTGCCAGATATCCTTATGGATAACGCTCTGTCCTATTAAAGGATTCTTCAGAAGCTTTCTCATACCTGCGTAGAACATACGGCTCAGCTTTGAATCATAGCTTCTGTATGCTATCAGCTGAGCAACCTTATTCACTCCCGCATTTTCATCCTGACGGGGGTTGTAGGTTGCAAGGTAGGGCTTATCCTTATATCCTGCCTGTGTAAATATTTTGATCGTACTGCGGACTATAGCCTCACAGCCACGGTTATCCGAGCCTGTGTGCCCGCACAAAAACAAATTTTTGCTCATACGTTATACCATCTGTTCTCTAAAACAGGAGCCTTTGTCATAGGTCCTGACTCGTAAGTTTCGTTAAGCCTGCAGCCGTTCCTCACAAATTCAACCAATCTGTAGGCCGCAACCCGTGCATTATAATCATTTTTTATGGTATTGAATGCATTTTCTCCCAATTTCTTGCGAAGCTCTGCATCCTCTGAGAGGATCCTAAGCTTTGCTTCAAAATCTTCCTTGTTTCCATATTGGTAAATAAGTCCGTTTTGCTTATCGTTTATCAGGAAGGGAACGCTTCCCACCGCACTTGAGGCAAGCACCGCACAGCCCGAACCCATGGATTCGTTCACAACTGCACCCCAGCCTTCGTTGAAATCAGAGGTCATAAGGAAAATATCTGCCTTCTGCATATTCTCCAAAACCTCAGAAGGGCTCATAGATCCCTGAAACCTGACCTTCTCCTGCAGCTTATGATTTTTGGCAACAGCCTTTAATCTTCTCTCCATTTTGCCTATCCCAATAAAATCAAGGGTAAAGTCTATCCCCTGTCTGTGAAGATTCACCGCAGCTTGCAGGGCATCGTCGGGATGCTTCCAGTCAATGAGTCTGCCTGTCCAAAGAATTCTGACAGGCTTTTTGCCTTGATGCCGGTGAGGCTTGGGAGCATTAACCTGTGGGAAATACCCCCACTTAAGGCACTTCTCCTCGCTGAATCCCATCAGCTTCAGATCGGCTGATGCAAACCCGCTTGCGCACAGCACGTAGAGGTTTTTGTCCTTGAAGTTCAGTACCCTGCGCTTAATAAGGTTTCTTATCTTCGGAATATACCGTCTCCACGTGCCTTTTTTGAAGCACCTTTCATTGTAAAGAAAAGAGGGCTTATTGAATTTCATTCTGTGCTCAACATACCTCACGGGAGAGTTGCCGAAGATAACTATATCGCTCTCTTCAAGCAGCTCGGCTATCCTCTCCTCGCTTGTGCTGCCGTCGTAGGACCTGAGCACAAAATCATACGCCGTGTTCAGATCCTCATAGCCCATCTGCAATCTGTCCTCAGGGATGGGTGCCGTTGCTACAAAATAGAACTCATCGCTGTTTTTCTTGAGCTCCTCGCAAAGGGGCAACTGGTGATGATTCATAAAATAAGAAAAAAACGTGATAATCATTCTATCGGAACCAGTCCTTCCCAATATTCCCAGAAGAAGTGGTACTCGGTATTGGACATACGATGCATAAACAAAACTGCACTGAGTGCCAGGCACAATACCACCATAACGTTTCGGTTTACCTTATTCTTCTGCAAAGATACTGCGTTGGCAAGCACCACGGATGCAACGGGAGTAAAGTAAAAGCTTATTCTCTCAAATATACCTACCTTATACCTCAGAACATATATTAGCAAGCCTACAAACAGCATCGCAATCTCAGTTTTCATATCATATACTTCTTTGACCTTATCCTTATACAGCATATAGCAGAAGGTGAGCGCCATGGTGTAAATAGCAATGGGCACAATTCCGCCCAGTGCATTGCCTATATATGCGCCGATGTAGTCTCTTTCAAAGGTGTCATTGAGCCAACCCAGCAGGTCCTTTGCAAAGATAAAACCTATTATAGTAATTATAAGTCCAATAATGACCGTCTGCTTGTTGATCTTCATATACCTTATAAAGAACACAGACAAAAAGACGATTGCCGTAGTGTGCATAGAATATGCCAGAAGTATCAAGCCCAAAGCTGTCAGGTCCCACCCCAAAGACATCTTCTTCAGAAGCTCAAAGGCAATCAGACACAGACATATGGAAAAGCCCTGCCTGAATCCTGCCAGAAAAAAGCTCCAGGGGCCAACGCAGATATAGAGAATGACCGACATAACTATGTTCTTGGAATTTCTGTAGAAATACCAGAATATCACTCCCGTGCAAAATGCAGCCTCAAAATAAAGGATAGAGTATTCCCAAGGGAAAAACCATGCCAATATCTTATTTAAAATAAGATACCCGTCCTCAAATCTATAGGTAAGCCGCATCTGGTTGATACCCAAGGACAGCGCGTTCTTGTAGCACTTAAAGTACGCCGTTACGTCGCCTTCCATAAGATAAGGGCATCTGCTTCCTGCAAAAAACACAACGATACCCCAGACGAGAAATAAATATATTAGATTTTTCTTTTTGTCGCCCAAAGCGTCAGGAATCATAAATCTGATTCCTATTACCAAGGCAAGCATTATAGTCCAAATCCACATATTTTACTCCAATAGTTTACTGAATAAAAATCAATCAATTAATGAGTTGTATACTCCCATATAATCTTCAAATCTCTGTTCTCTTGTGAACTCAAGGCCTCTGCTTCTGCAGGCATCAGGCGTAAATCCGCCCTCTTTTATCCGGAGTATGGCCTTGTAAAGCTCCTCCGTATTGCCCTGAGGTACAACAATACCGCAATCCTCCCTCAGGGATTCCTTGCTGCCGCCCGTGTCAAAGGTGACCACAGGGGTACCGCAGGAGAGAGCCTCCAGATTAACCGTAGGGAAAGTATCCTCCAAGGTGGGGTTTACAAATACGTCCACGCAGGAGTATATCTGAGCAAGCTCTTCTTTACTGTTTGTTCTGGGAATAGCGGTTATATTCTCAGGCAGCTCCGATGCATTTCCCTCGTAGGACAGCAGAATGATGTGCTCGTCTTCAGAAAGCTTTTCTGAAAGCTTTTTGAAGTATTCTCCGCCTTTTCTGCCGGAAAGTGAGGTCACGATTCCCAGTATCAGGAATTTATCCTTAAGCCCCAGCCTCTCCTTGATATCTGAGCAGGTAGGGCTGAATGCCTTGGTATCCACTCCGTTGTGAACGACAGTCACGGGATATTTTCCCAGATAAGACTCCTTTACCAGGTCAGCAAGCCACTTGGAAGGAGTAACTATATGCATCCTCTGTACAGAGGTAAAAAGCTTCTTTTTGACTTTATAATTCCCCTTTGACCTGTCAAAGAACCAGGAGTCCGGGTAGCCCCTTCTTTGTGAGCAGTCGTGGCATCCTGTCCGCCATTTTTCACAGCCTATATAGTCAAAATGAGGACAATGCCCCGTAAAGGACCAGCAATCGTGCAGAGTCCAGGCAACGGGGATACTGTGCTTTACAATATATGAAAAAAGCATTCTGATATTCAGGTAATGACCGTGAACATTGTGCAGATGAATTATGTCGGGCTTTACGCTGTCAATATACTTTATAAGCCGTCTTGTGGCCGCTTTATTGTAGAATCCGTGTTTGCCAAAAAGCCTTGTGAGCATAATGTTCGCTTTGTCGTAAAGCTTGCTGTTGCTCATACTGAAGACGTTTTTGTCACACACATCCGTTGACGAACAGGCAACAAAGGCTTCTGCCCCGTGTTTTTTCTGAAGTTTAACCAAATCAGCAGCGATTCTTCCCGTGCTTTTTATTCCGTACACGGAATTTATCTGCAAAACCTTCATTCTCCTGTCCTCCTTTTTTAAGAATCTTTATTTTTCCCGGGCAACCTTGCACATTGTATCCATAAACGAAGAGTAGACCACCTTATCGTTATGGTTGCGGTTTCCGCATTCAAAGGCTTTCTTGCCGTATTCCTTTATAAGCTCGGGGTTGTCGCAGAGCTTTCTCAGCGCCGCTTCAATATCTGCATAGTCAGTTACCGCAACGGCAGCATCCTCTTTTATGAGATAATCCATGGGAGCTATCTCTCTGCTTCCCAAAGCAAAGATGCATCTGCCGCTTGCAAAATATTCCGTAATTTTTGTGGAGAAAGAGATCCTTGCAGTGTTGATGTTCTCTTTGTCCAGAGATTCTGCAAACACCACAATATCCGCTTCCTTCTGCAGGCGCTCCGTTTCCTCTCTGTCTACCTCTCCCCTGAAGTGAACTCCCTTGCACTCAAGCTCCTTCAGGATATCCTCCGAAAGGTTATCAGAGGAGTATATATCCAGAGTTATCCTAATTCCTTCTGCATTTATGTTCTCTATAGCCCTTGCAATGTGTATAAGGGCATTGGCTCTGCCGATAACAAGCCTGCCCGTGTAAAGCATTTTGATGGGCTCAGACACCTGAGCCTCGCTGTACGTAAGCTTGCTGTAGTCCAGAGCCTTGGTAAGGATCGCACATTGGGTATTGAACATCTCAGAGCAGATCTCTGCCGCCTTGGGAGACATAACAAAAAGCTTGTTGCAGTTTTTCATCATCCTTCTGATCTGCTTTCTGAGGCAAAATCTGTGAGCCATGGCAAGCAGATTGCCCTTGCAGTTAACGTAGCTGTAGCTGTCATCGGTAAGATAGCACACCACAGGCTTTTTGGCATATTTCACTATGTAATTCTGTATTTTGGACATATAGATCACGGAATGCATCTGCAAAAAGATAACGTCAGGAGAAAACTCATCCACAAAATCTCTGAGCTCCTGAGTCTTCCACTTGCCCAAGGACCACACCATCTCACGCATAATAGCCTTTGGCCAGCTGTATTTTTTGCGTCTTTTGCCATAGCGCTTCTGCTCCTCAAGCAGCTCCGCCATTTCCTGAGCATCCATCTCGCCGGTACAGTTGTGCACTTCCTTTGCGGTCTTCAGATTCCTTTTCAGAACACTTTTGATAACAGCGTTCTCGTTGATCTTAAGAAATTTGTCGCACACCTTTGTTGAGGGAACACCTGCACGTATGTATATGTGTGCAAGCTTGTCCCTGTCCCACCAAGAAAAAATATCGGATAATGTATGATTAGGGCTCTGATCCTGCCATGCGTTAATGGAAAGTATCAGCACCTTCGGCATTTTTTCACTCATTTTTATCCTCCGAAAATCACGTCACAGCGTGATTACTTTTTGCTTTCAACTATTGCAGCTACCGCACTGATGACTCTTTGCCTGTTTTCCTCAAAGCGGGCATCATCCCACAGAGAAACTTCAAATTCTCTGTTGCGCAAAAGGTCGATCTCTTTTGCAAAATCATCTATGGGACGGCTGGCATCCACCTCATTGCGGAAGGTTCTGGAAAGAATGGCACAAGTGGAGCCCAGACGCTTATGCTCTGCAACAACGTCATCACTCAAAAGCATACCTTCGCCTATCTTAGCCACTCCGCCAAAGCCGTAGGGTACTCCTCTGTCGCTGAACTTCCTGCACATACGCTCAACCGTACCGTCTGCCAGAAGCTCAAACATAAACTTCATATTATAGCTCAGATGCAGATCATTGAGCCCTATGTAGACCTCATCAATTCCATCAAGAGAGAGGATCTCGTCAATATTCTCAACAGCCTCTGCGGTTTCAAACAAAAGCACCGTCTTCACCCTGCCGTCAACCATGCTCAAAAAGCTGCGCACATCCTCGGCAGTTTTAAAGTACGGCAGCATTATAACGTCTGCCCCGTCAAGAATTATTCTGTCGATCTCACACTTGAGCCCAGGATGAACAGGGTTACATCTTACAAGAAGCTCTGCTTTTGTAACTGCTGCTCTGAGCCTGCTTACATCCTCAAGGCTTGAGTGAGACACCACCGTGTCCAGATGACCCTGCCGTTCTTCCTTACCCAGGATCTCAAGGTCAAGGAATATTCTGTCAACTCCGGCAGCCTCCGCACGCCTTGCGGCATCAGGGTCGCAGGTAAGATACATATATTTGATTTTTCCGCAAGCCTCCTGCAAGGTTTGCTTGCCTTCCTGGATTGCTTCTTTAGTAGCACGTGGTAAAGTGTTCTGCATAGTAGTTCTCCGATAAATAGCTTTAAATAATCTTTAAATATCAGGCTGAATTTGCTTTTAAAAAATCCAATGATTTTCAATTAAGCATACTAATACTATTTTAATTATAAAAATCCAATGTTATAATACCACAAATCATCAGGAATGTAAACATAATATTTCCTACTTTTTGCAACTTTTTACTGTTATAACCACAGGCTTTACCGCATATACTTGAGTATTACGTACAGAGTGAGCAAGCTCACTCTTCTGGAGGCAAGGTTATGAAGGGCACAGTAGAGGAACGCGCCGTTAAATTGGGAGAATTCATTGCTCAGAACAAGGCAACTGTACGACTTGCAGCAAAGAAGTACGGAATAAGCAAAAGCACCGTACATAAGGATGTGAGCCAACGTCTGCACTCCCTTAATCCATCCCTTTACGCACAGGTAAAGGCTGTTTTGGAGCATAACAAAGCCCAACGCCATCTGCGCGGCGGAGAGGCTACAAAGAACAAATACCTCCTGCTTTCAGAGGCAAAAAACACCTCATATAAAAAATAGACTTTACATAACAAAACAAATGTAGTATAATTCATAGTGATTTAGAGTGAGTAAAAATGTCCGTATGCCAAAAACTACGGATAAACACCACCCCTAAAGTTCCAAATTTCTTTTTAAGGAATCAGGAGATTACTATGAGAAATATACCTTTTTCACCGCCTGACATCACTCAGGCAGAAATAGACTCTGTTGTGTCTGTGCTTGAGTCCGGCTGGATAACCACAGGCCCCAAAACAAAGCTTTTTGAACAGAAGATTGCAGAATTCTGCCATACGGAAAAGGCAGTTTGCCTCTCTTCACAGACAGCTTGTGCAGAGATGACCCTGCGTATTCTGGGGGTAGGCCCCGGAGATGAGGTAATCGTCCCTGCTTACACATACACCGCCACGGCCTCCATCGTTTGCCACATAGGTGCAACCCCTGTCATCATCGACTGTGCACCCGGCAGCTTTGAGATGGATTACGATAAAATGGAGGCGGCCATCAACGAGCGCACAAAGGTTATCGTGCCCGTTGACCTTGCAGGAGTTATGTGTGACTATGACCGCATTTACGCTGCGGTAGAACGCAAGAAGCATCTTTTTAAGCCTTCAAGCGACCTTCAGCGCACCTACGGCAGAGTTATCGTTATGTGTGACGGAGCTCACGCTCTGGGCGCACAGAGAAACGGCAAAATGTGCGGAGAAACTGCAGACTTCACAAACTTCAGCTTCCACGCTGTTAAGAATCTGACAACAGGTGAGGGCGGCGCCGTTACCTGGCGGAATATGGAAGGCGTTGACAACGACCAGCTTTACCGCCAGTATATGCTCTTCTCCCTCCACGGTCAGACCAAGGATACCTACACAAAAAACAAAGGCACCTCTTGGGAATATGACGTAGTAAAGACCCAGTACAAATGCAATATGCCCGACATTCTTGCAGCTCTGGGACTTGCTCAGCTTGAGAGATACGAGGCTACCCTCGATCGCCGTCACGAGCTTATTGAGCGCTACAATCAAGCCTTCGCAGACCTGCCCGTTTCCGTACTTGACCACGCATCAGACAATCACAGAAGCTCAGGTCACCTTTACTTTGTCCGCTTTGACGGCAAGGATGAGGACTACAGAAACACCTTCTTCAAGCGTATGGCTCAAAACGGTGTCATCTGCAACGTACACTTCAAGCCTCTTCCCCTGCTTACTGCATACAAGGAGCTTGGATTTGACATCAAGGATTATCCCAATGCCTATGAGATGTACAGAAATCAGCTGACCCTTCCCCTTAACACCACACTTACAGACGATGATGTAAAATATATTTTGGACACCTTCCGCAGGTGTATTGCTCAGCCTTACTGATAGTTCAGTAAAGCGAACATATATGTATACAGACGTTGCCCTGCAGAGGTACCTATCTCCGCAGGGCCTTTTTTATATTTTTTCACCGTTTCTTCATGGAAAATTCAGACTTTTGATGGCTTTGTTTCTAATTTATTCACTAATTCCATATAAAGATGGTATATAATAAAAACATAATATTAATACAAAACAAACGGAGGTATAAGTTATGGGAGTTAACAAAGTTCTTATAGTTGATGACGACAGCAATATATGCAACCTGCTTCGCCTTTATCTGGAGAAGGAGGGCTTTGAGACAGCCACCGCAGAAGACGGAGAAAAAGCCCTTGAGCTCTTTGAAAGCGAAAAGCCCGACCTTGTTCTCCTGGATATTATGCTCCCCAAGCTTGACGGATGGCAGATATGCAGAGAGATCAGAAAAACTTCCCAATGCCCCATTATTATGATAACCGCAAAGGACGAAACCTTTGACAAGGTGCTGGGACTTGAGCTTGGAGCAGACGACTACATAGTTAAGCCCTTTGAAACAAAAGAGGTGGTTGCCCGAGTACGTGCCGTGCTCAGACGAACCTCCACACCCGAGGCAGGACCTGTAAAGGAAGTCAGATACGACAACCTGGTAATAAACCTGACAAACTACGAGCTTAAGGTAAAAGGCGAGCTTATCAGCACTCCTCCCAAGGAGCTGGAGCTTCTTTACCATCTGGCAAGCAATCCCAATCAGATGTTCTCAAGAGATCAGCTTCTCGATGAGGTTTGGGGCTTTGACTATTGCGGAGAAAGCCGCACCATTGACGTGCACATTAAACGTATCCGCGAAAAAATTGACGGAGCCTCCGACAAATGGGAGCTCCGCACCGTATGGGCAAGAGGATATAAATTTGTTACCATTGAATAACAGAGGAAACGTATGACCAAATCCGTATTCAGACGGTTCCTGTTTTTCAGTGTTTCCATCGCCCTTGTATGTGTTATCGTCATCTGCGGAATCCTTGTGTTTCCTGTTTCCAGCTATATGGGAAATCTGAAGCGCTCAACCCTTGAGAAAAACGCACAATCCATTGCAGAATACGTGGGTAACGCTTCAGGAGACAGCATACACCATCTTGACAGCTCAGAGGTAAGGATCATGTGCTCCTCTCTGAACGCTATGGCAAGCTCCACACATACCCTCATATTCATTACGGACACACAAGGGCAGGTGCTCCATTCCACCGACGGAACCCTCATAAGGCAGAATTCTTATCTGACTCAATCGGTTATGGAGCTGGTATCCCAAGGAAGCCACTACGAACACGGAACCCTGCAGAATTTTTACAATAAACAATATCATACCTATGCCATTCCCTTCACTGCCAACAACCAAGGTGAGGTAGTGCTGGGTTATTGCTTTGTGGCCCAATCCTCACTGTGGACCTCAGACTACGCTCCCAACGTGTACAAAATCCTTATGTGGACGGTGCTCATTGCGGCAGCCGTGGTGTTTCTTCTTTCAGCAGTATATGCCTACAACACAACCCGCCCCCTCAAGCAGATGGCAGAAGCTGCCAAGCGCTTTGCAAAGGGCGATTTTGAAAGCCGAGGTCACATCAAATCCAACGACGAAATGGGCGAGCTTGCCGCCGCCTTCAACGAGATGGCAGACTTTCTTGCCTCGTCCGAAGGTATGCGAAGAAACTTCATTGCCAATGTTTCTCACGAGCTGAAGACACCTATGACCAACATAGCAGGCTACATTGACGGAATTCTTGACGGAACGGTGCCCCCGGAGGAGCAAAAGCACTATCTGAGCATAATATCTCAGGAGATAAAGCGGCTCAACCGACTTGTCACCTCTATGATCTCGCTCTCAAAAATAGACAGCGGAGAGATAACCGTAAAAAAAGCCCCATTTGTAATTCAGGACACGGTTTTCAACGTGCTCCTGGGATTTGAGCAGGAAATTGAAAAAAACAATTTCAGCATAGAAGGCTTAGACACAGAGCAAGATATCATTGCCTTCGGAGATAAAGACCTCATTCATCAGGTGATTTACAACCTTGTGGAGAACGCAGTCAAATTCACAAACCACGGCGGCTACATCCGCTTTGGCTTCTCCCATAAGAACAATAAAGTTTACCTTTACGTAGAAAACAGCGGTGAGGGCATCCTCCCTGAAGATCTGCGTCTTGTATTTGACAAATTCTACAAGGCAGATAAATCCCGAAGCATTAACAAAAAGAGCATGGGGCTGGGGCTCTACATCGTGCGCTCCATCATCCATCTGCACTCAGGTAACATTACCGTTGAAAGCGAGCCTGGCAAGTACTGCAGATTTATCTTCTGGCTTCCCGATGCTCCGAAAAAACAAAAAGAACTCCCCGAAAATATAAAGGAGAAAAGATAAATGAACTATAATCCCTTTGACCCGGAAAACACACCTGTTATTCCCACAAATGAAGAACCCGAGGCAGCAGTGCAGGAACCTGCAAAGGAGAGCGTTGCACCTTCGTCAGAAAACGACGCAATAGACACGGCTGCATCAGACATTGCGCCTGAAATTCCCGTATCTGAGTCAGAGCCAGCACAAAGCATTTCAGCAGAGGCTATCCCTGAGCCTACTCAGGAAGACCCCTACAGCACGCAGGATCCAGCTCAATCACAGGAAGCTGCTTCCGATGAAGCCGCAAATCACGCTCCGTATTATCACCCTGCCGCAGAGGCACCAAAGCCTAACAGCGATCAGCCCCAAGGCTTCCCGGGATATTATCCCTATATGCCGCAGGCAGGAGCCCCCGGGCAAGCCCCCCCTCAGGGCTACTACTATATGCCCTATTCCATGCAGCCTTCCATGCCCCCTGCTCCCCCAAAAAGAAAGAAAAGTGCCACTGCATTTCTTGTTATTATGTGGGTGCTCATCGGAGTATTTTCCATAGGCTTTTTCTCACTTTGCGGGTATATTATCGGCAATTCAGGCGGTCAGGGCTCCACTGCACCTACTCTGTTTGAAGAAGAGCCCGGCACCTCTGCACAGCAGAGTGAGCCTGCATCAAGCGCACCTGAAGAGGATGACTCCCACATCATCCCCATGCCTGATTCAGATAAGAACGAATACTACTCAGGTGACGCCTCTATAAGCCTTAAAAAGCTCCCTACCGACAAAGATAACGCAGCAAAATACACTACTCAATATGCCTACAAAAAGGTTGCAAAGTCTACTATAGGAGTCGTCTGCTACGAAGCAGGCTTCTCAGGCGACGACCCCGCATCTCAGGGCACGGGAATCGTGCTTACTGAGGACGGATACGTGGCCACAAACAGCCACGTTATCGGCGACAGTCGCAGTCGCTACGACGTAAGAGTCGTTGTAAGCGACGGCACGATTTACGAGGCAAAGGTCATCGGCTACGACACAAGAACAGACCTTGCCGTTTTGAAGATCAATGCAAAAAATCTGACCCCTGCAGAATTCTGTGATTCAAAGTACGCAGAAGTAGGCCAGGATGTTATTGCCGTCGGCAACCCCGGCGGAATTGAGTTCCAGAATTCCCTCACAAGGGGTGTTGTATCTGCCCTTGACCGAGAGCTTTCACTCTCTGCTCAGGTTTCTTACATCCAGACAGATGCCGCAATAAACCCCGGCAACTCAGGCGGTCCCCTGTGCAATATGTACGGTCAGGTTATCGGCATAAACACAGCAAAGATCAGCGCCAGCTCCTACGAGGGAATGGGCTTTGCAATTCCCAGTGCAACGGTTAAAGAGATCGTGGACGACCTTACCTCACAGGGATACGTAAACAACCGTGTGCGCCTGGGCATTTCAGGCCAGGAGGTTTCCTCACAGATGCAGCAGTACTACGGCATCCCCAAGGGAATCCTTATTGGTGAAATTGCAAAGGATGGCCCCTGCGACGGCACAGGCATCATGGTAAACGACGTTCTCACTAAGATGGACGACACAGAAATCACCACCTTCGCCGAGGTGTTCGGCATCCTTGCTGAGCATAAACCCGGCGACAAGGTAAAGCTTACTCTTTATCGCATGGATACTCAGGAAACCATAGAGGTCACCGTAACCCTTATGGCGGACCAGGGTGAAACCCAGCAGTAAGAAGCTCCGAGCACCGTCGCCCTCGACTTTTCGAGTGCGACCTTGGATTTACTAAACAATGCAGCTTTCGTCATTCACAAATCTGCATAAGCAATGCATAATCAAGCATAACGCAGAAAATCAATAAAGATCAATAAATAAACAAAAGCGTCTGCTTCACTGTAAAAAGTGAAGCAGACGCTTCTTGTATGATTGAATCTTATTCAATCTGCAAAGATTATTCTTTTGTAGCCTCGACCATATCGGAATAAACCGTGATAAGCTGACCTTCGGCATCTCTGTACTGAACGTAAGCTTTTGCTACCCAGGTCTGACCTGAGGCAACGTTTGACTTAGTCCAAGTGAAGGTGTTTACAGGCTTCAGGTTATCTCCTGAGGGGCTTCTGTCGTAAACATTTGCGTCTGAGGAGCCTGCAACGAAGGTTGCTTCGTTGTAGTTATCCTTGTTAACTGCCACGATTCCTGCCTTAACAAAGGTATATTCCTCAGGGCAGTACCAGCTGTAAGTAAACACGTTCTTGCCGGCAACTGTTGTGGTATCAATAGAATCCATGCTTACCAGGATCTGATAATCAATTGCCTCGTCTGCATCAACAAACACAGCAGTAACAGTTGTGTCCGTTGCAGGGAAGAATGTATATTCTGCGTTGTAGCTTCTGATGTTACCCTGTGCGTCTGTCCAGTATGCAAACTTTTTGCCTGTCTCGGCCTCGTTTGCGGTAACTGTTACCGCATTGTTTGCATAGTAGGTGCCTGAGCCTGTGCCGCCGTTAACTGTAATCTCTACGGGCACAAGTGACTTTGTCCACTTTGCCACTACAGTTACGTCCTCACCATTTGCAATAGCGGACTTAATCTCTGCTTCGGTCATAGACCAGCCTGCAAAGTCGTATCCTACCTGAGTAGGTGCATCGGGGAAGGTTACTACATCTGCAGATGAATAATACTGAGAATCAAGAATTCTGTTTGACTTGTCATTCTTGAAGGTTACAACCTGTACGCCTTCTATCTGAGTTGTAAACACAGCGTTAAAGGAATCGTTACCGGATGCCGTAAACGTGTACACGTAATCAGAGGAGAGAACCACTCCTGTTATAGGATTCATCCAACCTACAAAGGTAGAGTTTGCGGTTTCTCTCGCTGTAACAGTGACCACAGAACCAATCTCTATTTTAGAGTTACGATATACGGAACCCTGAGGCCTTGCATTACTTCCGTTAATCGAAATGGTGAATCCCGTGCCGCCTGTTACTTCAATTTTAAGGGTTCCCTTAGGAGCAACCCTTGTGTATTGAGCTGTCACCGTTGTGTTTTCTGTAATGTTTGAGAAATCTTTATCCCAACCTTTGAAAGTATATCCATCTCGTGTAGGTGCGGTAGGTGCTATTGCAGCAGTGCCATACTCAATCGTCTGCTCGTCAAGAACTGTACCGTCGTAGTCTACAAAGGTTACGGTGAATATTTCATCTGCTGAGCTGAGAGCATAGTGCATTGTTGCGCTTGCAAGTGCATCGTTACCCTCTGCTATTGAAACATCGCTCCATCTGAGTTCAGAGCCGCCGTAGTAAACGTCAGCAAGTTTTGAACAAGCATAAAACGCCTTTTCGCCTATGCTCTCTATGCTCTTGGGGAGAGATACCTCTCTGAGCACAGAGCATCCACGGAATGCACTTACTCCGATACTATTCAATCCCTCAGGAAGTTCAACATCTCTGAGCGCTAAGCAACCTCTGAACGCAAAATCTCCAATATGAGTTACGCTCGAAGGAATGTAAACATTCTGCAAAGCTTCGCAATAAATAAACGCTTGGTTTCCGATCCTCTCAACTCCGTCGGGAATTGTTATCTCAACCAACGATGTACATCCGTAGAATGCGTTTGCACTTATTTCCGTGATACTCTCGGGGAGTACCATGCTTGTTATACCCTTGCAATACTTAAAAGCACCTTCTCCGATGCTTGTTATAGTCTCAGGAAGCTTAATGCTCAAAAGATTTGTGCGACTGTCAAAAGCATTGGCGCCGATAGCTGTAACGGGATAGCCCTCGATAGTTTGGGGGATATCAAGGATCGCATTGCTTCCTGTGTAACCTGTGATGGTCACAG
The DNA here is from genome assembly GCA_017416065.1 of Ruminococcus sp. Lineage (GTDB taxonomy): Bacteria > Bacillota > Clostridia > Oscillospirales > Acutalibacteraceae > Ruminococcoides. The sequence goes on from JAFQDM010000016.1 coordinate 93,028, forward strand.
CACCATTTGCAACCGTGTACTCAAGTCCCAAAGGAACGTTTTTGCTGTTGTAATGAATAGTTGCTGTGGTCAAAGGCTCATTGTAAGCCGCAATTGTAATTGTTGCCCATTCGGTACTTGTTCCGCCGTAATACACGTCATCAAGCTCAGCACAACCATAGAAGGCTCTTTCTTCAACGCTTGTTACACTCTTGGGGATTACAACTGTTGTAAGCTCAAGGCAGCCTCTGAATGCATAGGAACCGATAGCTTCAACGCCCTCGCTGATCTCTGCACTTGTTAAGCCTTCACAGAAGACAAATGCTTCGTCACCAATGCGGTTAACGGTGGAGGGAATTGTGATGCCTGTGAGTGCTGTACAGCCATAGAAAGCAGATTTGCCGATAACCTCAACTCCTTCGGGAATTCTGATGCCGGCAAGTGTCTTGCAGTACTTAAACGCAGTTTCACCGATATCCTTAAGAGTTGAGGGAAGCTCTACACTCGCAAGGCTTTGGCAATAAGAGAACGCATCCTTGCCAAGCTTTGCAACGGGATAACCGTCGATATATTCGGGGACAACAAGGTTGGTAGCAGAACCTGTGTAGTCTGTGATGGTAACCTCACCATTTGAAACTGTATACTCAAAATCTCCACTTATCAGCGTTAAATAATTATATGTAGCGGTAACAACAAGGTCGGACTGCACATCACTAAAGTCCGTGTCCCAACCTGTGAACTCATAGCCATCTCTGTAGGGTGTTTCGGGTTCCACAGCAGAAGTTCCCTGCTCAACAGTCTGAGTGCTGAGCACTGTGCCGTCGTAGTCCACGAAGGTTACGCTATAAGATTGGGTAGCACAGTGGATGGTAGCACCAGTAAGGTACTCGTTGCCGGAAGCAATATCGACAGCGATCCATTGTGCCTCAGTGCCGCCATAGTACACATCTTTAAGCGCCTTACAACCGCTGAAAGCATAACCGTCGATATTTGTTAATCCTTTGGGAAGTGTTATGCATTCCAGGCTCCAACAAGCAACAAATGCACTTTCTCCTATGCTTGTCACACTGTTGGCAATAGTAACATTTTTCAGTGCCACGCAGCACATAAAGGCTTCTTTACCAATGCTTGTTACTCCATCGGGAATGATTATTTCTTCAATAATTCCACAAGAATGAAATGCACCTTCTCCTATGCTTGTTACCGTAGACGGAATAACAGTATAGGCACAGCCGGTTAACAAGGTATTGGTTGCGGTTTCAATGATTGCGTTACAGTTATTTCTACTGTCGTATACGGTGTTGCTTTCGTCAACGACAATGTTTTCTAACAAACCGCAAGCGGCAAAAGCTAACGCGCCAATATTGGTTACATTCTGTGGAACATATAAATCCTTAAGCTCGGCACAATTATAGAAAGCACGACTTCCTATATCGGTCACGCTCTCAGGAATCGTTATACTCTCAAGTTCCTGACAATATTCAAAAGCAGCATCACCAATAACGGTTACAGGACAACCCTCGATGGTTGAGGGAATCTCAAGCTCAGTTGCAGAGCCTGTATAGTCTGTGATGGTAACTTTACCGTCTGTGATCTCGTATTCAAGCCCTTCAGGGATAGTTTTGGGGTATTCGCAGATGAAGCCGAGGTAACCGCCATAAGTGTTTGCAATATCGTTCCAACCGAAGTTAACCGTATATATAGCAACATAGTCTTCGTTTCTGTTATTGTCGGGGAGTTCAGCAGTCATCCAATTATAATACGATACATCTTCACCTGTAACAGCCTTCCACACGTCCTCCGTTTCCTCATCAGTAATACCTATCCAGTAAGCACCTCTATCTCCTCCACCAAACAGTTCTTCTATAAGATTCTGCTCTTCCTGTGAAGTTATAACTGCAAGGTGACCACCTAGCTCCTCGCACTTTGCCTTTGCTTCTGTCCAAGGCAAAGCAATATCATAGAGTTCATACCTCGACTCTTCACCTTCAATGGAATTTACAAGTTCAAATTCAGCTTCTTCAACGGTAAAATTAACCACATTACTTATCCTGTAATGGTAGTCAGTGACTAATTTCAACGCATTGCTACAGGCAGTAGCATTAGCATAATATCTTCCTGGTTCGAGTTTCACCTGATGATTTAGGTAGTTAATATTTGACATAAAATATATTCGTTCATCTGTATCGGCATTATAAATGTTAACTCCATAGTAATCTGTATTTACCGTTTCATCCCATCGGAGTTGAGTGTATTCAACTGAAGATCCGGGTATTACCGTTAATGCAGGGGTTCCAGGTACACACTGGGAGCAAGCATCTGACGCACCAGTTTTAGTAGTATCAACATTTAATGCGCCACATGCACATTTATAATAAGAATAATGAGGGTGAGATGCACCATAATATGCAAAAGTTTCATAGGTACATGTGTGTCCAGAAACCGAATCATAATTATTTGCACGGAAGACTTTCATACTACCGCCGCCATAGTAACTGTTCATATTAGAATATGTCCAAGTTCCACAGTTAACTTTTGGCACTCCACCGAAGTTAGCCTGATAGAATGTAGCATTTGATGAAGTAGATGTACCCATGTATACAGCATAATGTTGAAATTCACCTGATGAATTATAAAAACCTATAATATCTCCTTTCTTCGCAACAGAAAGAGTGCTTTGAGAGAAAGAACCAGATGCTACCTGAGAATAGTTGGAAGTTGAAAACATTTTGCCATATATATACCTAAAAGCAAAATTTGCAAATGCAACACAAGTCCATGAGCCTGAATAATCTGTACCCTTCACATATCCTAATCCGGACAAATCACTTCTTTTTAAGATATTAGGCAGATAGCAATTGTCACATGAATATTTAGCGGCGTGACTACAAGCACTACCATTTTGTGTAAAATATGAACCGCTGGGGAATAGATTTAGCAATGAATTAATCTTACTGTCTATTCCATTTGCCGCTGATACATTCATCGGCACCACACAGAATATACTGAAAACCATAATCAGGGAGATCAGCAGGCTCAAGGCTCGTCTTGTTTTCCTCATAGAAAAACCTCCTAAAATAAAAAAGTGCGCAGCCGAAGCTACGCACTAAAAATACATTGCTCCAACTGTCGCCAAGCAATTTCCGGACACCATATCAGTATGCAGAAAAGAGCATGCATTTTTTCATAATAAAAAACGCACATTGACATGGTGAATTATTAAAAATTGTTTGGCACTTTCAGTATATCATCCTAAAACTTATAAATCAACAGAATTTACCAAATTAAACAGATAAAATGGGAGGTGCTCCTGCACACCACCCACAGCAAAAGAAGTCCTAAAACGCCTTACCTGCGCAAAGGCGTCTGCAAAGCTGCAAAGCTTTGACAGGATGACCGTACTCCCCTGAATGGCTCTGCTGTTTCTTCTGCTTGATGCAAGGGGAACTGTGCAGTTTTCGGCAATTAGCAACAAAAAGCCACACGTCGGATATGGTCGACGGTGGCTTCTCGCTTCTGCTTTTGCAGATATCATTATTCGTTATTGTTTAGTGAAGGTCTTCGGGGCTTTGCCCACTGATGGCTCTGCCGATATGCTCCAGGGCATTGCCCTCGTGCAGAAGCCTTCCTGTCTCTTTTATTCTGGATATCTGAACCTCTGTGCATCTGCACTCTCTGCCAAAGGCTGTTGCAATCTCGCTTATCCCCCTGTGCACCCGAGGATAGTCAAACACCAGGTAGTATCTGCCCTCTGAGAGCCACAGGCTGTTGCTCCTGATTTTTTCTCTGCTGAAGAACAGCTCCTGCACAGCACTAAGCATTGCTTCTGCATCTTCAAACACAAAGCAGACCCGGTTTGTGACCCTCTTCACCTTGTAGGTCTTGGGTCGTTTATCCTCCAGCATAGTCACAAGCAACAGGCATCCACTCCCGTGAGGAAGTGCCTCCATAAGCACGGACTTGCTCCTTGGGCTTACGCCCGCCTTCATACACGCAAGCCGCAAAAGCCTCAGCAGTACCTTCTTTGAATGCTCGCTGTAAAAGCTCATGGAGCCAAAATCCAGCTCAAAGCTTTTCATGTCCTCACTGCCAAGAGATATGAGCACCTTTGAGGCATCCAACTGCTCTATGGTCATAGCTTCCCCTCCTTAAGGCTGTACCCTAATAACATATTATTCGCAAAGCCTGTACTTTGCAAGTGATTGTTTTTGGAAGCCGTTTTTTAACTTTTTTATTGAAATAATACAGCAATCGTGGTACACTAAATATGTATGATAAAATCTATTTCCAAGGAGGAATTTTACTATGCCGAAATGGCTTGAAACCGCAGTTTTTTACGAAATTTATCCCCAGAGCTACTATGACACCAACGGCGACGGAATCGGTGACCTGCAGGGCATCATCGAGAAGCTCCCCTACGTTAAGTCCCTGGGTTGTAACGCACTTTGGATCAACCCCTGCTACGACTCCCCCTTTATGGATGCAGGCTACGACGTGAGAAATCACAAGCAGGTGGCAGAGCGCTACGGCACCAACGAGGATATGAAGCGTCTGCTTGACACCGCACACGATATGGGCATCAAGGTTCTTCTTGACCTTGTTCCCGGCCATACGTCAGACACTAACCCCTGGTTTCAGGAGGCTAAAAAAGCCGCAAAGAGTGAGTTTTCCAACCGCTATATCTTCACTGATTCCGTTTGGGAGGCCCCTGCTGACTACCGCCTGATGTGCGGCATCTGCGAGCGAGACGGCAACTATCTTGTTAACTACTTCTCCTCTCAGCCTGCGCTCAACTACGGCTTCCATGAGGTTAAGTACCCCAAATGGCAGCTGCCTGCAGACCATCCCGACTGCAAAGCGACTGCAGAGGCGCTCAAAGATATTATGCGCTTCTGGATGGATATGGGCGCCGACGGCTTCCGCGTTGATATGGCAGACTCCCTTGTTAAGGAAGACAAGGACAAGATCTCCACGGCAAAGATCTGGAAAGACATCAGAGAAATGATGGATAAAGACTACCCAGAGTGTGCATTGGTTGCAGAGTGGTGCTACCCTGAGAGAGCAATCATTGACGGCGGATTCCATATGGACTTCTACCTTGACCACTACGGCAACGGCTACTCCAAGCTTTTCCGCTATCTTGACGAGAACCGCACCAACAAGGCATTCTTCCACAAAAGCGGCAAGGGCGACATTATGGAGTTCCTTGACGAATACCTTCCCAACTATGAGCTGACAAAGGACAAGGGCTACATCTCCTTTATGACCAACAACCACGATATGCCCCGTGCTACCTGGTATATGGACAAAGAAACCATCAAGCTCTCTCACGCTATGATCTTCACCATGCCCGGTGTGCCCTTCCTCTACTACGGCGACGAGCTGGGTATGCGCTATCAGGAGGAGCTTGTGAGCAAAGAAGGCGGCTACTCCAGAACAGGCTCACGTACCCCCATGCAGTGGGATTCAAGCCCCAATATGGGCTTCTCCACCGCGCAGAGCGACAAGCTTTATCTGCCTGTTGACAGCGCCCCGAATGCACCCACGGTTGAGAACCAGAAGGATGACCCCGACTCCATCTTTAAAGTAGTGACGGATATCATCAATCTGCGTCACACCATCCCTCAGCTTGGCAACGGCTCAGGCTTTGAGGTTGTATATGCAGAAAAAGAAAAGTACCCCTTCGTTTACCGCAGAGGAGACTACGTTATCTTTGTTAACCCCTCGGGCAAAGACGAAACCATCCCCTTTGCAGAGGAGATCAAGGAGACAGTTTACACCATCGGCAAGGTTGAGTTCACAGGCAAAGAGGCAACAGTCTGCGCTTCCTCCTTCGCCATTGTCCGCACAAAGTAATAGAGTGTTTCAGCAAAAAGCCAAGAGCGTGCAGAGTTTTATACCCTGCACGCTCTGTTTTTATTTAGTCTAAGCTTCAATTAAATAATCATTCAATACGGAAGCCCTGCTATGTGCTTCTGAATCGCCGTGGCATCCTTGATGTTTACACTCTCGTCTTTATTAAAATCAAATACAAATTCCGGTTCCCAAAATGAATGAGAGGGTACATCTAATTCTGCAATATACTTTTGCACATATGTTGCATCCTTAACGTTAACTTCATAGTTACCATCGCAATCCCCAACTATCGCTACCTCCACCGAAAGAAATTTTAGAGCTTCCTCTATTCCGTGCACTCCTGAGTTGTACGCTTCCTCAAGGGTATACACTTTATCCTCAGCAGGAACATAGATGTGGTATCCGTGGAGGTAAGGACTGTACGGTCCCGTAGAAATAACATATTCTCCAAAATAACTATGAACAAGAATATCCGGTACAGGATTCAAGAAAACTTTCGCCATTACATAATCAGGAGTTGCTTCATCATTTGTAGAGGCATCTTCACAACTATAGTACTCATAGCTCTCACGGTAATATAAAATTTCCCAATTAGGCTCTTCACCATCATCAACAGGAAGTGCTTTTGGAATAACCATCTCCTCATACTTGTACTTATTATCAGGATCTATTTCCGATACACTCATTCCCGAAACAGAAACTATTCCCAACAAAAGCACCATTATCAAAATAAAAGATAACGTTTTAATCTTATTTTTCTTCATAAAATCACCTCTTTTTTTAATTTAAGATTTCGGCAAAACACACGAAAGCCAAAAGTCATTGTATACACTTTCACTATATTTATAGGATTTTTTTGCTCATTTTTATACATCTATTCCATCTATTTACATAATATCATCCGTATTATTATTTGTCAATCATATTTTGTGTATTTTAGTATTTGGTTTGGTGCTATGGTTACCCATACTATTCATTCAGCTGTAACCGAAAAAAACAAGCCTTTGGAGTTTCAGCCTACAAGGCAACCCCAAAAGCTTGTTTTAAGCTCTGCTTTCCTTTTATCCGTTTTCCACCATACGTATGGCAATGGCGGTTATGTCGTCATCGTGAGTTTGCTTTCTGCGCTTCATTGCCTCGTTCACCACCAGGGAGGCAAAATCCTGAGCCGATGCCTCGTGCCAGGAGCGAAGCATATCCTCCAGCCACTTATCCTCCCCCGTAAGCACCCCATCAGACACCATAAGGAGCACGTCTCCCTCGTGCAGGGTCATCATATCCTTTGCAAAATGAATATCGTTGAGGATGCCCACAGGCAAAGAAGGGAACTCCCTGCGGTGCACTCTGCCACCTTTTCTGACAAAGGTCACGGGTGCCCCTGCTTTGAGCAGGCTTACCTTGCCTGTAAACAGGTTGATATCTGCAACGTCAAGGGTCGCCATAGATTCCTCCTCACTTTTGACCATAAGCGCTGAGTTCACAACCGTGAGGGCACAATCGTAGGAGAGTCCTGCTTTTATAAGCTTTGTGAGCACAGACACCGCCATATTGGAATCTACAGCTGCAGCGCCGCCTGAGCCCATTCCGTCGCTGATTACCGCCACCATACTGCCCATACCGTTCAGAAAATAATCTATGCAATCTCCGCACAGCTTGCCGTTTTCTGCAATGTGAGAGGAAGAGCCTATCTCCACGTCGTAGTCTGATATTTCGCTCATAGTAAGCCTCTGCCTGTCAGCGGCTAAGCTTTCTGCCGCTTTTTCAAATCTTCTGCCGCAGCACCTTGCTACTATGCGCTGTATCTCCTGCACCTCAAGCTCCTGTTTGGGGTCTCTTGCAAGCTCCAGCTCTACCGTCATTCCTCTGCCCTTGTCAACTCTGCAGCAGCAATCCACCACCACGGCACCCATATTCTGAAGAGCATCGGTTATAAGCTCTGCGGTGTCTGTGTCAAAATTATCACAACTCTCAAACTCTGCAGAAAGGTCCCAAAGCATATCACTCAGACCCGAGAATTGCCCTGCCACCACAGAGCGCACAGAGGTAATTCGTCGTTGCGCCTCAAGTGTACTGAGGTACTCCCTGTAGCTTCTGTTGATGCTGTCTGCAAGCTCCCTCTGCTTACAACACTTCTTCACAAAATTCTCAGAGATGTCCTTTTCGCTCACGTAGCCCACCGACCGCAAAACCTCCGTAAGCTTAGAGAAATCATCTCTTGTGAGGGCACTTTGCTTGTCCCAGCAGTAAGCTCGCAGGCCACAGCCTGCACAGGTCGACCTTACTGCAGATTCATACATCTCTACGTCGGAATCCTCTGAGCACATCCGCCCAAGCTTTTCAGATACCTTCACCACGCAATCAGACACTCCTTGCAAAGCATAAGCCGCATGGTCCAGCCGAGAGGTCACGCTTCGGCGCACAGCCTCGCTTTTATCTTTGTCTGAAGAGGGTGAAAAAGCGGCCCTGATGCTGTTGCCCATATCAGAGGGTATCACCATAAAAACTCCAGTACCCAGGAGGCTCTCAATCAACAAAGAAAGAATAAGCCTGTTGTTTGAGCTCGCAAAGGAAAGCACCGTATTGCATATTGTGAATGCCGCACCAACGGGAAGCCTGCCAACCGTGGAAAAGATTCCGCCCACAAGTCCGCCAAAGGCGTATCCTCCCGTAATAAATGCCATATCCGTTGAGCCTAAGCTGAATACTACCCCGGTTGCAATTCCGCTGACACTTCCTCCCGCAACTCCTCCGTACCTTGCGCACATAAGCACAACTATCACCGCAATCAGGCGCCCGATGGATATGCCGATTATGCTGACTGAGGCAAAAGACAGCATCAATATGCAGAGCGAAACCGCAAGGCAGGCAACCTCCTGCTGAGTAAAAGAAGCAAGTCCGCGGCTTGTGGACATAAGCTGTGCCGACCTGTGTATAAAATAAGCCGCCGCAGAGGATATGAGCGCCTCAACAAGGCAAACTCCCAGTTCTGTCATTCTGCTGGTGCTCACAAACATCAGCGCTACCCCCGTTGCCACCATGGGCACAAAGGCTATGAGTGGAGCAAACACCCTGCTCCCTGATATTTTGGAAAAATCGCTGAGCAACCACTTAAGTGCGGCAATCGCCAGAACCACCGCAATATATCTGAATGAGTCCGCAGGGGACAACAGTATGTATCCAAGCACACATCCTGCGGCAGAAACTGCGGTAGAGCCTTTGGGAACTGCCGCAACAAACGCAGGACCAAAGGGAGACAGCTCCCCCAGCACCGCCCCGCGGGATATAAGCACTCCAAGCAGGAAGTACACACCCTTCAAAGCAACCGCCCTGATAAGAGGTTTAAGTCCGTATTCCTCCCTGTTTTCCCGTGCGATCTTTGTTGCTTCCATAACTTCAACTTCCTGTCTTTTTTGATATTTTCAGGTCATAGCTTAACCTGCAAAAACATTATATTCCTCCGGCTTCTTTTCTTTTGTCGGTGTTTGGATGTATCTTTCTATTCTCTTTTGTAAAAAAAGGAGCAAAACCCGAAGGCTTTACTCCTTTTGAATCGAAATGTTAAGTTTTGATTTTACTCTGCGCTTCCAAGCACAGCCGTTGAATGAGGAGGCATTTTAAGCTCAGCTTTGGAGAAGGTTACATCTGTTATTTCTGCCTCACTCTGAGCCTGCTGGGGCTGAGTCTGAGTCAGAGCGCAGAGCTTGCCGCGAAGCACGGGAGACCTGAGCATATCCTCCGTGAGGGTCAGGGTCTTGCCCTCGTCGTCGCTGAGGTTGTGCACTACAATAGTTTCTTTGCCCTCATACTCTACTTTAAAAGCACAGACCGATGAATCGCCAAAGGAGATGACCTGTGTAATGTCTCCTCTTGCAATCTGAGGATTCTGATTCTTCACTTTGATGGCATCACGGTAAAAGCTGAGAAGTGAATCGGGGTCCTTAGTCTGCTGTTCAACTCCGCCGTAAGGACAATCAGAGTAGGCCTCTGCCGTGCACCAGATAGGATTGGGATTCTCCTCATCCCAGTTCATTGCACCGCGATAGAAGGCATCGTTGTCTGAGCATCCCTCGGGCACCTCCATTCCAATCTCTTCTCCGTAATAGGTGAAGGAGTTGCCCGGTGTAAGCAGATACACAGCCGCCGCCATCTTTTGGTCGGCAAGTCCGTTGGCAAAATAGTTTCCGCTTCGCACCATATCATGGTTTGAAAGGAAGAAAGCGTTTATGGCATCAGGGTTTGCTTCCTTGGATTTTTCGTCAAACTTCTTGAGCTGGTTTGCAAGGTTTTCTCCTCTGCCTGCTATGGTGTAGGAGGGGAAATATCCCGAACCCGTTGCAAACGAAAAGGCAAACTGACTGTCTATTCCACTTTTATAAGTATTATATATCTCAGGATTGCTCTGCCAGTTTTCACCTACCATATAAACGTCGGGATTGTACTTCTGAGCAGTTTTGTAGAACCAATTCAGGAACTCCGTACCATCCGTAGTTTCATCCGTCATATACATAACGGCATCAAGCCTGAAGCCTGCAACGCCGCGCTCCAGCCAGAACTTTGCAACTTCCTCAAAGTAGGCCCTGGTGCCCTCATATTCAAGGTTCCACTCGGGCATCTCAGGGCTGAACTGACCCTCATACCACAACCTGGTCCCTCCGAGTACACTGCGCCATCCTGTTCCGGCAACGCTTCCGTCGGTGGTAAATCTGTAATACCTTGCATCTCCCTCAAGGTTGCCCGCCTTTGCCTCTGTGTAAGCACTGCGCCACAGCTCGTGACCCGTTCCGCAATGATTGAGTACAAGGTCAAGGATAACGTCAATTCCGCGCTTGTCGCACTCTTCAATAAGCCTGTCAAAGGTCTCAAGGTCCCCAAATTCGGGATCAATATCCATATAATCATCCACATCATATTTGTGATAGGAGTCTGAGGGCATAATGGGAGAAAGCCAGATAGCATCAAGTCCCAGGTCTGTATCCGTCTCAGGGTTTCCGTCGTTGATGTAATCAAGCTTATTGATGATTCCCTGCAGGTCACCCGTTTCGTCACCGTTGCTGTCCTCAAAAGCACACACCCAGATATGGTAATAGCTTCTGAATTTATCCTCAGATACATGAACGGGAAGCTCTGCCCCCTCATTATTCTCATTTTTTTGCTCTGCTGTTGACGATTCACCCTCACAAGCCGCAAGAGTAAAGCAAGCTAACACCATCACCAGCATAAGCATTATTGAAATTACTTTTTTCATTTAGATTCCTCCGCAAAAAGTTTAAAACGGAGCTTGCGCTCCAACACCTCTATTATACAGGAAAAGTTCCGCAACTTCAATCAGATTTTATATTATGTGCAAAATATAAGCAAAGAAAAAAGGCGGCTGTGAAAACACAACCGCCTTAAAGTCTTTAGTTGTTCTGCAGAATTCTCTGTAAGGGAAAATTCAGAATTAGCCCTTAACGCCGCCGGCTGTAACGCCTTCAACGTAGTACTTCTGCATGTAGAGGAACAGAGATGTGATGGGAATTGCAACAATAACGGAACCTGAGAGGAACCATCTGAAGGAACCATCAGACATCTGCTGTCTTCCTGTCCAGTACATCAAGCCCTTGGATACAGTCCACAGATGATCGTATTCACCGCTGCTACCCATAATGATATTAACGAGAATAAAGTCACACCAAGGACCGATGAAGGATGTAAGAACAGTATAAACAACGATAGGCTTGGACATAGGAAGAATGATCTTCCAGAAAATCTGGTTTCTGTTTGCTCCGTCGATGGTAGCTGCCTCGTCAAGAGCTCTGGGGATAGTATCAAAGAATCCCTTTGCTACCAGATATCCAAGACCTGCACCACCACTATAGCACAAGATAAGGCCGAGCAGTGTGTGATCCAGCTTAATTACCGTAAGAATATGGTAAAGAGCAATAGTTGTCATAAATCCGGGGAACATACCCATGATCATACCAACGTTGATGAAAGGCTTACGAGCCTTAAATCTCAGACGGCTGAAGGTGTATGCAACCATCAGAACTGACAGTGTAGAAATAATACAGCTTGCAACTGATACGATAAGCGTATTCTTAAACCATATTAAGTAATCTGTTTCTTTGAAAAGACTGATATAGTTATCAAAGCCCAATTCATTGAATTTAGGGAAAATTCCATGATAGTTGATAACAGGTGCTATAGTCGGATCAAGAGGATTAATACGGAAAGAATGGAGCACCAGCCAAACCAGGGGGAAGATCCAGATAATACACATAACTGCGAGGATTATGTAAATTAACGTATTTGCAATACCTCTTCTGAGTTTATAACTTTTTATCATGAGAACTCCTCCTCATTCTTAGCCGACTTGGTCATATTGAATGTTACAAGTGAAAGTGTTGCACAAACAATAAATACCAAAATACCTATAGCCGCACCAAGTCCATACAAGCCCTTGTCAACTGACAGCTTATAAAGCAATGTAATAAGCAGATCGGTTCGACCGGCACCCTCTGCATATGCAGTGTTCACGCCGGGGCCGCCCTTTGTCAAAAGGAAGATAACGTTGAAGTTGTTAATGTTACCTATGAACTGTGTGATCAGATAAGGTGTAGTAACGAAGAGCATGTAAGGAAGTGTGATCTTTGTGAAGCTCTTAACAGGGCCTGCACCGTCGATTCTTGCACTCTCATACAGATCCTCGGGAATATTCATAAGAATACCTGATGTCATCAGGATGGTGTAGGGAATACCTACCCAGCAGTTAACAACGATAACCATAATTCTGGGGAGCAGACCGTTGTTTGCAGTCTCGCCCAGGAAGTCAATGGCCTCTGTTGTACCAAACAATGTGCTGAAGATCAGATTCATGGGGCTGTAATCATAAGGTCCGAGAATCTGAGCCATAAGCAGAAGTGTAACGAACTGGGGAACAGCAATGGTCATAACGAACATGGTTCTCCAAAGTCCCTTGAACTTAATGCCTTTTTTGTTGATCATAAGAGCAACAACCATACCAAGAATATAGTTGGTGAAGGTTGCGGCAACTGCCCAGATGAGGGTCCAACCTGTGATTCTGAGGAAGGTTGCACCCATTGATGCTCCTGCACCTGAAGATGTTGTTTCAAAAATACCGGAGAACTGCTCAAAGCCAACCCAACCGAAATCAGGTACTGTGCCGCGGAATCCGGTAAATGCCATTACTATCATGAACAGCAAGGGCAGAAGAACAAACACGGAGATCAGGATAATAGGTGTTGCAAGAAGTGTGGAGTGGAATTTTGCATCAAGAAGCTCCTTGCTCTCATCACGGAACTTAGGAATTCTCTTGCCTTCTTTAGCCAGCTCGCTTACTTTTCTTGCAGACTTAACACTTACAAAATACATTGCAATAAATGCAATGGTAACCATAATGGTAAGAATACCGAACAGCAGAATCTTAACGCTGGGAACAGCTACCTGACTCTCGCCCTGCTGAGGTCCTAAGGGAGTCATTACTACCTCAGGCTCGGTATATATTGCACGTAATGATGTGAACAGGGATAAATATCCTGTTCCGAAAAAGATCATAAAGAATATGTATCCGACTTCCAAAGCAAGGAAGAGGAAACCCTTTACTAACTGACCGCGACAAATGTTGCCAAAGCCCATGATTACATAAGAAACCTTGGTGAAAATGTCGCCGCGGATAAAGCCCATTACAAAATCTGCAATAGCTTTACCGATACCCTTAAAGAAATTGACAATTCCCATTCCGATGCCCTTAAAGAAATTGCCTAAACCCCTGGGAATAGAAACAAAAAAGTTCTTTAATTTATACCAGAAGCGCTGCAGAGGACTGAGCGCCATATATTCGGTATATTTCATTCCTGCATCACTCTCCTTTATCTAAAATTTTAGATAAAATCTGACAATTGAGTTAACAAAAGAGCAGCCCGTGCTCCGCAAAGCCGAGCTGCCCTTTTATTTGATCATTTAGCTTGCTGATTATTCGTCGATAATGTTAGCAATACAAGCCTCAACCTCTGCCTTAACCTCATCGATTGAGAAGTTGTTGGAGCTTGTTCCTACATACTTGCCAAGGCTGTCAACAGCTGACCAGAATGTGGGAGAAATACCAACCTGAGGCATGGAGTTCTCAGACTGTGCAAGAATTGCTACCATGGAGGGGTTGTTCTTAACTGTGTCAAGATTCTGAGCGTTGATGTTGGAGGGACCCCACTCAAGCTGCTGTGCTCTGTCGATCTGGCACTCCTCGCCTGCGAGGTAGTGTGCAAGAAGCTGAGCTGTGTAGGGGAACTTGGAGTAGTTGTTAACACCGATATACTTGTAGCCGAACATGTTGATGATCTGCTTGTCTGTGCCGCCAACGTTGATTGTGGGCAGAATTGCAAAGCCTACGTTGTCGCCGAGAACCTGCTTAACGGAAGCAACGTCCCAAGAACCGATAACGCCTGCTGCAACTGTTGTAGGATCAGTCTTAACACCATCAGCAAAACCTGTTGTTGTTACGCTCTCAAATGTACCCTTGTACTCTTTGAAGAGGTCTGCGAAAGCCTTAACTGTTGTAGCTACCTCGTCAATGTTGTAATCGTTGAATACCTGAGTGATGCCGTCCTCTGCAAGGCCGAGAGTCTGAAGACCGCCGGTGTAGAGGTAAGAACATGCAAAGTAGCTGTTGCCGGAATCGAATGTGAACTTCTTGTCTGCTGCCTTACATGCTGCGAGAAGAGCCTCAAGGGACTTAGCCTGATCTTCTGTTACGAATCTCTTGTCGTATGCGAGGAAGTAGCTGTTGTCGCCTGTCTCGGGGTATGCCCAGATCTTCTCGCCAACAGTTGCTGCAGATACGGAAGCTGCTGTGTTAGCTGCTGCTACATCATCAGTAAATACAACGCTTGCAAGAGCAGTTGCATCAACCAGCTCCTGGAGCTGATCGGAAGCAAAGCTGAATACGTCAGCTGCCTTGGAAGGATCGTTGATAACCTGACCCTTTACGTCGCCCTCTTCCTGCTTGGAAACAGTGATGTTAACGTTAAAGTAGTCCTTGAACATTTCTGCGAACTTTGCAGCCTCAGCCTTGAACACGTCCTGTGCCTTGCTGGGTGCCCAGATTGAAAGTGTGATGTCCTTGCCTTCGTTGTCAGCAATGAACTGACCCCACTCTGCAATGAATGCATCGTCAAATGCTACGCCTGTAGCCGCTGCACCTGTTGTGCCCTGCTCGCCGCCTGTTGCAGGTGCGTCTGTCTGATTTGTGTTGCCACCCTTGTCTCCGCAAGCTGCCATGCAACCAAAGAGCATGAGAACAGCCATAAGGAGAGCAAGAATCTTTCTTGTCTTCATGGTAAAAAACTCCTTTGCAATAATATTTTGTCAGCACAAGAGCCCTTGTGCCGAGTGCCGCCGCGTTTGCCTTTTACCACAGCAACCGAACGGTTTTTCACTAAAGTAATAATACCACATTTGGAGTGCTTTTTTCAACTCCCTTTGTACTTTTTATCTAAAAGAATAAATATTAATGAGTTTTTTAGTTAGTTTTACCCACTTAAATTTGTTTTGTGCTCATTATGCACAAACAGAAGCTCCGTGTTTTGGTTATAGTAACAAATGCGGCTTTGTGCACTTTGCCAAATCAAATGATTGCAAAAGAGTAACAATTGCTGATTTTTCAGTTTTGGGGCAAAATATACAGTAATTATACGGTGTTTTTTTACCAATTATTCAATCTATAGGGTATTTTTCACAAAAGCATCCTGAAATTAACAATATGTAGAGAATTTTTCCTGCCGCCACACATTGACAAGCGACAGCAAAAGTTGTAAATTAGCATATAGAGAACTCTTATACATTATAATATATTAAGGGAGTTGACGGTTATGACACTTAAAGACCTGCTTAAATCTCTGGAGTATTCCATTCTGAGAGGCACAGACGACGTAGAGGTCAGCGATGTTATTTACGATTCAAGAAAAGTCATCGAGGGCTGTGCCTTTGTATGCATCAAGGGCTATGCTATGGACGGCCACAGGTTTGCACAGGATGCTGTTGAAAAGGGAGCCACTTCCCTCATTGTAACGGATGACATAGATGTTGAGGGCGACGTTAACATCATCAAGGTGCAGGACGCACGCGTTGCTCTTTCCAAAATGAGCACCGAATACTTCGGCAACCCTGCAAAGGAGCTCATCACCATTGGAGTTACAGGCACCAAGGGCAAAACCACCACCGTTGCCATGATTCGCTCTATCCTTGAGACCGCAGGCATCAAAACAGGTACCATCGGCACCCTTGGAATCATTATCGACAACAAGGTTTACAAAACCAACAACACCACCCCCGAATCCTACGAGATTCAGCAAACTATGAGAAAGCTCGTAAATAAAGGCGGCTCCGTGCTTATTATGGAAGTATCCTCCATTGGTCTTAAGCAGCACCGCACAGACAACATCCTCTTTGACTACGGTGTCTTTACAAACTTTTCTCACGACCATATCGGCGGCAATGAGCACGCAGATATGGAGGAATACCTGAGTTGCAAGTCTCTGCTCTTTAAGCAATGCAAGACGGGCATTGTCAACATAGACGACGAGCACACTCAAGCCCTCCTCAAGGGATGCACCTGCAAGGTAGAAACCTACGGTTATTCTGAGGAGGCCGACCTTACAGGCTTTGACGACAGCCTCCTTGCCAGAAGCGGATATGTGGGAGTAACCTTCTGCACAAAGGGTGCAGAAGAACTGAAGGTTGACGTTGCCATTCCCGGCAGATTCAGCGTGTATAACGCACTTGCCGCTATCTCTGTCTGCCGCCATCTGAACGTCAGCACAGAAAACATCCTCAAGGGCCTTGACACAGTAAAGGTTAAAGGCAGAGTTGAGGTCGTACCCACTCCGGGCAACTACACTCTGCTCATCGATTATGCACACAACGCAGCATCTATGGAGAGTGTGCTCACCACTCTCAGGGAATATAACCCCACCCGACTTGTGACCATGTTCGGCGCAGGAGGCGACCGCCCCAAGGCTCGCCGATATGAAATGGGCGAGGTCTCAGGCAGGCTGTCTGACCTTTCCGTTATCACGGAGGACAACTCCAGGTTTGAAAGCGTGCACGATATAATCGCAGACATCAAAACAGGCATCGACAAAACCCAGGGTAAATACGTTGTCATTCCCAACCGTGTAGACGCCATCCGCTATTGCATCGAAAATGCCCGAGAGGGCGACATTATCGTCCTTGCAGGCAAAGGCCACGAGGATTACCAGGAGATCAAGGGAATCAAATACCACTTTGACGAGCGAGAGATCATCGAGGATATAATCAAATCCTTGTAACGGATATTATCCGACAACTTTCGCTTTAAGCACAAATCACAAAAAGGGATGTAACCTTTGCTTCAAGCCGTTACATCCCTTATATTAATACGGAGAAACACTATGCAAAACCTCGGAATGTCAATGCTATGGTTCTGGACCTGCTACGCAGCGGTAACAGCCGTCGGAATACTTCATACAATTTTTAATATCTATGTTTTACACATGAAGCCTATGGACGGTGACAGTATGGGAGAAGGCTACGAATGCACAAAGCCTTGGCACCCATTATATAACATCATCCTGTTTTCAGTTTTTGGCTATCTATATATGAGCAGCCTAAGCTCACCCACAATAAACGAAGCAATCATTACAGGAATCATATGGTCAGTAATTTGTATTGTCTTTGACGTTTTCAGTTGGGTTATCATAAAGCATCCCTGGAGTCTGACTTTCAAAGAATTCTATATTGACTATCAACCTTGGATCACACTAATATACATAGCTATTTTCTTGGGTCCTGTTGTAGGCTTTCTGTTATGCCTATAAAAACAAAAGATTCACCACTTCAATTCAATAATCAATGCAACTTAATAAAGAAACTACACTCAATCAAGCAAAATATTAAAACAAAACTCTTGACACACCAATAACTTCGTGGTATTATAATTTAGTCGCAGAAAATGCACGCCAAAAGTGTGTCCCCTCTGCACATCACAATATAATAACATAGGGGTATAGCTCAGTTGGTAGAGCAGCGGTCTCCAAAACCGCGTGCCGAGGGTTCAAGTCCTTCTGCCCCTGCCAAAACACAGGACATCACATTTCGTGGTGTCCTGTGTCTTTTATGTCAAAAGCCGCTTTAACTCTCGTTAAAACGGCTTTACTTGTTTCTATTCAGTTTTGTCCTCTATTGTGCCTATATATTAAACATAAGCACTACCTACTGCTTGTATACACATCCGCAGCAGGACTTTAGCAGGGGATTGAAAAAGTTTATGTTAATTGAAAATGATAATTGTTTGTGATATAATTAATTAGATAAACTTAAATTTGATTGGGTGATAGCAATGGTTAA
>JAFQDM010000017.1 GCA_017416065.1 Ruminococcus sp.
CCTTGTCGTTCTTGAACACTACCATCTGCACTCCCTCAACCTTTACGCAAAACATAGCCTTATAGAAGTCGTTGCCTGAGGAGGTGAAGGTGTACTCACGGTCTGTGCTTACGATTACTCCGGAGATGGGATTTGCCCAGCCCAGGAAGGTTGCGTCTGAGGTTGCGTTTGCAACTACAGTCACCTCCACGCCCTTGGGTGCTCTGGAGTTTAAGTAGGTTGCACCCTGAGGACGGGCGCTGCCGCCGTCTACTGCAATGGTGAAGCCTGTGCCGCCTGATACCTCGATCTTGATCACACCTATTGAAGAAGGTGCTGCGGGGGCAGCGTTCTTCTTAAATACGGCTGTAACAACCGTATTATCTGTAATATTGGAGAAATCCTTGTCCCAACCTGTGAAGGTATATCCATCCTTTGCAGGTGCTTGAGGTGCAACAGCTGCATTACCCTCCTCTACCATCTGAGAAGAAATGATTGCACCGTCACCATCAAGGAAGATTACCATATACTTGTTGGGCTCCTTGATAAGCTCATATTGAGCAACCAGCGTTGTGTTGCTTGTGATCTTATCATATTCGCCACTCCAGCCGGTAAAGGTGTAGCCATCTCTTGAAGGAGCTTTTGGCGCTGTAGCTGATGCACCCTCCGCCACACTCTGTGTACTGAGCACCCGGCCGTTGTAGTCAACAAACACAACTGTGTACTCGGCAACTGCGCTTACTGCCTTTGCCGTGAGTATATGATTCTTGGTATCAAGCGTAAAGGTTACGTTGCTCTTCTGAGAGAGAGTAATGCTCTGGTTTGTGCCCATAGGCCATTCCATGGAATAATCTGCATTTGCTGCCTTGTATTCGTAACTTCCCGCTTCAAGGGTAAAGACTGCTGTGTACAGTCCGTCTTCGCCCTTTGTCATCACGTCGGTGGTCTGCCAATTGTTAAAAGCACCACGCAGGTAATACACCTGCTCCGTCTGGGTATATACCGCAGTTACGATGAGATCTGAGGTTACGCTGTCATACTCTTTATCCCAGCCTGCAAAGGTGTATACGTATTCAACGTCAGCCGCCCTTGTGGGAGCCTGTGGTGCCTCAGCGGCCTCACCTTCTGCAACCTTCTGTGTGCTGAGCACTGTGCCGTTGTAATCTGTAAATGTTACCGTATATGAAACTGCATCTCTCAGATATACGGCTGTAACTGTAATACTCTCTGTAATATTTGAGAAGTCCTTATCCCAGCCTGAGAAAGTATATCCTTCCCTTGTGGGCTGCTCGGGTGCTATGGCAGCTTCTCCCTCAACAACTATCTGTGAGTTCAGATGCTTGCCGTTATAATCCACAAACACAACAACATAGCAATTGCTCAGATCTGCGTTCTTTTCGTACTGAGCCGTAATCGTGACGTTGCTTACAATGTTATAGAAGTCTTTATCCCAACCTGTAAAGGTATATCCGTCTCTTGCAGGAGCCTCAGGTGCTGTTGCAGAATCGCCCTCGTAAACCTTCTGTTCAGAGATCACACGTCCGTCAAAATCTCTAAATATTACTGTATACTCGCTGGCTATAACTTCTGCATTTGCAACAAGAGTATGATTTACCGTATCCAGGGTAAAGGTAACCAAGCTGGTCTTATCAATAGTCAGACTCTGATTACCATTGATGGGCCACTGCATTGAGTAATCCTCGTTTGCAGCTTTATACTCATAGGCACCCGGATGAAGCTCGATCTGTAACGTGTAAATTCCGTTTGAGCCCTTGGTCATACTCTGAACAGGATACCAATCGTTAAAGCTTCCTCGAATATAATAGATCTGATCTGTCTTTGTAAACTGTGCTGTAATCGTTGTATCTGCAGAAATGCCGCTGAAGTTCTTATCCCAGCCGGCAAAGCTGTACACATACTCCACATCCGCCGGCCTTGAGGGCACCTGTGAGGGAGCAGTAGCAGATGTACCCTCTACCACACTCTGAGTACTGATTACTGTGCCGTCATAATTCTTGAAGGTTACCGTATAATACACGATATCCTTTGAATAAGCCGCAGTTATGGTCGTGTCTGCAGTGATGCTTGTGAAAGCTCTGTCCCAACCTACGAAGGTATATCCTTCACGGAAGGGCTCCTCGGGAGCAACTGCCGATGCACCGTATGCTACCTGCTGAGAGCTGAGCACAGTACCATCGTGGTCTACAAATTTAACTGTATATTCCGCATAAACCACAAGCGTGTAGTTTGTGCAGATCACCTCGCCGTTATAAATCAGGTTAAGGCCTGTATATGTACCGGGAACAGATGTATTCACCACTCCGCCAACAGAATTGCGAAGCATACCCACCTCAATGGGGAAGGTTCTCGTTTCTACACCCTGTGCCGTCTGATAATTAACGGTAAAGGTACGAACTGCTGCGTCTGTTTCTGCCGATGCACGAACCTGAACGTCCTGAGCTGTATTTACCCATACGGTACCGGTCTTCTCGGCAACTACTGCCGAACCTGAAACATACTGCTCCTCAAGCACGTTCACGGTTATTTCTCCCACCGAAATGTCTGAAGCATCATCGTTGCGATAATAGGCATTTACAATGTAGGTATCTGACGTTCTTGAATTATCCGTGCTGAAATCAGAGCTGAAATCAAGCCAATAATATCCGATTTTTCCTTCTGTACCGCTTGAAGGAGTGTGAAGATTCTTTCTGGATGCATCCGCCACAATGAAGTTCTCTGTAATCATATTGATCACATCGGATTTCGCTGTGCCTTCGTACACGTCGTAGCTCTGGATTCCCTGGCTTTGAACACTTTTCTTTCCTGTATCGGAAGCATATGTGTAAAGGCGAACCTTCAATGCATCAAGATTTGCTGCAACCTGATCTGCTGTATATACGGGTGCAGACCATTCGCCTGTTACTGCGTCGCAGGTCAGCACGTAGAACTTGCTTCCGTCCTTGCGATAGATAAGGAAGGTTCCGTCGCCGAAGCTCTCGATCTGAACAGAGTCTGCAGGAGTAGTTGTACCAAACATATTTTCAGGTGTGTCGTCGGCAACCCAAAGGTATCTTTCCTGTGAGCCGTCTAAATCAGCGCCTTCCACAGAATACCAATAGGCACCATTCTTCACTGCGTTAATTGTACCGTCGCTGTTAAACAGAGGGCCTATACCCTTGTGAATATACGTATGGTGATAGCGTTTTTCTCCGCCCAGATACGTAGGTGAATTTCCACTGCTGTTAGTGTATGATAATTCATCTCCGCTACCTATAGAGCTGTTGTTGTAGCTTTCTTTGATCTGCTGCTTCATTATCCACAAGCCCTCGTCACGATTGCTGTGGTCAATGTAAACCAAATCCTCGTTAAGCGAGCCGTTGGAGTCTTCTCCGAAATAGAAAACATTATCTGCATTTCCGTTCTGATTATGCCTAAACGAAGTCGCACCCTCTGTCGGATTCGTCGCAGAGTATGACATAATATTCTTTGTTTTATCGTTCATAATCAGGTAACGGCTGTTATAAGTGGGAACGGTTGCTCTGATAAACACAAAGCTGTTGCTTGATGTTTCGAGACTCACACCCTGCGAATAGTTTGCCGTAACGGTAAGATCGCTTGTAATATTCTTAATGGGAGCACTCCAGCCCACAAAGGTGTATCCCTGCCTCATAGGTGCCGAAGGTGCAATTGCGGTTCCACCCTCCACAACCTTCTGAGTACTGAGCACAGTGCCGTCATAATCCTTAAATGTAACCGTGTAGGATCTCTCTTCCCAAACAGCGCTCAGAACGACCGTATCTCCTGAGCCAAGGCCCGTTTTAGAAACTGAGGTTCCGTCTGAATAGACATAATAGTCGTAACCCTCAGGCTGTGATCCCTGTTTATAGAAGCCTGTGGTGGAACCGTTTGTATAGCGATACTGATCCGTTGCCTCTCTGTAGCAGGACCATCCGATAAAGTTATATCCGTCTTTGGTAAACTTGTTCTTGGAGATAGGCGTAGAAACACCGTAAATAACCTTCTGGTCAGGCATTGTGCCTTCTCCGCCGTTTGCTTCAAATCTGAAATAGAAGTGCTCCGTGAAATCCCATACCGCATACAGAGTTACTACGTCACGGTCTGACGACGACTGCTTTGAAACAGAAGCCTTATCTGCGTAGACCTTGAGCGTATAGGAATCCGGGGATTCTGAATACTCTGCCCATGTAAGCCATTTACCGTCACCGTTTGCATCTGTAAACAGCCACTTATCATCTGACCGGCGATGTGCGTGCCAACCTACAAAGTCATAGTTTTCTTTTGTAAATGCGTTTGCTGAAAGTTTTGTTGTGGTTCCGTATGTAACGTTGGTAGCTGCCATGGTGCCTTCTGCGCCATTGGCATTGTATTCAACGGTATATGTTGTAGCATCCGTGTCCACGGGGATCCACTGTGCTATAAATTGCACCTCATCGTACTTGGCGGTGCATATTGATGTTGTGATGTATTGGTCTGCATAGAGAGTCAATCTGTAGCCGGCAGGCTGATTTCCGGGTATGTAACCTGAGTTGTCAGAGCCGTTGCCGTAAATATAAGATCCGGGCTCAGTGCGACACACATACCAACCTGCGAACTCATAACCGCTTCTTGTAAATTTATTCTTGCTGATGCAGGAAGGTACACCATAGGTGTGGGTTGAGTCTGCCATAGTACCCGAGCCTCCGTTTGCCAGGTACTTGATGGTATAAGTATGTTTTCCCCATACTGCATACATTCTGACCGTATCTCCGGTTCCGAGTCCTGTGGTTGCCACATACTCACCATCGTCGAAGATGTAGTATGAGTATCCTGCAGGAATATCGCTCTTTGCATACCAACCAAAGCTGGAGCCGTTTGTACAGAACCATTCTTTTGATGCTTCTCTGTAGGCTCTCCAACCCTTAAAAGTATAGTCTGTGCGTGTAAACTTATTTGCGTTGATAGCAGTTGAGGTACCATAGGTAATAGTCTGGTTTGCCATTGTGCCGGTACCGTCATTGGGATAGAACTTCAGAATGAAGTTTGTTTTTTCCGTTGTTGTACCGCCGGAGCTTCCACCCGAATCGCCCGAGTCGCCCGAGTCGCCTGAATCGCCTGAATCTCCGCCTGTATTTCCACCGGAAACCGTACCCTCGTATCCGTTAAATCCATAGGTTTTGACAATTGTAGGATAGTCTTTGTAGGCAAGGTCTGCATCGTAGGGACCGTAAGTCACTCCGCCGTAAGTAAAGTAGTGCTTGTCTGTCCACTGATACATACCGTACTTTGTGCTGTAATAGCTGCCATAGGTGCTGTAGCCTGCATCGTAGGTTCCGTCGCCTGCATAATGAGCAACCCAGCCCTCGTAGTAATCTCTCAGGCCTGCGGTTGTGATCCAATTCTGCTCCATCCAGCTGGCCATACTGTACATACCTACCAGGTAGCCCGCCTCTTCAAGAGTTCCCATAAATTCCTCGCATATAGCAATGGCGGTTGCCTGAGAAAGTCCGCTTTGAGAGGAATCCTCGTAGTCAAAATAAATAGGATACTCAAACTTCTTGCCCTTGATGTAGCTCATACAATCTTCTACATCGGCAGTAGCTCCTGCAACCGACGTGCAATAAGCATAATAATACGCACCAACATTCAGACCTGCCGCTTTAGCCTTTGAGTAGTAGGTCTCAAAATACGTATCCTTACCGTTGGTGGTGCCGCATCTGAGGATAACAAAGCTGTATCCCGCCGCTTTTATGGCAGAGAAGTTAACGTTATCCTCCTGCCAGGAAGAAAGGTCAAGGCCTTTTGTGAGTATAGTGCCCGTGCCCGACATTCCTCCGTCGTAACCGTTTTCATATCCTGTTCCGGAGGAAGACCCTCCCGACGAAGAACCGCCCGAGGACGATCCTCCCGACGAGGTTCCGTCCGGATTAATAAGCTTGCCCGATTTAAGCAAGGACAAGAGCAATTCATTCTGCTCTGCCGTTCCCGAAAAACCGGTAATTCCGTTAGCGGCCGCAATTCTTTGATGCAACTCCCAATCGCAGGAAACGCCTATGGAAGACATTGCTCCGTAGAAGGTAGTCTGGGACGAATCACACGCAGGATAGTAAGAAGGCTCCACATAATCGGGATTCAGAAGCTTTCCTGCTTTGAGCAGATTCAGAAGCGTGGTATTCTGCTCTGCCGTGCCCTCAAAGTCTGCAATTCCGTTAAACTCTGCAATCTTTGTATGCAGTGTCCAGTCACAGGTAACGCCGATGGACTCCATTGCAGAATAAAAAGACTCGTAGCTGGAGCTGCAAGCGGGATAGTATTTGGAGTTAGCAGAAACAGTGCCACCGCTTACGTCGTCGCCTGTTGAGCCGTCAGGGGCAGCAGGCACTGTGCCTGTGTATCTCTGAATTGTGTAGTAAGAACCGTACTTTGATCCCAGAGAAGACGGAGTATAATAAGACCTCTTAAGCTGAGGAGGCGTCTGCTCCGTAATTTCTATCTGTGTCAGATTACCGCTTGAATCATAGGTAAGACCCGTGACAAGTACAACGTGGCCCACATCATTTGAGTTGAGTGCATCGCCAAGCTGCAGATTATATGCGTTGGAGGCTGTGCACAAGCCGTAATTTGTGGACACCTGAGGAATAGAGTACGTTGTCTTTCTGTCTATACCCCAGCACCAGGAAACAAACGCAGAACAGTCCGTTGCATAATAGGTAGAATATGTACTGCCGTAACTGGATTGATAGGTATAGAACGAGCTGCTTGCAGATGCAGCTCCCGAAATAAATGTTTCAATAGAAACACCGTAGCCTATATAATATCCTGAGTTAATAGGCTGTCCGTAGGGTAACCGGTATGTACTACCCTGATAGAAGTAGTAATTACCGTTCCAACCCGCAACAGTCTTCTGGCTTACCCAGGTAATGTTATACAGGTAGTTTGCTCTTGCATCAATGTTTAGCTGGCTTGTTGTTGCCGCATTGACCGGAGTCTTTGCAAAAGAAATTCCGGTTAAAACGCTCAGCAAAACAATTACAGCTAACATAATGCTGGTTATTCGTTTTACCATAGCTGCACCTCAAATCATTTATTATGTATCTTTGAAAATACACAAGTGTTCAATTATATTTTACACTATTGATATAAAAAGTCAACATTTACCGTATTATATATGGCATTTTACATATTTTAAGCTCTCGCAAAGCATACAGGAGGGCTTTACCCTGAGTAAAGCCCTCCTGCGTCCTGTGTATTAAAACTTTATTTATATGTATATTCCGATGCCGTATTGGCAAAGTGTGCCAGGGCACTTACAACCGCCCAAAGCTCCTCTTTGCCTGCATTCTGAGCCAGGGCACCGTAGCTGTAGATAGTATAATCCAGAGTAATGCCGCCGAGGCTTACCTTTAAGCTGTTTGCACCCATCATATGAGCAGGGATATCACTTATTGTAAGCACATAAAGGTTTCCGTTCTTCTTAAGGGTCGCCGGATAATCACAGCTGATCTCAAGGCTCTGGGCATCAACACCCTCGTCAATAATGAAATAATGCTTGAACGCAAGCTCTGTTTTGAGAGAAAGTGCTGTACCGTAGTATGTAACGCCTGACTCCTCACCCTCAAGTGTAAAGGGAGCACCTGCAAAGCCGAAAAGTTCTGCTGCCTTTTCTTCTGCTGTCATAAGCTCTGTATCGTTTGCAAGATTATCAGTATTGTAGTTAAAGTAAATCTGAGCCTGAGCACCGTAGTTAAGCATTTTCTTTACAAGCTCCTGCTCTTTTGCATACTTCACAGTGTCTGAGAGGATAACCTCTGCATATTCCTGAACAGTATAGTCATCAAGCTGGAGTTCAGACTCGCTTGTAATAAGCTTTGCTTTGATTACAGAAGTCATTTCCTTAGCCGCAACCTCGCAGGTGAATACATAGTAGTCGCCTGACTTTACTGCTTCGCTTACAGGAATTTCAACAGTATAAGTTGAGCCTGTGTCGGGAACTGTGAATACCATTTTTGCATTTGCGTCATTCAGAGTTTCCTCTGTAAGGCTCATATAGTAGTTTACGGCAATCTTGTCGCCAAGGCCAATGGTGTAACCCTCAAGATTATCGGTCTGAACTGTGTTGGTATAACCTGTAATATTGCCCTGGGAATCCTTAACTGCGTAAACCTTGTCACCGCCGAGTACAGGAAGCTCGTCTGTGCCGATTTTCTGACCCCAGATTTCTTCTGTCTGAGTGCCTTGTAAGAGGTAAGCAACCTCGCCGCCCTTAAACTGCTCTGCAGTTTTTGCCTCGGCAGAGCCGACTATGTCCTCCGCTTTAGTAGTATCATTCATACCAATACCACCTTCATAGGCGGTATCTAAATAGTAGCAGTTGGTAATTGTGCCGGTCTGGTTAGCACCAGCCACGCCACCTATATAATCATTTGCACCACTAACTTCACCTGTGTTATAACAATTCGAAATTATGCCCTCAGAAATTTTACCAACAACACCGCCAACCTCATAAGAACCACTAACTTCACCTGTATTGTAGCAGTTTGTGATTGTGCCGCTATAGTTTGTACCAGTCACACCACCAACAAATTCATTTCCCTCGATTATGCCCGTGTTGTAACAGCTTGTGATTGTGCCTTCGTTTACACCGACAACACCACCTATAGCAAATGTGCTACTAACAACGCCTGAGTTGTAGCAGTTTGTGATTGTGCCATTGTTGCTACCAACTACGCCACCTACAGCAGATAAACCTTTGAAATATGAATTGATTACGCCTGTGTTTTTAACTGCACCATTTTCACCTATGCGGCCGAACAAACCTACACAAAATGCTTTGGCGTTATTAAAGTAAAGACCTGAAACAGTTTTGTTGTTGCCGTCAAAAGTACCTGTGTACATATAGTCAGTGTTACCGATAGGTGTCCAAGCTCTGGCGTCTGTGGATTCTGAAGTCATAACGCCTTCGTTTACAACAATGTCTGCTGTAAGGATAGCGTTTGCAGATGTGTTGCCTGAGTTTACTGATTCTGCAAACCAGTAAAGCTGACCTGCATTACCGATTTCATAAACGCCGTCTTCGTTAAGTGTTGCAGGCTCATATCCGCCGCAAACTGTGCAGAAGCCGTTTACAAAGTTATGCTTACCATTTTCGTTTGCGTTGCTGTAAGCAAGCTCACCAATACAGTTTTCTACCTGATAAACCTTGTCACCGCCGAATACGGGGTAAGTGTCCTCGCCGATTTTCTGACCCCAGATATGCTCAGGTTCAGTCTGAACATACTCGCCCAGCTCATCGTCCCAGATTTCTTCGCCGACTACACCTGACTGCAAGAGGTAAGCTACCTCGCCGCTATTAAACTGCTCAGCAGTCTTGAAAGTCAAGCCGTCCTCATCATGAATTTCTTCGCCAGCAAGATAATAGCAGTTTGTGATTGTGCCGTAGTTGTTATTTCCTACGAAAGAGTCAGATGTAGAGTATGAATTACTTACTTCGCCGTAGTTATAACCAACCACAGCAGCACCTGAGCTTACAGTAACTATCTCAACATTTTCTGCATAGCAGTTCTTGATATAACTGAAATCGTTATAACCCGCAATACCGCCTACATAGTAGTTACCCTCGAAGTAGCTGTCCTTAATACCAAGGTTTGAAATTTCTGCACCCCAACCTATGGCACCGAACAAACCTATATAATTAAGCTCGCTCTTAGCGTAAAGACCGCTGATAGAGTGACCCTGACCATCAAATGTACCACAATATGGCATGGATGAAGATTCACCGATAGGAATCCACTCTCTGAGGTTCTCAGCATTCAGATCTTCATTTACGATAATATCGTCTGTCAACACAGCTCTTGAGTAGTTATCATTAGCTACTGCAACTTCTCCGAACCAATAAAGCTGACCTGCGTTTGAGATTTCGTAATAATCATCCCACTCGTCATCGGGAGTACCGTTATCGTTCAGAGTTGCAGGCTGATAACCTCCGCACTCTGAGCAGAAGCCGTTTTCATCAATATCGGTATGCACATCGCTTTTGAGCACTTGGGTATAAGTCTCAGTAAACTCTCTATCCAAAATTGTGAAATTAAAGCTCCACTCTCTGCTGCCAGGATTCTGGCAGTTTATGGGTGTCGTCTCAAAAAGCAGCTCTGCATCACCGCTGACGGAATCTACCCACTCTTCACAATCTGCACAGTAAAGGTCAATATAAACATAGCAATCTCCGCTGGCGTTAGGATCCCATTTACAATTCGGTGTCCACTGACCGGGATGTGTGGTAGTCTCATCCTCCTGGGTGTTTGAGTATTCATAACTGAAGTTTGCCTCAACACAACCACCGATACGATTCTTATACACCTTATTCTCAGAGAACAAAGGATAGTTCTCTTCACCCAGTTTCTGTCCCCATATCTGCTCCTCACAATTACTCTGAAGCAGATATGCAACCTCACCATTTGCAAACTGTTCGGCTGTTTTTGCCTCGGCAGAACCCTCTGAATCAGAGCCGTATATACCGCCTGAGCAAGTTGTGTCTAAGTAATAACAATTAGTAACCGTTCCTGTGAAATCCTCACCAAAATAGCCTACTATACCACCAACATTGGTGCCTGTGACTTCACCTGCAAAGTAACAGTTGTTTACTTTAACTTTAGCAAGAGAATGACCGACAATTCCGCCTGCATTAGGGGAACTCACTATACTTGTGCTATAACAGTTTTCGATTTTTCGGCCACCGGCATAGCAACCGACTATACCACCGGCAACAGCAGAAGAGCTGAAATAAGAGTTTACAACGCCAACACAAGCAATAGTGGCTTCAGAATATCCAAATAAACCAACCAAATCATAATTCTCATTATTGCAATACAATCCTGAAATGGTTTTATTATTACCGAAAAAGACACCTCTAAATCTATTTCTGTTACTTGTACCAATAGGAATCCATTCTCTTACATTTTTAGAATCAGCAGATATTTCACCTTCATTTACTACAATATTATCTGTAAGAATAACTCTTACACTATTGAAGTTATTGTTATCGTTATTTACTTTATCAGCAAACCAGTAAAGCTGACCTGCGTTTGCAATTTCATAATAGCCGTCTGCGTTTAGTTTTGCGGGCTCGAAACCTCCGCATTCTGTACAGAAGCCGTTTTCAAGCTCGCCTGCGTGATTATTCTTGTCTATATCACCATACTCGGCACTGCAGATTTCACAAACAGCCCTGTTCTTACAGGTTGCCGTGCCACCCTGATGAGAACAAGGAGAAATGGTAGCTTCAACAGAAAAAACTTCTGTATCGTTATGGTTAGCATCTCCCACAACCTTGTAATAAACTTTATATGTACCTTCTTCTTTTGCGGTGGGAATATCCTCGCTCCAGCTTTCGTTGTCAAGACTGTAGAGTAATGTTCCGTTTTCTGTAGAACCTGCTGTAACAAGCTGCTGGTTCCGTCCGTTATAATTAACTTCTTTTGCTGAAGGTGCTGTAAATTTGGCATCAGCAGGTACGATGTTGAAAGTTTTGCTAATGGTCAGATCCTGAGTTTTACTAACGATCTGGTTATTTACGAATTCTAAACCTACCAAAGCATTTTTATATGTAACGCTGCCCTTTACGCCATCTCTGACATCAGTAGTGTTCTGGTCATATACAATTTCAAAATTCGGGAAACTGTAAAGCTCTGTGCACTCGAGCTTCAAAGGCTTGATAGGAGAGCCTGTATATACATAGGATGTCTCATCTGAAACCAACTGTGCTTTAATTTCTGTACTGCACCTAAAACACGTTGATACAAAGCTGTCGGAGGTTGCGCTCCAAGTAAAAGCTGTATGTTGTGCCGGAGTGTCACTTAAAACACGACCACATGTTGTACAAGCATTATATTCACCGCAAGCAAGAGATTCATAGCTTTTGCCTGCACAATTTGCCGTCTGTGTAGCGTTACAACCTGAATTACGGCATCTTCTTATGTGCTGGCTATCGCCGTACTGTGTCCATCCACCCCAGTTATGATTGTTAGGGTCTATAGGCAGGGTTATGGTTTTGTAAGAATTACATACGCCGTTTGTACATCTCGCTGTGGCTGTGCCTGTCGATGTACAGGTTGCTGCCTTATCCACAGTGTAATACATAGGATTATCGCTTGTAGCGTAATTATGAGATGAAAATGGTGTGTATGTAAATTCTGCACGCCAGGTATACTCGTCACGGCCCCAGTTCCAGTGGCCTCCGGAAATATCCATACGAGACTCTCCCGCCTGTTTACCGATTACAACAGCGTATCCGTTATCGGACCACTGACTTGTGCAAGGAAAGGGCGTAACAGAATAGATTGATGTAGTATAATACTTGTGATCAGGGTTCATACTGTATCGGTCATCAAAGGTTATAGATGCATAAAGTGTATCATTACTTATACCTAAGCTCAATCTCTCCGGGTCAAATAAACTTGCATTATACACATCAGTAGTGTTGCCATAGTATATTGTTCGTGTTATGTGGGGAATGTTAACAGTAAATCCCGAGGCTGAGGCAGTTGCCGCACTTGTAGAAACGTCTGACAAGGGCACCAAGGAAAGCACCATTAAGAGAGTGAGCAATAAACTTATTGCTCTTTTGCTAAAAGTTTTCTTAGTTGTCACTAAAACTCCTCCTTTAAGTTAAAATACATAAGATTTATATGTTAACAAGGGCTAAAAGATAAAGAGGATTAAACGCTTAAAAAGCCCTTGGAAATTCCGATTATGGGACACGCGATTCACGGCGACCGACAGCACAACAGCATCAGAAATGCTATGCATCTGCACCACCACCGTACACTAACCCATTTTCACACTTACAATTTTATACACATCCGCTTCCTATGTCAATGTTTTAGATGAAAATCCCTGAACAAAATACAAAAAGCCTCGGCAGCTTTTTCAAACCGCCAAGGCTAATTTATAGAGTATTTTAGATTACCCGCTGCATCCGGGAATCTTGAATAATCCTTCGGAGCAACGCCTTCCCTTTACCTGCAGAAATACGCTTTTACGCTAAGAAGTTCCTTCAGGCACTTTCAAGAATATCTGCCCAAGGCTGTGTACTCCAAAGGTGTTTTTCTGTATTCGTAATCCCCATAAATGCCTTATTCAGCACACACAAAACATTCACGGAGCCTCCAGTAGCCAACTCAAGATCAGCTTCGTCAAGCTCATCCGCACAAGAAAGCTTCATAGCGCGAACAAAGGCCTCTACCTCTTCCGTCGACATATGCAAGCCATTCTCTGAAAACAAAGACTGTATGCCCTTTTTATTTTTTATACGGGACAATTGCTGTGCAATCGCTTCGTTTTTGAGGAGTTCTCCCAGCTTCAAGATTCTTTCAGCTTCTGTCATAACTACACCCGTTTATCCCTTTCTGTCAAGGATTTATTCTCTTGATATTTTATAAATAAATTTTTCATTATATACTCTGACAACATCCCCATCGCTGAGCTTGTAGCGCTTGTCAGGCTCCAACGCCTCTGAATTAAGAAACGTCTTATTAAGAGATTTATTGTCGGTCACGTAGCACACATCATCTGACAAATTGAGTATCGTGTGCGTACGGCTTACGGAGCGATTATCCCGGATCACATAATCAGCCAGGCTCTCCGAGCGACCGATTACAAAGCGTGCCTTATCAATAACGATTTCCTCGCCTGTTTTCTCGCGCTTTAAAATGTGCGTTAACACAGCTTCTTTCTCAGGTTCTTTTGCTATAGCTTCTTCCTGCTTTGCATCCGACTCCTGCCCGTCGTCTGCAATGTCTTCGAAAGCCTCTTGAGGCTGTATCTCCTGTATTTCCTCACCGGAGATATCTTGATCCTCATCCTCCTTTAAGAACTCAGCCTCACAGTCACCTTGCTCAACTGGCTCGCAGGGAGCATCACTGCTTTCTGCAGGCTCCGGCTCACTCTGTTTTTCCTCTTCGTCACCGCTTACAAACCATTTATCGCTAAATGTTTTGCGTGCACCGCCTGAGGGAAGTGCCTCTAAAGCATATTCCTCGTAAGAGGACACACGGATATACTCGTTTCTTTCTCCTTTGCATTTTTTCAGTTCATCTGCCGTGTAAAGCTTAGCAAAAAACTCCTCTTCAGAATCCAGGGTGTATTTAAAAATTGACTGGGATGAAGAAAGCTGCATCTCCATACCCAAAGACATCTGCACCTGCTCCAAAACCACGGAAATAAAGAATTTCTTTTTAAGCAAAGCAAAATTTATCTCTCGTCGGCAATTGTGAGAATTCAGAGAATTCTCTGAAATAAAAGCAAGGCAAATAGCTGAGCCGTTGAGATGTCTGGCAATAATCTCCGGCCATTCAGAGCCGGGGTCAATCCCTTCGTCATACCACACTCTGTAGCCATCTCTTGCAAGCTGCTCCACAATAGGAAACACCTTTGCTTTGTCCCGATGACAATAGCTGACAAATATGTAGCTTTCTTCGCCTTCATAGGGTTTAGCGGAACAACGCTTCAAACCATTCACCCCCGTCACTCTTCTACGCAAAGAATATCCATAAATCCCGACTCTTCAAAGACCTCCTTGATCTTTGGAGAAAGCGCCGTGATTATTAGCGCAGCATTGTCGTTTTCGTCAATTATCTGCTGAACGTTTAGCAGCGCCCTCATAGCAATACTGGCAATATACTTAGTTTCGCTGAAATCAAGCCTCACGGTATCACAAACTGAAAAAGCCGCCATCAGCTCATCCTCAAACTCGTGAGAAACCTCGTTAATAAGCTCTCCATAGACCTTAATAACCATAGCTTCCCCATCCATTTTCTCGCTGAGAGACATCACAACCTTATCGTCCTTGACGATCTCAAGTGTACCCTCATTCATTCTTCTTGTGTTCATACGATCCACCTTTGGTATTTCGAAATATATTATTCATTCTCAGTCAAGACATAACTGTCGTACATAGAGGCTGCAGATTCTGCGAATTCCACAACAATGTTTGAAACCGTATCGCTATCCTCTGACACATAAATATCTATATGTATTCCTGAATTATAGTAATAATAATGATTCCATTCACAAACAAATTCCTCAGGAAGAATTGACTCAAGCTGCAATATATCCATACCTTTTTCAACAACAATATCCTTGGTTATATAAAGCTTATCTACAATATCAAAGCTTTCAACCACACAGTTTTCGGGAACAGTCCGATAATCTGCATAGTTCCTTATTTCTATTATATCGTTGTTATTGCCTGCCTCATTGAGATGCCAAATTTCCGCCTTACTGCCTGCATCCACGGTATCCACCCAAACATTTACTTCCCAACCTTTATCTAAAATGTAGCTAAACGGGAAGGGCATCTGATACAGATCTCCGTCAACATCAATCACCACTTTGCCGGCGAACAGGTCTGCATCTGCAATCTCCGGCTCGGAATAATAAGATAAGTACTCAGGAACTTCTGCATTTATATCGGTGATGCTTTCATAGTTTGTTGTATCCTCGGGAACTTCACCAATCATATCATCAGTATCTTCTTCAGGCATAGCATTTATCCACTCTGTTTCTGCAACGTTGTCGTTCAGCCCGGGATCACCACTGTGGTTTGGAACGTTATTTTTTGGAATAAGGAAAATCACAAGCAACACCACAGCAACCAAACTTATTCCGCCTATAATGGCAAAAAGAGGCTTCTTTTGCATTTTGGGACGAGATTTCTCTGTGATCGCACTCTCTGATTTTTGATTTTTGGCCTTTGATTTTTCGACTTCATCTGTTTTTTCTTTTCGACCTGATGTTTTTTTCTCAGTAACCTTTATACTTGCAGCTTCTGTTATTCTTCCGGCCTTTTCCTCTGCCGGCTTACTTTTCTCTGCAGATTGCTTTGGTTTTTCTGCTGCAGCCTCTGCCTTTGGCTCCTTCGGCTCAGGCTTTTGCGGCGCCTCCTGCACTGCTTCGGGCTCGCTCTCTTCCACCGCCTCGGGAGCAATTGTCAGAATATCTTCGCCGAGTACGGTTTCCAGGTTATCCTCCGGCACCTCTAAGCGAGTCTGAACCTCATCCTCCACAACCGTTTTGCCTGAGGCGGTGATGGTTTTGTCCTCCTCAGAAAGGACAGTCTCCACTCCCTGCATACCGTTAATAAGCTCCTCCACACTTTGGTAGCGGTCGCTCTGGTGTATGCTCATTCCTCGCATAATGGCATTTTCCAGGTCCTCAGCTATTTCAATGCCCAAGGCAGAAGGATACTTCACGTCGTCGCTGAAAACCCTCTGGGTTGCATCATCGGGGGTGATGCCCGTAATGCACTTGTACATAGTTGCACAAAGAGCATACACATCGGTCCAAGGTCCCTGCACGCCCTTGCTTCTGTACTGCTCCTCAGGAGCATAGCCCGGCTTGAGCATTACGGAAAGGCTTTTGTTCGCCTCTGCCGAAACACTTCTTGCCGCACCAAAATCCAACAGCTTTACGCTGTTTCCCATAACCATAATATTATCCGGGCTGATATCTCTGTGGATAAGCCCTTGCTTGTGAATCTTTTTAAGGGATGCCATAACCGGTGTCAGAAGTCTGACGGTTTCATCCGGAGTGAGGGTACCGTTTTCCTTTAAGAAGTTTTTCAGATCTACGCCGTCCAGATATTCCATAACAATATAGGCGGTGTTGTTCTCCTCAAAAAAGTCTCTGACGTCTACCACACCCGGCTCACCTGAAAACTTTGCAAGGATGCGTGCTTCCTTGAGAAATCTTTCTCTGCCTTTTTCAAAAAAGTCCTTGCGGGTCTTGGAAACGCTGTCATTAACACAGCAAGACACAGTATTATTTCTGTTAACGTAGCCGTTAGGATAGAACTCCTTAATGGCTACCTTAATATCAAGCATTGTATCCATACCAATGTATGTAATTCCAAATCCGCCCTCGCCCAATGCCATTCCAACCCGGAATTTATTGTTGAGCATTGTACCCGGCAAAAGATGATGTGCCGGTACTGCATCCGATTTGGCCTTTCCGCACTCAGGGCAGATCGCACCTGATCCGCGGAGCTCAGACATACAATAATAACAATAATCTGTCATATTTCTTCCTCCTGCATTTATTTATATCAGAACAGCAACTGCTGTATTATTGTCGCAATTATCAGGTGCCCTGCCAAGCTGTGCCCTACGCATTTTGTAAAGCCACCCGTCAGCAGAATCCGCACCGCTTTGCATCTGTATCATTTCCTCATCAAGCACATATTCCCAAAAGCCGTCAGAGCACAAAAGCAAGGAATCAATGCTTTTATTATCAAGCTTGACCGTGTCCACCTTCAGCTTTTCTGAGGCTCCCAGGGCTCTGAGCAGAATGTTTCTGTCTGCATGGTTTCGGATCTCTGCCTCGCTTATCTCTCCCACAGAAACCGCAAGCTGAGAGGCGCTGTGGTCTTTTGTCCTGAAAACAGTGCTGAAATTGTTAAAAGCATATACCCTTGTATCTCCCACGTGAGCAATGGTCGTGCAGTCTTTTTCCACAAAAGCCGCCGCCACCGTGGTCTTCATCCGGCACGATGTTTCTTTGCCCTTGCTGAGCACCGCAAGGTTCGCAAGTCGTATCGCTTCCTCCAGGTTTTTCTCTTTGCTGTCAATCATATATTCTCTTATAGTTTCTACGGCAATTTTAGAGGCTTCCTCGCCGGCTTCGTGACCTCCGAGTCCGTCTGCAACCACAAACAGATACGCCTCGCCTATCTGCTTTGCAAGATAAAAATCCTCGTTGTTTGCTCTTCCTCCTGCATCAGAGTAAAAAGCAAAGCTTTTCTCTCTCATATAATACCTCCCACCGCATCAACGAAGCCTGCCGAATCGCTCCATAAACCTGGCATAGTCGTCGTGTCCTGCCGCCGAAACCATATCCAGCGCAAATTCATCCAGTTCATCCTCGGCATAGCGGTTTATTTCAGCCGACAGCTTATCCTCCGGCTCCAGCTCCTGAGTTTCGGCTATTTTTCTCAAAAACTTTTCCATTAACATCATCTCAACATAAATTGATATTAAAATTGATACTTTCTGTTTTTGTAAAGAAGGCTGTATTTGCCACAAATACAGCCTTCTCGACATAAAGATTAAATTACTTTTTCTTCTTGGACTTCTTTTTGTATCCTGCAACTGACCAAGCGGTCAATCCTCCTGCAACATATGGAGTTGCAGCAGACGCCGCAGGACATACTGCACAAAATGCACCGAATCCAAAACCAGCAGCTGCTGAAATTACAGTTCGTGCGGTTCCCCTAAGGAATCCGCCTCCGTCAACGTCGTCCAGCTGTTCCTCAGATAATTCCTCTTCGGAAGCTTTATCCTTAAAATCAAGGATTTCCTTTAAACCTTCGGAAAACAGTTCCTCAATTTCTTCAACAGTTGCATCAAAACCGTTGTCATTAAGCACCTTCTGTACATCAGAAGCATCCTCTGCTGAAACAAACGCTCTGAAAAACTCACCATTTTCATTTGCTGACTCCATAAGCTTCTGAGCTAACAGTTCCTTTTTTTCCATCATTTTTATTCCTCCTTAGATTTTCAGCGATTTTTCGCTTTCGTATATGTATACACCTGACTTTGCAAAGTGTTACACATTTTTTGAAAAAATTTTTATGCCATCTGTCTGCTTGCAAGAGTATGGAACAAGCCCTTGTTGCTCATAAGCTCGTCGTAGGTGCCCTGCTCTGCGATCCTGCCCTCGTCAAGCACCACTATTCTGTCGCACCTCATAATAGTGCTGAGGCGATGTGCAATAACGATCCTTGTGCCGTGCATAGCCTCCAGAGTATCGCATACCATACGCTGTGTAATATTATCAAGAGCACTGGTTGCTTCGTCAAATATCAGTATCTGCGGGTTTGAGATAATGGCTCTTGCAATGAGTATCCTCTGCTGTTGACCGCCGGAAATCGTAGAGGAATCCTCAGACAATATGGTGTGAAGTCCCATTGGCATAGCATCTATATCCTCTTTAAGACCTACAGCCTCAACTGCCTGCACTACCTCTTGCAGGGTTGCGTCAGGTGCAGTAATGGTTATGTTCTCAAAAATACTGCCCGAGATCAGGTGACCATTCTGGAGCACAACTCCCATTTTCTTTCTGAGTTCTCTTTTATCCAGGCTTTCTATGTCCTTATTATCGTAGTAAATTTTGCCCACACTTGGCTTTTCAAATCCCAGCAGAAGCTTTATAAGTGTGGATTTTCCACAGCCGGAGGGACCCACAATACCTATGTACTCGCCTTGATTTATATTCAATGATATATCAGACAGCACGTGGGGCATATCCTCCCCGTATGCAAAAGAAACATTGTTGATCTCAATATCTCCGCTGATGTCTCCCGGCAGTTCCTTTGCCTCGTCAGATTCAGGGCACTGCGCCAGCACAGGTTTCAGGCGCTCTATACCCGGCTTGATGCTTTTATAGCTGATAAAGCTGTTCACAAGCTGTAAGAACACAGAGGAAAAGGAACCAAACATAGTATTGAAAGCTATGAATGAGCCCAAGCTGATTCCCGAATTAGAGCCTACAACTATGCAGTAAAACACTATGGAAAAGATACTGTTGGCTATCAGCCCTAAAACGGCACCTGTGTCCATTATTCTTTCTTGCTTCTGCTCGCACTCGTTTTGCTCCACATAGGGCTTAAGATACTCATAAACCGCCCTGTCTTCTATGCCTGCAATTCTTATTTTTGATATTCCGTTTAAGAACTGATACATAACAGAGCTTGTTTTTCCGTCCAGCTCCAATGCTTTTTCGTTATACTTCAGAGCACGGACCGTTATCAGAAAGTTAGCCGAAGCATACACCAAAAGCATAAGCAGTCCTATTAACGACATAGGTACTGAGTAGCTAATCATCCTGACAAAATATACAACGGCAAAAATCAAAGACATAAGAGCAGAAATAACCAAATCAACAACAGACCTTGTAATGGCACCGGCCGACACGACCCTTTGAGCAAGATCAGCAGAGTCATACTCTCTGAAAAAGCTTTCGGGCAAATTAAAAAGCCTGTCATAAACCGCATCCTGCACCGCGTATCCGATCCGCGTTGAGATTCTGAAGGACGAAATGTTTTTTACAATTGAAAACATCAGGTTTGATAACATAAACGCCGCCAGCATACAGCCTATCTGATACAGCATACCTACGGCACCCAAAGGAATATAGCTATCATATATGCTCTGACTGAGGGTTGGTGTGAGGATTCCCAGCAAAGAGGTTGCAAGTGTAAGCAGTAAAAGCATTATTACGTCTGCTTTCCTTATCTGTCCAACACAGAATCTGACCATATCCTTACGAGTAAGGGTGTTGTTAGGGAATGGGGTGTATATCATATAACCCTTGGGATTCAGAGTAGTAACTACTTTTTTGTTGCAAGGCAAGGTGCAATTGTTTTCTACATCCCACAGCATATATGTATGTGTGCCCCTGGAAAGACACACAATAGGCTTGTTCTGCCTGTTAAAGGTGACAAAAGAGCCCCCGTCCTCCTTCTCCCAGCCCGGCTCTAACACGATCTCTCTATAGGCAAAATGAGATATCCTTGCAATTTCAGGCACCGAGGTTTTATCTTTACAAACAGTCCTGATCTTATCATAGGATGCGATCTTTACTCCAACCCTATTGCCAAGGATACACATAGCGTTATACAGCAGATCAGGACTATCGGAACTTTCCGCAGCAATGCTGCCTTTCTTTTTGAAGGAATTATAGATCAGCATTCGCACATTCTCAGCAGTATCCGTGCGCTGATTTCGGGTTCTCCGTATAAAACCATCCTCAGTAACAACATTTAGTCTGTATTGATCTACAAGTGCTCCATTATAGCCTTCTCGACTGTAATTCTTAAGTCCTGCCTTTCGAGCAAATTTTTCTTTTAATATTTTAGTTGAGCCGTTTTCAATCACCTGAACGCTTGCAATATCAACCGCCGAAAAACAAAAGCGCCACTGGCAATATTCAATATCCATATAAGAAAAGCTTGGAATAACTTCTCCGCTTTCTGCCTGATAAATAAAAGACCTCCTGCCCGGCTTTCCGTTTTTCATAGGAACAACATAGATGAGCATAGTGCCGCTTATAACCTTGTAAGCACAGGTCTCGTCATCAGTAATGTGAACCTCTCCGCCTTTAAGTAAAAAGCGATTATCCGCCATATATAACCCTCCTTACAAGTTGGAAATAAACTTTTTGTAATGTCCCTCTTTGATGGCAAGCTCATCATGAGTTCCGAACTCAGCAATTCTGCCCTGATGCATTACAATAATCTTGTCACAATCACGGATCGCACTTAACCGATGTGCCACAACAATACAGGTACAGCCTCTACGCTTGATATTATCCATAATCTGCTTTTCAATTATGGGGTCAAGTGCACTTGTCGCCTCATCCATAATAAGAATTGTAGGATTTGTTGCAAGGGCACGGGCAATCTCCAGGCGCTGTCTCTGACCACCCGAAAGGTTAGCAGCACCTTCAGATAATTTAAAATCATAGGCGGAAGGTTTCTTGGAGATCACATCATGAATACAGGCGTCCTTTGCGGCCGCGATCATATCCGCCTCTGAAATATTCGAATTGTACATAGTCAGGTTATCCCTGACAGTGCCCGAGAACAAAGTTATGTTCTGGCTTACCGTTGCCACGCTTGCATTAATAACGCCGTTTGGAATTTTTTCTGAGAGAATACCATCAAACAGCACCTCTCCCTCCCAAGGTTTATACAAGCTGCTTACGATCTTTGATACCGTGGACTTACCACAGCCCGAAGCCCCCACAAACGCAATCGACTCGCCACAGCCAATGCTAAACGAAAAGCCTGACACCACCGGAGGCTTCAGCTTGCTGTATCCAAAGGCTATGTCCTTTACCTCGACTCTTCCCTCAAGCTTGGTCTTCATATCTTCCTTTTCTATCGTGCTGTCAAATTTTTCATCAATGGGGTAGTTCATTATGTCCTGAACGCGGCTCATATCCGCCTTTGTTGTTTGAATGTTCTTCACAAAACCAACAAGCTCATCAACAGGGTCGCTGAAAGAACCAAACAAGGCAGTAAATGCAACCAACATACCAATGGTCATTTTACCGTTAACCACCAATATACCGCCTGCAACAAGTACAAGCACATCGCCGATCATTTTGACCGCATCAGGAATAGCATTAATAACCTGCTGACTTTTTGTAAGCTTTTGTTCCGTACAGATTGTTTTTGCATTATAGCCCAAGATTCTGCTTACATATTCGTTTTCTGCACCTGAGGCCTTAAGAGTATCGGTTATGCTCAAGCCCGCACAAACCGCGCCGGTAAGCTTACCCGAATCCTGCTGTAGCTTTATTGATGCATTTGTAAACATATCAGAGGTCAGCTTAACAACAATTATGTTAACTGCTACCGTTGCCAGAGCAATAACCGTCAATAGCGGGCTATAGATCAAAAGTAATATCAAATAGAAAACTGCAACAAATATATTCAGCACTGTTTCTGCCAAATCTCCTGCTAAAAAACTGCTTACTTCTGAGTTATTGTTTACTCTTTCAAGCAAATCACCTGCATATCTTTGATCAAAAAAACTCATTGGAAGGCGAAACAATCTATATAGCATATCCTTTGCTGAAAGCAGTACCATTTTCTTTTGCAGCTTATTAAGCACAATGTTCCGATAAAAGGTAAGAAAAGCCTGAAGAAGTATTGTTGCACACATAAAAGCGATCAGGCCCGTAAACCACTCGGTATTCCCTCCTACCAACACATCATCCATAAACACCTGCGACAACACAGGCATCAACAAACCCGGAAACACAAGCAAAAGCCCGATAAAAAGCAGTTTAAACACAACCGAATACTGACCTTTTAGCCTTTGAGCTACAAAACTCAGCATAGTATTTTTTTGCTTTTCTTTTACAAAAGAATCCGTTTTAGCAAAAGTCAGCACCACACCCGTGAAGGAATCATCTAATTCCTCAAATGTGATTCTTCTGCGACCCATTGCCGGATCGTTGATGTAAGCATATTTCCCCTTAAAGCCTTCGAACACTACAAAATGGTTAAAGTTCCAATGTATAATACAGGGTGGAGTCAGTTCTCTCAAGGCAGAAGGCTCTTTTCTGTAACCATGACACTCCAAACCATATTTTTTCGCACAACGCATAATGTTGCCGGCGTTGCAGCCATCTCTTGAAACACCTGTTTCTATACGCATCTGCTCCAGCGACAGGTGCTTCCCGAAATACGAAAACACCATCGAAAGCGATGCCGCCCCGCACTCAGTCGCTTCCATCTGGAATACCGTGGGAGTTTTTGCATATTTGCTCATAATTGTCCCTCCGTATTTCAGCCTAAGCTGCCTATCAGCTTTGTAACAGGAGCACACTCTTCTACAATTATCTTTGCAGAAACGACCGTTCCGTTTGTAACGGTAAGGCTATGGCCGTTACTATGCGTCCAATAGTATCCGTTTGCCGATGATGTATCAGTGCTCAATCTGCAGATTACAGCTACAACAGGACCTGCAGACACAAACTGCTCTGCCAACAGATTATTGTTCCCCATATTGTGCATCATACCTGCCGTATTGGAAGCGTATTTTTCAACATGCATTATCCTTGCTTGCATATGACCATATTGCTGCGAATCAACCGCAGTAGGATAGATCCTTACTTCCATATCCTCTTTGTACCTTAACGAAGAGGTAAGAGGCACATAGCATACAACAACCTGATCCCCCATACCGGAAGGCGTTATTCTTGCAATTTCAGAGCCTGCATACACAGGAGTTCCGGGCTCAGCCAACGGTCCCGAAAGCTTGCCGCTGATATCTGCGCATATTGTGTCTACGGCACCATCATCTCGTGTCAGGTTAGCAATTACCTCTCCGGCTACCACACTTTCTCCGATTTCCTTATAGTAAGTGTCGATAACTCCCGAAGCATCGGCAAAAACTGCACAAGAGCTATCAGCCCCCGTTATGATTCCATTTACGGTTTCGGTAGTTGGTATTGTTCCCAAAAAAGCCCACACCACCGTAGCCGCAATTATCAGAAAGACTGACACCAACGCTAACCAGGACAAGGGAGAAGATATTTTTATCATTCTGTCCAACTGATCTGGGTTTGAAAGTTTTTCCAAAGATGATTTTCTATATAAATCTGCCACGATTATTCCCACCTTACATTTTCTTTAATAAAGTATTTTTTAAGATTATCTATCCCTCTTTTAAGCTGCACCCTGACGTTAGATGGGGTCATGCCTAAAATTAATGCAATATCGTTTGAGTTTTTACCTTTAAAGTATCTGTAAATAATGATTTTTCGCTGAGGCTCACTAAGCTCCTCCAACGCCTTTGCCAAATGATTTCGAAGATATGTAAGAGTACTCGCACTGTCGATGAAATCAGAAAAATCCTCCACACCCAGATTCTCATCCAGTTCGGAAAAATCCTTTTTACTACGATAGTAATTTTTCAGCTTATTATTTATAATTGTATAAAGCCAGGTTTGAAAGGATGCTCTGGTCGGATCAAAGCTCTCAATATTTTCCAAGCAGACAACAAACACATCCATAGCCATATCCTCTGCAATCTGAACATTAAGAACCCTTTTGAATATGTATCTGTAAACAGACGGATAGTGTTTCTTAAATACTAATTCAAAAGATTCTTTGGAAAACTTTTCTTTTGTTTCATCCATTCAAAATCCCCCTGACCAACCCAAAACAAAGACAACATTTATAAAATTATTGATCGCACATCCCTATTTTTATCACTTATAGCCAAAGTTTACCCATATATAACAGGCTTTTCAATATAGTTGTAACAATTAGCATAATTTATGTAACTTTTAGCATTTCTTGTATTTGCAATGAAGCTACGGTACGGGTATAATATTAACGGTGATTATATGAATATAGTAATTTGCGATGACAACCCTATAATTTGCGAAGACATAAGCAACTACATAAACAACCATTTTAAATGTACCGTAAGTATTGCCGCAAACTCGGCACAACTATTTGATATAATAGAAAACAGTGAAAACAAAATAGATGCCCTGATACTTGATATTGTGCTTAATGAAAGCAAAAACGGAATTGAGATAGCTTCGAGCATTCACAATAAATATCCTATGATAAAAGTCATCTTCCTCACCGGCTATGACGATCAATACTACAGCAGGATCTTCTCAGATTTTCAACCCTTTGGCTTTGTGGCAAAACCTGTACAATACAATATTCTGAATTTCTTTTTAAAGAAAATACAAATAGAATTGATTCGCAAAAACGAGCATATAGAATTCACTTCTGATTACAAAAGCCATCGACTTATGGCAAAAGATATCGTATGCGTTCAAAGTCGCAAACGAATCTGTGAGATAAGCACAGAAACCAATGTTTACTCCGCCTATGCGAAAATTTCAGATATAGAAAAACAGCTTCCTGAGAACTTTATCAGGTGTCATCAAAGCTATATAGTAAACATCGAATATATAGAGAGCACCACCGGAAAGCATCTTATTCTTAAAAACGGTGATCATATTCCCGTAAGCCGCAAATATTCAAACAATGTAAGCACTCTGCTTTCATTGTCGTCATAAAACAAAAGGAGCAAACTATGGAAAACAACCACATTTTTCAAACCTATATGCCGCTTATTGCAGATCTGGTATGCTTTCTCGTATGGTTTTCTATGCCGTCAAAAATGCTTGAATTTAAAAAAGAAAAACGTTGGATATTCTTTGTCGCAATGGGAATCCAAATGGCTTTTGCTGTTGTATGCAGATCCAGTCCCGTTATGTTAACCTCTCCGTTAAAAACTATTATTCTTTTGTCTGTTCTGTTAGTGTATTTGTTTTTATGTTATGAAGAAACCAAAGGACAAAAGCTCATTGCATTTGCTCTTTGGGTAGTAACCATGACCATAGCAGATATGATGGCGGTAATAATAATGTCTCTGCTTCAGATCAGTACGACCAAACCAATCGGCGGCTTGCCGGTCCACCTTATAAGCGGACTTATTGTGGCAGTTTTTTCCTATTTTCTAATGTTTGCCACAAGTATTGTGTATAATAAGATCAGGCGCAAAAATGTGACAAATAAATTGTGGCAATTTCATATTGTTATTATGTCTCAGTTATTGCTCTTGCTTACCATCGGATACTGTTCTTA
Organism: Ruminococcus sp.; assembly: GCA_017416065.1. Classification (GTDB taxonomy): domain Bacteria; phylum Bacillota; class Clostridia; order Oscillospirales; family Acutalibacteraceae; genus Ruminococcoides. The sequence continues at coordinate 26,156 of JAFQDM010000017.1, forward strand.
TAAAAACGACTACACCATCGAAAGCATGCTGATAAGGTCCCCTGCATATACGATTTTACTCATTATCACTGTAGTTTTTGCCATTCTTGCAGATGTTTTCCTGTACAAAATCCTTCTCACTAATTCTCAGAATTACGAGCTGAAGCGTGAGCTTGAGATAATACAGGCAAAAGAAAGCCTGGAGCTTGAATATTACGAAAAGCTTGAAAAAAACATAAATGAAACTCGCAAGCTTAATCATGATTTTTCAAATGCAGTTATGGTAATTGAAAACATCATAACCTCAAGCGAAATATCAGAAAACAAAAAGCTTGCTTCAGACGTGTTGGAAGGAATCAAGGATACCCTGAAGAAAACCCGAATCAAATATTACTGCGAAAACGAACTGATAAATTTAATTGTTTTAAACAAATCCGAAATAATACAGAACGCTGACATCGACTTTTCTGCAAACCTAAATCTTCCGCAAAACATTAATATAAAAAAATTTGACCTGTGCAGAATATTCACTAACATACTTGACAATGCATACGATGCCTGTATGATGTCACGTAGAAGAGAAAATGCCTTTATTGTGCTATCCTCTGTGATAACTTCTGACAGCCTATGTATCACTTGTGAAAATTACTATGATACAGCCATAAATAAAAACCACGATAGCTTTAAAAGCACCAAACACAATCACAAAGGCTTTGGCATAGAAGTCCTGAAGGAAATATCCAAAAAATACAATGGATACGTATCCATTCAGACCGAAAACAACGTTTTTACAATTAAAATTTATTTGAAGATCAGCTAATTATATTTACCCCTAATTAAATTCACCTGCCATATGCGGCGGGTGATTTTTCTGTAACCACATTTTAACAACAGTAACCTTGGACAAATTATACTAATTTTAGCGGTATATGTCAATCTCAACAGCTATTTTGTACAGTAATTTTACTAATTTGCGCAGTATATAATATAATAAAGAGGTGTTTGAGATGGCTTATGAATTTATTCGCGAACGAATTACAGCATTACGGCTAAAAAAAGGTGTGTCCGAATATAAAATGAGCATTGATTTGGGGCACAGCAAGGGATATATTCAAAGCATTTCTTCAGGCAGAGCCCTCCCGTCTTTGCAGGAGTTTTTGTATATATGCGAATACTTCGAAATTACTCCTCAGGAATTCTTCAGATCTAAAGAAGAAAACACCATACTCATAAACAGCATCATAAAAGAACTCAGAAATATGAGTGATGAGGATTTAGAATTAATACTTAACTTCATAAAAAGGATGAAAAAATAGATTTCTTGAATCTTCTGTAAAATAACAAAAGAGAGAACAAAGCGAATAAAATTCCGTAATGTTCTCTCTTTTTAGTTATACATCAATATTATTTATTATATTACTTATTGCGGTATTGCGTCCGAAACAGCTCACTGTCTGCAGGATATCTATTCATCCTGCATATCATCCGACTTCCCGTCAATAGGTACATGCTCTTTGTTTTTAGTCGCAGCTTTTACTCCGTATTTATATGCACAATACCCGACCAAACACAAAAGCACGAGCACTGCCGCCACAGATGCCACTATCAGGATCACGTCATATTCTGCCTTTTCAATGCTCGTGTAAGAGTTCGAGTTTGCGCTTTCCTCTTCGGAGCTTGTAGATGTAGGCTCATCCTGTGCACTCGCCGCCTCCGCCTTATCCGATTTGACGGATTCCTTCCGCCCTGAGCCGTTGTCGGATCCCGTCGGGGCATCCACCTGCACAATCGAACTCTCTGCCTTGCTGACCTGCACATCCGAAGCATCTCCGTCAACAACCTGCATCACGCTAAGGGACATAGGAAACTCTCCGCTTTCCAAGGCTTTGAATTTAAGCTCTGCAAGCGGCGATTTGCCACTGCAGTCTGCACCTTCCTCGCAAAGATATACAAGCCTGACGAGCCCCGCCTCAGTTGCATTCACACTGCACCGAGCCCGAGCATCTGTTACCGATGCAGACCTATACTCCACAGCATCCGCATCATATTCAACTTCTGCAATAAAGGCACAGACCTCTCTGTCAGCCTTACACTCCAAAGAAACGGTGAATAGCCTGCCCCGCTTCACCTGTGCCTGTGACAGGGAAAACTCACACCCTGCCGACGATGCGCTTACAGCAACGGACAATGCCAGGCTCAAGCAAATAAAAAAGCAGAAAAGTTTTTCTCTAAAATCACGCCCCATCACTTTACCCCGTATTTGCATTTTATGAACTTCATATTTCCGAATTCAAACTTATCCTTTTCCAGCTTTTGCGGGAGCTCTCGGCTCTCTATGAATTCGTCTGTGATCAACACCAAAAACTGCCTGTCTCCCCGTTGCGCCAGATAATATTGGTCTTTGCAGTTTTTGATCTCATTAAATACATCTGCCGTTCCAAAGGGGGCATCTGTAAAGATTCCAAGCAGATTATCAAATATGCGCTGTCCCTTTGTAAGCTTTTCCCTTGCAATAAGCGGAACAATATCTGCATCAGGGAACTTCTCTTTAACAACTGTGTCCTTTTTCTCACGCGTGCCCTTTCCGGCATACAAAGAAAGATCCACACTCTCTTTGAGTATATGCTTACAAGCGCCGTCACCCTCGCTTAAAAGATAATCCACGCTCACGCCCAAAAGCTCAGCCAACGCCTTCAGGTTCTCCACGTCGGGAATGCCCTTGTCCGTCTCCCATTTTGCAACTGCAGAACGGGACACCCTGAGCTTCTGAGCAAGCACCTCCTGAGATAATCCCATCCGATTTCTTGAAAGTTTAAGTTTTTCACCTAAGGTCATTTTTGCCGCCTCCTTTTTCTGCTTCTAATTTAACCGAACCGCCTCTTTATGTCAAGAAACGCTCTGTAACACTGCTGTTACGCTGAGGAACATTTGCATATTAATAACGCCTGAGGGTGAAAATCACCGTCAGGCGTTGATTTATGTATGCAAAGTGAACTGTTTATACTTCTTCAGTCTCAAGAGGAGGAGCAAGGATGTTTGCATCTTCCTTGGCAATTTTCTTTTTGACTGCAAAAGCTATACCCTTCTCCAGCAGATTCACCAGAAGAATAAGCAGGGAAACCATGGCCGTACCCTCAATAAATGACTGTGACTCAAGCTGAGGAATCAGCAGGGACAAAGGCATTGTACGGAAGTTCATCAGGAAGGATACCGCAGAGATGGTGATCATGGCATTTACAAAGAAATAGCTGTACATCTCTACAATGGTGGCTTTGGTACCGGGAATGTAAACGGAGAAGAGGAGCCTCATTCTGTTAATTCCCAGGGAATCTGCCACATCCTCTAAGTTCGGATTAAACTTTGAGAGGGAATTGTATGCAAGCAGATATGGGGATGAGAAAAAGTGAGCGATGTTTACAACCACCAGAATAAATATTGTGCCGTAAATGGGAACGTTCTTGAAGGTAAGCACGTAGGAAAGACCCAGAACGATTCCGGGCACAGCCAGAGAAAGCATACTGATAAAGTGAAGCATTCCGTTTGATACTGACTTCTTGCTTCTTGCGGTTACATATGCGGAGAAGTAAGAAAGACAAGTACCCACCAGAGATGAAAGCAATGCAATTGCAACGGAATTGATGAAATACTGACCTATACCTGAGGAGAGAAGCTTCTTTGCCGTTTCAAGGCTGAAAGACATATCTATGGGATACTGCTTCACGAAGCTTAACAGCACAAATGCAAATACAGGCAGGCAAAGAAGAACTATAACCACCGCAAGCACGATGTATATGATCGTATCTCTTGTCTTGTTTTCTTCTATTTTGTAAGCCTTTGTAACAGTACTGCCGGAGGCATTGATTCCGCTGTTTCTAAGATCCATAATAAATGCAACCAAAGCAGGAAGCAAAAGAACCACGCCTATTACCGCACCGCCTGAGAAGTTCATCATACCAATAACCTCGCGGTACATATAAACAGGCAGAGTCATTGCCGTGCCGCCTGTCATAAGAGCAACACCGTAGTCTGTGAATATCATTGTGAACACCGCAAGAACTGCAGATACAATAGTGCGGCGCATAGAGGGCAGAGTTATGGACAAGAACTGTCTGAACTTAGACATTCCCAGCACACTTGCCGCTTCATAGATGGTGAAGTCCTCATACTGGAAGGAATCGTTAAACATAAGGAAGGACACGGGGAAGGAATAGAGCACGGAGCCCATAACTATTCCCGTATATCCGTAAAGGTTTATGTTAAGTCCCAAAAGATTTGTGATGATTCCGTTGTCACCAAAAAGGAACACAAGACCCATACCGTGAGAAATACTGGGAATAAGCATAGGCATTGTAAAAAGCACCACAAAAAGTGATTTGAATTTGATATTGGAGCGATTAATCATCCACGCAAGCGCAAAAGAAAGACAAACAGAGATCACAGTTGCAATAACCGTTGTTATTACTGAATTTTTAAGCATTGGCCAAAACTGCGCTGAAGACAAGACCTCGCTGACGTTACCGCCTCTGATATTGCTGAACAAAAAGCCTATGGGCAGAACAATGCTTACCAGAAGATACGCTATCAGCAGGTACTTCGCGCCAAAATAGCCTTTATTCTTCTTAACCTTCATACTTACCTCGTCCTGTGTATCTGGAAAGATCCTGATACTTCTTATCAAGCTGTTCTACCACAAACTCCTTTATGTAGTCGTTTGCAGGATTCTGATAGAGCTCAAGGGGAGTTGCCATCTGCTCAATGTTGCCCTCGCTCATAACCATAATACGGTCACTGAGGAAGAACGCCTCCTCCTGGTCGTGAGTAATAAAGAGCATCGTTGCGTTGAACTTCTTCTGCAAAGATTTAAGCTCCGCCTTCATAATCTCTCGGTTTGTAACGTCAAGAGCAGAAATAGGCTCGTCAAGAAGGATAACGTCGGGATTCATTGCAAGTGTACGGGCAATGGCAACTCTCTGCTGCTGTCCGCCTGAAAGCTGGTGGGGACGCTTGTGCATCTGGTCTGTAAGCCCCACCTGCTCAATGGTGCGCATAGCAATTTCCTTTGCCTGTTTTTTGGTTTCTTTTCTGAGAGTCAGAGCATACTGCACGTTCTGCAGTACGGTCATATTGGGGAACAAAGCATAGTTCTGGAACACGATTCCCATACCTCTGTCAAAGCTTGCAAATCCGGAGATATCCTGTCCGCCTTTGATGATCTCTCCAGCGTCTGCCTTTTCAAGACCGATGAGGATTCTCAGAAGTGTGGTCTTACCGCAGCCTGAAGGACCCAATATAGAAAGGAATTCTCCCTCCATAAGGTCAAAGCTAATGTTATTGAGTACGGTTTTTCCTGCATATGTTTTGCTCAGATTCTTTACTGAGAGCTTTGTATTTAGTACTTCCATATTGACAGCAGCCTCTCTTTCGCCAAATAGTCCTGAATTCCCGTCATATCTGCATAGGGAATATCTGTGGGATAGTTTTCTATGTAATTCATCTGCCCGTCATAAATGGTCTCGGGACAGAAATACTCTTTGTCATACTTGAGGAAGCTGTTGATTATAAAATCAAACACCTCTTCAACGCCCTTTTTGCCCTCGTGTCCCTTTATGATAGCTGTGCCTGTAAGGGAATAGGGTGATCCCTCCTGAGGGAAGATGATATCAAAGGGCTGACCGTCGTTCATTTCGCTGATTCCCTGGAAGGTGAGAGCAAGTCCCACCGCGATCTCGCCCTGCTTGAGGAGCTTTATCGGACCCGAGCCGGATTCGGTAAACTGCTTCAGGTTGGGGTAGAGCTTATCTACAAACTCAAGGGTAGCCTCTTCGCCCCACTCATTGACCCAGTTCTTATAGAAGAAATAGCCCGTGCCTGAGGATTTGGGGTCAGGCATTGCAACCAAGCCCTTGTACTCAGGCTTGAGCAGATCCTCGTAAGACTGAGGAGCCTCCAATCCATGCTTTGCAAGGATGTCTTTATTAACGATTATAGCGCCTGCCTGCTTCTCCCAGGTTACCCACAGATTCTCGTTATCCTCCGGGGTAAGCCCCTCCAGATAAGGGATTCTGCTTTTGCCGGAGATATCCGCAAGCTCACCTTTAATCTTGTTCATATATCCCGTTTCAAGGCCAACGAGGATGTCTACCTCCGTGTCCTCTCCCTCCGCAAAAACCTTTGCGGCGGATTTGCCTGTGGACATATAGGTTACAACCACGTTGTAATGTGGGAATTCCTCTGCCAGCTGCTCCTGCAAAGCATCATTTCTGAACTGCTCAGAGGAAGCGCAGACAACTATCGTTTCCTTTGAGCCAAAATCAGCAAAGAAGGTAAACAACAGCGTTATTACCAGCAACACCAATAAACCTTTTTTCATTTTTGCACCTCGATCTTCGGCATTTTGCCGCGTCGTTCAATTAAGCCCTGTAGTCAAGAGCTGTATGAAACAAAAAGAACCCCTAACTAATATAAATATACATGGTTTACATTCGCAGGGGTTAATGTTCATTTTTAATCATAATACATTCTTTTTGAAACATTGTCAAGAATTTTTTCTCAAAAAAACGACCCAAAAATCATTTTTGCGCATTTTTAGCTGCATTTCCTGAACTTTTCCCGACAATTCGCCCTCACCAGAGAAGATCCCACAACACCGTTCAGCAAGATCAGATCCACACCAAAAATATGTTTTATACATAAAAAATGAACAGACCGACTGTGAAAACACAATCAGCCTGCCCGATATCTAATAATTTTTAATCTTCCATAGACGATACTGCCTCTGAAATTGTTTTGCGGGTAGCGGTGCGGCTGTACTTTTCAACCTTTGCTTTGTTGATCTCGCCATGGGTCAGGCATCCTGCACCGCCTACACAGCCTCCCGTACACGCCATTCCCTCAATAAAGTTGGCATCCAGAGCGTTTTTGCTTTTCTTAAGGAGTGCGGATTTACAAGCTTCTATTCCGTCGCAGGAGAGGGGCCTCAGCTCAAACTCTCTGCCGCTTTCTGCAATTCCTTCCTTAACTGCCTCGGCAAGTCCTCCGCAACGGGCAAAGATCCTGCCAAAATACGAGGCGCTGTCCAGCTCCTCCTCCGCAAGGGCAGTAATATCAATATCTTTGCTGTCAAACAATGCCTGCAGCTCCTCAAAGGTCAGCACGCTGTCCACGTAATCTCTTACGGAGGCCTTCTTTGCCTCTGCTTTCTTTGCCGTGCAGGGACCAACAAATATCACCTTTGCAGAACCGTCTCTTTCCTTGAGCCACCTTGCAAGGGTTGCCATGGGAGAAAGGTTCTTGGAAACAAAAGACTCAAGATGCGGAAACGCCTTGTACACGTAATCCACAAAGGCAGGACAGCAGGAGCTTGTAAGAAAGCCTTTCTCCGTAAGCTCCGCACTTTCTGCCTGAGCAACCATATCTGCTCCCAGAGCTGCTTCCACAACCTCCGTAAAGCCCAACTCCTTGAGGCCCTTGATGACCTGCCCCGGCAAAGCGTATTTAAACTGGCTGGAAATTGCGGGAGCCACCATAGCGTACACCTTGTAGTTCCTGCCTCGGTCGCTTTTCTTTATGATATCTATTACATCCAGTATATAGGATTTATCCGTAATGGCGCCAAAGGGACACTGATACACACAGGCTCCGCACTGAATACATTTATTGTTATTTATCTCTGCGGCGTTTTCCTCCGTAATAGAGATCGCCTTCACCTTGCAGGCAATCTGGCAGGGACGCTTGCGGTTGATAATGGCAAAATAAGGACACACCTTGGCACAAGCTCCGCATTCGACACACTTTGATTTATCAATGTGCGCCACATGGTTGTGATCAAAGGAGATCGCTCCTCTTTTACACACGTCCTCGCATCTGTGAGCAAGGCAACCTCTGCAGGAATCCGTCACCTCGTAGCCTGCTGCAGGACACTCATCGCAGGCAATATCTATAACCTCGATCACGTTTGGGTTATCCTTGTTGCCGCCCATAGCAATGCGAACTCGCTCGGAAAGTATGGCTCGTTCCTTATAAACACAGCAACGCATCGTGGGGGTTTTGCCGGGCACTATCGCTTTGGGAATATCCAGCACATTCTCAAGCAAGGTTCCCTGCCACGCACGGCGGGCAACCTCCCGAAGCACTTTGTATTTCAGATGTTGTACCTTTGTATCAAACTTTCTCATTGTTTTCTCCTTGAAAAAGAATTATTGCTTTCGCCAGATTGTTAATTATATCACAAAGTTTTGCATCAATCAACCTTTACAGCAAAAAAGAAGGCTCCCGTTTTAAGCGGGAACCTTCCTGAATAATTTATTTTACATCAATGCAGATTACTTTATGGGCTGCTCAATGTCAAAGCCTGTCTCCATACCTGCAATATGCTTCTGGATCGCTGTTGCATCCTTAACGTTTACTGTACCGTTGCCGTCTGAATCTGCTGCAACAATACCATCCTCTGAAAGTGTGATGAGCTCTGCAACGTGCTTCTGGATAGAAGTTGCATCCTTAACGTTTACTATACCGTTACCGTCTGCATCGCCAAGAATAATATCCTTTGCAGGAGCAGAGGGCTGAGTTACAGGATCGGAGGGCTGAGTAGGCTGTGTAGGCTGTGTGGGTGCTACGTACTCGTAGAACTCAGGAGTCCACTCGCCGATGGTCCACTTACCTTCCTCATTCTTCTCTGCCATATACATACCAAGGCTCTTGTCAACACTCAGGTCAACAGTCTGCTCACCGGAGCCGTTGCTGATAATATAATTACCAAACTCCTTGGGAACGTAAGCAACGAATATATTCTCGCCGTAATCGTTAGTTACAACGAACTTCATCTCTACGCCGGGCCACTCTCCGTTATTTCCGGAATCGCCCCAAGCATAGATGTATGCCTTCTCCCAATCGCTCTTTGCAGAGTAAACGATGGTGTTGTAGCCTTCAAAGATGGGATACTTTGTGCCGTCAAGCTCTACGTCCTCAGGCTTAACGTCTGCAGGGGGAGGTGTAACTCCGCCGCTGAAGTCGCCGTCTACAAGGTCAAATACAAAGGACTTGTAGGTTACGTCGTTGTGCTTGTACTCATCTCTTGACTCAGACATATTGGTATCGAACCAATCAGCGGTATCGTACTTAACCTCTACTGTGTGCTCACCCTTTGTGAGTGTAAGTCTCAGATGTGAGCTGTTCTGATTCTGGAAGTTAGAAACAGGGAATACAAGTGTGCCTACGTCCTTACCGTCTACATATACGGAACGGATTGCTGCTGTGAGTGAAGATGTGGGATCACCAACGTTTGTATTGTTGTGGATTGCATACATCTGATACTCGCCGTCTGCGGGAACAGTTACCTTGAACTGAGCACCCTTAAGAGCAGAGAGATTATCTACAACGTTGCCAACGTTAACCTTAACGGTTACGGGGTTGAATACTGAAGGCTGAGAAAGCTCAGACCAAAGACCTGTGGTCTTATCTACTGCAACTACGGAATATACGCCGTATTTGCTTGCATCAACTGTGTAGGATGTTGTGTCAACATCAACATACTCTGTGCCTGTCCATACCTTGTATGTGCAGTTCTCAACTGCGTTCCAGCTGAGTGTTGTGCCTGAAAGCTTTGCAGCAGGAGCTGTGGGAGCCTTGGTTGTGTTCTCAACCTTAAGGTTTACAGTATCCTCTGCGCCGCTGTCCTCAAGATAGATAGTAATGAAATAGTCGCCCTTTGCATCTGTAGGGAATACGTAGTCATTTGCTACCTTCTCGTCGTTTACATAGATCTCCTTAACTGTATCACCCTTGCCATAAAGCTCAAGTGACAGGTTTGCATCTCTGTACTTGTAGTTATCTACATAGAAGGGGCCTTCCATCCACTGGGGAACGTAAGGATCGAATGTGATACCATCTGTGGTGTACTCCATACCGAAGAGAACTCTGTAGTAGCCTGCCATTGTAGCTGCAACTGACCAGAGCTGCTGTGTGGAGTGTAAGCCTTCGCCTGTTTCGTAGTCAATAACCTCGTAGTTTGTCAGGCAGGAAACTGCACCGCGCACGCAGGAGTTCCAGATCTCCTCTGCAAGGAGGTTGTTCTCGTCCTTGTGGTTTACAGCACCGATCATAAGCAGTGCTTCCCAGCCGGGCCATACGCCGCTGTCGTGATATTTATAGTCTGTCCAACGCTCTGCGTTCTTGTTGGGATAAACTGTGTTTGCACCAAAGGGTACAAGTGTGTGGTTCTCCATTATGGAGTTTGACTTCTCATCTCCGCCGATGTTGTACCAAACAGCGTAGCCGTCAGCCAGAACGTCCTGCTTGTAAGCAAGGGGTGAGCCCATCCAGTCGGGATACTCCCAGGATGTGTATGTGCCCAGCTCCTCGTGCCAAAGTCTTGTGGAGATTGCCTCCTCAAGGTCAGCTGCAAGGTCTGCCCAAGCCTTTGCTTCCTGTGCATCCTTGCCGAGGATCTGCGCAGATTCTGCAAGGATCTTCATTGCCTGGCAATAGATGATGTTTGTAGAGGTAGCCTTGCCCTCTGCAATTGCAACGATACCGTTCTGGTCGTTTTCGCCGGTCCAGTCGCCGTAGGTCTTGTCTCTGTGGTCAAGACCGCAGGTCTCGCCGCGGAAAAGTCCTGCTTCCTTGTCGTATACAACAGCAAGGTCCTGAGTGATTGTATTGGATGCTACCTCGTAGAACTTCTCGAGGGTCTCCTCGTTACCGTTTGCAAGGTAAGTCTCCCAAACAGCCAGCATCATAATGATACGGTCTGTGGATACAGGGTAGGATCCGCCTGTACCTGTATCTTCCTCAAATACGTAATTTCCGTTTGTGCCTACAACCTTAGCGTCTGCACAGTTCTCAGAAATCTCGGGGAAGAGCCAGGAGAGGATGTACTGCATGGAGATAGCGGTATCACGGGTCCAGACCTTGTGCCAGTTTGTACCTGTGTAGAACACATCTCCGTAGGTTTCATCGTAGTTGATGCTCTTGTAGATCTCTTCCATCGTCAGGTTGTATGCTGCCTCAGCCAAAGGTGTGTTGGGAGCATAGAATGTGGGAGCATCAAGGATAGTAAGGGGATTATCCTTATCCTCGGAGGAGTTGGCTGTGGTGAAGGGGTTGTACTCCCATTCTCTGTCAGAGCCTGTCTCAGAAGTAAGGATGTGGTAACCTGTGTTTGCAATAACACGGGAGTCGTCCTCTGTAAGTCCGTTTGCAAAGAGGGTGTAGTCCTGTGCACCGCTTACGTTTTTGGTTGCACCCTTGAAGGTGTCATCGCCGTATGCCTGAATTGCAGCATAGTTGATCTCTTTGCCAAAGTCAAGGTAGAAGCCGAAGGAATATGAGTCTTCGATCTCAAAGATAACGTCGTTACCCTTCTTTGTACCTGTAAGCTCTACCTTCTTGTTGTCTGCAGTTGTGAGAGTTGCTTTTGCGGGGATGCTGTCGTCAGCGCCGATAACTACGATCTTCTCAACTGTAACTTCCTTGTCAAAGCCAAAGCCGATCTTGCCCTCTGTAGCAGTTGTTGTAGCGTAAGGAACGTCCATTGCATAGTCCCATGCACCTGAAATGCTTACGTATCCGTCAAGAGCAATATCAGTTGCGGAATCCATAACCTTTGTACCGATAACCTGGAGGTCAGCAAATGCTGCATCTTCTCCAACGTAAGTAAACCATGTGATGTTTTCAGCAACATCGAAGTTCACAAATGTCTCTGCACCATCTGCAACAGCATCAACAGCAATTTCTTTGCCGTTGCTGAGAACGATCTTGCCTGCTCCGATGTCTGTGTTAGCACCAATAATGATACGGTCAATTGCAAAGGTGTTTGCAAAACGGTAACCGTATGCATTTGCTACATCGTCGTAGATCATATATCCCATAAGCTCAACGTTGTTGATATACTCAAAGGAAATGTTCTTTACTGTTGTGTTGTCCTGGGTTGCGTAGATAAGGAGCTCTGTCTCTCCCTCAATAACGATGTTGTCCCCGTTTTCATAAACGAAATCATTAACAATAATGTCAGCCTCTGTGCCGATGTTAACGGTGTAAACGCCGTCAAGCTCAGGCTTAACGATCAAAGAAACGTACTCCTCTTCCTTTGCGTTTGTAAAGGTGCCGTTCTTGATAAGAGCTGCATCTGATGCTGCATCAAAGTTCTTAAGGTCAAGAGTTGTCTTGCCTGTTGCGATTGTATCTGCAGCCTCTACGGGAGTTGCAACGATCTTGTCTACATTATATGTACCGGCAATGTTGTCGATTGTGATTCTGTTGTAGCCGGGGTTCAGAGTCTTTGTTACAACAACCGTCTTGTAGGTCTGCCATGCGCCTGTTACACCGAAGTGTGAGTAGAAGGTCTCTGTGCCTGCGGTAAAATCAAACACACCCGAATCTGCCTCGCAAGCTACATAGATCTCAAACTTATATGCCTGAGCCTTGTCGCCTGCAACAGTAACGCCGTAGTTAAGGGAATCGCCCTCGTCAAAAGCGCCAACGTACTTGCCGCTTGATGCTGCAGCATCCTCCCATACGTTTACGGCACCCAGAGCGTAGGTGTACTGCTCAGCCTCGATGGTCTGTGCTGAAGTGCCGAGAGTAAAGTCGCTCTTTTCGTTCATAGACTCTGCTGTGTAGTTTCTTGTGTTTGTGTCGGCAGTAAACTTGATGATAGAGTCTGCTTCGATCACAAGATGAGCATTGTCATTGTCGTTGGTTTCATTTCCGATGGAAACACTCCAGGTGGGAGTTGCGATCTTGAACTCATAGTTTCCGCCTGTCATGTCAAGTACCAGAGTGTAAATGCCGTTGCCCTCGTCTACAAACTTGTACTGTTCGTAGCAGTTCCAACCATTCATATTACCTCTCAGGTAGATGCCTTCCTCTGCGCCTGCGGCCGTGGAGAACACACCTGCAACAAGAACAGTGGAAAGTGTGAGCAGTAAGCATAAAAATACGCTCAATGCTCTCAGAGCAAAGTTTTTCTTTGTCTTCATGTTGAAATTCCTTTCTTTAGTATATTTTCAGCCATATAATATGCCAAGTTTATTGTAACACATCCGACAGCTATATTCAAGGGAATATTTAATAAAAATATGCTCACCGTGTATGTTTTTTGTCCTTGATTCGGTTAGAGGCGATCACTTTTTTCGGTATGCCTCTTTAAAGGGGATAACCTTGCTGTCGTCGGCCTTTACGCTTACGTTGTCGAGGGTGCTCTCAAACTGACTTCGGATACTGCCAAGATATATTTTATAAAGCTCCTTTTGTTCTTCCTGCTCCTTTGGGGTAAGTCCCTCTTCACGTTTTTTCTTTGCAAGTTCATTGATTCTCTTCAGGGTTTCGTTGCCCATTTTTATCACCTCTTTGTGATATATGATACACGATTTTATAAAATTTTCAAGTTCTTTAGATATGAACATCGGCAATTCTATTGAATTGAACCACAGCGTGTGATAGTATTAATAAAAGATTATATATAAAGTTGAAAAGAGTGATCATATGCCTACAGAAAATTTCAGTCTTCTGCATCCCGAAAACTCAAAAGCTGTCTACCGCAAGCTCACAAACGAAGCTATAAACGACCTGTCCGTGGACTTCATCTGTGAAGCTCTGAGCGAGGATTCCTTTGAGAGAAACAGCATAAAACAGCTCCTCATAAACATTACAAGTGACGAGGAGACCATCAGATACAGATGCGATGTGTTTGAAGATTTCCTAAGATTTCCTCAGCTTAGAGAAGACCTGATGCGGGTACTTGCAAAGCTCAAGGACCTGAAGGATATAGAAAGATTCCAGAAGGATCAGGAGTCCTCGTCCCTTTGGCAGCTTGTAAACCGTCTGCGTGAGCTTGACGCATATGTTGACTGCATAACAGGCATAAAAAACACTCTTGAAGCCATTGACGTTCACTCAGACGGACTGATAAGTCTCAGAAAAAGAGTGACGGAGATCTTTGAAAGCAGTGGTTTTCCCATACTCAAAAAGGATATAGAGGAAACTCTGGGTGAGGTTCGTCGTGTAAAAAGCATCACTCTCGGAGTGAATCTTGATGATCTGCTCAGACCCAAGTCCGTTGGTGTGGTATCTCTCAATGATGCTCATTTTACAGATAGCGGATTGCTGAAAAAATTCCTGAACTTCGCCTCCAAACAGGGAGAGCTCAATCACACAACAGAGGTAGCCGGCTTCTTGTCTTACCACCCTGCCAACCCCTCCACCTCCGGCTTCGGCCTGGGGGCTTTGGCAATGGGGGCCCAGCAGGATATTCACCACGTGGAAAACTCATCCCTCACAGGGGCAGACCCTATGTCTGATGCACTTAAAAAGGTTGTGACGGATATCCTCAAGCGAACGGTCAACAATCTGAAAGCTATGCTCAATAAATACGTGGGCAACAGCGGATACACCTTCATATCCCTTATGCCTGAGATAATATTTTACATCCGGTTTGCAGAGCTTTGCGAGAAAATAAAAGCAAAGGGTATGCCCTTGTGCAAGGCAGAGGTTGCCGCGAAGGAAGACCGTATGTGTAGTGCAAAGGATATTTACAACATTAAGCTTGCCATGCGCCCTGAGAGCACGGAAATCGTTACCAACGATTTTGATTTTGACGATACAAAGCGTATATACATCCTCACAGGACCTAACCGAGGCGGTAAAACCACGGTAACTCAGGCGGTGGGGCTTGCTTTCCTGCTGGCACAAAACGGCATATACGTGCCTGCAAATTCTATGAAATTCAGCCCCTGTGACAATATTTTCACCCACTTCCCTGCAGATGAAAACGATACTGTGGATCTGGGCAGACTTGGAGAAGAGAGCAAGCGCCTTGCAGAGATCTTTGAAAAAGCTACAAGATACAGCCTGCTTCTCCTTAACGAAAGCCTTGCTACCACAAACGTAGCAGAGGGTCTGTATATCGCCAGGGACGTTGTGAAGGCAATGCGATACCTGGGAGTGCGTGCTGTGTTCAACACTCATATGCACGACCTTGCAAGAGGTCTTGACGAGATAAACAGCAGCACAGAGGGCGACAGTATTATAGAGAGTATGGTGACCGGTGTTGAGAACGGACAGCGTTCCTTCAAGGTGTTTATTGCACCGCCTCAGGGTGTAAGCTACGCAAAGGATATTGCTCAGAAATACGGTGTTACCTTTGATCTTATCAAAAAATCAATTGATAATAAAAAAGCAGAATAAAAGGCATCCCCACTTGCGTCAATTCGCAGGCGGGGATGTTTTGCATATGTTTATTATGTCAATATCTCTTCCCATTCGCTTTCTTTAAAGCCAATGAAAACTTTATCGTCGGTTATAAGCAAAGGTCTTTTAACAAGCATGCCGTCACTGCTCAGAAGCGAAAGCATTTCCTCCTCGCTCATAGCGGGGAGCTTGTTTTTGAGCTCCATTGATTTGTAAAGCAGTCCGCTTGTGTTAAAGAACTTTCTGAGCTCTTTGCCGCTTTTTGAATGCCAGAGGCTCAGCTCAGTTGCGGTGGGATTTTCTTCCTTGATGTTTCTCAGGGTGTATTCAAGCCCCTTTGAATCAAGCCACGCCTGAGCCTTTTTGCAGGTAGTGCATTTGGGATAGCATATAAAAATCATATTCTCACCTTTTAAAGACCTTTCATAGTGAGGGATATCCTCTTTTTTGCTACGTCTACAGAGAGGACCTTTACCTTTACAATATCTCCGACCTTAAGCACCTGAGAGGGATGCTTGATGAATTTATCACTTATCTGAGAAAGGTGCACAAGTCCGTCCTGATGAACTCCTATATCTACAAAAGCACCAAAGTCGATTACGTTTCGCACAGTGCCTGTAAGCTCCATTCCCTCCCTCAGGTCTTCAATGCCCATAACGTCTGTGCGAAGCACAGGCTGAGGAAGGCTTTCTCTGGGGTCTCTGCCGGGTTGAGTAAGCTCGTCCAGAATATCCATAAGCGTGGGCACACCTATGCCAAGCTCCTCTGCAATCGCCTTTGTGTCCGTAATTTTTTCCTTGATACCTTTGATTCCGCCGTTTTCAATATCCTTTGAGGTATAGCCCAAAAGCTTCAGAAGTGCCTTTGCGGCTTTGTAGGACTCAGGGTGCACGGCTGTGTTGTCAAGAGCCTCCTTGCTGCCTGCAACACGCAAAAAGCCCGCACACTGCTCAAAGGCCTTGGGGCCCAGCTTGGGAACCTTCTTCAGCTCTGCACGGCTCAGGAATCTGCCGTTTTCCTCTCTGTAGGCAACGATGTTCTTGCACACAGTACCGTTAAGTCCTGCAATTCTCTGAAGAAGTGCAGGGGATGCGGTGTTAAGATCTGCACCTACGGAGTTTACGCAATCTTCAACCACGCCGTCCAGAGTTTCGCCCAGACGCTTCTGAGGCATATCGTGCTGATACTGGCCAATGCCAATAGACTTGGGATCGATCTTAACAAGCTCTGCAAGGGGGTCCTGCAAACGACGTGCAATGGAAACTGCGCTTCGCAAGGTCAGGTCAAGCTCCGGAAGCTCTGCCGCCGCAAGCTTGCTTGCGGAGTAGATGGAGGCACCTGCCTCGCTGACCACCATATAGGCAAGGTCAGGCTTCTGCGCCTGCGCTATAACCTCTGCGGCAAACATCTCTGTTTCTTTGCTGGCGGTACCGTTACCGATAGACAGCACGGTAACACCGTATTTTTTTATAAGGCTCAGAAGCTTTGCTTTGGACTGAGCAACCTGTGCCTCACTGTGGGTGGGATAGATAACCGTTGTGTCCAGCACTCTGCCCGTACCGTCAACCACCGCTACCTTGCAGCCTGTGCGGTAGCCGGGATCAAGTCCCACAACCACCCTGTCCTTAACGGGAGGCTGCATCAGAAGCTGATGCAGATTTGTGGCAAACAGCTTCATGGCGGCAACGTCTGCATTCTCCGTAAGCTCTGCTCTCACCTCACGCTCAATAGAGGGCAGGAGAAGTCTCGTATATGCATCCTCGCAGGCAGTCATAACTGCCTCAGAGCAGGGAGAGCTTCCCTTTACCATAACCTTCCTTATCATATAGAGGGGCTTTTCCTCTGAAATTTCCACAGAAACCTTCAGGAATTTTTCTCTTTCTCCGCGATTTATTGCAAGAATTCTGTGTCCGCTTATCTTCTTGACTGCCTCTGAGAATTCGTAGTAGCCCGTGTACACGCTGTCTGCCTCAGGATCTGTGGCAACACTCTTCACCACACCATTGAGCCATACAAGGTTAAAGAGGCGTTTGCGTATCTCGGGATTGTCAGAGCATATCTCTGCAATAATGTCCAGAGCACCCTGCAAGGCATCCTCGGGAGATTCCACTCCCTTCTCAGCATCCACATACTTTTCTGCTAAGTCTATGGGGAATGAGGTCTCGTCCTCCTGAGCAAGGATATACTCTGCCAAAGGCTCCAACCCCTTCTCCTTTGCAACGGAGGCACGGGTCTTGCGCTTGGGGCGGAAGGGACGGTAAATATTCTCCAGATCTGCCATGGTCTCTGCCTTGGCAATGGATTCCCTTATTTCATCCGTCATCTTCTCCTGAGCCTCAATAAGCTCCGTGATCTCCTGTGCTCTTGCCTCAAAGTTGCGCAGATACTCCAATCTGTCTGCAACCTCACGGATAACCTGATCATCCATAGAGCCGTGCAGCTCCTTGCGGTAACGGGCAATGAACGGAATGGTGTTGCCCTCGTCAAGAAGCGTTATAATATTGCCTGCATATTCAGGCTTGATGCTGAATTCAGCCGACAGCTTTGCTACAAAATCCATAATTACAAATCCTTTTCAATTGAAATACATTCATTATATCACAACGATTAACTTTTGACAAACCCTATAAATCTGCAAAATCACTAAAAAACGGACTCGTCAAACTATGCTGACGAGTCCGATATAATTAAGTTGTTATTTAACAGTTGCGTTTACCATAGCCAATTGGCTGTAAGATTAATCATCAACACCTATTTTTATCTCCATTTACTGTATTTGTGCTTACATTTTATCACAACAAAGTGTATATTCCAACAAAATAGATGTATTTTCTCTATTTTGAGCAAACAGTTATCCACCCGCCATATCAAGCAGATGGGTTTGAAGCTAATTTAACAAGTCGTATAATTCTGAACACCCACAATGGTGGAAACAACAGTAAAACTTTATCCGCAAAAAAGTTGTTCAAATCATATCCGATATCATTAATCCTCTATTAAATTCTTGACGACAATTTTGTCGTCTTCTAATGCCAGATCTCCAAGTCTGTCCAAAATCTGCTCGTGAAACATAAATTCCTCTTCGTCCTGGAATCCCATAAAATAAATTTTTTCAATCCCATCGTGATTAAAGAAAAACATACTGTGTGCACCAACGATTCCCTCAGGATAATAACAAGCAGAATAATCATAAATTGTTTGATCTCCACTTCTGGTCTGAATTCTTCCACAGATCATAACTCTTTTTTCTCCACCCTTGAGCAAAACGACCGATCCTATTGGCAATAAGTTTTTATACATATCTACATTCCTCCTAAATATATAAATCGATTAACAATAATTATCACTTAAACCAACCGCTGACAGCTTCGCCGGCATCCTCGAACCAATCATCAACGTTTTCTCCTACGCCTTCCATCCATTCGCCGATGTTCTCCCCAGCTGAGGAAATAGTATCCCAAGCTTGTCCACCGTCAAAGCCACTCCAATCAATACTAAAGGATACATTGCCTCCTGCGCCCAGACCTGCACCCAGAGTGCCGGAAACTCCGCCCGTTGTTATTGAGCCGCCTGCTGATACTCCGGCTCCTCCTACGCTACCTGTAACACTGCCATTGAACCTGACTCCAAAAAGTTCAAATCCGCCTGACAAAGTACCCTGAGCAACATATGCCTCAGCGCCAACCTTGCCCTGCACACCGTATTGTGTGGTAACATTTCCATTTTCATCCTCTATCCGAATAGCTCCTACCGCACCATTTGCGTAAGCCTCTGCTGAAAGGACCTCTCCGTTTGCATTAGCATATCCACTTGCTATTTCATTACCAAAGGTAAGTCCAGCGGCCCCACTTAACAAAGAAGCTGATGCTCTGAGATTAGCATACAAGGCAGGAACAAAATTGCCATCTTCAAAAATGGTAAGTCCCGTTTCTCCACGAACGGACACAGATCCCACCTGGCCCGAAGCTGTACCTGTCAGAAGTCCGATAGTACCAGTAAGCGAGCCTTGCGCAAGATTGGCAGATATTTCACCTTCGGCAGTAATTCCCAAGCTCTCAATATTACCATTCTCATCAGTAGTTAGCCCGTAACCGGTGCTACCACTTATATTGTAGTTTAAAAGTGAACCGCTTGCAAGTCCTGTAAGGCTCATTCCAAATAAGGAACCGCTCCCGCCAATTGAACCGGAAACCACACTGCCGCTTAACGCACCATCGCCACGAGCCGCAGAAGACTCTATCCCCAACAAATACATAATAGATGGGATTCTATCAATTCCCATTACAAAACATCTACTGTTTTCGGTATGCTCATAAAGTTCTGCCGATGACATCACAGCATCTGCCATTCTTAGCAACTTATCTCGTGAATACCAAAGGCCCTCCGAATTAGAAGTTAGAACTCGGTTTATCGCTTGAACTATGTCCTCCGAGAAAGGAAGTGAGTTCCTTGCATTTTCCACTGATGCTGCACATATTCCCAGCGTAACTGCCCCAACACGCATAGAAGCGGCTCCGGTTCTCAGTTTTCTTGTATCAACACTGATATTAGGCACAATTAATCCCCCTGACTAACTTTATGTTTTATCTAAAACCGCCCCCGCTCTCGCGGTTTCTGGCAAGCTCCAGAGCTCTCATCTCGGCATTATAATTTCTAACTGCTATTGTGCGTATTGTTTCCGCTAATCTCTGCAGTTCATTTGCTCTATCATTTATGCACAAAGCAATCTGATCGCCTTTTTCTCTTAGTATGTAAATAGGATCACCCTGCCAACTGCAAGCAAGTTCTTCTACCTGCTCTAAAACATATCTGTTCTTGGTACCGTGCAAAGTTCGAGCAATTCTGTCCAACTGAGACGCCTTTGAAATAGCTCTCACATAATCGCAATAAATCTGATAACTGTTTCTCATCTATTATCACCTCAGTTAATCACATTTGCAGGAAGTGTTTCAGCCGTTTCCTGATTGTTCTCTTCTGCGTTAATATATGTCCGAGCTATCGCCTGAAGCTTAGCTGAATATATAGACATAGCGGTAAGGATTTGCAACATTTGCCCTATCTGAAATCCGAACTGATTCTTTCTGCCATCAAACACCTGCCCCGACCAATAACGCTCCATATTTCTCATTGTGTAGCTTACGGCTTCCATACGATTCTGCATCATATGAATTTTATTATTAACCTGTTCTGCTGCCTCCAGCAAGTCCGCCGGATCCACCTTTATTTCTATGCTTGATCCAAATATCAACTCAAATACATTCCGAAATCTGTCGATCCAATTAGGAACTGGACAATTCAATACCGCCATACACTTACCTCCTTATGATCATATTCCCTGCACAAGGGAAGTGACACTTGCCTCACAGTTGTTATACTCATTTTTATCTGTTTCCAACCTCTCAAGATAGCTTCCGAATCTTTCAAGGGTCGACATTACCGCTTCAAAGGACTCATTAAAGCTTGTACTCAGAGTTTCTTTTGCCTGACCTGACCACATAGTCCCCAAAGCGTTTATTTCTTGATTTATCACTGACATATCAACCTCTATACCCTGAAGTTGGATTTCCATTTCATTCACATCATAATGCAGTCTTTCTGTATCTACCGTAAGCCTTATGGTTGACATAATATCATCTCCTTTGTTTTATGTTCTAATTATACAATCATAAAAACAAAATTGTGCCAAAACTGATATTTGGCACAATTTCTTGATGAACGACTTATATCTGAACCTTCAAACTTGTATTCCCAAGCCTCAGAATATCCCCACTGGTTATTCTACAAGGATTTGTGAGCATTCTGGAATTTAAATATGTATGATTGGAAGAACCAAGATCCTCTACATACAACTGACCTTGAATCCTAATTATTCGACAATGTTTTTTAGATATTGAAGAATCCGAACACAAAGTAAACACACCTACTTCTTTGGCTCTGCCCAAAACAACACTATCTTTTATGCTGAGGGAAAAGGTCTTGCCGTTCTTAATGTCTGTAAAAACAACATATTTCACTTCCCCGGTATAAGTGCGATAATCTGTTCCAACTACTAGTGTTTCTCCCAGAGAATCATACCCTCCCTTAAAATAGTTACTGTCGTTGCTGAGATAACCTCTCTCTATATTGGCTCCACCTGAAATATGGATCTCGCTTCCCTTTCTGCCCCTGGAATTGAGTTTAATTATGAAAACTAAAGCCACTATAACAAAAACAGTAAAAATTGAGACTACAATCCATAGCAAAATGTCCATTACGCTTATTCCTTCCCTGATTATTCCCCAAAACCCTGCTTAAAAGAACGAATTTTGTCAATATTGCACACCAATTCCTCTTTGGTTTTGGAAATCCTCTCCAAAACCTTTTGGTATTTCTCACACAGCAAAGCTCCATTCTCACTGTCATCAGCTTGCATTATCAACGCTTGATCCTCTGCTGCATCCTTAAGAATGTTCTTCTCCAAAGAATCTGCAATTTCTTCCATTTGTCTTGCAACTGTACCAAACACACTATACTCGTTATTATTGTAAGTTTCCATATTATCCTCTTTAACTAAAGATATCATTAATCAATGACCTGTCCTGATCCTCAGAAACGGTCTCCCTTAAATCAAGCTCTGCAGCCGGCATTAATCTATCTATAAACCTACCGATCTCATTCTCAGTTCTATCAAAAACTTCCTCATCTGCCAAAAACCTCTCCGTTTCTGCCTTTGAACCATCAGAATCCCAATAGAGGTTTGCTTCCTTTACACTTTCTCTTATACCATTCAGATGCTGCAGTATCTCGCAAAGCACCTCTTTTTCAAATGCTGTCACAACCGCGACTCTATCCAAGGCACCTCTGCGCTCCTGCGGCAAAGCCTTTATTAAATCAGAAATCATAGAAGCCTCCTTGTGTTATACCTCTATAGCGTTTATTATATCTGCTGTTTTCTGCTTATTCTCTCTATATATGTCTAATGCAAACTCAAACTCTTTGGCTGTTTTTTCAGCAACTGCCAATGCTTCTTTTATTTGCTCAATTATGTTCAATGTATCTGTTCTTAGTTGTTGTGCTGACTCCAAACCAGATATACTATCCAGTTCACGGCAAACATCTGTCAACTGTGACATACTCATATGCAAAAACTCAGCATGTGAAATAAGCTTACCCACAGTTAAGCTTAATCCCGGAATATCTGTTTTTATTATTGAAGTGTCACGTTCTTTCATTTTATGCTCCAATCAAAATCCGTTTTATCTGAAATATATGTGCAAGGCTTGAATTCACGCTTGACCTTTGGCCCTTCGTCAATATAGCGTACAATACGCTTTTCACCTGAAGCATATATTCCATTAATTCTCTTTACGGCCTCTTTTAATTTCATAACCGTCTGCATATTCTCAGTCAGCTTATCCTTTATTCTTTTTAACTCTGCAATTTCCTGCGAATCTTCCTCATGAACACGCACAAACTTAATCTGTTTGCCAATCTTTTCTATCTGACAAGCAAGCTCACCTATTATCGCATTAAATCTTGTTTCCACATTTTGCAACTTTGTCAAATTGATTTGCAAATCAACTTCCTCCCAACTGCGACAAGGCTGTCGCAAAACATTTGTCTGTTTTGCGACAGCTACCATATAAGTTTTTATTAAGAAATAATACCGGATACAAGAGCTGCAGCATCGTCAGTATTCTGCTGCTCTGCTGTTGTATAGATGTTTGCCATCTGCTGCAGATCATTTACATGCTCCTGAACCATTCTGTTCAGGGTCTGAATGTCAGCCTCAAGACTTCTGAATCTTGCCATATAAGTTGTACCTGCATCACCCTCCCATACAGAAGAAAGTGAAGCTACGATATTGAGCATTTCTGATGTAATTGCTGCCATTGTTGAACCCTGTGTGCTGAACTCCTGTGATGCTGAAATCAGTCTGTCGGGGGATACCATAATTGTGCCTGTCATGTCAAATCTCTCCTTTAAATCAATTAATGTTTATCAGTATGTTCTGTTTGTTGCGATCTGAACGTTTGTCTGCTCTGTCTGAGTATAACGAGTTGCAATCATCTGAAGTCTTGCAACATACTCATTAATCAGATTGTAAAACTCATCCATCTTTGCCTTGTCAGTTAAAAACGCATTGTGGAAAGCTGTGTTAGCTTCGCCGTCCCACATTGAGTTCAGATCCATCTCGGCAGTTACCAAACTCTCTGTTGCTGTTTTGAATCTGCCGTTAAGATTTGTAATTTCATTTGCCTGGGCTACAAGTGTCGCTGTTGTTACTTTGAATGCTGCCATAATAAATTCCTCCATGTAATTTGGTTTTTGTTCCGTTTGTTTATCGGATGATTAAAGTATACACGGAATGGAACATTTTTGTTAATTAACTGATAAACAACCATTTTTTTGCGATGAACAGCACAAATTGTGAAATATCACACCAAAATCAGTTTATCTCCCGTATCAACATTGCTTTCATAAAGTGATTTATCTCCAGGTAAAGCGATGCCTCTGTCTACATGAAAAAGCACCATACCCTTACCTACCCCTGGAAGAGCTCGTTGTTCCTTTTCGCTTATTATCGAACAAACCTCATCAACAACTACTGAAATAGCAACATCCTCATTCAATCTAAATTCATACCTTTTATCAATATATGGCACATAAATTTCAACAATAATCATATATTTATCATCTTTTCAAAATATTTTTTTGCGTTATCACTGGTATAAGCATCCCTGACAAGTTGCTCTCCGTCATAAAACACTATGTAAGTATAAAAATAATAAGCAACAACCCTCATATATCTTAGTAGTTGCCCTTCTGATGTAATCTCCTCCATACTGAAAAGCACAGCCGAGCTTTCATTCAGAGGCTTATTAGGATCAACTCCCTCAAAAACCTCCTGCTCGTATTTCTCCAGAACCTTTTCTTCCACCTGAACATCACTGGAATCTATTGCAAAATACCCCTCGTCTGTCAGTTCACCGAAAAGCTCTCCATATTCAAAAAGTTCTGCTTGAATATGTGTAGAATCCTTCTGTCGGCTATTGCACACAAGAATCTTATCTGATAAGAACATACATTTATCCGGAAGACTTGCATCATTAGAATGCAACACTATATATTCCTCTGCCCTTCCCAGCGTACACACAATATCTCTGACAGGATCAATCACCAAAAAACTCTCCTGAGAAGATAAAACAACTCCCGCCCTGGTGAGTTCATTAAGAGCTGTGAGAACAATGGAATTATCAAGGGATTCTGAATCAATATAAATTCCAGCTACTTTACTGTATCCGCTTCCCTTCAGCAAAACCTTCAGCTGATTTTGTGAAAAACTATATATCATACCCATTATCTAAGCTCCTTTAACGCACTCTTATAACTTCTTGACAAAGGCACCTGATAATCATTATCAAGCAAAACGGTATTTTGAGACAAAAGAATCTTTTTTATTCTGTTTTTGGCAACTATAAAGCTGCGATGACACCTGACAAATCCGTCCCCTATATTCTGCTCTATGTTCTCAAGAGTATCGTAAAAACTATACTCCTCGTGTTCAGTATTGATATATATCTTCTTGTTTCTGGACTCAAAGAATACAATCCTATCATAGGGAATAAACTGTCTACCATCCCGATTATCTATAACAAAATTTTCGTTATTTGAGCAGAGCCTGTAGTGTCGAACAAAATCCAGCAAGATGTCTGCAAGCACCTTTTTTATCATTTCCGGCTCAATAGGCCTCATAAGCAGCGATGCGGCCATAATTGAAGGTCTAATATATGCCATAGGGGAAATCGTACTGTCAACAATAAGAATTATGTATGTATTCTTGTTGTTGGAATGCAGTTTCTCTGCAGTTTCAACTCCCCTGTCAGCAGCAACATCCACACAGGATATATCTACCTGCGGATTCGTCTCCAGAAATTCCATCAGCAGCTCTTTGTTCTCATAACTCAGGAAATCCCAATCTTCTTCACTGATTCTGCAAACAACCTCGTTACTCAGTTTCTTGAGCAAAACAAGCTCCTTTTTGTTTTGGGAATACGCAAGCATCGCTATCATGTGGCCTTACCTCCCAACAAGGGAATAATAATCTTCTCCGCAACAGAATCGTCTGATGACTGGGGTACTAATCCCTCACCCTTCGGAGCCTGCTTAGTCATTTGAGTATAGTGAATATTCTGGAAGTTAAAAATCCTTTGAGCAGCTGTATTTCCACCTAAGTGTACGCCTGTTTTGTAGGAAACAAACGACTGATACGCTTTGACTCCAGCCATAGAGGTAGCCTCATCGGTATTCATACAAGCAAAGAAGAAAATATTATGCAAATATCCTTTTTCAAATATATTCTCAAAGAATCCGCTCATATTGCCTATATTTCCCTGCGGATGATACACTCCATCTATAAATTCAATCAAATCTGCAACGAATATGTAGATAGGTCTGAACTTCAGCATCTTTTCAAAAATCTCTTCATCTTCCAGTCCCTGACTCTGAAGTTGCTTTTTATACTGATTTCTCTCTATAAAGTCCGGGGTAATCTCCTGGAAAAAGCTCAGAATATCTCCGTCTGTAGAAATGTATCTGAAGTCAGAATCAACACAGAGCGTCTTGCATTCTGCATTTGACTTTTCGATTACAACCTTTTCTGCATCTCTGCTCTGAGTTGCCAGCATCAAAAGCTTAAGCACATTTGTTTTGCCTGTTCGACTTTTGCCCGTTATGCAATAACAGAAAGTTCTTGCCAGATCCACGCTGTAAATGGTTGCATCATCATTTTTATATGCAAAAGGTACAAGATTCTGAGAATTCCTTGCATAAACATATTCATCCAACTTGGCAATATCTTCATACATAGGCTTTTCGGGTATATGAGGAATCGGTCTTGCTCTGCGGCCATTCCACTGAACATCCATTGAAGTGCAAACCTTTTCTATAATAGTGTTTCGCTCATAATCGTTGTTTGCAGCAGTGGCAATTGCAGTCTGAAATTCAAGCAATCTGTTCTCTACAAATCCCACACCGCGACCCTTAATTCCCGACTCGGGTACAACCTCAATGCGGGTAGTTCTGAGAACGTCCATATACTTAAACTTATCGCTCATCTCCATACTAACAACTGTTCTGATATTATCTCCTATTCTGTTTTGTATTTCTGCCATTCCAAAGCCAGCTGATGAACACACAAGAAAAATACCATAGCCTACGCCTTCTCTCGACAATTGAACCAAGATATTCTCATAAGCATTGTCCGTCTTCTCCTTAAATCCGGCAAAGTTGTCAATGGCAATGATTATCGCAGGCATAGCTTCAGCTCTGTGAGTGCGTACATACTGGCTATAGCTTCCACCTGCCATCAATCTTTTCCTTTCTTCGATGACATTCGCAATCATATTAAAGAACTTTGATGTTTTTTCCTGCTCGTTGTCTTTGATTATACCACCTGTATGAGGAAGTTTTTCAAACACAGACAACATACCGCTGCTGAAATCCAGCAAATAAAAATTCAGCCACTCAGGCGTATACTTCATAGCAAAAGAATATATCAAGGTCTGTATAAAGGTACTCTTACCGCTAGAAACTGCTCCGCAAACCGCAAGATGTCCACCCTCTGCAAAATCAACAACAAAAGGTAGTTGCGACTGATTATGTGGATCATCATACAAGCCAACAACTCCATTGAGAGACCAGTTTTCCTCAGTTGGCCACATGCCGTTGTTGTACATTTTTTCTGCGTTCACAATTTCGCCCAACGCGATTTCTTTTTTGAGCAAGGGCATCCACAAACCGGATTTCTGCACATAGTTCTCCTGAGCAGCAAGCTTTGAGATATAGTCCACCAAAGCCTCCAGTTGTGTTTTTTCCTTTACCTCAGGAAGCTTTACATTCTCTCGCAGAGATCTCATACTTATGTATTCTACTGCCTGCTGGGTACTCATACTGCTTTGAGGCATTAGTTCCATAAAATTCTTTACAGAACGAATCTCAGCATTGCTCATACCTATATTAAAGCCCCTGTTTATGGCTATAGTAATTACATTGCGGGCTACAGAATCCTCTTCCATTGGGGCTTCGTTGTTTTCTGCTCTTAAATTAGCTTGCTGTCTTATGGTTTCATACAGGAATCCATACCATCTGTTTTTTTCCTGCTCCTTGATTTTCATCTTAGTATGACTTCCTACGAGTGCCGTCTTTCCGGTAGATGTAATCATGGTTGCAATTTCGCTCCTGGTTGCTTTAGCAAACTCATCATAAACAGCACCCGAATATCCGGATTGAAACAGTTCGTAAATCTCATCATTTCCAACCTGCAGATACCCACGACCGGCCTGTGTAATATGTGCTGCATCAGGCTTGTGAAGCATATCGTTACTGTCTTGCCTGTCCTGCACACGCAGACAAAGCCTGAATTTTGCATTGGACCAAATATTGTCATCAACCGTGCCGCTGGGCTTCTGAGTAGCAAGTATCAGGTGAACACCTAAACTTCGTCCTACCTGTGCAACACTGATAAGTTCACGCATAAACTCAGGTTCTTCCTTTTTAAGCTCCGCAAACTCATCAATAATAATAAGTAAATGAGGAATAGGCAGGGGCGCCTTTCCGCTTTTGTAAAGTTGTGAATACAAATTTATGTTGTTAACACCGAATTCGCTGAAAATTCTCTGCCTCCTCAGATTTTCACTCTTAATGGAAACCATTGCTCTTGTTATCTGATTGCCTGACAGATTGGAGATCTGCCCTGCCATATGCGGCAGGCCATTGAACATATTTGCCATTCCTCCGCCTTTGAAATCAATTACAAAAAAAGCAATATCATCTGGGCTGAAATTAATTGCCAACGACAGCATAAAAGTTTGTATGGTTTCACTCTTACCCGAGCCGGTAGTACCGGCAATAAGTCCGTGTGGACCATGATGTTTCTCGTGAACGTCAAGATAGCAATCAGCAAATCCTGCTTTTTTTCCTATAAGTGCCTTCATAGAAAGGTGCGTCTGACTTTTTCTCCAACGCTCAAGAATATTAAAATCATCCAGCTTGTTCGCATTATACATTTCAAAGAATGACAAAGACTGAACAATACTGGTATCATCTTCAACCTCTTTGACCTTAAGGGAAGAAATTCGCTTCGCAAAGGATGCAAGTTCGGCGTTTGAAACCCTATCGAACTCAATGGTAACAGCTTCTCCCATACCTTTTCTTAAATTATAGTATCCTGAAAAGTTGTGACTGTATTCAATAATATTGTCACAAGTATTGGGCAGGGACCTGTAGCTTTCAGACATAAGAAATGTAGTAACACCCAACTGGGCATTTCTATCAAAAATATATTTGCAAATAAGCTCATCATCAAGCAAACTCAGATCGGTAATAAAAAGAAAATAATGTGGACGGAATTTTTTCTTTTCAACAAGCCCCTGATTCGGTATATCAGCTCTCTGTCTGATAATGTTGGATAGCTCAAAAAGCACTTCTGAGGTTTCCAACTTGTTTGTGGCAAAATACCGCATATCCTTAGACTCAGACCACACATGTGGAAGCCATTTGATGTAGCCCCAATGCTCTGTTTCGCTTTGCAGTTTTTCGTTGCTGCAAAAAACTATTTTTACATCTGTATAGCATGTTGTTGCTGCTATCTGTGCAACAATAGAATCTACGACGGACCGCACATTTTCTTTCTCTCCCACAATTCCAAACAAATTGCTGCTTGAAAAATCCACCCCAACCGGTACATCTGCTAAAACCTTAAAATTATCGTGAAGCAATTTTGGTTTATCCTTGAGAGAATCATATGTCATAGAAAACTTTTCCGCAGGGACCTTTATCTCCATCTGAAAATCCATACTGCCTATGCCAAGCCTATGATATAAAAAGTCATTATGGCTCACATTCCTGTTCCACAATTCCGGACTGGATTCAGAATATGTGCAACACTGAGCAGCAGAAGGATACAATGCATGCAATGCATTATAATTCTGCCTGTACTTATCCTTTATATAATCACTCATCTGAAGCAGATAGTTACTGTACATATTAAATCGCTGGCTCTCGTCCTCCTGCTCCCGTCTGTTAGACTCTCTGATATTCAAAAAAGCCCACAACGCACCCAGAATTGCAGAACCAAAAGAGGTAACAAGACCTGTAAACATAAAAGCACTGGTCCTATTACCCGATGCAGTTGTGCTCAGAATCATCAATACACAGCCTAATATCATAGGAATCGCCATAGTAAACGAGGGTCCTATAGTAAGCAGTAACGATTTCTTCTTTGTAATCTGTGAGTTTGTTGGGGCTTCAATAACCACCTGCTCCTGGCAAATGTCCGGAAAAATTCTGGGAGACCTGTTAGAATAATATTCCTGATGCTGTAAGCGAACAAAATTCTCCGTACTTTTTTTCTGCTCAAAAACACGTAACGCCGATGATACCTTAAAATCTCCCGTAACAGAAGACACAGCAATCAGATCGTTTAGATACACAATCTTAAGGCCATATATCTCAACAATGTCTCCAAACACAAGTCTTCGGTTTCCGGAAATTCTTTTATTGTTTACATAAACACCATTCAGGCTAGTGTCGTACAAATAATGATTTCTGTCACTTAGCATAATGGTGCCATGATGCTGGGAAACTAAGTTCTGAAAATCATAGCAAATAGTGTTCATCGGGTCTTTTCCAATGGTTACCTCTGCAACTTCAGAAATATCATACTTGCAAAAAGTCACAAAATCAGAGTATTTCTCTTCCAATGCAATTCCGTTGAGTATATCACCATCAACAGTTTTTATCGCAACCATATTTCTACCGTTAAAATCCACTCTTGATACAGAGGTTTTGTGATGAATAATCTCATAATGCTTTTTGTCCGCAATTACACTCCAATGGTGATCAATCACCTCAAAAACTATATAAAAGCTTCTCTTTATTCCAAAAACATCTTTATCAATAAACACTTGATGTTCTGTGTTGTCCGTATTGGGAAGAACAAACTCTTTATAAGCTTTTGACTTTAACGCGATGAATACCATTGCTGTGCACCTCTGCTACATTGTTGACATATCGTAGTAAAACAATATCACTTTGATAATACTTGAGCCAACAATTACCCGATCTCTTGACCTCAGTATTATCCTATTATTCGCTACTATTTTATAATTCTTAAACAATCCTCTCTCTACTACTGTTCCATTCGCAGCATTCATATCTTCCAAATAAACCTGACCACCTGAGAGATAAATACAGCAATGCTTTTTTGAAACGGTTTTATCATTTACATAAATATTGCTTTCGTATTTATCTCTTCCGATCAGTATCCTGTTTTCAGGATTAAAAACGTACCTTATTTTTTGTTTGCCGTACTTAGTCTTCAAATATATCATAAGCTTAATGCTTCCAGGCTTATGATTACTTTCCGAATAAACATCATTCCTCAGGGAATGGTTCAAATATTCCTCGCGAAGTGTATTACCGGCAGCGATGTTATATTTGATTCGTTCGTTTCTCTTTGCATTAATCACTACGATTAATATAATTGTAGCCACAAGTAAAATCGCTGCTAAGATAATCAGAATTATCGGCAACATATCAGTTAACCACTCCGTTTATGTCCACAATATTTCCGTTTTCGATGCGGAAAACACTCCATTCCCTACCGTCAAACCCTTCAGGAACTGTAATAACCATAGGTTGAGATGAATTACCTTGGTATACTTTTACTGTTACACCGGAGGTTGCAATACTTCCGGTTCCGCTGAAATGATCTACCCAGTATTCAAATGAGCCGCTTGTGTTATTAATAGTTATCGTCTCAGGTCCAAATCCGCTAGTGTCATCAACATCCAATTCAGCAATCGTTTCATTATTATCGGTTGCTCTTCCGTTGCCAAAGTATACATGAATACTTCTGCCTGATGCGGTCAGTCCCTGCAAATGAGAATCCAAATCGCTGGGGTTTGCTCCCCACTCCAGAACTATTCTGATCTGCTCAGACTGCATAACGGGAGATATACTGAAATTTTGCTCATATGACCTACCCTCAGGAACGGTTATGTTGGCGTATTCCTTGTTATATCCATTTGCAGATATTTCAACCGTATAGTTACCGGCTTCAATAGAAACTGTATATGTACCGTTTGAAACTCGAGCGCTTGCCACTGAGGATCCGGAGTTTTTGTCATGACCCTCTCTGAACACCAGATTTGCGCTGGAAATCACAGAACCTGTAGTAACATCTACAACTGTTCCGCTTACTGTAACTGTAGAAGGCACAGGCTGTGTAGGAGCAGGTTGTGTAGGCGGTGCTGTTGTCGGAATCGGCTTGTGTTCAATTGCAAAATTCTGCTGAAAAGCAGGATTCTGAGGAACTGTTATGTTAAAGCTCTTTGTCCTGTAATCACTTGCAGAAACAGTTGCAGTGTACTTTCCCGGTGCAAGCATAACAGAATACTCCCCGTTTCTGTTACAATTGGTCACAGTTTTCTTTGCATCTGAGGTATTATTGTGTCCTTTCCTGAACGTAATACTTGCAGATGATACTATTGAACTGGTATTAACATCATATACCTTACCACTAACCGCTACATTCTCTATAACTTTCTCTCCCACAGGAGGAACAATTACGTTATATCCTTCGGGAGTAATAACACCATTACCGTCACAAGCAACAATAAAGGAGCAATAACTGTAAGTAAAAGTATAGTATTCCGAACCAACAGTTGAATTTGCTGGATTACGCTTTATATTGGAGCAACCGATTGCTTTTAGAGTTTCTTCTGTCACACCATTTTCCACTCCCACAATAATATCACCAATATAGTCAAATCTTACTGCACTTGGCCTGGAATAATTATATGGCATGTCCGTACTTGGATCTATAACGTCAACACCTGCAGACTCTTTGTACTCAAATGTAGCGTTAAACTGTGTATAAGAAACGGTATATACACCTGAGCTTGCTTGCTCTCTCTCTACTGAATACTGATTCATGTAGTCCTTATAGGTATATGTATATATGATATCTATCATCTTAGAATTCAGGTTAACGTTACCCCCAACTTCTATATTGTCAGAGGGATTTATAGCATCTGATGATCCTCCATCAAGGAGCAGCTGATATTTAGTAATTGCCTCCTGAATCCTTACAGAACCTGTATTGGAGAAACCTTCTCTAAGTATCCAAATAGCATTATGTAGATCGCTTTTTCCCGAATAATAAATGTCCGCAAGAGCAAGATAGGGTTCCTCCTGAGTTTTATCTTCAGCAATAGCATTCTTATAATACAAGATCGCGTTATCATAATCACCATTTGAAAGACATTTACGGGCAATCTGAATCTGCTCCAGGTACACCTCCTCTTTGTCCCCTTCAGAAACCAGCAGGAAACCAAGAATACCCAGCAAAGCTATCATTAAAACTAAAATCGGTATCAAAACAACAATCAATTTTTTATTCATAACAAATCCTCCTAATTATCTAAAAATGATTTTGAAAAAATCATAATACAAGCAACAGGAATACGATTAACACTGAAATTATTGAGAGAACGTCCGCCGCAACCATCAAAAGCAAAATTTTACTCAATTTATTGTTTCTATTTGCATCATATTCAGATTGTCTGCGGACTCCTCTCTGGTGGAAATAAGTATCTTCACAATCACAATAATCTCTTTGCTCATAATAGTTATTTTCCGTAGGATTATAGTAGTTCCACTGGGAATTATGGTAAGGGTCATAATTATGATTATTGTAGTAATTCCCACCCCCATAATAGCCATTGGCTTGTCTGTAGTGTCCGTTACCAGAGTAGCACCCATACTCATAGTTTCGATTACCTGATTTCCCCGAATTGTATCTGGGAGGAATCTCTGAAACATTCTGATAATATGTAACATTATCAGAATATTCATAAATCGGAATAGTTCGTGTTGACCCGCTTGGAGGTAGCGGATATCCGCAATACATACAATAGTCGCAACTATCAGGAACTATACATTTGCAATTATTACATTTCATAGCAATTCCCCCTATCTGTTTTTTATTTTTCTTAACCATACCCGTAAACATATCTGGGTAATTATCAGAAGTACTACTCCTGCTGACATCAAAAGTATGCCTGATGTTAACATTACCATAAACCTCCACAATGCTTCTTGTACAAATCTTTAATCTGATTCATACTCTCTGCATCAATCCTTTTCTTTTCTTCTGCAGAAATGCTGTTGTAGAGTGTTCTGGCCTTCGTGCAGTAGTTTCGCGTCTTACCGTCGTTTAATGCATCGGAGGCTATAGAAAGCATAATATACACCCTACAATCTTCTCCGTATACGGCAATGTATTCCTCCAGGATAGTAATACATTTTTTATAGTTTGCTTCTCCTTTACACAGTAAGTAGCATTGAGCATAGTTAAAGATATCGTCCACCCCGGGAGTATAATAAGTGCACAATGATTCAAACACATTTTGAGCATCTGTATATAAGGATACTTTATTAACTGTATTTGCATAAACAAGGATCGCGTTCCCTAATTTTCGGAGAGTTTCTTCCGACTCCTGAATTTTGTTTGCATTGGAATAGCATTCCATTGCCTGTGCATAATTCTTTGTGTCATGGTAGCAATCTCCGCTTATAAGATATGCTGAATAAAGGCTATCTGTATCATCTGAAAGATACGGCAAAACACCTTGAATCTTATTTAGCGCCGCACTGTATTCTTTATTCTTGTAGTATATTTGCGCTTCAACAAGTACGCTGATCTGCGAATCCGGGTACCTGCTCATAAATTCTGCCAGCACTTCACGTGCTTTGTCTACCTGATTGTTCTTTACAAGAGAAAAAATATAATCTCTGTAATAAAGCTGAATATTCTGCGGATCATTTGAGTGTTCAACGGCTTGCTTATAATAATATGCAGCATTATAGAAATCCTCGCTGTTATAATACCCATCTGCAACTGTATGCAGGATCAATGCACGTGTATTTTCGTCCATTACAGAAGCATAACGGGTTTCATTAAGAAGTCTGTATCCCTGCTGAATGGTATCAACCGTGTTTCCTGTCCTATGTGTTTGGAGAAACGAGTTGAACTGTGACTCATATTCCTCCGTCAGCTTGCTCCTGAAACCTTTTATCGTCATAATTGCACCGGATACTATCATTACTCCGGCAAGCAAGGAGGCTATCAACTGAACCCAAATATACTTTTTATATCCGGCATCCATCTTATACATATTATCCAGCGCTTTTTCAATCTGGACGGCGTTTCTGTATCGGTTATCCCGATCCGTTTCCATACATTTATCAATTATTGCAACAAAAGCTTCTGAGTACCCTGTGTTACACTGTGCTATCTTTGGCTGTTGCACATAAACATCCGGCATAATTCCTGTCATTATGTGATAGAAGGTTGCAGCAATGCTGTAAATATCTACTCTCTCATCCAAATCCACACATTCCTCATAACAGCCACTCGAAATGCATTGTACGTTGTAACATTGTTCCGGAGAAGCATATTCTCTGCTCACTCCCTTTATCCTGTCAGATCCTGACAAGGAAATACCAAAGTCAATTAAGCAAATGTCTCCGCTGCCTGTAATAATAATGTTTGCTGGTTTAATATCTGTATGTAGAACCTGAGGGGTATGGTTATGCAAATACCCCAAAACATTACATAGCTGCCTTAGCCACTTGATTAATTGACCTTCACTAAAGACCTGTCCGCTTTCAATATAGCACTTAAGGTCATAGCCATCAATATAATCTATAATTGTATACAAATATCCCTCGTACTGAATAAAATCGTACACCTGAGGCAGATAAGGATGGTGAAGTCCTTTAAGAATATCAACCTCATTTCTCAGCATTGCAATATTTGCATTGCTGTTCTTGATTTTCTTCATCACAACATATTTTTCAAGTCGAATGTGAAAAGCAAGGTATACCACGCCCATACCACCGCTGCCTATCTCTTCAATGATTTGATAAGTGTTATCTACTATCAGTCCGCTGTATAACATGGTATCCCTCCTCTGAATTTTCAGAATATGTCAAGCGGGTGCTGCTACTAAAAGTAGCAGCACCCTTTCATAGTGATTATTCTTTATTCTTCTTTTTTCTTGCAATGAGGATGATGATAATCGCGATCAGAGCAAGTGTTGCAACCGTGCTGATAATAGCTATGGGGCTGCTGAGGAACAAGGTTAACCAGGTTGCAGAGAGGGTAAAGTCTTCTGCAGCTTCCTCAGTTGCATTATCTGCATAGTCTTTAACAGATACGCCCACTGTGTGCTTCCTCTGACCTGCGGTTTCATCGCCAACCTTCAGGTCGATTGCGATCTCACCTGCAAGTGTAGTATCCGCAGTATAGTCCTTACCTGCTACAAGTGCCTCGCCGTCAAGTGTAACAGTCAGGGATTCCTGATCAATGTATGTATCCATACACATAATCTTTACGTCTCTTGTTGCATCACGATAAGGCTCACCGGACTCAACGCCCTCTATTGTGATTATAGGCTTGGTCTTGTCAACAATGAATGCCACGGGACATGTTCTCTGTTTACCCTCGTCATTAGCAGTTCTGTTGTTAACAACCCTGTCTGTCTTATCCTTGGAGCTTACAGTAAGGGTATAGTCACCTTCATCTGCAAAGTTCTCCTTGTTGATGGTGTAAACATACTTATACCAAGCAGTCTCTCCGCCATCTGTCTTGATTGTATAATCTGTACCCTTTTTAATATCATATGTGGTCTTGTCGTGAGAAAGAGCCACGTTCTGCTCATCAACAGGAGTTACATTGACCTCTATGATCTCAAAATCAGGAGCATCATTTGTAAAGCCCTTGTCAATCAAAGCGTCGGACTTCTCATCCAGAACCATAAAGGTTGAACCAAAGCGATTTACAGAGAACATAATCTCTCTCGACTTGGTGTTTCCTGCAAGGTCAACAATGGTTGCTGAGAGCAGGTATATACCATCGCTAAGCTCTTCTATGGGGAAGTCATAGTAGCTGATAACCTTTGATGTAGAAGTTGAACCTGCAGTTGAGAACTCATAGGTTGCACTCTCACTGGGGTTGTTCTTCATATTCTCAAAGTCATAGGAAATCTTAGTTAATTTCCAGGTAGATGCATTCACGTCCAGGTTATTATCGAAGAGAGTAATCTGAGGAGCAATAATATCTCCGTATGCGTGATTATCCTCAACACCGTTGAACTGAACCTCACTATATACATCATGGTCGATATAGAAAGGTGCGGGCTCTTCGTGTGCATCCGCTTCTCTGAGGGCAAGGTCCTTGTAACCAAATGTAAACTGATACTGGCCATCCTCTGCGAAGAGAATCTCTACAGTATGAGTATCTCCGTCGTGTCTCCACTTGCCAAGCTGAGGAGGCTCCTGATGTGTTGAGTTATCTCCTGCCAGTGAAATATGAGGATTATAAGTTACATAAGCACTATCAGCTGAGAAGTTGTGTTCAACAACTGTAATGGTGGCTGTACGGTTATTATTGTAATATACACCGTTAGCAGAGTTCATATTATCGTATACAACAGAAATCACAGGATCAATGTTATCGATTGTAAACTCTCCACCATTGCACTGAGCTGCTACATTACCCGCCATATCTGTATAATCAAGAAGTACGGAATATACGCCATCCTGTGCAAAAGTAACAGTTGCTGTATGAACTGTATCTGCGTCTGCATCTGTGATGCTTGAGTGCTTCTGCCAGTTGGAAACTCCTACAAATGTGGGCACGCTACCTTCTGCATTGAGGATCTTGCTCCAATCAAAGTCTGCGGGATCGAAGTTACGCTCCTTAACTGTGATTGTTGCAACTCTGTGATTCTTGTAATAATCTCTGCCGCCGTAAGAATTAAACTCATTGTTATCATAGGAAATTGAAATTTCCGGACGAGTTGCATCAATACTGATAGTTTCAGTATTCCGGCAATTGATAACATACTTTGAGTTATCCTTACC
Source organism: Ruminococcus sp. (assembly GCA_017416065.1). Taxonomy (GTDB): domain Bacteria; phylum Bacillota; class Clostridia; order Oscillospirales; family Acutalibacteraceae; genus Ruminococcoides. The sequence continues at coordinate 63,293 of JAFQDM010000017.1, forward strand.
GCTGAGGTTAATTGTAATGTCGTTGTAGTTGTAGTTGTTTGTATCAAGTACGATAGTTGTTTTCAGTGATGTTATAAGGTTTGTGGAATAATCGCCAAGCACATCACGTGTTACTACATCCCACTCAACACCACTTGTATCAGTGAGCTTGGTGATACTGTTATCCTTTGCATCAAGCTCAGTGAGTGTACCGGTTGCAAGCACGGTTCCATCGGGAAGAGTTACATCATAGGTTACATTATTCAGACCTGAATATGTATCATTGATGTAGAGATCAACTGTTGCGTTTCCGTCAAAGAGCTTGTTGCCTCTTGCATCTGCACGCTCAACAAGATTTGTATCGCGAACTGTTATGGTTGCGTTACTTGTTCTTGCATGGATTTTTTCTGTTTCAAGAACAGAGTTGCTGGGATTATATACTACGCTCTCGTTTCCTACCTTATCAACTGCCTGTGCAAATACAGAGCCCTTGAAGCCTGCAGGAATTGTGAATGCAGCTGTTACATCGCCGGAAGCATTTGTAACAGTTGCTTCCTCTGTTTTTGATGTACCGTCAACGTCCGTATATGTGAAGATAATCTTATCTACACCACTACCGTTCTTGAGCTCTGAGCCCATAATATCGTCAGCTGTAATAACAACATCTGTATCCTTCTGGAAGTAGAAACCATAGTCAGTCTTTACAATGCCGAGAGTTGTAAGGTTGTTATTAGCAGTATCATTACTGAGCTCTGCTTCAGTTGTATCAAATACGAACTTTGTAATCTCAGGAGCAACTGCATCAACAAAGAACAACTCTTCAAATGTCTTGCTGCTTATCACGCCGTTGTTGCTCTCAACTGTAACCTCAATCGTGTTACCTGCATTGTTTGCAGAATCTGTTGCGGATGCCAGTTTGATATACTGTTCTACCTTAGCAGTATCAAATGAAATGTTGGCAGAAGTTGTCTTGATGTCATCGAATCTGCCTACCAGTGTGCCAGGAAGAACTGCGCTTACACCCTCTGCTGTGTACTCAATTGTACAGAGACCTGTAATAGCGTTGCCGTTAAGCTTAACCTCAACACTGTAAAGCTTAGCAATCTCGTTCTCAATATCAAAGGAAACAGTTACGTTGCCTGAATACCAGTTTTTCTCGTTCCATACTGTTTCAAGCACATCTTCGTTTGCTGCTACTGTTGCCTCGGAAATAAGTGCTTCATTTGTAGAAACGACCAGCTCAAACTCTTCTTCCACATTCTCAAACATATCGTAGAATGTTGCCAGGGTGTGATTATACTGAGAGTTATCGTTTCCTGCAATATCCTTAACGATGATTACCATCTTATCGGGATCATATTCTGCAATGTTATTAACGGGAAGAACAAATTCTGCAGATGCAGTGTTTTCCTCTGTGGGAGCTTCGTTCTCTGCAGTATGTGTGAACGATATCTGTTCAAACTCTGTTCCGTTGTACTCAACAGCAATGGATTCGATAGAGGATGAACTTGCTGGATCCTTTGCAAAAACAGTCAGAATCAGCTCTCTGCTGTCGTATATACCAAAGGTCAGGAATCTGAGAACCTTTTCAGCCACGTTCTCACGGGGAACAAGAGCTACGCCTGTTGCTCTGGGTGCCTCAGTATCGATCTTAACAAGATCAGTTGTTTTTGATGTTTCGTTGCCTGCGACGTCAACAACCTTAACTGTATACTCCTGATAGCAATCAGCCATAAAGTAGTACTCAGCTGTGCCGTCTATTCTCACCTCGTCATAGGTTGCTCCGTTTGCACCTGTTATTGTTATTTCTGCAATATCAGAGAGAGTTGTGCCCTTGATAAGTGCATTATTTGCATTATCATTTGTAATGAAAATGACCTTAACATCCTCGTTCTTCCAAGTTGCATTCTCATCATTTTCATAGCTGAAATTGCTCAGGTTAGGCTTCTCGTTATCATATTTAATGGGAGCCCCTGTTGTAAATACTGCCTTCTGTCCAAACACATCGGTTGCTGCGATGGTGTATGTCTGATAAAGGTCAGCATCAAATGTGCCGCCAATAGACTCAGTAGCCTTACCATCTATATCTACGTAAGCCTTTTTGTTTGTATTACCGGTAACAGTAAGTGTCTTAATGCCACCGAAGAATTCTGTTTGTTCTTCAACTGTAAATGATACAGTAACAGGAGTGTTTTTCCACTCTGCGTTATCGTTGTTGTGGTACTTTACATCCTTGATTACAGGAGCATTGTTGTCAACGTTCACCGTAGCTGTACGCTCGGTAACATTACCGCTGTTGTTGGTTGCTTCTATACGGAACGTATATGTGCCGGACTGAAGTTCACCTGTTGCATAAGTTACCTTTGCAGATGTAACCTTTGCATCAGCCTTATTAGGTGCAATCTCTATGTTAGAGCTAACTTCTGCGAGCTCCTTCCCTGCATGGCCAAAGTATGTTTTAATTGTGCTTACATCAATACCGGACAGTTCATCTGTAAGCACGGTAGAGAAGGTACCTGTTCCGTTAAAGATGGTCTTTCCATTATAATTAGCATTCTTTGTAAACTCTATCTTAATGTTATCAATAGTAACGGGCTTATCTGTAATTACCAACTCAAAGTTTTCATTAAGATCAGCATCTGCAAGACCATCCTTGAGTGTCTGCTGAATCATATTACCTGCAACATCCTTAACTGTAACAACCAACTTTGCAGGATCATATGCATCCTTATTATTGAAGGGAAGTTTAAACTGTGCTGTAGCTGTGTTATCCTCTGTAGGTGACTCACTCACGCTCTGGAAATCAATTCTTACAAGCTTATCGTTATTGTCGCCATAGGTTGCCGTGATATCATCAATAGCAGAAGAAACTGCTTCATCCTTTGCATATACAGTCAGAACTAACTCGCTGTTGCTGTAAACACCAAAGCTCAGGAAATTGAGAACCTTATCAACAATACCGGAATTCTCTGCAATTGCTACGTCAACGTTGGTAACAGAGGGATTTTTCTTATCAATAAGAACATCAGTCTCTGCTGTTGCTGTTGTCTCGTTGCCTGCTTTATCAGTGGCGATTACTGTGAATTCTGTGTGATACTCTGTTACAACAAATGAATACTCACCCTTGTCTTCTGCCTTTGTTGCTTCATAGACATTTCCGGCTTCATCTGTTACCTTCAAGGTCTCAATACCGGAGGGAGCATCTGTTGCTGTGAAGGTCACTGTTACATTGCCATTTGTCCAGGCATCAGGTTCGTATGCAAACTCATCAACAACAGGAGCTGTGTCGTCAAACTTAACAGCACCTGTTTCTACATCCTTACATGCTGTTCCAAATACATCAGCTGCTACAATATAGTACTTCTGATTTTTATCTGCAACAAATGAATAAATTCCTGCAGCTTCATCATCAGATGCAACTGTATAATCCGTACGATCTTCGCCCGTAACAACAATTGTAGCAAGACCGCCGCAGAATGCTTCGGGCATATCCCTAACAGTGAATGTTACTTCAACAGGCTGGTTACTCCAATCCTCGTTGTTGTTGTTTTTGTACTTGATATTATCAACAACGGGAGCGCTATTATCTACCTTTACTGTCTTGGATTCTTCCACAACATTACCGCTGTTGTTAGTTGCCTTTACGGTAAATGTGTATATACCGGAATCAATTTCGCCTGTATTATAGGTTACCCTGATTTCGGTAATCTTTCCTGCTTCATTTGCAGTGGTATTAGTGATGAGGTTATCAAGAACAATCTCATTCTTGCCGTCCTTTTCAAAGAATACCTCAACATCATCTGCGGACTTAAAGCCGGAAAGGGTATCTGTAATTACAGTAGTGTATGTACCCTTTCCACTGTAGATAGTTTCTACATTCTCAGGAATTTCGGGCTCGTCAATTGTTGCCTCGTCTACTGTCGTCTCAAGAGCCATAACCGCACTGTTAATAGCATAAGATTTTTCGTAATCAACTGAAATGCCATCAATAATTGCAGGTTTTTCTGTAATTACAAGCTCAGCAATATCATTGAGCGCCTTGAGATTCGTTGTGCATACCTTGCCTGCAACGTCTTTTACAATGAATTGCATCTTTGCAGGATCATATACTTCAATGTCTCCGAGAGGAAGCTTAAACTCTGCAGATGCAGTGTTGTCCTTTGTGGGATTAGCATTCTCTGCAGTAAATACCTGCTCATCTCCTGCTCCCTTGTACTCAAAAGCAATAGATTGGATAGAGGAAGATATTGCTTTATCCTCAGCAGATACAGTCAAAACTAACTCGCTGTTGCTGTAAATACCAAAGGTCAGGAAGTTGAGAACCTTATCCATAACAGAAGGATTCTCTACAAGTGTTAATTCGGCTTTTGTAACCTCTGGTGCATCGGTATCGATCTTAATCGGACCTGTTGTTTTTGATGTTTCGTTGCCTGCGACATCAACAACCTTAACTGTATAAAATGCCTGATATTCCATTACTTCATAAGAATACTCGGTCTGTGCCTGGTCAAAGGAAGCTACCAATACATTTTCGGCGTTGTAAATCTCTACTCTATCAATCCCTGACTCATCATCAGAAGCTGTAAAGCTGAAGGTCACGGGCGCAAAACCCCACTCATCAGGAATTCCCGTAATCTTACTAATACCGGGTTTATCTGCATCAATATTAATGATCTTTACAGTTTCTGTCACATAATTCTGTGCTGCATCAGTAACTGTTACTAAATATGTACCATTGGAATCTGCAACAAATGAATATTTGTCGCCTGCGGATGTTACAGTGTAGGGTTTGCCATCCTTTTCAACCTTTACATCTTTAACTCCGGACTCATCGTCAGAAGCTGCAAAGCTTACTGTTACATCCTTATTGGTCCAATTACCGGGATCCATTGCAAACTCGCCGATATTGGGGGTGATTCTATCAATACTGTCAATTGTTACAGTTGCATTTTCAAAGTTTCCTACTGCATCTGTAACTTTTACATTGTAAACACCATTATCATCTGCAACAAAAGAGAACTCGTCTGCAGTTGCTACAAAGTAGGCTTTACCATTCTTTTCAACCTCTACATTTTCAACTCCAGACTCATCGTCAGAAGCTGCAAAGCTTACTGTTACATCCTTATTGGTCCAATCACCGGGATCCATTGCAAACTCGTCGATAGTGGGGGTGGTTCTGTCAATATTATCAATTGTTACTTTTGCATTTTCAATATTACCTGCTGCATCTGTAACTTTTACATTGTATACACCATTATCCTCTGCAACAAATGAGTACTCGGCCTGCGCCTGATCGTAGGAAGCGATTGATGCACCTGTTTCATCAAAAACTTCTACAGCTGCAACGTAGGATACTTCGTCAGAAGCTGCAAAGCTTACTTTTACATCCTTATTGGTCCAATCACTGGGATCCTTTGCAAACTCGCCGATGATGGGATTGGTTGTGTCAATCTTTTCTACGTCAATTTTAGTTTCTCTTGCATTATCAAAGACATCGGTAACTACAATATAGTATGTGCCGCTTTCTGTTGCGTTGAAGGTATACGCTCCGTTAGCAAACTTAGCTTTTTCACCTTCATCCTCGGTAGCAGTCTTATAAACTACACTTGCGATAGCGGAAATTTCATCTTCTGCATAAACCTTAACAGTTTTTTCCTTTGTCCAATCGTCGCTGTTTTCTACAGTAACTCCGTTCACAACAGGAGCGACTTTGTCAACAACAAAGGAAAGTGCATAAAATTCCTTGTTGCCGCAATTGTTCTCTGCCTCAATAAGCAGAACATACTCGTCCTCTGTTGCTACAGAAACGGCTATCTCAAACACACAACTCTCTACCTGACTCTTGTCTGCATCTTCAAGAGCAAAGCTCTCGTCAGTTGTAGCAGAAGTTGTTGCATTGGGAGCATAGGAGGAAGCCTCATCGCCGGTTGTATCAAAGGCAGAGACCTTGTCATAGTAAACCTTGATGCCATTCTTCAGAAGACCCGCAATCTCATCTGTTACATTAATTTTAACCTTAATTTCGTCTGTAGTGCTGCTAAGAGCCACCGTGCTTCCATAGGTCGCATAATCTACGTCCCCGGAAACACCTATAATTGCATGGTTAAACTCAGGCGCACTCTGACTATAAACAATATTGCCGAATTCACCCATATTCTTAAGAGTGTCATCACCGTAAACTTTAACCTTTACTCCCTCTGTTTTCAGAGCAAACTCTTCACTCTTATTTCCGGCTTCATCTTCAGCCCTAAATTTGATATCCTCTATGGTTAAATTCTCCACATCACCATATGGAATTATGTCGTTGTTTTTAAAGCCATCTATTCCCTCTATGCTGACAGCGATGTCTTTGATGGGCGCTGTACCCTCTGCAGTCGCAACATCAACAGTCACCTTAAGCTTACTGTTTGAATACAAGCCAAATGTAAGGAATCTGAGAACCTTGTCTGCACCAGACTCGGAATTTGCAAAAGTAACTGTAAAATCTTTTGCTACAGGAGCGTTTCTGTCGATCTTAACCTTTACGCTCTTGGAAGCAGAAGTGTTGCCCAGTTTATCTGTTGCAGTAAAGGTGTATTCACCGCTCTCAGCAGCAGTATATATACCATTGTCGACTTTAGCTTCGTCTAATGTTGCACCATTTTTAGCTATAGCAAAGCTACAGTCTTCTTCGTTAGCAGAAACGTTGATTTTTACGTCTTCTTTATACCACTTATCTTCAACACCGGAAATCTCAACCTCGGGTGCCTCTGCGTCGATAAGAACAGTTTTTTCTGCGGTGTAGCTGCCATACTTGATGCCGGCATAGAATGTTGAATCTAAGCCATTGAATATGCTTTCATCCACGTTGAAGGTTACTTTATAACCGCCGTTGCCGTTTGCTTCTACACTTGTGGGAGTTTCCCAATTATTATCATTCTCATTAGCAACAAATTGAACCTGTACATCTTCATCGGTAAATTCATCATTGGTTGCAAAATCAAAGACAACAGACTCAACACCTGAATAGGTAATCTTGCCATCTTCGTCGATATAGTTATACTCTCCCTCATTAACTGTAAACACAGGTGTTAACTCATAAGCAGGCTCTGTGGGCTGTGTTTCAGGCGCACTTGTCCCAGGCTGTGTTGTGGGAGCTGTAGTACCGGGCTCTATGGTAGGAGCTGTTGTATTAGGCTCTGTTTCAGGCGCGGTTGTCTCAGGCTCTTCTTCAGGTGTCTTCTCATAAGAAACTAAAAATTTACCTGATGAGTATTCCTCGCCAATTATATATGTTGCTTCGCAAACAATTTCTGCAGTGTTGTCTGCGCGACGGTGAGAGAAAGATACACCTTCCTTCCATCCATTACTAAACTTGATTCCAAACACCTCTGAGGGAACCTCGTATGAATACTTGTCACCCTCAACCTGGATCATACTTTTACCAGGATATTCTGTAATAGCATTAAAATTGTCAGGACCCATCAGGTGAATGTAGGCACCTTCCCAATCTGCTGGCTTATTAAAATAAACTGTGGTTTTCTCAGGAATCTTGTCTACTGAAGCATACCACTTACCTCTTGTAAAATACTGACCGACATTTACTTTAAGGTCTTCGGTCTTAACATTAAGTTTTTCATTGTCATTTTTACCATTATTAAAAATGATATTATTGTACTTAGCATCAAAAGTATAGGAATACACATCGCAGCCGCTAACCTTTTCTGTCGTCTTCGTCATTGCAAGACCTGGCCACGAAGCTACCTCGTTTTTGCTGTCATCCCAAACATACGCATTAACTGTTTCCCAGTTACCATAGTTAACGAAATAAACAGTTACTTCTTCATCCTCAGCAACTTCAGCTACATCAGCATTGTTTGCACTTACGGAAAACGCGCTGAACAGCATAAGCATTGCCAAAGAAAAAGATAACAACTTAGCAATTATAGAATGCTTTCTCATTTTCATTACTCTCCTTTATTGATTAGAGATTTTATATATCTGAAATTCACTCCATTTAGTATGCAATGCATATGCACGGAGAAAATCAAAATAGCTACAAAAAATACCGCAACATTCTGATTAAAGGATGGAATGAATATAAACATCAATGTAATTACAAAGGAAGCCAGCATTGCAATATCTGCTATCATGGCTAATTTATTTGAAAAGAAGCAGAATGCACCGGGTCTTGAGGAAACTTTCATGTGCCCCTGTGAATGCTTCTGAGCATTGTCATATTTTTTTCGGTGTCCTGAAACAACTCCAAAAAGCACGTATCCTGCTATTAGAGTTAACCAGAACAAGCCTGCACCGGCATAAGCCATAATTACGCTCGCCGTGTTACCATCAACGTCTGCAAAAATTGCAAACAGTATCGATACAGAGGAAACCAGAAGAAGTGAAACCACCAGTTTCATCAGTAAAATATCTTTTTTCAAAATCAACACTCCAAACATCGACAATACCTACAGCGGCAAAATACCGCTGTAGGTGCTGTTTTAATATGTTATCTTACTACTTCATCTGTATCACGACAAACTACCTTTTTGATAACCTCAAAATAGATCGCCGTCACATTTTCAGATTCTGTGCTTGCCGTACTATATGCAGAGTTACTGCCAAGAACAGATGTTTCTGCGTCAAATTCCTGTGTCTTTAGAACCTGAGTTTCATCAGTGCCGTGGCCGTCCTGAGTGTCGAGAACCTCAGTTTCGGCTATACCCCTGTCTGCATCCAACTGTTCTGTTATATCCCTGCTTTGCTGCGCAGCAGGAGGAGCTACAACCGAGGCAGTTCTGACTGTAGTGGAATTTTTACTAAGCTTACCGGTCTGGGTTTGCTTTCCGGCTCTGAGTCGTCCTGTGTTTGCATTTGCTGTCTGCATTTCCTTTACGGTCTTAGCCTGAGCCCGACCTGTGCGAATACTGAAGATCGTGCGTATATCAAACACAAAGAACAATACAATTGATATAATCAAAAACAAAATTCCTATAGCAAGGCAAAGGGTAAATCCGGTGTTTAAGATCTCAATTGAATTCATATCAACCACCTACCCCTTCACTAGTCATAGGTTGTCTGCCAAGTCCACTGGTTCTTGCTCTGTTAAGCTGATCCTTGGTTGCATCAACATAACCTCTGAGTCTTTCAGTGTTATTCAGGTATATCTCAGACACTTCTATACTCGCCATTTTTGTTTCGATCTCATTCAGCAATCCGTTGTATTCCTCTTCAGAAACTCCACCTTTACCAAAGAAATCGTTGCGGTCATAGAGCTGATTTGCCACAAATTGATAAAGCTGCAGCGGAACAAGGATGTTTGTGCCATCACCGTACTGATAATCAACAAGGTTGGTCAAGGTTGCAAAGTACTCTTTTGCATCAATAACCATCTGTCCCTTATTATTCATCTGGCCGATGTTATTGTAGTTATTGGCAATGGTCATAAGATGGTTTGCATTATCCTTATCCGCTTGATTTGAAGTGTTATCAACCACACGCTTGTACCAGTTGGCAGACATAAGAATCCCTTCACCATCACTACAGAAGAACATATCGTCAGCAATCTCCTTTGCAAGAGCAGCAAACTCACTTCTGTCGTTGGAGATCAAGCCCTTCTCATTTTTGAATACAAGTCCATTTATCTCTTTGTATTCGTCAAGTGTCAGCAAATCGTCTGACATAAGAACCTTCAAAATGCCTGTATACGCCTCAAATCTGGAAGGTTCTATTTCTATTGCTTCCTTGTATAGACCCAGACTGCTGTCTGTCTCTGTAGTGTTCGCAGCCTGATTCACAAGTGAATCATATGTTGATGCCGTTACTGCATTAGCCCCGAACTTGAAGCCAATGGCACCAACGAACATAACTATCGTAAGAATTATAGAAACAAGAAATGTTTTCCACTTAAGGTTCTGAACCTTTTTATTCTCAATATCAAGATCCTGATAATGATCAAGAGCATAGAGGAGCTCTGCGCAGGACTGATATCTGTCATTGGGGTTTCTCTGGGTGCATTTAATTATAATCTCTTCGAGTCCCGATGAGAGTGCAGGATTCCACTGTCTGATGGGATACATTTCATAGGGCGGTGTACTTGGATTGTGACCTGTTACCAGGTGATACATCGTTGCACCCAAGCAGTAAATATCCGTTCTTGCATCAGTTTGACCGTGTCCGCCATACTGCTCGGGAGCCGCATAGCCCTGGGTACCCAAACATGTAGTATCCTCTACACTTGAGGATTTGAACTCACGTGCTGTACCAAAGTCAATAAGAGAAACATTTCCGTCAGGTTTCAGCATAACGTTGGCGGGCTTCATATCACGATATATAACCGGAGGCTTTCTGGAGTGAAGATATCCGAGAACATCACACAATTGTTTTGACCATTCGATTACATCTTCCTGACTCTGCGCACCACTTGTTTCCAGAGCTTTGTTAAGCGAATTACCTTCAATATAGTCCATAACGATAAGGAAGGAGTCTTCGCTGTCGATTACGTCAATAATACTGGGAAGGTTAGGGTGATTAAATCTTTTCAGAAGCTCAGTTTCTACAATAAGGTTCTGCTTAACAACCTCAAAGTTCTGAACTCCGTCCTTGCGCACCTCTTTAATCGCCCAGATTTTGTTAGCCTTTTCGTTAACTGCCTGGTAAACGACGCTCATTCCGCCCTTACCAACAACTCGAAGTATTTTATATTTACCGTCTATCAACGAACCTATTTCAAGCATTCAAACACCTCATTCCACCTTAACCAGAATAACAGTGATATTATCCTGCTCGCGACGGTACTTATTAAGTTCTGTGAGATAAACCGCATTGTCCGCCATAGCCTGCTCTCCGACCAGAACTTGGGGATTAAAGCACTGATATATCTCATCAGCCGTAATAATGTGTCTGAAACCATCAGAACACTGCATAAACACCTGACCCTGGGCAAACTCACCACAGAAGAAATCAGGCTGAATAAAGTCACTTGCTCCAACACACTGGAGCAATACATTTCTCTGCGGACTTACTCTTGCCTCTTCCACCGTCATCCTGCCCATATCCATTTCTCGTTGAACAAAGGTCTGATCCTTTGTCAACTGATACAGCGCATCATAAATACAATATGATCTTGTATCACCAATATTGATAATGTAATACTTATCGGCAGCAAAGAGCATTGCATTAAGCGTCGTTCCCATGCTAATACCATTTGAACGTGCGTATTTGGATATCTTGCGATTACACTCTAAAGCAATTTTCTCCCAAGAATCAAATATTGCATTCTTGGGATCATCCAATGCCAATATCTTGGCCAGATCATTCTCAAACCAATCACTAAAAGCCTGTATCACAGTGGAACTGGCGACCTCACCTTTGGCAAGGCCGCCCATTCCGTCACAAATAACAGTCAGTAAAACATTACCTTTATCAGTCTTTGCTTCCATAATCAAGGCAGAGTCCTGATTGGTTTTTTTCTTTATACCTATATCAGTATGTACCGCTGTTAAGAATCTCATATAAATCCTCTGAATTAGCCTACAAACTCAAACTCTTCATCAGAGAACTTGATCTTATCGCCTGCAGAAAGAGCTACTTCCTGATTGGGACTAAGCTTTGTGCCGTTAACATATGTGCAGTTAGTTGAGCCCAGATCTGTGATGTAGCAGATTCCACCGCGAACCTTAATCTTTGCATGTGTACGGCTGATAGAGTTATTATCAGCGATGCAGTAATCTACTCTTCTTCTCTCTTTACCAATTGTGAACTCGGGCTTGTTGATGTTAATTCTCTCACCGCCCTTTGTTCTGATAAGGGTAAAGCCTGTTGCCTGATTGCCACCGAGTACAGTAGTCTCGCCTGCGCCCTCGTTGAGGACACTTGTTTCACCAGCGCCGTCATTCATTGGCATAGGAGCAGGGCCCTGAGGAGGCATGGGAGGACGATTGTATTGAGGAACTGAAGGAGGTGTCATGGGAGGTGCCTGACGAACAGGAGCACCTGTACGCATAGGAGTAGGTGCGGGACCTGCAGGAACTGTGGGGTTCTTCTTCTTGCTTCCGCTAACAACAATAATAATAACTACTACTACAAGGATAACTGCAAGTGCTGCAATTGCAATGATAATGATAGTTTTTGTAGAATCATTGCTCTTCTCCTCAATTACGGGAGGCTCATACTTGGGTTCCTCTTTCTCTGCAGCCTCTGTTGCTTTTTCAGTAGGAGCTACATTCTCAACAACTGCCTGAGTGGGAGCATCTGTAGAAATTACTGAACCACCATTGCTTGTATCATATGTAATACCGCGAACATCAAGAGTATCCTTCACCTGATCGATGCTTACAGACATATAATATCCAAGATCTGCCTCATATTCATCAATAAGAGACCATGTATTAATACCTACAACATTGCCTTGTGCATTAACCAGAGGACCACCGGAGTTACCACCCTTAAGTGTTGCACCGTGCTGAATAACAGGGATACCTCTGTTTGTGCTGTGAGTCTGAACTGTACCGCTTGTAACAGTTACATTGTCAGATGTATAAATCTTAATGCTCTGGCTTTCCTGATAATCATCAATAAAGCCGGGCATACCTAACGCATATACAGTAGTTGCCACCTGTGCATCTTCTGCAGAAGCGAGCGCCAGGTTAGGCTTGTTAATAGTACCCTCAAAATTCATAATAGCAAAGTCATTATCTACATTAGTGATGTTCTCAAATGCAGAAACTTCAAGACCGTTCTTTACAACGATCTTATATGAAACCTTGCCGGGATTATAGTTTCCACCCTCGATGGAATCGAGAATCTCTTTTACTTCGTCATCAATATAAATTACGTGAGCATTTGTAATGATAGATGAGTCATTGATTTTGAAGCAAGTACCACTCTTAATACCATATGTTACATTATTCTTTGTGTAATACATAATAATCTGCATTACGGACTCTCTGGCTGATGCTACCTCTGAGCTTACGTCCTCGGACGCAGAGGCAGGAACAACTGCCATTGCCATCATGCAAACCAGCATTACCGCCATAAGCAGAAGACTGATAAGCTTAGATGTGTGTTTTGTTTTGATTTTTGAACTCATTTTCTTTTCCTCCTTAAGATATTTAAATTAATTGTGAGTTTGAGTCACAAATACCACCAAAATATCAACCGTAACTCAAGCACAACTTGAGTTTACCTCATAAAAGGGACGTTTTGCAAAAAAACTGATGAATAGCACTCTATCTTGACGAACAACCAAATCAAACAATCTGTTCTGTGATATGTGCCAGCAAAAACATCCTCAACCAATTCTTGTCTTTAGTAAACAACATAATGTGGATTATGTTGTATTTACATTTGCGTTGTTTAAAATTTGTTTTCTGATTCAAGAGAAAATAGTATACTTTTAAGGCATGACAAAATAGCCTTTCCATAAAAAACAGAAAGGTATATTTGTCTATTACGTTTATAATGCCATTTTTTACAAATTTTTTACAAAAAATTGAAATTTTTGTCGAAAAACACTTGTTATTCTATCACGTTCGTGATAAAATAAAATACACTAATTTTGGTTGAAGTATCATATTTTCGGGAAATACAACATAATCCACATTATGTTGTTTGCCGATACCAACAGTGTCGTCATTTTTATATTATCAGCCGCATATTTTCCATCTTACGTTTATGTTCTGCGCCGGTAGTAACAATATAGATCCTAGTAGTATTAATACTGCTGTGACCGAGAATATCAGCAAGCTTGGCAATATCCTTTTCAATTCCATAAAAAGTTCGGGCAAATAAATGACGAAGATTATGAGGAAAAACTTTGTCAGACGACACCCCTGCCTGCACACACAACGTTTTCATCTCACGCCAGATATTGCATCGGCTTACAGGCTTGCCGGATTTAGTAATAAAAACACATCCGGTTGTAATACCATTACCCTTAATATAATTTAATAATTTCTTCTGTAAAACTCGAACGATAAACACTGTTCGAGTTTTATTTTTGCAATAAACAGTCGCTTCGCCTTTGCGCACTGCCTCAACGGTAATAAACTGTAATTCGCTCACTCGAATTCCTGTCCCGCAGATTGTCTGCAGAATCAAATTCAATCTCTCATTACCTTTTTGCTTTGCTGCATTCACAAGTCTAATGTACTCTGCCTTCGTCAGTTCCTTTTCTTCAGAGCAAAAAGCCTTCTTCTGCACCTTAAACTGCTTAATGCAGCAATCCAACCATCCCATAAAGCGAAAAAAAGCGTTCACCGCCGCAATAATAGAATTGGCACTCGATACCTGGTAGTTATCCACAAGTGAGTTCTTAAACTCCATAACCACACTTTTGCAAACTTCTCTTGATTCTGCGAAAACAGCAAATGACCGTATATCACGCAAATATTTTTCAATCGTGTTCTCACTTTTTTCATCAAATCGAAGATATCGCTCAAATTCCACGATCATAAAGTTTGTAATAATTCTTGTCATTTGATATTACCTCCTGTTGCATATATCGGTTTTGCATTATTTGACAAAAAGTCCTGTCCTCTGATTAACCTTTGCTCTCTTCTTGTTATCAATAAGTTTTACTTTAAACTCTCCAAATATCGTCTGTTTCATTACGCAATCTTAATTCATCCGATTTTTTGTTTAATCTACTCGCCCCTTCCAATGATGCATATTAAACCTCTCTGTACAAGAAGCACCTCGAGCCGTATACACTTAAACTCACATACTCTTATATAAACGGATGCTTTTTAAATAAAAAATCCCGTGTATAAACCAGGAACTTTTGATTTTTAATATATATTATTGTAACAAGCTCAATTATCACTATAATCATAAAATTAACGTACACCGTCTGAGGATAAAATGCTGTCAAATTGGCAATATCATCATTAACCTCAATGCCACAAGTATGCATAATTACGCATACCGCCGAACATATTGTCACCATACCATTCATCATAAATATATCAATCTTGATCATCCGAAAAATAAAGCAATCAGACGGCAACAACATTACACATAATAAAGGAAATATTATTCCCGCAAAAGACACAAGCATCACTCCGACGGTACAATTCTCTACAGAAAGCATCATTCTAAACCCACCGTAAAAATCAAAACTCAATATATCATAACCCAGCAACACCGCCATAATAAAGTGTCCTAGTTCGTGCAGCAAAGGATAAACAAACAGAGTAGAGAATAATGCAACCAATATCAGCAAAAAGCTGTTAATAAAAAACACCAATCAGATCACCTCATTGGTATTTTCTCCGGAGGGCCTATCCCTATACGCAGATACAACAACTCCTAAGAATTTTGTTCTCAACAAAATTTAGACTTATCTTCGAAGCAACCTACCGATATATTTATTAAATTACATCAAGCATAAAACAGCATTGTTTGCCCGAAGCACTTGAAAAAACACGGCGGCTCGGTTATACTTTACTGAGGTTTTTTTTTAAACGAGGTGTTCCGTTATGAAATGGCTTATTGCATCAGATATCCACGGCTCTGCTTATTACTGCAGAAAGCTCCTTGCGGCCTTTGAGCGTGAGGGTGCAGACAGATTGCTGCTCCTCGGAGATATTCTCTACCACGGGCCCCGAAACGACCTGCCCCGTGACTATGCTCCCAAGGAGGTCATAGCTATGCTCAATCCCCTTGCAGACCGCCTCCTGTGCGTCAGAGGAAACTGCGATACAGAGGTTGACCAAATGGTGCTTTCCTTCCCGATTCTGGCAGAATATGCACTGATCTGTGCAGAGCAAAAGCTCATATTTGCCACCCATGGCCATAACTTCAACAATGAAAATCTTCCCTCCATAAAAAGCGGAGATATTCTGCTTCACGGTCACACCCACGTTCCCGTTTGTGAGGAGCACAGCACCCATATCTATATTAATCCGGGCTCAGTTTCTATCCCCAAAGAGGCTTCTCCTCACAGCTATATGACCTTTGACGGCAAAAACTTTTTGTGGAAGGATCTGGAGAAAAATGGAGATACATACAAAACCTATGCAATTTAACTCCCATAACGCACAAATGGCAGAAGCGCAATTAATATGCACCCCAAAAGTTAGACACTTTTGGAGGTGCATATTTTTATGTCAAAAAAAGGTCACAAACACAAAAAGTATAGTGCAGAATTTAAAATAGGTGTTATAATGGACATGCGAGAACATCATTTAGGATATTGTGA
>JAFQDM010000018.1 GCA_017416065.1 Ruminococcus sp.
GCGCGCCAACACAACAGGCGACGAGTGCCTATGGTATGCAACCTCTCCCTCTCAGACGGTAACCTACGCAAGCTGTCACGATAATCACACTCTCTACGACAGGCTTTCAGCCTCCGTTAAGGGCACCAACGCAGACTACGGAGTCAGATACTCTGACCTTATAGATATGAACAAGCTCTCTGCAGGTATCGTTATGACATCTCAGGGTATGCCCTTTATCCTTGCAGGAGAAGAGATGGCTCGCTCCAAGGGCGGCGAGGACAACAGCTACAGAAGCGATCTGAGCATTAATGCTATTGACTGGAATCTGCTCACGGAAAATCCCGACCTGGTTTCTTACTACAAGGGACTTATAGACATCCGCGAAGTATTTGCTCCCTTTACTGAGAGCACAAATAAATATATGGACTCCTACACCTTCTACGAGGAAACACAGGAGATACTTGACGTGGAATCCACAGCCACAGAGGACGAGTACATCACAGCTTGTGACTACGTGGCGTTTACTGTGAAGAACGACGTGCAGGGTCAGTGGGACACAGCCCTTGTTATCTACAACGCATCTGCACAGAAAAAGACTGTGGAGATAAACACAGATGTAACCGAGTGGACTGTTATTGCCAACGAATCAGGGGCAGGGCTCGATGCTCTTGCCACGGTCAGCGGCAACAGCTTTGAGGTTGCACCCTTTACCTGCTTTGTGGCAGTTGATACGGAAAGCTTCTCTTCCTGCGGCTTTAAGTCAGAGGACGGCAAGGTCATCATCAAGCACGTAGACAAGGATACAGGGGACGTGCTTGCCTCAAACGTTATCACAGGCAAGCCCGGCACAGGCTACAGCACTCAGGTCACACCCTTGAGCCTGCTGGAGTACGACTACGTAGACTTTGAGGGCGAGACCTCAGGAGTATTCTCCCGGGAGGATCAGGTTATCACCTGCAACTACGTGGCTTACAAGGCACCCTCACTCCTTGCGGCAGACGTGGACCAGAACGGCAGAGTTGCCATTGGCGATGCTACCACCATCCAGAAGTACATCGTTGGACTTGCAAGCTTTACGGACGAGATAATGACCCTTGCAGACGTGGACTACAGCGGTGCCGTGAACGTGAAGGATGCAACAATGCTCAGAAAAGACCTGGCAGGCTTTAAGGTAAGCACGGGAACACTCGTGACAAACTTCTATCAGCTGGACGAAGAGGGCAACAAGGTTGAGCTTGCTCCCTCCACCACCCAGACCCTCAGAGTGGGCGCTGAGTACAAGGCTACTCCCGTGAAGGCAACACTCCTTGACGTAAGCGAGGAGCTCTCCTCCGCCAATGCAAAGGGAATCCTGCCTGCAGGCACTACGGTGGTTGACTTTGTATATGTAGAGGCTACCACAGGCGTCAGAGTTAACGCTATCCATCTTGACCCTGCGGCAGAGTGGACTCCCAACCTTTGGGCATGGAGTGCATTGGGAAGCCTTTACTCCTCCTGGCCGGGTGCGGCTATGGAGATGGGTGAGGACGGCTGGTACTTTGTAGATACCACCCTCCCCAGAAACGACTACTCCATCATCATCTCCAACAACGGTACTCCCCAGACTGCAGACTACACAGGCCTTGCAGGAGGAGAGATATGGGTGGTAATTGACGATTACAATATGGTAAACGGCGGCAACTTCCTCAAGATTTACGATGAGATGCCCGACGTGGAGGCTCTCAGAGCAGAGGCTCTTGCAACAGCTCCCACAGATGCCGAGTGATCAACAAAATAAACTAAACATATAATATAAAAAGATAAAAAGCGGTCGGAACAGTATAAAAGCTGTCCCGGCCGTTTTCGCAGAAATAAGCTGTCACCGAAGGTGACTGATGGAGTTTGGCTCCTCCATGAGGAAATTCCCCCGATAGGGAAGGCACAAAAGGCTTCTCCTTGAGGAGAAGCTCCTGCGAAGCAGGTGATGAGGTGTAGAGCGCTCGGCGCTCGTAAATGAGAAAAGTCGAGGGCTACGGTGCTCGGCGCTTCTTGGCACGCACTCTTTCAGCTCCGCTTCTCCTTAAAAATGTGGTTGCTCCCCAAATTTGCCTAAATGCAAATGTAAATATTATTTGCATTTTGTTCGGCAAATTATGCTGTCGCCACCCATTTTTAAGGGCTTCGCTGAGAGTGCGCTTCTTACAAAGTAAAAAGCCCCTCGGAAAACCGAAGGGCTTTAAATACCGTTTAAATTGCATTGAACAAAGAGCAGATTAAACAGCTCTCTGAACCTTACCTGAACGTAAGCAACGGGTGCAAGCATAAACGTGCTTGGGTGTGCCGTTAACAACAGCCTTTACTCTCTGCACATTGGGCTTCCAAGTTCTGTTGGAGCGTCTGTGTGAGTGAGAAACCTTAATTCCGAACTTAACGTCTTTTCCGCAGAAATCACATTTTGCCATGCTTCTGCACCTCCTTAATGACATAGTAGCATTTGTAACTCTGTTATCATAACAGAAAGTTCAGAAAAAAGCAAGAGTTTTTTTGAAAAACTTTTCTTGTTTTTTTTGAGGACTTATTATATAATATGATAGATGTATTGTTTATAATGGAAAAAGTATTGATTTTTGTAGGTCGGAGGAGAGCGTTTTGTATAGATTTTTGATTGATTTGCGCACATATGCAGGGAACATCCACGGAATGGTTGCACTTTTTACGGGTGTGCTTCTGGCGGTTGCTTTTTACGTGCTGCTTGTGGGTCCTTTGCACAACTGTGTGAAATATTCCGTTGCCCGAAAACATGGCGACATATCCTTCGTTGAGTACGGATACAACAGATTGTCTCCCCGCGAGCATTTTCATCTTGTGGGGTTCATCACGGCTTTGCTGCTTAACATAAGTTTTACCCAGCCTGTGTACTTAGACGATGAGAACTTCAAAAAACCAAGGCAGAGCAGGGTGCTCATTGCGCTTTCTGGAATTGGTGTGTACGTGTTTATGTTCCTTGTTTCCGGAGTTGCCTACAGCATTTTAAAGGATTTCTCCTTTTTCTCCATTCAGGCGGCAACAGTTGTGCCGGATAACGTGAGCTATTTTGCGTATGCTTACTATGCTGTTTACGTTGCGGTCTTCTATGTGTTCAGAATCAGCATCTGCACCATCTTTATGAATCTGATCCCTCTGGGTCCTCTTGATGCTGCAGATATACTCTATATGTTCCTGCCCGTAAACTGGCAGGACGGACTCAGAAACAATGAATCTCTCATAAGCCTTCTGTTATTTATTGTTGTATTTCTCACCGTGGGTGCTCCCGACGGAGTATTCAACGTTGTGGGAAATGAAGTGATGCTTGAGTTTTCAAATATGATAATGTCCTGGGTGTAAGGTACAGTATTTTGGAGGTATTGATAAATAATGCTTTTTGATCTGCTCAGAGGCAATATGACCTTTGAATCCGCACTGGTGCATATTGCCGTAATTCTTCTTATGATATTCCTGATTCTTCCCGTGCACGAGTTTGCCCACGCAGGGGTGGCTTATCTTTTGGGGGATAGGGGAATAAAGTACAGAGGCAGACTCTCACTCAATCCCTTGGCGCATATAGACATTGTAGGCTCGCTTATGATGCTTTTTATCGGCATAGGCTGGGCAAAGCCCGTGCCCGTAAACCCCGGAGCCTTCAGAAAGCCCAAGCTCTATATGGGAATCACCGCCTTGGCGGGACCTGTGTCCAACATCCTTTGCGGTATGTTTGGCGGTCTGGTGCTTGCCGTGCTGCAAAACGTAGCATTCCTGTGGCTCTATACAACCGAGGCAGGCTACTTTGTATTTTTGTTCTTGTGGTATTACATCTCAATCAACGCAAGCCTTGCAGTTTTTAATATGATCCCCATTCCTCCTCTGGACGGAAGCAAGGTGCTGTTTATATTTTTGCCTGACAGAATAGTCAATATGTTCTACAGATACCAGCAGTACTCCTTTATTCTGCTGATGGTGCTTGTTTATTCCAACGTTCTGGACGGAATTCTGAGCTTTTGCTCGGGCTTTGTGTTTGATCTTTGCACGTTCTTTGCTTTTTGATCCTGCAAAGGTATATGAGCTCTGAAAGGAGGGCAACAAAATGGAAAATCAAAAGCAATTGCAATACAAGTTGCCCGTGTTTGAGGGGCCTCTTGATCTTTTGTTACTGCTTATTTCAAAGAATAAAATTGATATTTACGATATAGAGATCTCCCTGCTTTTGGAGCAGTATATGGAGCAGATCAGCGCCATGCAGGAGGCGGATATGGACATTGCCTCTGACTTTCTTGAGATGGCGTCAAGGCTTGTGTACATCAAGTCCGTAATGCTTCTGCCCAAATACGAGGAAGAGGCAGAGCAGCTCAAAACAGAGCTCCAGGGTCAGCTTATTGAGTATCAGCTTTGCCGTGCAGTTGCCGCAAAGCTGGCTCCCATGGTAAGCTTTGACAAATTCTGCCGCGAGCCTTCTCCCGTGGAATATGACCTGACCTACAACAGGATCCACCCGCCTGTGGATATTGCCAAGGCTTACATAGGTGCCGTGGGCAGGGGCAAGCGTAAGCTTCCTCCCAAGCGTGAGGCTTTCTCAGGCATTGTGGAGAAGAAGATAATCTCCGTAAGCTCCAGGATAATCCGCGTTATGCGTAATCTGTGGAGGAAGGATAACGTGCGCTACAGCGACCTGTTTGAGGCTTGCTCAGGCAAAAGCGACCTGGTTGCAACCTTTTTGGCGGTGCTGGAGCTTGTAAAGGGCAAGAGGGTTATTATTGACGGAGACGGAGATTCTGCTACCGTCAGAATGTTGGAGGACAACAGACGATGAGTGAACTTAACATAAAAAATGCAATCGAAGCAATACTTTTTGCAAGCGGCACCTCTGTGCCTGTTTCCAGGGTCGCAACTGCTTTGGAGCTTACGGAAAAAGAGGCAAAAAAGCAGCTTGACTTACTTATGGATGAATACACAAAGGCTCAAAGAGGCATAACAATAATAAAGCTTCAGGATGCTTACCAGATGGTGTCCGTGGAGGAGTACGCTCCTCAGATACGAACGGTTATGGATCTGAGAAGAAACACACCCCTCTCTCAGGCGGCAATGGAGGTGCTGGCGGTAGTGGCCTACAACCAGCCCGTGACCAAGGCCTTCATTGAGCAGGTGCGCGGTGTGGATTGCTCAGGCGTTATCGGCAGCTTGACCGCCAAAGACCTTATTGAGGAAAAGGGCAGGCTTGAGCTCCCCGGCAGACCTCTTATTTACGGCACAACAGAGAATTTCCTGCGGTGCTTCAGCATTTCCGACCTTTCAGAGCTTCCGGAGATTCCCTCCTCTGAGCCCGAAAAAACAGAGGACGGAGACACAGATGCAGACGATTCTCAGCTCAGCATCTTCAAGGGTGAGGAAAATGCTCAGACGAGCGTTGAAGACGGAGAGGACTCTGAGCAGGATGCAATGATTGCCGCTACCCCTTTGGAGATTATTGATGAAGCCACCAGGGAAGAGTAATTTTAATCGGGGCGAAGTAAATTGATCTACGTATTTTCGGCACTTCTGGCGCTTGCGGTACTTATCTGCGTGCTTCTGAACGTAAGCGTTACCCTGAAGGTGCAATATGATAAACAAAGCAACGTCTTCAGGTGCACGGCTCATTATTTGTTTCTGACCCATGTGCTGGCACCTAAAGAGGAAAAAAAGAAGAAAAAAAGTAAAAAGAAAAAAACAGATAAATCCCCAAAGAAAGAGGATAAAAAGACCTCCTTTGCAGACAGGATAAGGGAGACGGGACTTGTGGGCTTTATTGATGACATTAAGGATATAGTAAAGGGGGCCTGGGGGCTGATAGTCTGTGTGCTCAGGCGCTCGGTGCTTAAGGAGTTCACTCTGCATCTGAGTGTGGCGGGGGAGGATGCGGCAGATACCGCGGTGCTCTACGGCATGGCAAACGGAGTGCTTTACCCCATAATCACTCTGATACTTGAGAACGTGCGTGAGTATAAAGAGCTGGATGTGGAGATATCTCCCGACTTCTCAGAGGAGGCAGAGGCTGACTTTGAGTTCAGCGCACAGCTTAAGCTTAAGCCCGTGAGGTTTTTAAGCGCTGTTTTTGAAAGCAGAGAAGAACTGGGCAGACTTGTTTCTGCAATCAGAAAATAATTTGAATCTAAAGTACAGAATCACAGAATATATATCGTAAAAGGAGAATGTAAAATGAGCGAACATCCCATTAACGGACTGATGGATACAACTCTGGACAAGATCAAGAGCATGGTGGATGTGAACACCATCATAGGCACGCCTATCACATCCCCTGACGGCACAACCATTATCCCCGTTTCCAAGGTAAGCTACGGCTTTGCCTCAGGCGGCTCAGACATCCCTGCAAAAAAGGAAAGTCAGAAGACCGGCTTCGGCGGCGGCTCAGGCGCAGGCGTTACCATTAATCCCGTGGGCTTTCTTGCGGTTATGAAGGGCGACGTTAAGTTCATCCCCATCACCAAGTACGACGGACCCGCAGACCGCATAGTGGGTATGGTGCCCGAACTTTTTGACAAGGTGAAGGGACTTTTTAATAAGGATAAAAAGTCTGTGGCAGAGATTGGTGACGACGAGCTCTTTTGATGAATAACCTGCACTCCCCGATCATAAATTTGTATCGGGGTGTGTCTTTATGAAACAAAGATTAGCTTTCTTTTTAATATTGCCGCTTCTGCTTGCGTGCACGGCTCACACAGCCAAAGCAGAGGCAGAAAAGCCGCAGATCTCTGCAGGTGCCTACGTGCTTTACTGTGCAGACAGCGGCGGGGTGCTGCTCTCTTCAAACGAGCACGAAAAAATGGGAATGGCAAGCACCACAAAGATAATGACCTCTCTGCTGTGCCTGGAGCAGGCATCGGCGGCAGACCGCAAGGTTACCTTCACAAGGGAGATGTGTGCCGAGGGCAGCTCTATGTACCTTAAAGCAGGGGATGTGGTGCGGCTCTCGGATTTAGCGGCAGGGATGATGACGGTGTCCGGCAACGATGCGGCAAATGCGGCGGCAATTGCCATCGGCGGCACTCAGGAGAAATTTGCAAGCCTTATGAATCAGCGTGCAAAGCAGATCGGTATGGAGAATACAAACTTTGTGACTCCAAGCGGACTTTCTCACCCCGATCACTACTCCACAGCCTACGATATGGCTCTGCTTATGGACTATGCAATGGAGAATGAGGACTTTGCAGAGCTTACTGCAAAGAAAAGCGTCACGGTGGACTTTGTAAAGCCCAGGACCCACAGGGTTACATATAATAACCACAACCGCCTGCTGTCTATGTACGAGCATTGCACAGGGGGCAAAACAGGCTATACTCAGAGCACAGGCAGGTGCCTTGTTACAAGTGCTGAGTACGAGGGGCTCAGGCTCATAGCCGTGACCCTCAACGACAGAAACGACTGGCAGGACCATATAGCTCTTTATGAATACGGATTTGAGAATTTCACAGCCTTTTCGCCGAATGTTCAGGAGATCTACCGAGTGAGCGTGGCAGGGTCTGAACTTCAGAGCATCACCGCATACGCACCCTTTAAGAAGGTGTGCGCTTTGAAAAAGTCAGATGCAGAAAAGGTGCAGACAAAGGTGTTTTTGCCTGGGCTGGTGTATGCTCCCGTGTGCAAAGGCGACGTGCTTGGCAGGGTGGTGTGCACCCTTGAGGGAGAGGAGATACTCACCCTGGAGCTTATGGCAAAAGAAGATGCGCCCCATAAGTACAGCTTCTGGCTTATAAGGTTTTTCAGGGGGCTTTTTAAATAGAAAATATGCAGATGTTGCTTTTCATATATCATAAGAAACACAAGGAATGAAAAATATGGCTAATAATAAAAACTACGTCAGATTACAGAAGATGCTGGCTGACTGCGGAGTTGCCTCCAGGCGAAAGGCAGAGGAGCTCATCCGCGCAGGCTCCGTTAAGGTGAACGGAGTGGTGGCAGAGATCGGAGATAAGGTGAATCCCTTTAAAGACAAGGTGGTTGTAAACGGCAGAAAGGTTACGGGTAATGCCAAGCCCCGCCACCGTTATGTAATGCTCAACAAGCCCCGAGGCTACGTGACCACCATGAGTGACGAAAAGGGCAGAAAGTGCGTTGCAGAGCTTGTGGCGGATATTCCCGAGAGGGTATACCCCGTGGGCAGACTGGACAGAGACAGCGAGGGAATGCTCCTCTTTACCAACGACGGCGACTTTGCCAACAAGGTTATGCATCCAAAGAAGGATATATATAAGGTCTACCGTGTAACCGTGCGTCCTGCGGTCACAGAAGAAATGATTGAGGAATTTGAGACGGGTATGATGCTGGACGGCAGAAAGACCGCCCCTGCAGAGGTGAGGGTCATCTCAAGGCAGGAGGGCAGAGTTGTGCTGGAGATACTCCTGCGCGAGGGCAGAAACCGTCAGATCCGCAGAATGTGCGAGATGCTGGGGCTTGAGGTTGCAAGGCTCAGACGTACTGCAATAGGTCAGGTGAAGCTTGGTATGCTCAAAAAGGGAGATTGGAGAGATCTCACTCCCGAAGAGGTCAAGAAGCTTATGGCTGATCCCAATCCCTCAAGGCATATTCAGGGATAATACTATTTTTCAAGAGGTACATAATATGTTTTCGATCTTACCCTGCAAGGATGCGGACAAGCTGAAGCTTTACCCTGAGGGGGCAACCTTGCTTATTTATACGGAAGACTTAGCAGAGCGCGGACACATAGCCTATATCCGCAACAGATCAGCGCTGGAGATCCTCTCTATGGACACAGGGGAGGAGTACGAAGCCGACGGCACCGTGGGCAAAGAGATGTTTTTGCATGCAGACGCACTTATCCGTTCCGTGGGGGCCATTGCCCTGGGGGAAGGAGTGCTCACCCTTTGCAGTAAGCAGGAGGAGCTGGCTCCCTTGCTCCAAAAGTTCGGAGCTTTTCTTCACAACGGCTACCAAACCCTGTATCTGAGCAAGCTTTTCTCTAAGGGCTGCTCCGGTTGCTCAGGCTGCGGTCAGAGCAAATAACAAATTATTGTAAAAAATATAATATTTTTGATGTTTTTTATAACATTTACTTGTAATTACGCAGGTGTTTAATGTATAATTAAAAAAGATTAGTATCAAAAAGAGCCTTAGGAGGATTCTTATGAGCAAATTAAATAAAAAGATCATTTCGGCGGACAAGCTGTTTGCCCGCTTGTTTGACGATGGAGTCTGCACCGAGCTTCTGCCTTTGGCAGAGTCTGCAGAGGTTTCTGCCGCTTGCGGTAAGGTTTGTAATCAGAACGTCTACGCTTTTGCGGCGGTTGAGGGAGAGTACGCAGGTGCCATGAGCACAGCTCAGGCTCGCAAGCTCTCAAAGCTTTACGCCATGGCGGCAAAGACAGGCTGTCCCGTGATCGGCTTCTATCAGGGAAGCACAGCCAAGGTAGCAGAGAAAAATATGCTTCTGGATGCTCTGGGCGATCTGCTTGCAAGCTCCTCCAGACTTTCCGGCGTAGTGCCTCAGATCTCCGTAGTGCTCGGGGACTGTGTGGGCACCACCGCCATGCTTGCAACAAGTGCTGATTTTGTTGTGATGACAAAGGATGCAAGGCTCTCCCTTACAACGGATTGTGAGTGCACAGGACAGGGCAAGGCCGCAGTTGTGACAGAGGGCTACTCTGAAGCAATTAACGCAGTAAAGGAACTGCTGGACTACATCCCTGCAAATAACCTGAGTGCTTCTCCCGTGGCAGAGTATGCAGACGGAGACGTGTTTGATGCAGACAGCGAGTATAAGCTCTACACAGCAGGTGAGTGCACAGCCGCAGTATCCTTTGCAAGAATTGCAGGCAAGGCTGTGGGTGTTGTGCGCACCAAGGGCTCAGAGATTGACAAAAAGGCCGCAAAGAAGATCGTATCCTTTGTGCGCTTCTGCGATGCTTTCTCCATTCCTGTTGTGACCTTTGTTGACGCAGAGAGCTTCTGCTGTCTTGATTGTGCCAACAAGGTGCTCAGCGCTTATGCGGAGGCTACCACCGTAAAGCTCTCCGTAGTAAACGGCAACGCCACAGGCGCTGTTTATATGGCTTTGGCAGGCAAGGCAGGCAGAGCAGACGTGACCATTGGTATGCAGGGTGCAGTTATTTCTCCCATCAAGGCTCAGGCCGCCGCATACCTTGCGCTTGACGGCAAGCTCACAGGCTCAGTCAAGGAGCAGGATGCAAAGATAGCTCAGTACGTTGCAACGGAGCTCTGTGCAGAGAATGCGGCAAAGGCAGGCTACGTTGACGACGTAGCAGATGCTCAGACACTCAGAAATAAACTTATAAATTATCTGGATGCTTTAAGCGGCAAGAGAGAGGCTTCTCTGCCCAAGAAGCATTCCACCATATAATCAGGAGGTCTCAAAATGAAAAATCTTCGAATCACAGTTAACGGCGTATCATATGATGTACAGGTTGAGGAGCTTTCCGCAGGCGCTGCTCCCGCACCCGCACCTGCTCCTGCTCCCGCAGCAGCACCCGCAGCTGCACCTGCAGCTCCCAAGGCAGCAAGCCCTGCCGGCGGCACAAAGGTAACAGCTCCCATGCCCGGCACTATCCTTTCTGTCAACGTTTCCGTTGGTCAGCAGGTTTCTGAGGGCCAGGCTCTCGTAATTCTTGAGGCTATGAAGATGGAAAATGAGATTCCTGCTCCTGCCGCAGGAAAAGTTGCATCCATAGAGGTTGAGAAGGGTGCCAACGTTGAGACAGGCGCTGTTCTCATCACATTGAACTAAGGTGATCGGGATGACAAAGAAGATTAAAATTACAGAGACGGGGCTTAGAGATGCCCACCAGTCTCTGCTTGCTACAAGAATGCCCACCTCTGATATGCTTCCCATATTGGAGAAGATGGACAAAATCGGCTTCTACTCCCTGGAGTGCTGGGGCGGAGCAACCTTTGACTCCTGCCTGCGCTTTCTGAATGAAGACCCCTGGGAGAGACTGCGCGTCATAAAAGACAAATGCAAGAACACAAAGCTTCAGATGCTGTTCCGCGGACAGAATATGCTGGGCTACCGCCACTATGCAGACGACGTGCTGGACTACTTTGTAGAGCGCTCCGTTGCAAACGGTATCGACATTCTGCGTATCTTTGATGCTTTAAACGACATCAAGAACTTAAAGAGCGCCATCAAGGCCGCAAAGCGTGAGGGAGCAGAGGTTCAGGTTGCCATCAGCTACACCACGGGTCCCGTGTTCACAGACGAATACTACGTAGACTATGCAAAGCGCATTGCTGATGCAGGGGCAGACACCATCTGCATCAAGGATATGGCGGCTCTGCTCACTCCTTACAAGACGGAATCCCTTGTTAAGGCTATCAAAAAGGAAGTTGACCTTCCTCTGCAGATCCACACACACTACACCTCAGGTCTTGCTTCCATGTGCCTCTTAAAGGGTGTTGAGGCAGGCGCTGATATGATAGATACAGCCATCAGCCCCCTGGCTTTGGGTACTTCACACGCTCCCACGGAGTCTATGGTTGCGGCGCTTCAGGGCTCAGAGTACGACACAGGTCTTGACCTTGTGGCTCTGTCTGAGATCCGCGAGTACTTTATGACTCTCAGAGAAAAGTACATCAAGTCCGGACTTATTGACCCCAAGATGCTTGCAACAGATGCAAACGCTCTCATCTACCAGGTGCCAGGCGGAATGCTCTCAAACCTGCTCTCTCAGCTTAAGCAGGCAGGCAAGGAAGATCAGCTTACAAAGGTGCTGGAGGAAGTTCCCCGCGTGCGCGAGGATGCAGGCTATCCTCCGCTGGTTACTCCCACATCTCAGATCGTGGGCACACAGGCAGTGTTCAACGTTATTGCAGGCGAGCGCTACAAGATGTGCACCAACGAGTTCAAGGATATGGTTGCAGGTAAATACGGCACAACTCCCGTTCCTGTATCAGCAGAGTTCAGAAAGAAGATCATCGGCGACGCAAAGCCCGTGACCTGCCGCCCTGCAGATCTGCTGGAGCCCGAGCTTGAGAAGCTCAAGGCAGAGGCCGCACAGTATGTTCAGCAGGAGGAGGACGTGCTCTCCTATGCAATGTTCCCCAAGGTATCCGTAGACTTCTTTGAGAAGCGCAGACAGGCTCAGCTGGGTCTTGACCCTCAGTACCTTGACAAAAACAAGGGAACCTATCCCGTATAATTTAGATTCTTCAGACTTTTCGAGTCACACTCCCTTTTAGGGAGTGTGCTTCAGTTTTATTCGCCTGTGGCGAGTTGTATTGCTCTGCAGTGATATTATGCGTTGGCATAGTGATATTGTCCTGCGGACAGTTTATACGGCGAATACAGTTTCCCTGCATACAACCTGAGTGTTTACAAAATAAAATGCATATGCTAAAATATAATTGTAGATAAGTAGATTCTTTTTCTTGTGTCAGCTTACTTAGAGCAAGGAGTGGTTTTTCTGTGAAAAGATTGATGGTTCTTTTAATAGGTGCGTTATTGATTATTTCTGTTGCATTTACTTCCTCAGCCTATGAGGTGCCTGATAAAGAGGAACTTGTTATATCCGGCGTTGACGCTGTGAAGGATAAGGTTGCACAGTATATTAATATGTCTATGAATAAATATGACCACACGGGTGCCAAAAAAGTGTGCTACGACGGCATAATCAAGGATAAAGATTTTTATTCCTATGCTCAAAAAACGGCACAGCTTGAAAACAACAGATATAAAGCTTTTCCTGAACTGAAAATAGAGGAGCTTACTGTTGATATTGTGTATAAAAGCATCATGGCAGAAGATAACGGCTACATAGTTGAGGCTGAGGTTTATGAAACGAAAAAATACAAAGCCTTTGAAGATCCCGGCTATGTGTGCACAAACCACGTGATAACTGTAGAGAATATCAATGGTGAATTTTACATCGCGGATGACGTAACAAATAATCCGTAGATTCAGCTCTGCGTAGTAAGAGGAAAGAAAACAGCTCGTTTGCCTTAGAGTGCATAACAGAGACGGATGAAAGAGATCTGATAAGATCAAGATAACATACTGCAAAAGCAAAAGCCTTCTTCACGGATAATGTGAGGAAGGCTTTTTGTAATGATGTTTGTTCCTAAGGGACAAATGTTGCACCTGTGGTATGATGTTTCACCTTGTGAAATGATGTTTGCATTTGGCAAATAATTTGGAGAGGGTCACACTTTGATGATGCCCCTGGTGAAATCTGCGCCGCAGGGGGAGGGGGACTTTTCAAACACAGTTCTCAGGTCTGTGGCTTTGATGTCTATGCTCAGTATCTCCGCCGCTGTTTCTGAAAGCTTTTCTTTGTCCTTTGCAACGTTCAGCACAAGGGGCAGGGCGGATGATTTATTGAGTTCTTTGAGCAATTGCTCTGCACGAGAATTAAATCCCAGAACACGGATGTAGGGCACAGCCTGAGCGTGGTGCTCCTTTCTGATTCCAAGCAGAGCACAGGTGAGGATACGCCTTAAGCGGGAGTGGGTGTAGCGCTTGGTCTTTATTTCATCGAGGATCTTCTCAATGCTATTGTGAGTCTTTGCTGCTGAGAGTATACGATTCTCCAGCCCTTCGCTTACATCGGGAATTGCTTTTATATCTTCAATCTCAAACTTGCGGAGCATATAAAGCAGAGCCCTCTCTCCGTATTCGAGGAATGCAGGGTTGTTTTCCTCAAGATCTTTTGGAATAAACGCAGAGAAATCCTCCTCATTCTTTATCATATCCCTGATTTTTGAGGCGCTTGCAATTGTGTCTGTGGTGTGTGTGCTGTGGTGGTCTACACCCGTGCGCTTTATTGTGCGCAGCTGAGTGTCTGAATCTGTGAGGGCTTTAATATATTCTATTCCCAGGGTGTTGTTTGGGGAGGAGAGCACATCTGCAAGCTCTCTGCCGAACACATCCTCCACAGCTTTCTGTAGAGCCTTTGGGTAGTATTCGCCCTGAGCCATAAGGCTTTGGAGCTTTTCGTTGACTTCTGTACTGTTTGTTGCATCTGCGGCGGCTTTGAGCATCTGAATATCTCCGCATTCAGAGCCGAAGTACACTCTGTCCACACAGCCTGCGGCCTTGATTATTTCGCATCCGCCCCGGGCAAACCTTTCTGCAGAGGCTACCGCCCACACACAGGGCAGCTCAATAACCAGGTCTGCGCCGTTTCTGAGGGCCTCTTTTGCTCTTGAAAATTTGGAGCAGACCGCCACGTCGCCCCTTTGGGTAAAGCTTCCGCTCATAACGGCGACTATTGCGTCACAGCCGTCTTCTCTCATTTTTGAGAGCATATATTTGTGGCCGTTGTGAAAGGGATTATATTCACAGATAAGGGCTCCCGTTGGCATAAAAACTCACTCCTTGCAAAAAAGACTTGAAACTTTTTACATATTGTACTATTATATTATAGGTTAAAATTACACTGAATTCAAGAAACGGAGGAAGATTTATGAAAATTCTTGTAATCAACGCAGGCAGCTCTTCTCTTAAGTATCAGCTTATTGATATGGACAACGAGCAGATGCTTGCAAAGGGTAACTGCGAGCGTATAGGCCAGGCAGGCTCTTTCATCGGCCACAAAACAGCAGACGGCAGACAGATGAAAAAGGAGATAGAGATGCCCGACCACACAACTGCATTCCTGCAGGTTAAGGAGGCTCTCCTTGACAAAGAGGTTGGAGTTATCTCAGATCTTTCAGAGGTTGCCGCTATCGGCCACAGAATAGTTCAGGGCGGAGCTATCTTCAGCGAGTCCGTGCTGGTTGACGAGGAGGTTATCAAGGGTATTGAGAGCCTGATTCCTCTTGCACCTCTGCACAACTCAGGCCACGTTCAGGCCATCAGAGGATGCCTGCAGGTATTCGGCGACAGCGTTCCCGAGGTTGTAGTTTTTGACACAGCGTTCCATTCCACAATGCCCCAGAAGGCATTTATGTACGCTGTTCCTTATAAGTATTATGAAGATAATCAGGTTCGCCGCTACGGCTTCCACGGCACATCTCACCGCTATGTATCCGGCGAGATGGCAAAGCATATGGGCAAGGACATCAAGGACCTGAAGCTCATCACCTGCCACATCGGCAACGGCTCCTCCATCACAGCAGTTGACGGAGGCAAGGTTATAGACACATCCATGGGTCTTACTCCCCTTGACGGTTTCCTTATGGGTACCCGTTCAGGCAGCCTGGATCCTTCAGTTGTTACCTTTATTGCAGATTTAGAGGGTATGACTCCCTCTCAGATGAGCAATATGCTCAACAAAGAAAGCGGACTGCTGGGCATCTCCGGAGTTTCTTCCGATGACCGTGACGTTTCTGCTGCAGAGGAAGCAGGCAACGAGCGTGCACGCCTTGCACACGAGATGCTCTACTACCAGATCGCTAAGTACATCGGCAGCTACATGGTAGCTCTCGGCGGCTGTGACGGAATCGTTTTCTGTGCAGGACTGGGCGAGAATCAGCCCCAGCTCCGTCAGCAGGTATGCGAGTACCTGAAGTTTGCAGGAGTTAAGATCGACGCAGAGGTTAACGCTGCAACCCGCGGCAAGACCGGCAGGATCTCCACAGCAGACTCTGCAATCGACGTTTGGGTTATCGAGACCAACGAGGAGCTTGTTATCGCAAGAGATACAAAGGCTCTGGTTGAGAAGAACGCATAATTTAAAATTGATATAATTTTAAGTTGATACAAAAAGAATGGGGCGGTGCCGAGTTTGCACCGCCCTTATCTATTGTAAATTTATCAGATTCCGTCCCCTGTAAGCTCGCCGCGGTCGGGTGTTCTGGTGACTGCGTGTTCTCTGAAAAGGAACGTAATGCACCAAAGGGCACACAGACCCACAAGGGCATAAATGATTCTGGAAACAACGGCAGTCTGACCGCCGAAGATCCACGCCACAATATCAAACTGAAACAGACCGATGCTGCCCCAATTGATACCGCCTACAATGAGCAGTGTCAAAGCTATTTTGTCGAGCATATAAAAACCTCCTGTTTTGTATTTGCTCTAATAGTCTTCACGTAATCTGCTCAGAATATACACGAATTTATTAATTATAAAATTTTGATCAAAGCTAAGATAAGCGTCACAACTCCGAATAGGAGCAGTACTAAAGAGAAGCATCTTACTATCTTTACGGATTTTTTCATTTTGAATTTTTGTATGAGGTTTTCTGTGGGAGTGGGGAGGAGCAGGGTGATAAGCCCCACAGACAGTCCGCCCACAGCCATCATAAGAAGTCCTGCGTAGCTGTGCAGAGGAGCCACAAAGATTCCGATTGCAATCAGAAAGGTTCCCAGAATGTTCACGGCAGAAAGCAGCTTCTGCAGCTTAGTCCGCAGCGAAAAATACGCCGTATATTTTTCCTCGCACTCCTTTGAGCAGTACATTTCCTGATAGCTTATCTCCTTGGCGCAGTAGCCGCATTGTTTCATTTTAGGTCATCTCCTTTGGATTTCATTAAAGTATATCACAGTATTGTTGCTTTTTCAATTAAAAGAGCACATTTTTTAATCTTTTTATGTACAGGTATACAAGATTTGACCCGATGCTTTACTCAAAAATTCTTTTATAGTATAATAACAAAAGCTAAATAAAACGGAGGGATCTAAGCAATGATAAAACGAGTAGCGGCTTTGGTTATGTGTGTTCTGATGCTTTTGGTATCTGCAACCTTTACTGCCTTTGCAGAGGATAAAGCGTTCAGCCTTGACTATATGGTAAGCCAGTCTTCCACAGGTGAGGGCTATGTTGTTCTGGAATACGATGCTCAGAGGTTCACTCTTGAAGAGGCAGACTGCGTAGAGAATATTCCTGCAGGTGCAGATGTGAAGGTAACCATCAAGGCAGATGTGGGAAGTGCCATCACCGCAGTTGTATACAACGGTGCGCCCATGTCCTTCGGCAATGCATCCGCAGAGCTTAATATGACTATTGAAAACTACAGTTCAAACAATTCGCTGAAGATCACATACACCACCATGTTTTTTGACTGCTCCATCACCTGCGTGGGAGGCGGCAGTGCTTTCTTTGTAACAGATGAGGGTAAGGCTGATTTTCTCTCTGTACCCATTGGCGGCGGAGTAGAGTTTGAGGCTGTGGCCCAGGCAGGCTCACAGATCGAATCCATCTCAGTAAACGGGGAGGAGATCGACCTGGAAGCCTACGGCAAAAACGAGACCAATAAAATGGAGAAATTCGTAAACGGGATCTCAGATATTTCCGTGGATACACAGATCGTGGTCGTGTTCTCAGGGGGCTCAGGGGATGAGGGAAATACCCAGGAGAGCCCGGTGGGCGACACTAACCTTGACGGCAGGGTGAACGTTCAGGATGCAACCCTTATCCAGAAGGCTGTTGCAGGACTTGTAAGCTTGGATGCAAAGCAGAATGCGGTTGCAGACGTTGACGCAGACCAAAAACTGACCGTTAAGGATGCAACGACTATTCAGAAGTACACGGCAGGCATCATCACAGAGTTTCCTGCCGGCAAATAAACGGTAAGAATATGCACCTTGGAGACACTTCTTTCGGCACAGCTGCATAGGGCAGTGTTTTAGAAATGTACCGAGCTGTGCCGAAACTAAGTTTGCCCTTGAGGGCAAGTGAAGTTGCAAACACGCAGTGAAGTTACTTCGTAGTGAAGTTTGCTTCGCAAGTGTTTTGAAGCAAACTTAACTTCACTTTTGCCTAAAATGCTAAAACTTCACTGTCATTTATGACAACTTCACTTCAGACCGCAGGTTTGAAGCTTCACAAAAAGATACCACCTGAAAAAGAATTCTTCGTTCTTTATCGGGTGGTTTTGTTTTATGCTTTAAAAAGTAGGGTATTTGTACGGCAAATCCCTTTGATTTATATAAATACTTGTCACCTTTCGGAGTGTCTATCTTTTTATTGCTGTGGTTTATTTATGGTTTTACAGTGGCATTTTTTATCTTTTGGTGGTTTTTAACCTTTTAACGAAAATGCTCAGGATTATGGCAAAAAACTGTTGTTTTTTTGGAAAATATATTGTATAATACAATCGTATGATGTGGCGGTATATATTGCCGTCGCTTGTGTGTGCGGTTTTCTGCACAGACGGGTACAAAATATTTTTTAATGGAGGCTTTTCTGATGAAAGCAAAAAGATTACTTAGCGTAGTTCTTGCGGTAACAGTAGTCCTTTCTTGCGTAATGTGCCTTGCATTTGCTCCCACTGCTTCTGCAGCAAGCGAGTACAACACATATGCAAAGTTCCAGGAATCTATCAAACCCGAGAACAACTACGGTCTTGCCGACACAGTAAACGAAGGTAAGATCCTCCAGGCTTGGAACTGGTCCTATGAGAACGCAATCGCTCTTATGGAGACAGTTGCAAAGCAGGGCTTCACAACAATCCAGATTTCTCCTCCCAATGAGCTCAAGATGCCTACAAAGGGTGTTGCAGTTTGTGCAGAGCCCGCAGAGGACGGCATTGCTCCCAACGGTTGGTGGATGTTCTACCAGCCTGCAGGCTTCCAGCTCAACGAGTCTGAGGACAACGCTCTTGGTACAAAGGCACAGTTCGTAAAAATGTGCGAAGAGGCTAAGAAGTACGGCGTTAAGATCCTTGTTGACGCAGTTATCAACCACATGGGTACAGATGACGATCACATCGGACTTTATGAGAACGACTCCGTAGATCCCATGGCTCACGTTAACTCCAGAGCAGCTGAGTTCGAGCCCGAGCTCCTTGCAGCAAAGGCTTTCCACAGCCCCTGGAAGGACATGACCTACGTTGAGAACATGAATCAGGCTATGAGACTCTATGATGCAGAGGGCAAGCCCATTCCTCAGCTTGACGGCAATGGCAACCCCATCAAGAACGCTCAGGGCTACATCCAGTACCAGACAGGCGGCAACGCTACTGAGTACGACATCGAGGAGTCCCTCACACAGCACTGCACATCCGGTCTTCCCGACCTTGCAACAGAGACAGAGCTGGTTCAGACCACAATCTACGATTACCTGAAGGAGCTCATCGACGCAGGTGCAGACGGCTTCCGTTTTGACGCTGCAAAGCATATCGAGACAGTTCACGACACATACTTCCCCTCTGATTTCTGGGAGAACACACTCCAGAAGCTCAGAGCAGAGAATCCTGACAAGGAGATCTTCGCATACGGTGAGATCCTCAACAAGTGCGGCGACGGCAGACCCTTCTCTGAGTACACAGAGCTTATGGACGTTACTGACTCCTCTTCCTTCTGGGGCATCAAGGATGCTGTTTGTAACAGAGGTAACGGCGGTAACCCCCTTCCCAAGTATCCCAACACTAACTTCACAAAAGAGAACGTAATCCAGTGGAATGAGTCCCACGATACATACATCGACGGCGGCACATCCTACTTCACAATCGAGCAGAGAAACAAGATCTGGGCTCTTACAGCAGCTCGTGAGGCTATCACAGGCGTATACTTTGCTCGTCCTATCGATGAGCCCGGCAACGGCCGTGCAGAGATCGAGCCCAAGCTCTACAACGTAATGCTTGGTGAGGCTAACCTCACATCCTGGACACTCCCCGAGGTTGCAGCTGTTAACCAGTTCGACAACTTCTTCGGCGATGCAGAGGAGTTCACCTCCAAGCCCAGCAAGACAGCTATCATCACTCGTATCGGCGATGCAGGCGTTGGTGCTACAGTTGTTAACCTTGAGGGTACAACAAGAGAGCTTGACGTTAAGGCAAGCAAGCTGCCCGCAGGTACATACACAGATGCTATCACAGGCAACACATTCGTTGCAGCTGACGGCAGACTCACAGGTTCCATCGGCGAGACAGGTATCGCAGTTCTTTACTACTCTGACGATGTAGCTCCCGTACTTCCTGACGAGGGCACAATCACAGATCCCTGGCTGCTCGACGTTTCTACAGGCGAGTATCCCGTAGTAGAGGGCTACAACACAGTTGTATTCTCCACAAAGTGGGGCAGCGCAAGCATGTATTGCTGGAGCGACACAGACGGCGAGCTCAACGGCTGGCCCGGCACAGCTATGAAGTGGGCTCTTGAGAATGAGTACGGCGAGCAGCAGTTCGTTGCATACATTCCCGTTGAGTACAACCACTACATCATCAACAACGACGGTCAGGGCGAGCAGACCATCGACCTTGACATCAGCGAGAGCGTTGGTATGTATATGGCTGAGAAGGACGGTTCCGGTAAGTTCACAATCGGTACATGGCAGCCCAATTTCTACAACTGGGCACCTCCCACAACTCCCGGCACACAGCCCACAACTCCCGCAACTCAGCCCACCACAGCTGAGCCCACCACAGCAGAGCCTTCTACAGCTCCCACAGAGCCTGCAGCACTGCTTGGCGACGTTGACGGCAACGATTCCATCAACGTTAAGGACGCAACTGCTATCCAGAAGTTCGTAGCAGGAATGGAAGTTCCTTCCTTCAACGAGGCTGCAGCAGATGCTGACGAAAGCGGCTCCATCAACGTTAAGGACGCAACTGCTATCCAGAAGTGGGTTGCAGGTATCCTTACAGAGAGCAACATCGGCAAATAATTTCTGAAATTTACCAAACTGCATTTCAGATGAATTTCACCCTCGGGTTTTCCCGGGGGTGATTTTTTGCTTTTTTTGAACTAAATATATTCAGAAAAATTATTGACAATAACTGTTTGATATAGTAATATTTGTATATGTGAAAACCCTCATTTTTTTGTAAAGGGGGCAACTTCTGTGAAGAAAAATTACGGAATCTATTTTTTTGCAGGCGGTTTGCTGTTGGTTACTATACAGTTGCTTATTTTTGTGTTCGGGTATCTGAATTCCGACCCTTATTCAGTTGAGCAGATCATCTACGTTGCGCAGGAAAGCTCCTTGGGTGATTTTTTGTCTGAGTATTGGGCAGGAATCATCGGCACCGTGCTGCTTTTGGTTTTGTTTGTCAGAAGGCTCAGCAAAGGACCCGAGGCAATGATGGTACTGGTTGGTGCTTTGCTTTGGGTGATCCAGTTGCTCAGCTTACATAGTGCAGAGCAGCCTCTTGGCGGTTTCATTGCACAGTATTTTGTTGGAATTGCAGGTATTGTGGGGGTTGCAGTTGCAGGCTTTTTTGATGCTTATCTTATCAAAAGCGCAGCTCCTCTTGAAAATGACGACACCTACAATAACTGACATAAATTTAATTTATAGCATTTAGTTTGACCTGGCTGTGCTTTGCAGTCAGGTCTTTTATTATGATACTGTAACCATTCTTAAAAAATAGTAACTTGTATTTGCTAAATATTGTGGTATAATTTCTGTATAGAATAATAGATACAATATATGGAGTGTAATGTTTATGAAATGTCCTTTTTGCGGTTATGAAGAAAGCAAGGTTATAGATTCCCGTCCTGCAGACGACGGCGAGCGCATTCGTCGCCGCAGAGAATGCCTGAGCTGTTCCAAGAGATTCACTACCCATGAGGTTATTGAAACTGTGCCCATAGTTGTTGTCAAGAGAGATAAATCCCGTGAGGTCTTTAACAGAAGCAAGCTTATGGCAGGTTTTCTGCGTGCTTGCGAGAAGCGCCCCATCTCTATGGAGCAGGTGGAGGGTATGATAGATACCATTGAGTCAAAGCTTCAGAGTGGGTACGACAGAGAGGTTACCTCTCAGCACATTGGAGAGCTTGTTATGGAGCTGCTCAAGGAAGTTGACAAGGTGGCCTACATACGCTTTGCATCTGTTTACAAGAACTTTGAGGATGCAGACACCTTTATGGAGGAGCTTGACAGACTTCGCAAGAATCAGGCCTGATAATCAGCCTTGTTTATAAAATGAATATGTATTCCTTCTGAGCTTAAGGAATTGAGTAATGCTGCCTCTGCCGACCTACAGAGGCAGTATTTTTTTGCTTTTTATTGCTTTAATAAAAATAAACGCCTGCGGACTAAAAAGCCTGCAGGCGTTGTGCTCTATTTGGATTAATATGTGCTGACCTCCTGCAGTTTTTCGTTCACTCTGTTCATAACTGCCAGATAGTATGTAAGCTCTTTATCGTTCATTTCCTCTGAATCCCACTTCTCAAAGGCTTCGGCAAACTCTGCATAGTCTGCAATGTAGTCTGCGTAATCAGTGATGAGGGTCAGGTCTGTGCCGTCAGATTCGTAGTACTTCTTCATAAAAGCTACGTATTCATTCATAAACTCCTCGTATTCGTCCATTGCGTTTTTAAAGGATACTCGCATTCCGTCTATCATATCTTCATTAGGAGCTTCTGTCACTTTTTCTGTTTGAGGCTCTGCTTCTTCGGTTTCTTCCTCTGTCTGGGCTTCTGTTTCTGTGACCTCGGGTGTTTCCTCATTGGGTGCATAGAGGCTTATATTCATTGTTTCAGATTCCGGGGAGTAGGTAACAGACAGGTTGTAACCCTCAGCATTATATGCATAAAAGTATTCGGAGCCTTTTGAATAATCAACGTCGAAGCCGTTATCCATGCAGGCATTGGCGTATGCTGAAAAGTCCTCTTTTGCAGTGTTGCCTATGACAACGTAGAAGCTGTCTGAATCGTCCCACTCTATATTTCCCAGGTCAGATTCAGGGGCAGGGAGCAGTTCTGCCAAATCGCTGAAGGGCCATTGAATCTCTGAGAGCTCAACGCTTGCCTTTGTCTGCTCGGGCACCTTAACCGTGCTTTTGGCTTTAGGCTTTGCATTGTACAAGGGGAAGTATGGGATTATCAGAATTATTGCCAGAATTCCGGCAATAAGACCCATACCCTTTATTTTCTCTTTTATTACCTTAATTCCGCAAAGGTAAGAGAAGATGCTGAGCCCCAGCATAAGGATCGCAAGAATTCCCGAGAGAATTCTGCCGTCGCTGAAGCTTACTGCGCAGAAAAGTGCGCTGATAACCGCAAGAATTATAAGAACCTTGCTGAACACACCCTTCTTGAACTTGCGGATCTCTTCTGCTTGTCTGTCTTCTGCTCGGGTTTCTTTTTCCATTTCCATTTTTTCTCTTTCAAGCTGTTGCTTGCCCATTTCAATCTCTTTGTTAGCATTCTGCTTGATTCTCTCTACGGCAACAGCATCGCTTTGCGCAATGAGCTCCTGAGAGCCGCAATAGGGGCAGGAGAGAATGGTATGTTCTGAATCGACAGTCATTGTGCCGCCGCAATCCTTGCATTTCATTTTCAGAGTTTGTGCCGAGGGAATTTCTGCAACCTTGCCTCCACATTCACTGCAGAACTTTGTGCCGTTTGGGTATTCTTGACCGCATTTTTGACATTTAAACATAATAGTCCTCCTTAAAATAAAAAAGTGCGCAGCCGAGGCCACGCACTGAAAAATACATAGCCCCATTTGCTGCGACACAAACTCACAAACTCCGACTCAGGAAAGTATGCGAAAAAGAGCCTGCATTTTTACCGTAATAAAAATACAAACTTTCCCTTGTCGGATACAAGAATATTGAGTTTATGTCGCAAAAATATTATATCACACATTTGTTTATTTAAGCAATAGTGCTGTGGAATTTTTCTGCTTGCGTAAAAAAACACCTGCGGACTAAAAAGCCTGCAGGCGTTGTGCTTTGCATATTAAGCTCGTAAGAATTACAGGTCGCAGCCGCAGCCGTGGTCGTGGTCGCACTCCTTGATAACTCCTACAATGGGAGTAGGGTCAACCCCAAGCCTTGTGTAGTAGTCTGAAAGTGCAGCCTTGATTGCCTGCTCTGCAAGCACGGAGCAGTGAACCTTGACGGGGGGAAGTCCGTCAAGAGCCTCCATAACTGCTTTGTTTGTAAGCTTCAGAGCCTCGTCAATGGTCTTGCCCTTAATGAGCTCTGTTGCCATGGAGCTGGTGGCGATTGCCGCACCGCAACCAAAGGTCTTGAACTTGCAATCTGTGATCACATTGCCCTCAACCTTGATGTACATTCTCATAATATCTCCGCATTTGGAGTTGCCAACCTCGCCGATACCGTCTGCATCGGGAATCTCGCCAACGTTGCGGGGATTTGCAAAATGGTCCATTACCTTTTCTGAATATGCCATTTTTTATATACCTCCTGCTATTATTGATTATTCACTTTATTCACTCTTTATTTTGTCCCAAAGGGGAGAGAAACTGCGCAGATAGCTGACTGTTTCGGGAATCACCTTCAGAAGATAGTCGATCTCTTCCTCTGTGTTGTCATCGCTGAAGGAAAGTCGAAGGCTTCCGTGAGCTATCTCGTGAGGAAGACCCAGGGAAAGAAGCACGTGGCTGGGGTCAAGGCTTCCTGAGGTGCAGGCAGAGCCTGAAGAGGCGCTTACTCCTGCCAGGTCCAGCTTTAAGAGCAGGCTCTCGCCCTCAATACCCTCAAAGCACATATTAACATTGCCGGGGAGACGGGAGTCTCTGTCGCCGTTGAGGCGGCTTTTCTCTATATTCAGCAAGCCGTCAATAAGGCGGTTGCGCATTTTTGTGAGCCTTTCTCTGCGCTCGTCCATGGTGGAGACAGCAAGCTCCAGAGCCTTTGCAAGCCCTACGATGCCTGCCACGTTCTCTGTGCCGGCGCGCTTTGAGCGCTCCTGAGCTCCGCCGTCAATCAGATTTGCAATGCGCACTCCGCGGCGAACGTACAAAGCACCGCAGCCCTTGGGACCGTGGAATTTGTGGCCTGTGAGGGAGAGGAGGTCTATACATTCCTCCTCCACGTTGATGGGCACGTTGCCCATAGCCTGAACTGCGTCTGTGTGGAAGAGCACCCCTGCCTCGCGGCATATTCTGCCGATCTCTGCAATTGGCTGGATTGTGCCTATTTCATTGTTGGCATACATAACAGTGACCAGAGCCGTTGTGTCTTTGATGGCGGACTTAACGTCCTCAGGCTTTACTATTCCGTTCTCGTAAACGTCAAGGTAGGTAACCTCAAAGCCTTCCTTTGCAAGTCCCTCGCAAACGTGGAGCACTGCGTGATGCTCAAACCTGGTGGTGATGATGTGGTTTTTGCCCTTGAGCTTCAGCATTTTGCAAACACCCTTGATTGCCCAGTTGTCTGCCTCTGAGCCGCCTGAGGTGAAGTAGATCTCGTTGGCGTTTTTGGCGCCGATAAGCTCTGCAATCTCAGCTCTTGCAGCCTCAACTGCATCCTTAGCCTTTGCACCTATGCGGTAAAGGCTGGAAGGATTGCCGAACACCTCCGTAAGATACGGAGTCATAGCCTCCAGAACCTTGGGTGACAATGCTGTTGTGGCGGCATTGTCTGCGTAAATCTGCATATATGATTCTCCTTATTATTAAAGTGGATTTATATTGAAGATCTCCGTTTTATGGAGATCCGTTGACCTTTTGCTACATAAACCGCTGTGATTGTGCAACCGCCAATTTGTCGCACCGTTCATTCTCAGGATGACCTGCGTGACCCCGCACCCAGACGATGCTTACCTTGTGGGTGTCGTAAAGCTTCAGAAGCTTTTCCCACAGATCGGGGTTGAGGGCAGGATCCTTTTTGTTGCGCATCCAGCCGTTTTTCTGCCAATTCTTTGCCCAGCCCCGCTCCAGAGCGTTGCACACGTACTGAGAGTCGGAGTAGAGGGTTACCTCACAGGGCTCCTTTAAAAGCTCAAGGGCGCTGATGACAGCCATGAGCTCCATACGGTTGTTTGTGGTGTTTGCTTCTCCGCCGGATATCTCTTTCTCCGTGCCTTTGTATCTGAGGATTGCTCCCCAGCCGCCGGGCCCGGGATTACCTGAGCAGGCGCCGTCGGTAAAGATCTCAACTTGCTTCAAAGCGTTCACCTTCTTTCTGTAAATAAAAGGCGATTTATCACAGCTTAGTTAGCCTGTGCTAACAAGTATGATAAATACCACTCTTTATTATACCACCAAAATCTGCGTTTGCAACCTTTATTTTTCCTCAGCCTGGGTGTAATTTATGATGTTTTAAGGGTGGATTCTTAAAGTTTTACTTTTGTGCAAGGAGATTTGTATATACCGCAGACTAATTTGGGAGAATAATCCTTAAAGATGTTCATTTGCCTTGACATGGATTTACATAAAAGTTATAATAAATTATGTATATTATATTAGGATAATATGCCTTGATTGAGAAAACTCAAGGTCAATTGCACATAAATTACTACATAGTCCACGGCTTGCAGATGACAAGTATCGGTATCGGAAACCGATATATCTGCAACTGACCGGGATTGAAAGCAAAAGAAATACGGAGGTAAATTGTGAGTAAAGAAAAAAACGCTTTAACTCAAAACAAAAAGCAGAGTACATCTGCAACAACACAAAAGAAAAGTAATTACAAAAAACCTGCTCAGAATAAAAATGCAAAAAAGACCGCACCTGCAACGGAGAAAAAGCCGAACGGCACAAAGGGCGGCTACAAAAAGCAGTATAAGGCATCAGGCAGATACTCTGCAAAGAAGAAGGCACCTGCTCTGCCTCAGTTTCCTCCCGTGCGCGTGGCGTTTCTGGGCGGACTTAACGAGATAGGCAAGAATATGACACTCTTTGAGTGTATGGGAGATATGGTGCTGCTTGACTGCGGTATGGCATTTCCTGACGGAGAGATGCTGGGTGTTGACCTGGTTATCCCTGATTTTACCTATGTGGAAGAGAACAAGGATAAAATAAAGGGCATTGTTATTACCCATGCCCACGAGGACCACATAGGCGGTCTGCCTTATCTGCTCTCAAAGGTTAATGCTCCCATATATTCCTCTGACCTTACCTGCGGACTCATTGAGAATAAGCTCAAGGAGCACAGCCTGCCAAAGCCCACAGAGTTTGTAACTGTAAAGCCCGGTCAGAAGATAAAGCTTGGCTGTATGGAGATAGAGTTCATACACGTT
This sequence comes from Ruminococcus sp., assembly GCA_017416065.1. Lineage (GTDB taxonomy): Bacteria > Bacillota > Clostridia > Oscillospirales > Acutalibacteraceae > Ruminococcoides. The sequence continues at coordinate 26,782 of JAFQDM010000018.1, forward strand.
AACCACTCCATTCCTGCGGCTATGGCTGTGGCTCTGCATACTCCTGCAGGCACCATTATCCACACAGGTGACTTCAAGGTTGACTACACTCCCACCTGGGGAGAGAGCATAGACCTCTCTGCCTTTGCAAGGCTGGGGGACAAGGGCGTGCTGTGCCTGATGGCAGACAGCACCAACGCTTCCCGCCCGGGAAGTACTCCCACAGAGCAGACTGTGTCCGAAAGCTTTGACAGCCTCTTTAAAAAGGCTATGAACAAACGAATTATAATTGCAACCTTTGCTTCTAACGTAGGCAGGGTGCAGTCCATTATTAATTGCGCCAAGAAGTACGGCAGAAAGGTTGCCTTCTCAGGCAGGAGCATGGTCAACTATATGTCTGTTGCCTCTGAGCTTGGGTATCTGGAGATTCCCGAGGGCATCCTCATTGATATTGATATGCTCTCAAGATTCAGCCCAGAGCAGGTGGTGCTCATAACTACGGGCAGTCAGGGTGAGCCTATGTCTGCTCTTTCCAGAATGGCGTACTCAGACCACCGCAAGGTTTCTGTGGGTGAGGGGGATTGCATCATTATCTCTGCAAATCCCATCCCCGGCAACGAGCGCACCGTGGGCAACGTTGTGGATGAGCTCCTCAAGCGAGGCTGTGAGGTTATCTACGAATCTATGTACGAGGTTCATGTTTCCGGTCACGCCTGCCAGGAGGAGCTGAAGATAATCCATTGCCTCACAAAGCCCAAGTATTTTATTCCCGTGCACGGTGAGCAGAAGCACTTGAGAAAAAGCCGTGACCTGGCAGTTTCCATGGGTATGCCCAAGGAAAACGTATACATCGGTGACGTAGGAAGCTGTGTTGAGCTTCACAGAGATTATATGAAAGAGGCAGAGCCCGTGCAGGCAGGCAAGGTGTTTGTAGACGGTCTGGGTGTGGGCGATGTGGGAAGCATCGTTCTTCGGGACAGACGTCACCTTGCTCAGGACGGACTTATCATTATTGTTGCATCTCTTGACGTGTACGACGGACACGTTATAAGCGGTCCCGACATTGTTTCCCGCGGATTTGTTTACGTTAAAGAGAGCGAATCTCTTATGGATGAGATCAAGCAGATCGCTCTGGATGTGCTGGAGGATTGTGCTGACAGAAACATCCACGAGTGGGGTACCATAAAGAACAGGATCAAGGAAGGAGTCTCAAAGCATATCAGCAGCAAGACCCGTCGTTATCCTATGATCCTGCCTATATTGATGGAGGTCTGATGAAGACCTTGCGGCAGGAGGCTTAAGCCCTGCCTTGGAGGAATGAGTATGAAGAAAAAAGCGTGGCATATTATCCCCTTTGTCATCTTGTTTTCGGCAGTTACGGCAATCTTTGCGCTTATATCACTCAGCTTCAGCACCACTCTGTTTTTTATTGAGCTGTTCATAGCTCTGGCAGGGGTAGCGGGCTCGCTTGTGGTGTATCTGTACTTTACAAAGTACGTGAGGGACACGGTGAAGAGTGCTGTTGCAGGCACCCGCGGTGTTAACAAGACTTACCTTGAGCGCTTTGGTTTTCCCGTTGCGGTCGTAGGAGAGGACAACGAGGTGTTGTGGTACAATTCTGCATTCGGTGCAGCTCTGTGCAAAGAGGCAGACCTGCAGGGAATGGCAGTGACATCCCTTATATCCCGCCACAGCGTGGAGCAGCTCTGCGGCAGCAAGGGCGGCAACGTTGAGATCGGTGAGCGCAAGTTCACTGTATATGCAAATCCTCTCGACAAAGGCTACGTGCTCTACTTCTTTGACGACACACACCTGAAGAACATAGAGCACGAGTACTACGAGTCAAGGCAGTCCGTTGCTATGGTAGTGCTTGACAACGACGATGCCTTTGACGATGATGACGAGGATGAAATAAACCGAATAACCTCCCAGGTGGAGTCTGCGCTTAACAAGTGGGCGGCAGAGAACAACGGCCTTTACCGCAGACTTGGCAGAACCAGATATATGATGCTCTTTGAAGAAAGAGACTTAAGACGCATTACAGAGAATAAGTTTGATATTCTCGCAAGAATAAGAGAGATAAGATCCGGCGACACAGGTGCCACCATCTCCATCGGTGTGGGCAGAGGTGAGCAGACCCTGCGCAAAAGCCAGACTGCCGCAAAGCGAGCCCTTGAGATGGCTCTGGGCAGAGGCGGTGACCAGGTTGCAGTGCTTACAAACGGAGAATACCAATTCTTCGGCGGAAAATCCACGGGCATAGAGCGCTACAGCAAGGTGCGCGTGAGGGTTATTGCAAAGTCTATTATTGAAGCGGTGCAGGAGGCAGACAAGGTTATTATTATGGGACACAAGTTCTCTGACCTTGACTGCATAGGCTCTGCCGTAGGACTCTACGGCGGAATCACCGCATCCCTGAAAAAGGATACATACATTGCCGTTGACTACGAGACCTCAATGGCAAAGGGGCTCATAGATGCCTACAAGACCCACTGCGGAATGGGAGTTTTTCTTTCTCCCAAGGAGGCGGCTTCCCTTGCAACGGACAAGACCCTGCTTATTGTAGTGGATACACAGTCAGAGGCCAGGGTCGAGAGCAAGGAGCTCCTTGAAAAATGTCAGCAGATAATTGTGATCGACCACCACAGAATGAGCGTTGACCATTTAAAGAACACCCTTGTGTTCTACCATGAGCCCAACGCTTCCTCCGCCTCTGAAATGTGCGTGGAGCTGCTGGACAGCTTCCCCGACGTCAACCTTAAAAAGCCTGAGGCAGAGGCTTTGCTTTCGGGAATTATTCTGGACACGAAGAACTTTGTTATTAATTCAGGCGCCCGCACCTTTGAGGCGGCGGCTTACCTTAAAAAGCACGGAGCAGATACCGTATCCGTCAGACAGCTTTTTGCAGATTCCATTGAGATCTACAAAAACAAGTACAGCCTTGTTTCCACAGCAAGGATCTACAAAAAGTGTGCAATTGTGATCGCTCAGGAGGAAATGAAGGACATCCGCCTTATTGCCTCCAAGGCGGCAGACGAGCTGCTGGGGCTTAAGGGAGTAAACGCCTCCTTCGTAATGTTCAGAACAGAGGACGGCACGGTGAATATTTCTGCCAGAAGCTACGGCAAGCGGAACGTGCAGGTGATAATGGAAAAGCTGGGCGGCGGAGGTCACCACTCCATGGCGGCGGCTCAGATAAAGGATATCTCCTTTGAAAACGCAATGAGAAAGCTTGTGGAAGCCATCGACAGCGAGGCACAATAAGCTTCACAGATACAGATTCTACAGAAAAGAGGAATATATATGAAATTAGTATTATTACAGGACGTTAAGTCCTTAGGCAAAAAGGGTCAGCTTGTAAACGCTTCTGACGGCTATGCAAGAAACTTCCTTATCCCCAAGGGACTTGCAAAGGAAGCAAACGCACAGGCTATGAACGAGTACAAAAACGCAGAGAACTCCAAAAAGTACAAGCACGACCAGGAGGTTGCCGCTGCAGAAAGCGCAAAGGCTGTGCTTGACGGCAAAACTCTGGAGATCAAGACCAAAGCAGGAAAAAGCGGTAAGCTCTTTGGTGCAGTTACTACCAAGGATGTATCCCTTAACATCAAATCTCAGATGGGACTTGATATTGACAAGCACAAGATCTCTATGAACGACATCAAGGATCTGGGCACATATACGGCTAAGATCAAGCTCTTCACAGGTATTGCGGCAGAGCTTACGGTTGTGGTTTCCGAGGCTTGATTTTTTAACTCACTTACAAAATAGGAGAATTTGTTATGGCTTTTGAAACTCCTAAAATTCAATACGACGGCCTGAGCCTTCCATACAGCTCAGAGGCAGAGCAGGCTGTGCTGGGTGCTATTATTTTTGAGCCTGATTGCATCGGCAGAGTAGCAGAGATCCTGCCCTCATCGGATTTCTTTCACCTGGCGCTTCACAGACTGATCTACAGCACAATGCTTTCCATGTTCACTCACGGCAGAAGCATTGACTTTGTAACGGTTTACGAGGAATTGCGTCACGAGAAGGAGTTTGACCCTACAGAGGGCAAGACCTACCTTGTGTCCCTTGTTGACAACTGTCCCTCCACCTCAAACGTGGAGATATACGCAAAGCTTGTCAGGGATAAATACGACATCCGTCAGCTTATCTACGCAGGAAGACAGATCATAGACACGGCTACTGCAGGCGAGCACGAGTCAGATATGCTTGTGGACAATGCAGAGCAGCTTATTTTTGATATACGCAGGGGCAAGAATATTCAGGGACTTCAGCGTCTTGACGAGATCATCCTCCAGACCTTTGACAGGCTGGATGCACTCAACAAGGACGATCCTGCAATGAAGCCTATCTCCACCGGTATCCGCGACCTTGACAAGGTTATTACGGGTCTTAACCGTTCAGATCTTATCCTGCTTGCGGCCCGACCCGGTATGGGTAAGACCAGCTTTGCGCTGAATATTGCAAAGAGCGTTGCAGGTCAGCAGAGGGCCACCGTTGCATTCTTCTCTCTGGAAATGTCCAAGGAGCAGCTTGCTTCCCGTCTGCTTTCTACAGAAGCTCTTGTTGAGGGTACAAAGCTGCGCACCGGCAAGCTTGATGACAACGAGTGGCAGAGGATCATTGCAGGCGGAGATATCCTCTCAAAAATGGATATGTACCTTGACGACACACCGGGCATCACCGTGCCTGCCATGAAGGCAAAGCTCAGGCGGCTTCGCAAGCTGGACCTGGTGGTCATCGACTACCTGCAGCTTATGTCCTCGGGCAGACGCTCCGACGGCAACCGTGTGCAGGAGATCTCAGAGATCACAAGAAATCTCAAGATCATGGCTAAGGAGCTGAACGTTCCCGTAATCTGCCTTTCTCAGCTTTCCCGAGCCAGCGAACAGCGTACAGATCACCGTCCTCAGCTTTCAGACCTGAGAGATTCGGGTTCTATCGAGCAGGATGCTGATATAGTTCTTTTCCTTTACCGCGAGGGCTACTACTCAAAGGAGGGCACACCCGAGGCATCTCCCACCGCAGACCAGAACTCTGCAGAGTGCCTTGTAGCCAAGAACCGTCACGGCGAGGCTCGCTCAGTCAAGCTCCATTGGCAGGGTCAGTTTATGCGCTTTACTGCTGTGGAGGAAGGTCGTGAATAACACAGTCCTGCAGACCCTGACACGCAAATGCGGAGTAAAGGACGGGGACGTGATTATTGTTGCTCTCTCAGGTGGTGCAGATTCCGTCACTCTGCTGCATACTCTTCTGAGCTTAAAGGGTCAGTTGCCGCATCTGCATATTATGGCGGCTCACGTAAACCACAAGCTCAGGGGAGAAGAGTCAGAAAGGGATATGGAGTTTGTAGCTGCCCTTTGCAAAGAGAGAAATATTGAGCTTTTCATCCTTGAGGAGGATGTGGCTTTGCTTGCAAAAGAGCGCAAGCAGAGCATTGAGCTTTGTGCAAGAGAGGTAAGGTACGGATTCTTTGAGGAATTATCTCAGAAATTCGGTGCTTATATTGCCACGGCGCATACCCTCTCTGATTCACAGGAGACCATGCTCTATAATATGGCGCGTGGGGCTTCTCTTCACGGACTATGCTCCATTCCGTATAAAAGGGGACGTATAATCCGTCCGCTACTGGATGTTTCCAGAGAGCAGGTTGAGCAGTATTGTGCAAATGAAAACCTTGCCTTTGTGCAGGACAGCACAAATTTCTGCGAGGATGTGTGCAAGAGAAACAAGATAAGAATGTCCGTTCTGCCTCCCCTTCGGTCTCTCAATGAGGGATTCCACGGTAATTTCCGCAGATTGAGGGAGGACCTTCTGAACGTGGATGATTTTATGCTGCAGACAGCCGCAAAGGCCGCAAAGGAGTGCAGGTGCAGCTTTGGCTACAGCGCAGAGAAGCTTCTTCTTTTGCACCGTGCAGTGCTGGACTATGCGCTGATGCATATTATAACGGATTCAGGCGCCATAGCAGAAAACAGACACATTGCCCTTTGCAGAGATATCCTTGCAAGCGGCGGTGCGGTTATGCTGCCAAAGGGGGCGCAGGCAATCTGCAGTCAGGGAGTGTTCAGAATCTCTCTGCCTGCAAAGGAGTGTGCTGAATTTGAGCTTACACTTGCACATGGACTCAGCTTTTGCTTTGGGGACAGAGTGTACAAAACTCAACTTCTCACCAAAGAGGAAATAATTAACAGAAAGTTAGCAAGTTTATGTATTGCTTGTGATAAAATAGATGGTGCGGTTATCCGCACAAGGCAGGAGGGAGATACCTTTACACTCCAAAAAAGAGGTATCACCAAACCCCTGCGAAAACTTCAGAACGAACTAAAGATCCCTGCTGAACTGAGAAATACTGCCCTTGTGGCAGCTTTGGGCAGTACGGTGCTTTGGGCAGAGCATATAGGGGTATCTGCTCAGGGTGCGGTGTCGGCAGATACCGCACAGGGTATATTTATAGAAATTAAGGATGTGGAGAATTATGCATAAGGATTGTGAGCGCATACTGTTTACTCAGGAAGAGATACACCAAATGGTCTGCTCCCTTGCAAAGAGGATCAACGAGGATTATAAGGGTAAAAACCTGATCCTGATCGGACTTTTAAAGGGCAGTATTATGTTTATGTCAGACCTTATGAAGGAGATAGAGCTTGACTGCAAGATAGACTTCATCTGTGCTTCCAGCTACGGCTCAGGCTCCACCTCCTCAGGCAGAGTTAATATTGTAAAGGACGTTTCCCAGCCCCTTGACGGTCTGGACGTGCTTATTGTTGAGGATATTATTGACAGCGGTAACACCCTGAACTTCATCACAAAATACTTTAAGGCAAAGAATGCGGAAAGCGTAAAGATATGTACCCTCCTCAGCAAGCCTGACAGAAGGGTAGTAGATATTCCCGTAGACTACATAGGGGTAGAGGTTCCCGACGAATTCGTTGTGGGCTACGGTCTTGATTTTGATGAAAATTACAGAAATCTTCCGTATATTGGCATACTGAAGCCCTCTGTTTATTCATAATGACAGCTTTTCTTAACATACTACACTAAGGAGTGAATGATTTGCAGAAAAAACAATCAGGCAAAAAATTATTGATCTATTTGGGAATTCCCATCCTTGTTATTCTGTTTGTTTCTCTTGCATTTAGCATGGGAAGCGAGAAGAAGGCATACAAATACTCAGACATCCTGGGCTTCTTTGAAGACGGCCAGGTTGAGAGCTTTGTGGTAGATGCAGGCACGGGTGACCTTAAAATGCAGGTGAAGGATGAGGCGATCGCCAAATTCAATGCCTCCAAAAAGGACAACGAAAAAACCGAAGCCACCACCCCTGCAACGGAAATCGTTAAGCCTTCTGCTGACAAAAAGGATGACGACGGACTGACGGAGGTCAAGTATACCCTTGCAAGTATAGATATGTTCTATATGGATATTGCAGAGTACATTGAGGAATATAACGCCACTCACGACAAGCCCCTTGAGTACGACTACACCCCCGCAAAGGATAATTCCTTTATCCTTGACCTTGTACCCGTAATTCTCCTTGTTGTTGTGGGAGTTGTGTTCTGGGTGCTCATTATGAAGAAGATGGGCGGCGGAATGGGTGGCAAAGAGTTCCAGTTCGGCAAGGCTAAGTTTAAGGATACAAACGACGAAAAGCGCAAGACCACCTTTGAGGACGTGGCAGGTGCTGACGAAGAGAAAGAGGAGCTTGAGGAGATAGTGGAATTCCTCAAGAATCCCGGTAAATATAACGATTTAGGAGCAAAGATCCCCAAGGGTGTGCTTCTTGTGGGCCCTCCAGGAACAGGTAAGACCCTGCTTGCCCGCGCTGTTGCAGGCGAGGCAGGAGTACCCTTCTTCTCCATCTCCGGCTCTGATTTTGTAGAGATGTTCGTGGGTGTTGGTGCCTCCCGTGTGCGTGACCTTTTTGAGCACGCAAAGAAGCACTCACCCTGTATCATATTTATTGACGAGATCGATGCAGTGGGCAGACAGAGAGGAACGGGCCTTGGCGGCGGACACGACGAGCGCGAGCAGACCTTGAACCAGATGCTGGTAGAGATGGACGGCTTTGGCGCAAACGAGGGTGTTATTGTTATTGCAGCCACAAACCGACCCGATATTCTGGATCCTGCGCTCCTTCGTCCCGGCAGATTTGACAGACAGGTAACCGTTGGTTATCCTGATATTTTAGGCCGAGAGGCTATACTCAAGGTCCACGCAAGAAAGAAGCCCCTGGCTCCTGACGTGCGCCTTAAGACCATCGCAAAGACCACCGCAGGCTTTACGGGTGCAGACCTTGCAAACCTGCTCAACGAGGCAGCCCTCCTTGCTGCAAGACGCGGCAAAAAGGCCATCACCATGCAGGAGGTTGAGGAGGCCACAATTAAGGTTGTGGTGGGTACTGAGAAAAAGTCCAAGGTTATGTCTGAAAACGAGAAGAAGCTCACAGCATATCACGAGGCAGGTCACGCAGTTGCAACCTTTGCCTGCGAGACTCAGGACCCTGTGCATCAGATATCCATCATCCCCACGGGTATGGCAGGAGGCTACACAATGCATCTGCCCTCTGAGGATAAATCCTACCAGTCCAAAAAGGGTATGGAGGAGGATATCGTGGTGCTTCTGGGCGGTCGTGTGGCAGAGGCTCTGGTGCTTGGAGATATCTCCACAGGTGCCTCCAACGATATTGAGCGCGCAACCTCCACAGCCCGTGCCATGGTAACCAAGTACGGTATGTCTGATGCTTTGGGTTGCATCAACTACGCATCAGGCGGCACAGAGGTGTTCATCGGCAGAGATATGGGTCAGGTGAAGGACTACTCTGACGAAACTGCGGCTAAGATCGACGCAGAGATCCACCGCATTGTGTCCGAGGGATACACTAAGTGTGAGAAGATCCTCTCCTCCAATATGGATAAGCTCCATCAGGTATCTGCTTACCTTATGAAGCACGAGAAAATGTCCGGCGAGGATTTTGCCGCAATGATGAACGGCACTTTCTCAGAGCCTGCAGAGGTTCCCGAGGAAGAGGAAGCAGACCTTTCTGAAGAATAATACTAACCTGAGGCGGAGGGCGGCAGCTTTCCGCCTTGATTTGTGATTTTTGGTGTATGAAAAATGAGAGGAGTGAAATTGTATGAACGAAAAATATCTTTCCGTCAGAGGTGCAAGAGAGCACAATCTGAAGGAGGTTGACGTGGATATTCCCAGAGACAAGCTGGTTGTTATGACGGGTCTCTCAGGCTCAGGCAAATCTTCTTTGGCCTTTGATACCATCTACGCTGAGGGTCAGCGCAGGTACGTTGAGTCCTTGTCTTCTTATGCCAGAATGTTTTTGGGTCAGATGGACAAGCCCGACGTAGACTCCATAGAGGGGCTTTCTCCTGCAATCTCCATAGATCAGAAGACCACCTCCAAGAATCCCCGTTCAACCGTGGGCACGGTTACGGAGATATACGACTACCTTCGTCTTCTTTACGCAAGGCTTGGCGTGCCTCACTGTCCTGTTTGCGGCAGAGAGATAAAGCAGCAGACCGTAGACCAGATAGTGGACAGGGTGCTGGCTTTGCCTGAGGGCAAGCGGATCCAGGTTATGGCGCCTGTGGTCAGAGCCCGCAAGGGTGAGCACGTAAAAGAGCTGGATTCTGCCCGTAAGGGCGGCTTTGCAAGGGTCAGGGTGGACAATATAATCTACGACCTGAGCGAGGATATAGTTCTTGAAAAGAATAAAAAACACAGCATTGAGATCATAGTTGACCGACTTGTTATCAAGGAGAGCATTCGCTCCAGGCTTTCTGACAGCGTGGAGACTGCCTCCAAGCTTGCAGGCGGACTTATTGTTGTGGCGGTTGAGGGGGAGGAGGATATCCTCTTTTCTCAGAGCTACGCCTGCCCCGAGCACGGCGCAAGCATAGACGAGCTTTCTCCCAGAATGTTCTCATTTAATGCGCCTCAGGGTGCGTGCCCCAAGTGCACGGGTCTTGGCGTTTTTATGCGCATTGACCCGGACAAGGTAATTCCCGACAGGGAGAAATCCGTGGCTCAGGGGGGCATCAAGGCAGGCGGCTGGGCCATGGAGGGCAACACCATTGCCGCCATGTATTACACAGGCCTTGCAGAGCACTACGGCTTCTCTCTGGATACTCCCATCAAGGACCTGCCTTCAGAGATAGTTGATATACTTCTTTACGGCACAAAGGGAGAGAAGATCCGCCTGGTGAGAAACGGACTTTACGCAGGGGGTGAGTATTACGCTCCTTTTGAGGGTGTGATAAATAACCTTGAACGTCGCTTCAGCCAGACCTCCAGCAACTGGGTAAAAGAAGAGATAGAGGCATATATGTCTGCAATTCCCTGCGATGAATGTGCAGGCAGAAGACTTTCCAAAATGTCCCTTGCGGTAACCGTTGACGGACTGAATATTGCAGAATTCTGCGATATGTCCGTTTCAAAGGCACTTGAGTTTATGAACAGCCACGAGCTTTCAGAACGGCAGATGCTCATTGGCGGCGCCATTGTTAAGGAAATCAGGGAAAGGCTTGGATTTTTGCAGAGTGTGGGACTGGGTTACCTGACCCTTTCCCGCAGTGCAGGCACCCTCTCAGGCGGAGAAAGCCAGAGGATCCGCCTTGCAACCCAGATAGGCAGCTCACTTGTGGGTGTGCTCTATATTCTTGACGAGCCCAGTATTGGTCTGCATCAGAGAGATAACGAGAAGCTCCTTGGTACCCTCAAGCACCTGCGTGACCTGGGTAATACGGTTATTGTGGTTGAGCACGACACAGACACCATGCTGGCGGCAGATCACATCATTGATATTGGTCCCGGAGCAGGTGTGCACGGAGGTCAGATAGTGGCAACGGGTACCGTGCAGGATATTATGAAATGCGAAAAATCCATAACGGGCAAATACTTAAGCGGCGAGCTTGCGGTAGAGGTGCCCAAAAAGCGCAGAAAGGGCAACGGCAAGCACCTGAGGGTGGTTGGTGCCTCTCAGAATAACCTTAAGAACATCAACGTCAAAATTCCCCTTGGAGAATTTGTGTGTGTCACCGGTGTTTCGGGCTCAGGCAAATCCTCACTTGTAAACGAGATACTTTACAAAAGGCTTGCCCGTGAATTAAACGGTGCAAAGACTACCCCCGGCAAGCACAAGGCTCTGGAGGGAATAGAGCATCTGGATAAGATAATCAGCATAGACCAGAGTCCCATCGGAAGAACTCCCCGTTCAAACCCTGCAACCTACACGGGAATGTTTACGGATATCAGAGATCTTTTTGCCAAGACTCAGGAGGCAAAGCTGAGAGGCTTTGGCTCAGGGCGATTCTCTTTTAACGTTAAGGGTGGCAGGTGCGAGGCCTGCGAAGGCGGCGGAATCGTTAAGATAGAGATGCACTTCCTGCCTGACGTGTATGTGCCCTGCGATGTTTGCAAGGGCAGAAGATATAACAGAGAGACCCTTGAGGTCAAGTACAAGGGCAGATCCATTCACGATGTGCTGGAGATGACGGTGGAGGAGGGGCTTGAGTTCTTCTCAAGCATTCCTAAGATCTACCGCAAGCTGCAGACTCTCTACGACGTAGGCCTGGGCTATATCAAGATCGGCCAGCCTGCAACCACACTCTCAGGCGGTGAGGCACAGAGGGTAAAGCTTGCAACTGAGCTTTCCAAACGCTCCACGGGCAAGACGGTGTACATCCTTGATGAGCCCACCACAGGTCTGCACTCTGCAGACGTGCACAGGCTCATTGACGTGCTTCAGCAGCTTGTGGACAAGGGCAACAGCGTGATAGTGATCGAGCACAACCTTGATCTTATCAAGACTGCAGATCACATCATAGACTTAGGTCCCGAGGGCGGCGACGGCGGCGGAGAGATACTTGCCGAGGGTACCCCCGAGAAGATTGCAAAGTGCGAGAATTCCTACACGGGAATGTTCCTGAAGGGTCTCCTTTGAGAGTAAAAAAGCAGAGAAAAAATAAATATTTCAACTTTTTTCGGAGAAATTGCATTGTTTTATGCAATTTCTCTTTCTTTTTGGGGCAAGGGTGGGAGGTGTAATCTATGATTACAATTCTGAATGGAAAACTTACCATTCCCGAAAGCGAAAGATTCATCGGATTTGCAGGGGATAATCTTGCGCGCACAATTGAATTTCTTCTTTGCGGTCAAAAGGAAGCAGACCGCATCTACCGTCTCTACCTTACCTTTGACGACGGTACCGTTAATCATTTTGTGCTGCCTTCTGCCGTTACCAAAGACGGAGTACTCCTTACCTGGGATGTTCAGAAGGGACACATCTTCAAAAGCGGCAACGTTCGCGCTCAGATCAAGGCTTTCTCCGGTACCGGAGTTGTGTATCACACAAGGCCTGACACGTTCATTGTCGGAAACAGCGCCGAGTTTTCCGACTTTTTCGGCACGGAAAATTCAGAGTTTCTTGAGTATGAGGAAATGCTCAATAACCTGAAGGCTCAGGTGCAGGAGATATGCACCCTGGCACCTTACATAGGTGAAAACGGCAATTGGTATATCTACGATGCAACCAAGGGTGAATACGTCGACAGCGGACGCTCTTCCTATGCAGAGGGTCAGACCATAACGGTGGACCAGACCTACTCACCCAAAAGCGAGAATCCTCAAAGCGGCAAGGCTGTGGCTCAGGCTGTGGCAGGGGTGAAGCTTTCCGAGGGCTCGGTGGAGCTTAAGCATTTTTCAGATGAACTGCTTATCCCCGAAGACAAGCTTGAGGGAATCTATTGGGAAAATGAGAATATGCTCTCCGTTATGTCCTATGAATTTCTGGATGAGCTGATGCAGGCAGAATGCGACAAAACAGGCGGCTGGAGCAAGACCGTCTTCCGCCTCGGATTTATTAGCTCCTTCCCTCAGTACAGCCTTGTGGGCTCAGATGAGTACATAGGAATTACGGATACGGTTTCAGACAAGCTGTTGCTTATTAACATTGCCAAGGGAGAGCTGTATACCTACAAAAAGGGAAGCGGTACAATTGTGAAAACCACCTCTTCTTCAGAGCTTTCCGAAGGCTGTGTGGAGCTTAAGCATTTCTCAGAAGAGCTGCTTATCCCCGAAGATAAGCTGGAGGGCATTTATTGGGAGAATGAGAATATGCTCTCCGTTATGTCTTATGAATTGCTCAATGGGCTGATGCAGGCAGAGTGCGACAAAACAGGCGGCTGGAGCAAGACCGTCTTCCGCCTCAGATTCATAAGTGCCTTTCCTCAGTACAGCCTTGTGGGTTCGGATGAGTACATTGGAATCACGGACACGGTCTCAGACAACCTTTTGCTTATTAACCTTGTAAGCGGTGAGCTTTTCACTTACAAAAAGGGCAGCTCCTCCATAGAAATATCCGCATCATCAGGCGCACAGGTGGACCTTGACTACAACCCCGACAGCGAAAATGCTCAGAGTGGAATTGCGGTGGCTCAGGCGCTGGAAAACGCAGAGGCTAAAATAGCGGAAGGCTCAGTGGAGCTTAAGCATTTTTCAGAAGAACTGCTTATCCCCGAAGATAAGCTTGAGGGCATCTATTGGGAGAATAAGAATATGCTCTCCGTTATGTCCTTTGAGCTCTTAGACGGATTGTTGCAGACAGAATGTGACGAAACGGGAGGCTGGAGCAAAACCATCTTCCGCCTTAAGTTTATCTCCGCATTTCCTTATTACGACATTTTGGGTTCAGATGAGTATATAGGAATTACGGATACGGTATCAGACAATCTTTTGCTTATTAACCTTGTAAGCGGTGAGCTTTTCACCTATGTAAAGGGCAGCAGCTGTATTCTGAGAGCAGGTGCAGAGGCTGAGGCGGACAAGACCTTTGTAAATGCAGGCACCTTTGCAAGTTACTCTGAGCTTGACAGCTATGATTTCGAAGCAGGCAAGCTGTACTTTTTTGAATTAAACGGTTACTTCCCGAATAATATTGTCAATATCTCCAACCCGAGCAATCAGATCAAAGGGTATTTTACCGGTATGTATAATTCGAGTTTGAAGCAACTCTGGTTCAGAATACCATATAGTGATTCTACAACCTATTACCTTCACAATATTGGTAACGAGTCAATTGCCACTCACGTTTCTCACACCGATGAATATAACTCGGATAACGGAAACCAGCCCATTTCGGGCAAGGGAGTTGCACAGGCGCTTTCTCCCATATACAGTATGCTGAGTGGAGTGGAACAGCTCCTTGCAGGAATATAAGGGGGTGGTTTTGTGAGCATTGCAAATGAGATAAGCAGGATCAAAAATGCAAAGGAAGTTATAAGGTCAGCAGTTGAAAAGCGAGGTGTCACACTGGAGGACAGTGTGCTTGTGGATTCTTATGCGGCGGTGATAGAAAGCGCTCCGTATGCTGTAAAGGGCTCCTTTACTCCCGAGGCGGACACTCAGGTGTTTTCCATCAGCGGTCTGCCCTTTGCTCCAAAGTCGATATATTTGGTGAGCAACGAGCTGTACAGCGCAGGGGTGGAAAACGGAGTAATTCTTCTCACAAACGGAGACGGCCTCAGGGGCAGTTGTGTATCCTACGCAGACGGAACCAGATTGACCTCCTTTATATCAGAGAATTCCTCTTTGGATGTATGGAGTGCAGACGGCTACGAGATCGACCTCTCAAAATCATCCTCGACAATTTCAGGCTGGGCATTCAAGGCAGGCTACACTTATGAATATTATATAACGGGAGGATTTTCAGAGTGATCTACTACGCAAAAGACAACAAACTGTTTTGTACTGAGGTGGCGGTCTCAGACCAAAGCTTTACTCAGATTACGCAGGAAGAATACACCGCGCGGCTGAGTATCGCTGTGAGATCCCGCGAAAAAGGAACTCCCGTTACAGATTCCCACCTGTGGGAAGACTGAAAGGAGGGATAAAATGGCAGAAATAAAATGTATTGACGTTTCCGAATGGCAGGGAAAGGTGGACTTCAAAAAGGTGAAAGCCGCAGGCTACTCCCATGCGATTCTGCGTGCAGGGTTTGGTCGATCAAGCTCTCAGGTGGATGCAGAGTTTGAGCGTAACTACAAGAACGCTAAGGCGGCAGGAGTAAAGCTGGGCGTCTATTGGTACGCCTACGCGGTGGATAAGGCAGATGCCGTAAAAGAGGCGAAGGCGTGCCTTGAGGTAATAAAAGGTAAGGTGCTGGAGCTTCCCGTGTTCTACGATATGGAAGAAAGCTCTATGAAAAGCCTGGGCAAAACAGCCCTTACCGCCATGGCGACCGCTTTTTGTGAAGAGATCAAAAAGGGCGGATTTGCCTGCGGTGTTTACGGCAATCCCGACTGGTTTACAAACTATCTTGATTATAAAACCCTCAGATCAAAATATCCCATCTGGCTTGCACAGTATTACAAAGAAGCTCAGCTTGAGTGCGACGTCTGGCAGTATACCTCAGAGGGTAAGGTGAACGGCATCTCAGGCAATGTAGACCTTAATATCATCTACAACGAGGAGATCATCCAAGAGGAAAAGACCGCAAAGCCGAAAGGTCCTGCTCCTAATGCAGAGCTTAAAACGGGCGATGGGGGAATTGGAGTGCTGTGCTTTAAGTACCTTGTGCAGATTGCAGATGATATGGGTCTGCTTCAGTACGGAATGACCCTTGGAAACAATAAGTATTCCAAAGGTACACAAAACGCGGTGAAGGCTCTGCAAACGCAGATGGGACTTAAATCTACGGGTACGGCAGATGAAAGCTTTGTCAATAAGCTATACAAGCTCATAACCGAGAACTACCCTCTTGCAGGGGATGCAAACGGTGACGGCAAGGTGGATGTAAGGGATGCAACAGAGATACAGAAGCTGGTTGCAGGAATTGAGGCGGCAGATGAATAAATTTATTTTGGCATTTGGCGAAAACTACTCAACCCTGAAGATATATGTTACTTCAGCTATTGCGGCTGCAGGAGGCTTTGTTGCAAAGGCCTTGGGGGGAATAGACCCCCTGCTTACTACCCTTGTGACTCTTATCATCCTTGACTACGTGACGGGATTTATAAGAGCCATCTACAAAAAGGAGCTCTCAAGCTCCAAAGGCTTCAGAGGAATTATTAAGAAGGTTTTTATCCTGCTTACTGTGGGGCTTTCCGTAAGCCTGCAGAACGTGGTCCCTCAGGGAATACCCCTCAGAGAGATCACCGTGCTGTTTTTTATCTCAAACGAGGGGATATCTATCCTTGAGAACACGGCAGGAATAATCCCACTTCCCAAAAAACTGCGCTCAGTGCTTGCGCTTATAGAGGAAAAGTCGCAAGAGCTCTCAGAGAATGAGGCAGAAAACTCCGATATCGAATCATCGAAGCAGGCAGAAGAACAGGGATAAAACGTGATAATTAACTGACTTAAATAAAGAATGGCAGTTTCCGCATATGGGGACTGCCATTCCTTGATTTTTGTGTAATAGTGTGATATAATGCATCTAATAATGGATAAGTGTGTAAATTCAAGGATAGCATATATATAAACCCACAAGAAGGAGAGATATCTATGGCAATCAAGGTAACGCTTCTGGCGCATACACCGTCGCCCGAGGAGTTGGTGGCGGCTGCGGCAAAGCTCTGCTATTCCCCCTCAGATATAAGCAATATCAGAGACGGACTTAACGAGGAGAAAACAGCATCTTTCATCAAGATGCTTGCAGAAATAGGCCACGCAAGCCCCACAGAGCACGCAAGCTTTACCTTTGGAGTGGAGGGAATCTCCCGTGCATGCTCACATCAGCTTGTGCGTCATCGTATTGCCTCCTACAGCCAGCAGTCCCAAAGATACGTAGACGGCAACAGCTTTGAGTTTGTAACCCCTCCCGAGATCGAGGACGACCCTCATTGCTTGGAGGTCTACGGCAACGTTATTGAGCTTCAGAAAAAGGCATATGCAGAGATCCGGGATGCTTTGGTTGTAAAATACATCCGTCAGGTGTCTGACAAAGAATACAAAGGCACAGATGCGCAGATCATTGCCGCATTCAAGGAAGAGGACAAGGGGCAGTGCTCCGCTTTCATCAAGAAGGCAAACGAGGATGCACGCTACATTCTTCCCAATGCCTGCACAACCAAGATAGTCTGCACCTTCAACGTGCGCAGTCTGGAGAATTTCTTTGCTCACCGCTGCTGCAACCGTGCTCAGTGGGAAATACGTGAGGTTGCATCTCAGATGCTTATGCTGTGCAAGGAGGTTGCTCCCAATATGTTTGCAAACAGCGGTCCCTCCTGTATGCGCGGTAAATGTCCCGAGGGCAATATGTCCTGCGGAAGAATGAAGGAAGTCAGAGAAAAGTATGGAAAATAATCAGAGCAAAAAAGGACGCATAATAGTTATAGAGGGTCTGGACGGCTCAGGCAAGGCAACTCAGTCAAAGCTTCTTATGGAGAAGCTTCAGGAGAAATATACTGTAAAGAAGCTGTCTTTTCCTGACTACGAAAGCCCTGCTTCTCAGCCTGTGCAGATGTATTTAAACGGAGAGTTCGGCAGCGATGCAGGCTGTGTGAACCCCTATGCCGCCGCATCATTTTACGCGGTGGACAGGGTTGCAAGCTACCTTAAAAGCTGGAGGAAGGACTACGAGGAGGGAGTGCTGTTCGTTCTGGACAGATACACCACCTCAAATATGGTATATATGACCTCAAAGCTTCCAAAAGAGGGCTGGGATTCCTTCCTTTCCTGGCTTTCTCACTATGAATACGATCTTCTGGGTCTGCCCAGGCCCGACGGAGTTATTTACCTTGATATGCCCACGGAGGTTTCTCAGAAGCTTATGAGTGGCAGATATCACAGCGACGAGTCAAAGAAGGATCTGCACGAAAAAGACGTGGAGTTCCTTAATGCTTGCAGAGAGAGCGCTCTCTATGCGGCAAAGGCTCAGAGCTGGCAGGTCATCCCCTGCAGTGAGCAGGGTGCTCCCAGGAGCATTGAGGCAATCGCTTCGGATGTATACTCAACAGCATGCAAGCTTTTGGGCTTAGAATAAGGAGAATTACTATGTTTTATTGTTTTTTGGCACCCGGATTTGAAGAAATAGAGGCAATCACCACCGTGGATATGCTTCGCCGTGCAGGGATTCAGATGAAGACCGTGGCAGTAACCGACGATTCTTTGCTTGTGTGCGGTGCTCACGGTGTAGAAATAAAGGCAGACCTGCACATAAGCGATGCTGCTGTAGACCAAAACCTTGAGGGAGTGTTCCTCCCGGGAGGTATGCCCGGCACCACAAACCTTGATTCTTCCCAAAAGGTGCGTGAGCTTGTAAGCTTCTGTGCACAGGAGGGCAGATATGTATTTGCCATTTGTGCCGCACCAATGGTTTTGGGCAGGATGGGTCTCCTTTGCGGCAAAAAGGCAACCTGCTACCCGGGCTTTGAAGAGGAGCTGAAGGGTGCAGAGCTGGTAAATCTTCCTGCAGTGGCAGACGGCAGGTTCATCACGGGTAAGGGCCCCGGTGCAACGGTGGATTTTGCATCCCTTATCATTACTGAACTCAAGGGAGCAGAGGCTTCAAAGGCCCTGCGTGATGCTATGCAGTGCCATGAGTAAGGCTAAAGAAGAGAAGGTAATGCTCAGAGCGCATTACAAGGATATGAGGGAGAAGATGACTGCACAGTACAAGCGCAGTCTTGATATTGAAATAGCAAGCCGTTTTTTGTGCACCTATGAGTATATGCAGGCAAAGACCCTGCTTGTGTATGTGTCCAGAGCCACAGAAGTGGATACCTTCGGCATAATCAATGCGGCTTTTGCAAACGGTAAGAGGGTAGCCGTGCCCAAGTGTGAGGGGCAGGGAATAATGAACTTTTACCTTATAAACAGCACGGATGACCTGCAAAAGGGCTATGCAGGCATTCCTGAGCCGGATGTAAGCAGATGCACAAAGCTTTCGGATTTTTCGGATTCTGTCTGCATTGTGCCCGGGCTCAGCTTTGACCCCGAGGGCTACCGCGTAGGCTTTGGCGGCGGATACTACGACCGCTTCCTTGCAAGCTACGAGGGGATCTCCGCAGGACTTTGCTACACAAGCTTTGTCAAGTGGGATCTGCCCCGTGAGGAGCACGACGTACCCGTTTCAATTCTTGTAACGGACAGGTTTGCCCGTCATACTTCAGAAAAATAATATTAAACATACCTATGGGGGTGTTGATATGAGTGAAAATACAGATAAAAGAGATTCAATGAGCCAGGAGGAGGTAGAGCGCTACCGCCGTCAGCGGGTTGAGCAGTTCAGACTCAGAATAGAGGACGAGGCAGAAAAGCCCAAGGCAGAGCCTGTCTCTGATTTTACGGATGAGATAACCTCCTTCAGCGATGAAACCACAAAGGCGCAGATCGAGCGTGCCTCCAAAAAGGAGCTCAGAAGGCAGAAAAAGGAAGAGAAGAAGGTACAGAGGATCAAGGCAGGCAGAAACAAAAAGGTGTTCAGAATTGCCTGGATCGTTATGGTGATAGTTCTCTCTGTGGTGATCTCTCATTTCCTGGTTTCAGGCAGTAACGATTTTCTTGCCATCAAGCGGACAGACGAGACCCTTGCCACCATCAGGATAGAAGCAGGGGATACCCCTGCCAGAATAGGTGAAAAGCTTGCAGACAAGGGAGTTATTGACTCCAAAGCTTTCTTTACCCTGTTTGCAAACATCACGGGCAAGGTGGATGACGTTGAGCCCGGAGTGTATCACATTCCCTGCAACAAGGATTACCTTGGAATCCTCAACCACCTGCAGTTTACGGGCAACCGCCAGACCACAATAACCCTGCAGATCACAGAGGGCACCAATGTGCAGGAGCTTGCAGATATTCTGTACGAGGCGGGAGTTACCTACGACAAAGAGGAGTTCCTCCGCCTTTGCAACAGCGATGAGTTTGACGAGGAATTCTACTTTATAGATGCCATCGAGGATGACCCAAAGCGAGTTTACAAGCTGGAGGGCTACCTTTTCCCCGATACCTACGAGTTTTACGTTGACGAGGCTCCCGATATTACCATCAGACGCTTCCTCAATAACTTTGAGGCAAGATTCTTTGAGGATGAGTATCAGGTTGACGGCTACGAGACCACAATGACCATCAACGGACTCATTCACGATGAGGGCAAGTACACCATTGACGAGTACGTGAACATTGCTTCCATAGTATTGGGCGAATCTGCAAACGAAGAGGATATGTACAACGTATCCTCCGTAATCCACAACCGTCTGGATTTTGGCGCAGAGTACGATATCCACTCCCTGGGAATGGACTCAACCGCCTTCTATCCCTACAAAAACATTGACGCTGTACCAAAGGATATCCGCGACACCTTTGTAAGCGATTACGATACCTACAATAACGAGGGGCTGCCCCCCTCTGCAATCTGTTCACCCTCTGCAGAGGCGCTCATTGCAACCCTTGTTCCCGCGGATACAAACTATCTCTACTTCTGCCACAGCGCTTCAGGCGATGCTTACTATGCAGAAACCTATGGTGAACATCTTACAAATCTTTCCAAAGCAGGACTTAACTGATGACAAATGATTTGATTTTAAAACCGGAGATACTTGCTCCTGCAGGCGACCCCGAGGCCTTGTCTGCCGCCTTGAGATTCGGCGCAGATGCGGTCTACGTAGGTGCTCAGCAGTTTGGAATGAGGACCTCTCCCAAAAATTTTGACGAGGTAACTCTGCCCATGGCTGTGCAGGAGGCACACGCCTTGGGCAAGAAATTGTATCTTACCTGCAACGTGCTCCCCCGTGAGCCACAGGTCTCTCAGCTGCCGGATTTCCTCAGCTTTGCACAGAGCGCAGGAGTAGATGCCCTGATAATTGCAGATATCGGAGTTTTTGAGCTTGCAAAGAAGTACGCACCAAATACAGCTCTCCACGTTTCCACCCAAGCAGGAATCGTCAACAGCGAGACCGCCAAGGCTTTTTATAATATGGGAGCAGAGCGTGTTGTGCTTGCAAGGGAGCTCAGCTTTGAGGAGATTGCGCAGATACGTGCAAAGATCCCCAAAGAGCTTGAGATAGAGTGCTTTGTTCACGGTGCAATGTGTGTGAGCTTCTCAGGCCGTTGTCTTATCTCTGAGTATTTAACAGGCAGAGACCCTAACCGTGGAGACTGTGCTCAGCCTTGCCGATGGAAGTACCACCTTTACGAAGAAAACCGCGAGGGCAACTTCTATCCTGCGGTTGAGGCCGACGGAGGCACTTACCTCTACAACTCAAGGGATATGTGTATGATAGACTACATTCCGCAGCTTGTGAAGGCAGGCATCAGCAGCTTCAAGATCGAGGGCAGAGCCAAAACCGCATACTACAGTGCGGTTGCCACCAACGCTTACAGGCAGGCTTTGGATGCGTATTTTGAGGGTGGACTCAAAGAGGATTACAAAACCTCACCCCTTATTAAAGAAGAGCTTGAAAAGATAAGCCACAGGGAGTACAGCACAGGCTTCTACCTGGGCACCACTCCCGGTCAGACCACCTCCAACGGAGGCTACATACGCCGTTACGACCTTGTGGCTTTGTGTGAGGAGGAGCGTGACTTCGGCGGTATCATCACTCAGCGCAACAAGTTCTATCTGGGTGATGAGGTAGACATTCTGCCTCCTTCAGGCATACCCTTTACTGTTACAGCCCAAAAGCTTGTGAATGAGTACGGGGAAGAGGTTGACTCCACACCCCATCCCATGCAGCGACTGGAGCTTCATTGCGAAAGAAGCATCCCGCAAGGCTCCTTCCTGCGAGTGAGAAAAAAGCAATCATAATATTATCATAGTATATTTGCAGCTAATCGCTTCTGTTTTCTTACAGGAGCGATTTTTTTGCGAAAAGTCCTCAACAAAATCACTAAAAAATATGTACAATTGTGAAAACGTATGGTACAATATGATTGGATTGTTATGCAAGTAAATATTGCTGAATAAATCAAAAATATATTAATAAAGGAGTAATTTAATATGGCAAACAGATTTGTCCTCAACGAAACAAGCTATCACGGCAAAGGTGCAATACAGGAGATCGCAAATGAGATCAAGGCAAGAGCCTTTAAAAAGGTTCTTGTATGTTCAGACCCCGACCTTATCAAATTCGGCGTTACAGCCAAGGTTACGGATATACTTGACGATGCTCAGATCCCATATGAGATCTTCTGTGATATTAAGCCCAATCCCACCATTGAAAACGTACAGGCAGGAGTTGAGGCTTTTAAGGCAAGCGGTGCAGATTGCATAGTTGCCATTGGCGGAGGCTCCTCAATGGATACCGCCAAGGC
Organism: Ruminococcus sp.; assembly: GCA_017416065.1. Lineage (GTDB taxonomy): Bacteria > Bacillota > Clostridia > Oscillospirales > Acutalibacteraceae > Ruminococcoides. Next base: position 49,030 of record JAFQDM010000018.1, read on the forward strand.
CGTTGGCATAATAATTGAAAATCCCGAGTTTTCCGATGTGCGCTCCTTAGAGGGAGTGGCTCCCACCAAGCGCAAGTGCACACCCATCATTGCAGTGCCCACCACAGCAGGCACCGCCGCAGAGGTCACCATCAATTACGTTATCACCGATGCACAGAACAACCGCAAGATGGTTTGCGTAGACGTTCACGATATCCCTGTTGTGGCAGTTGTTGACCCTGATATGATGTCTACAATGCCCAAAGGCCTCACCGCCGCCACGGGTATGGATGCGCTCACTCACGCAATTGAGGGCTACATTACCAAGGGTGCCTGGGAGATGAGCGATATGTTCCATCTTAAGGCTATTGAGATCATTGCAAAGAGTCTCAGAGGTGCTGTGGAGAATACAGACGAGGGCAGAGAGGGAATGGCTCTGGGTCAGTACATTGCAGGTATGGGCTTTTCCAACGTAGGTCTTGGAATCGTTCACTCTATGGCACATCCTCTGGGAGCACTTTACGACACACCCCACGGAGTTGCAAATGCAATCATCCTGCCTACGGTTATGGAGTACAACGCACCAATGACGGGGGAGAAATACAGAAATATTGCTAAGGCTATGGGAGTAGAAGGTACGGAAGCTCTGACCATAGAGGAGGCAAGAGCCGCCGCGGTAGATGCAGTCAGGAAGCTCTCTGCAGACGTAGGAATCCCTGCAGACCTTAAGGATATAGTAAAGACTGAGGACATCGACTTCCTTTCTCAGTCAGCATATGACGATGCCTGCCGTCCGGGCAATCCCCGTGACACAAGTGTAGAGGAGATAAAGGAGCTTTATCTTAAGCTTATGTAAAGCAAATTTTAGCCTGTATTAATTATCTTAGATCCACAAGGAGATGTTTTTATGTCTTTTAAAAGAATACTTTGTGTTTTCCTGACTTCCCTTATGGTACTCTCTGCGTTAACGCTGAATACTTTTGCTGCAGAGAAGAGCACTGATGAGCAGGAAAAGGCTCACATCACATACCAGGGCGGTTCCTACGAAGCCTGTGTGGGCGACACCGTAATATACACCGTTGAGCTTTACGCTCAGGAGCTTTTTGAGAATATCCAGGCAACTCTTTATTTTGATTACGAGGGCTTGGAGTTTCGGGATGTTTCTGCCTATTATCCCTCTATGCCCAATCTGGAGGGTACCAGCTGTGTTCTGAACACAGAGTATGCTGACGGAGTTATCAAGTTCAACGCAAGCCTTATCCGAGGCATAGATTTCAGAGAAGAAAAGGTCCTGCTTAACCTGGGCTTCAAGGTTAAAGAAGCAGGAAGCTGGGACATCAGACTACAGATGGAGTTTATGACTGTTTTGGGTAATACGGGCAACTACTTCTTCAAAAACGAGCCTCAGATAACCGAGGGCATCGGCTTTGATTACAGCATTACCCCTGCAGATCTGGAGAATCCTCCCACCCCTCAGGCTCAGATCTGCGTTGACGACGTAACATACAGAGCCAACGTAGGAGATGTTCTGGTTTATACGGTCAAGCTTTCTGCTCGGGAGCTTTTTGAGAACATTCAGGGCTCTGTGTATTTTGACAGCGATGTTCTGGAGATTACGGATATCTCCGAGCTTTTCCCCGTTATGCCGAATCTTCAGGATTCCAACGCCGTGTTCAATCCCGTATATGAGGACGGAGTTTCCAGGTTCAACGCCAGCAATATACAAGGCATAGATTTCAGTCAGGAGCAGATATTGCTCAACCTTGGCTTCTGCGTTAAAAAAGCAGGCTACTCAAAGATAGAAACGAAGTTTGAATTTATGACCATTCTGGGCGGAGAAGACCACTATTTCTTTAAGGGTGAAGCCGTGCAGACAAAGGGTATCAATATTGCAGAGCTCCTTGCTCCGTATCACATCCCCGAAATCCTGGGAGATGCGGACGGAAACGGTAAGTTGAATGTTAAGGATGCAACCACTTTGCAAAAGTACATTGCAAGTATAATCACTCTTACGGAAAAAGCCCTCAGTCTTGCAGACGTAAACGGTGACGGCAAGGTGAACGTTCGTGATGCCACAACCATTCAGAAGGTCCTTGTAGGACTCATTCCTGCAGATAAAGTGGGGCAGATAGTAGGCTGAGTTTAATTGTTCTTGTCAATTGAATTCTTTTTACTGAAATATTGCAAAGGAGATGTTTTTATGAACACAAAGAAGATATTATGTATGCTGATTGCGTTTTTGATGATGCTTTCAGCTTTTTCGGCAAGTGCCTTTGCAGGTGTTTCCCCGAATGCTTCCGAGGCTTCTTCTACTGCGGACGAAAGCTTTCCTTCTACCTTTGATGAAGATATTGCAAGCTCAGACGAGGAGCCTCGGCGCCTTTTGGGAGATGCAGACTCAAACGATGCTGTGAACGTAAAGGATGCAACCCTTATCCGCAAATTCATTGCAGACCTGAGCACTCTTGATGAGATCTCTCAGCTTTATGCAGACGTAGACAGAAATGAAGCTGTAAACATCAAGGATGCCACGGTTATACAGAAATACGTGGCAGGTATAAGCGTTAAAGAAGCCGTAGGTTACCCCTTTGATGCTGACCCTGAAACCTACCGTTACTACTTCTATATGCCCTATAATTGGCTCAATGAATCTACAGCCACCACAGGCAACACAGCAGGAATCTACTGGTGGGATGGCACAAACAGCCATACCTCTTGGCCGGGAAGTCCTGCAAAGAAGAGCGACATTGAGGGTGTATACTACTACGATGTTCCCAAGGATGTTACCACTATTATATGGAATAACTTTGTGGATGGCGGTGCAGACAGCGAACAGCCTGAATATTATAAAGCAAGGCAGACCCGAAACATTCCCACAGAGTACTATGATCCTATGGAGAGCGAGTTTTATCCCGAAGGCACTAAAAACTTTGACGGTATGATTTATGTGATAGATTCCTCGCTTAATCCTGTCAGCGACTATGGTCAGAAGTACACCGCATCAGGCGAGTGGTTCTATTATTACGGCAATGGCGAGTACGGCACCGCACCTGTAAAAGGAGAAAGCAAAGTCCTCACAGGGGATACGTTTGACTACTCCTCACTTCTCCTTGACAATAATTCCTCCGACACATACAGATATTTCTTCTATATGCCCGAGGATTGGCTCAATGAGTCAACTGCCACCACAGGCAACACAGCAGGAATATATTGGTGGGAGGGCACAGGTTATCACGAATCTTGGCCGGGTGTCCCTGCTATGAAGGCAGATGTAGAGGGAGTGTATTATTACGATGTGCCGATAGATGTGACGACCATTATGTGGGATAATTACTTCGACAGCGGTGCAGATCCATCAGCTCCATACTATAACGATTCTCATATGACTAGAAATATAGGAACAGAGTTCTATTACCCGGGTGAGAGTGAGTTTTATCCCGAAGGGCTTGAGAATTATGACGGAATGATCTATGTAATTGATCCCACAATAATTCCGATTAATGATTATACCAGACCTGTAGGATGCGGTGAGTGGTTCTATTACTACGGAGGTGGCGAGTACGGCACCGCACCTGTAAAAGGAGAAAGCAAAGTCCTCACAGGGGATACATTCGACTATAACTCACTTCTCCTTGACAATAATCCCCCCGACACATATAGATACTACTTCTATATGCCTCCCGAGTGGCTCAACGATTCAACTGCCACCACAGGCAACACAGCAGGAATCTACTGGTGGGAGGGCACAAACGCCCAGGAGAGATACCCCGGACTTAAAGCTCAGAAAACTGATGTGGAGGGAATTTTCTATTATGATGTTCCCACAGATGTGCCGAGCATTATCTGGAACAATTTCTTTGATGGGGGAGATGACATTACTGAGCCCTGTTATACTGACGCTATCCCCACGAGAGAGATAAAAACAGACGGATACGCCCCGGGACAGAGCGAATACTATCCCGAAGGGCTTGAGAGCTTTGACGAGATGATTTATGTAACGAATTTTATAGATTATGATTACAATGACTATAGCGGAAAGCTTCAGCTCGGCGGCGAGTGGTTCTATTACTACGGAGGTGGCGAGTACGGCACCGCACCCGTAAGGGGAGAGAGCGAGATCCTCACAGACTATGCTCTGAACATAGGTTATTTTATTTCTGACAACGAAATCGGTCCTTATACCTAAGTGGGCTCAGGCAAATAATGCAGAGAACGGCAGTCTTCGTAGATTGCCGTTCTTTTATATGTAGACTGCTCCTCTTAAACAATCCTCTGCAGCTCTTGACAATTTGTGTGCAAAAATATATAATAATTAAAGATATGAAAAAGGCAATGACGGGACGAGATACTTTTCACCCTTTCTTCAGAGAGAGCACCCATTTGGCTGCAAGGTGCTTGCAAGGTTTGGTATCAGCCACCCCTGAGCCCTGTGCGAGGAGCACAGCGTATGGTCTGCGTTAAAGATTTCGAGTGGGCGGATAAGCTTTCTTATTCGTCAATCAGGGTGGTACCGCAGGAATTTACTCTTGTCCCTTTTGGGGCAGGAGTTTTATTTTTTATAAAACAGTTTATAAAATCAAAGTATATTTTGAAAGGATGGTTTATATGCAGTGGACAGGTCTTAACGAACTTCGTGAGATGTTCCTGTCATTTATGGAGAGCAAGGGATGCCTCCGTCTTCAGAGCTTCCCCCTTATCCCCAAGGATGACAACAGCCTTTTGCTTATCAACAGCGGAATGGCTCCCATGAAAAAGTATTTTACAGGTGAGGTCACACCCCCAAAGACAAGGGTTACCACCTGCCAGAAGTGTATCCGTACTCCCGATATCGAGCGAGTAGGCATCACAGCACGTCACGGCACGTATTTTGAGATGCTGGGCAACTTCTCTTTTGGTGATTACTTCAAGATCGAGGCAACTGCCTGGGCTTGGGAGTTCTTCACAGAAGTGCTCAAGATGCCCAAAGAGCTCCTCTATGTTTCTATCTACGAGGAGGACGACGAGGCTTACGACATCTGGACACAGAAGGTTGGAGTTGATCCCTCTCATATGGTTCGTATGGGCAAAGAGGACAACTTCTGGGAGCATGGCTCAGGTCCCTGCGGTCCCTGCTCAGAGATCTACTTTGACAGAGGAGAGGAGAAGGGCTGCGGCTCTCCCGATTGCAAGGTTGGTTGCGAGTGCGACCGCTTTGTTGAGGTATGGAACCTGGTGTTCACTCAGTTTGAAAGCGACGGCAAGGGCAACTACACACCCCTTGACCATCCCAATATTGACACAGGTATGGGTCTTGAACGCCTTGCATGCGTAATGCAGGGAGTAGATAACCTGTTCCTCGTTGACACGGTTCAGAATATTATGAAGCACATCTCCTCAGTTGTAGGAGTTGAATACGGCAAAGACGACAAGAGCGATATTTCTCTGCGTGTTATCACAGACCACATCCGTTCCACCACCTTTATGATAGGCGACGGAGTTATGCCCTCCAATGAGGGCAGAGGCTACGTGCTCAGAAGACTTCTCCGCCGTGCCGCACGTCACGGCAGACTCTTAGGCTACAACAAGCCCTTCCTTTATGAGATCTGCTCCACGGTTATCAAGGAGAACGAGTCCGCATACCCCGAGCTCAGAGAAAAAGAGGATTTCATCACAAAGCTTATCCGTGTTGAAGAGGAAAACTTTGCCAAGACCATCGAGCAGGGCTTTGCTATGCTGGATGCAATCATCACAGCAGGCGACGTTAAGGTGCTCTCCGGTGAGGATACCTTCAAGCTCAACGACACCTTCGGCTTCCCTGTTGACCTTACAAAGGAGATCCTGGCAGAAAAAGGCATCGGCGTAGATACAGACCGTTTCTATGAGCTCCTGGCTGAGCAGAAGAAGCGCTCCCGCGATGCAAGAAAGAACGCAGGTGCAGATGCCTGGGTTTCTGACAGCGTAGACCTGGCAGATATTGAGGCTACAGAGTTCGTAGGCTATACAGACTACGAGTGCGATACAAAGATCAAGGCTATCATCGTAAACGGAGAGAGAGAAACAGCCGCAGGCGAAGGCGACAAAGCGGTGGTAGTACTCTCCAAGACTCCCTTCTACGCAGAAAGCGGCGGTCAGGTTGGCGACACAGGTGTTATCACCATCGGCAACACAGAGTTTGAGGTTACAAACACAACCAAGGATCACGCAGGCATCTTCCTGCATACAGGTGTGGTGAGAAAAGGCAGCTTTGCTGTTGAAGACTGTGCAGTGGCTTCCATCAATGCAGACCGCAGACAGTCCATTATGCGCAACCACACGGCGGCTCACCTGCTTCAGGCAGCCCTCCGCAAGGTGCTCGGCAGCCACATTGAGCAGGCAGGCCAGTATGTTTCCGATGCTTCCTGCAGATTTGACTTCACTCACTTCTCAGCACTCACAGCTCAGGAACTTCTGGACGTAGAGGCTCTGGTTAATGCAGATATTCTGAATGCACTTGAGGTTATGACAAAAGAGATGCCCATTGACGAGGCAAAGAAGCTGGGAGCCATGGCTCTCTTTGGCGAGAAATACGGCGACGTAGTCCGCGTTGTAAAGGCAGGCGACAGCTCCATAGAGCTTTGCGGAGGTACCCACGTGGACAATACTGCAAAGCTGGGTCTTTTCAAGATCCGTTCAGAGTCCTCCGTTGCCGCAGGCGTGCGCCGTATCGAGGCGTTCACAGGCAAGGGTGTGCTTCAGTTTATTGACAGCACCCTGGCTCTTGTGGGCAAGAGTGCTCAGGCTCTTAAGCTGAATTCCCCTCTTGAGCTTGCAAACGGATGCGAGAAGGTTTCAGAGGAGCTCAAGGCTAAGGACAAGAAGATCGCAGAGCTGGAGGCGGAGATCGCAAAGCTTAAGATAGGCTCTATCTTTGACGGTGCACAGGATATTGAGGGAGTTAAGGTCATCACCACCCGTATGGACGGCGCAGATGCAGATATGCTCAAGAATATGTGCTCTATGGTGACAGATAAAGAATCCTGCGCAGTTGTGCTTATTGCAAGCGTTAACGGCGAGAAGCTGACCCTTTGCTGTGCATGCGGCAAGGATGCCATCGCAAAGGGACTCAAAGCAGGCAACATCGTTAAGGCGGCGGCTCAGGTTACAGGCGGCAACGGCGGCGGTAAGCCTGATATGGCAATGGCAGGCGGTAAGGATATTTCCAAGGTGCAGGATGCACTTGCAGTTGTGGTTGACACAGTCCGCGCAACCCTTGCATAATTTTAAGCATTTCCTTTGAGAAGAAAGCTCCTGAGCCCCTTTGTGTAAAAGGGGGGAAGATTGCCAATGGCAATCAAGAGGGGTTGTTAATAAAAAACACAGCCAAGGATGATTTTATACCATCCTTGGCTTTTTTTATTGACACCGAAAGTCGCAGTTGCTATACTTAAATTATGGGAATCGAAGTGGAATTTTTAATAAGGAGTTGTTTTTTATGGCAAAAAAATTACTGTCTGCAATTCTAACGGTTCTGCTTGTTGTGTCTGCTTTTGGCGCAACGTCCGTCTTTGCAAATGATGAAACGGAGATTTTAACTCCAAAGACGGAGCAAAATACCCTTCCTCAGGTAGCCGAGGGCTGTAATCGCTATTTTTTCTATCTCCCAAAATCCTGGCAGAATGAATACACACAGACCGCAGGTATCTATTGGTTCGAAGGCACAGGGGCTCACGATAGCTTTCCCGGAGTGGAGGCAATCAAGGCTGATGCCGAGGGCGTTTATTATTACGATGTTCCAAAGGATGTAGAAGGCGTAATCTGGAATAATTTCTTCGACGGCGGTGAGGACAGAACAACCGAAGAATACTATGCAACTAAGGCTACTGATGGTGCATATATGTACCCCTATGAAAAGGGTGAACACGAGCTGTACCCTGACGGAATCTGCGACTATAACAATATGATTTTTATTGTTGACTTTAGCCGTTGCGGTTGTTTGCACTGGGATTACCGTACAAACGGCGGTGAATGGTATTATTACTACGGCAACGGCGAATACGGCACAACCCCCGAACGCGGAGAGGTAGTATATACAGACCGTTCCATAGGAGAGTATTGTCCTCATCAGCAACCCGAAACTCCGGATAATGACAAATTCGGTCTTCCTGAGGTGGCAGAGGGTTGCAACCGATATTTCTTCCATTTGCCCGATTCCTGGCTCAATGAGTACTCAGACACCGCAGGAATATATTGGTGGGAGGGTACAGGTGCACAGGTTGCCTGGCCGGGGCTTAAGGCACACAAGGCAGATGCCGAAAACGTGTATTACTACGATGTGCCTGCAGACGTAAGTCAGATAATATGGAATAATTACATACATTTCAGTCCCGATCAGGTGGTTGGTCCTGAGTACGGTGCAACCTGCAAAACTGAATCTGTCAGTCTTGATGGGGGAGCGTACAACGGTATGATTTTTGTTATTACCGTACAGTATGACGTCGTTTCTAATCTGGGCTCTATTTATGCTGGCGAGTGGAGAGAGTACTACGGCAACGGAGAGTTTGAAATGGGCTACCCCTACGTACCTCCGGAGGATCTGTATCCGATAGGTGACGTAAACGGTGACAAGGCAGTGAACATCAAGGATGCAACTCATATTCAGAAATTCATTTCAGGGCTTGATGTACCAAAGGTGAATAATGTGCTGGGCGATGTGGACAACTCCGCAGATATTACCGTGAAGGATGCCACCGCCATTCAGAAGTTTATTGCAGGAATATATACGGGCTATCCCATAGGGCAGTACCTATCATAAAAAACAAAACCGCTTTTCTTCACTTTTTGTGGTGAGGAAAGCGGTTTTTTATTATTATAAAGAGTTATTTGATTTTAAGCTTTGGAATCTTACAAAGTACCTTTGAGAAAAAGTAGATGAGCACAGCTTCGATGGGTATGGCCACCAGGGTCTTGAGTCCTCTCAGCCCTGCCATAAGCAGGAACGCTTTCTGGTACTGTATAAGAAGCCACAAGGAGCCCAGAGCTACCTCGACGAGAATTCCGATGAAAACCTCGCTTATTACAATGTTTAAAAGCAGACGCTTTGGCTTGTAGAGGAAGATTCCGTAGATAAGTCCCACAAGTATTCCGCTTACTGTCCAGCCCGGGAAGTAGTACCCCATGGGAGCAATCAGAAAGCTGAGTATATCTCCCATACCTCCCACTATCATTCCTGCCACGGGTCCGCACAGCATAGCGGCCATGGCTACAGGCAAAAAGCCAAAGCCGATCTTAATGTCGGGGGATATGGCAAGGGTAAGGTTGGAGAAATACCCTATCACCACCCTAAGGGCTAAAAGCATGGCACATATGGCCATATTCTGAACCTTTGCGAGCTCCTTTGCGGAGTCTTTGAATTTAGCAAACAGAATGTTCAAAACAATACCTCATTTCTGCTGCCGTTTACAAGAAAAAAGGACAGAACCACAGAGGCTCTGTCCCGTTACTTCCAATAAACAGCGGGATGCGAAGTCTGTACCGTGTGACGTATCCGTCAGCTTCGTCCTGCGAACAACTCCCCGTTTCGCAGGCACTAAAGGCAAGGCTTACAGCCTGCCAACGCACAGCTTCTACTCTGTACCCACTATTATATCACTATGTTTCGTTTTGTCAATCAATAATTGCTGATACCCTTGATAAGTATGCTCAAAGGCTTGTAGATAAAGGCTGTGACAGCCGAGACGATAAGTGCCTTGATAAGGTTAAAGGGCAATACGCACACAAGGCAGAAGTCAAACATACTGTCAACAAAGGGGAAGATAGCGCTTCCCATCTGAATGATTGCTTCAACAGGCATAGAGAAAAGGCTTGCATAAAGGGGAATCATAATGAAAGCGTTGATGAAGGTTGCAAGCACAGCCATGGAAAGTCCGCCTGTAATAAGACCCACAATAGCTCTCTTTTTTGTTTTCTTCTGCTTGTAGATGATAGAAGCAGGAATAATGAAAATACATCCCAGAACAAAGTTTGACAGCTCGCCCACACCCATGGTGTTGGTGGTGATGAGCTTTACAAGTACCTTCACAAGCTCAATTATTATGCCTGCCACAGGACCCATGGAGAATGCACCTATAAGGGCAGGAAGCTCCGAAAAATCAAATTTGTAGAAAGGCGGAGCAATAAATGGCAGGGGAATCTCCAGCTCAATGAGTATGACCGCACAGGCCGCAAGCATTGCACAGCTGACCATAGTGCGTGTGTTGAGCAGGGGATTTTTTTTCTTTGTTTCACTCATAATCAAAACCTCCGTAAAGACAAAAATCCCCACAAAATCTGTGGGGAGGCTTAATGCTTGTAAATAACAGGAAAGAAGAACCCTTTCTTATCCGGACTGTAACCGTCGGCACAGGATTTGCACCTGTTCAACAGAACTGATCTGCTTGCGGGCTTTACCGCCGGTGGGGAGTTTCACCCCGCCTCAAAGATTTCTTGCTATTATATTATTACTATATAGAATTTTTGTCAACAATTATGTCTTAACTGTAATAATTGCACAGTATTCAGCGGCAGGGCTTGTTAAGCTCCAGCCTTATTATCTCGTGGTGGGGAATCCTTTGTTCCTCAGGGGGAAGCTCCATATAATTCCCAAAGGGAATTTTCAGGTATTCATCGTACCCCTTCATTGCAAGAAAGCTTCTGCCCTCAAACTCCACCTCTGTTGTGCCTGAGTAGATCAGCTCTCTGGGATAGACCTTTTTCATAAAATAAAAGCCTGCGCAGAATTCCGCCACGTTTTCGCTTTCTTCAAAATTATAGCGAGTCATTCGCTTTTCTGCAAATCTCCAGATCTTGTATCTTGTTTTGCGATTTCTGAATATTCCCAGAAGCACACGGCTTCCGAATGCAAGGAGCCCGCCCTGATTCTTTGGCACCATTTGTGCGCGGAAGAGGGAATAAACCATAACCCAGAAGTACTGCATATACCGTGCAAGCTTCTTTTCGGCAAGTCCGTCAATGGGGAAGATGTCAAGGGGGATTCCGTGGGGAATATCCATATCCTCCTGGTAGTCCTTCACCATGGTGTGGTCTGTGTCCGTAAGCACGGCAAATATATTGCCGGAGAAGCTGTTTGCATCAGAATCATCCAAAAGCACAAACCGCTGTGAGGGATTTTCTTTTCTGTAAAGCTCCAGGAATTTTTCGTAGTCGGGTCTGGGCATAAGCACGTCTGTGTCGTCATCCCAGGGGATGAAGCCTTTGTGCCTTACAGCACCAATAAGGCAGCCCCCGCAAAGATAGTAGGTAAGCCCGTGCTTGCGGCAGAAGCTGTCAAAGAATGTAAGCCCCTCCAGCTCGCAAAGCTGAAGCTCACGAAGCTCCTTGGGGGATAGTTTCAGTTTATCAGCCATATTATCACCGATAGTATATGAGTATATGTAGTTTAAGCTCAGTTTTCCCTGTCTGCTCTGTTTTTGAGCATTATCTGACGAACTTCCTCAATTCTCTTATAGGGAATATCCTTGAGCTTGTGCTTCCAGAAGGGCATCTTTACAAGTCCCACAAAGGTTCCTATTCCGTATGCAAGGTGCAGAATGGGGAAGATAAAGGGAAGTACCAAAAACTGGGGCTTGACCTTTTTGGTCATAAAGCAGCCCACTGTGTTTGTAAAGTCAAACATACCGTAAGCAAGTCCCAGGAACATCAAGGGATATGCATAACCCAGGCAAGCGGCAACCGTAAAGGCTATGAGAGCCATCAAAAATACAAAGGGTGCAAAGTGGAAGTAAGAAAGACAGCCTCTGCAAACACCAAAGGTAAGACCTATCCAGTATCCGTTGCCGTATTTTTGCTTTATCATACGTCTGAGTGAGTTTCTTGTGTGCTGAAAGGAGATAATGTCAGGGCAGCTGCACATTTTGTAGCCTGCTTCGCGAATGCGGTAGTGCAGCTCGTTGTCCTCAGTTCTGCCGAGGCTTTCGTTAAAGCCGCCCACCTTCTCAAAAACCTCTCGTCTGTATGCAGCGTGGAACAGAGAATCGTGGTATTCCTTTTTCTCTGTGGGGCGTCTGTACTCGGCAATGGAGCTGCCGAAGAGAGATTCCTCAGCTGCAAGGAGAGTCAGCTTCCAGGAGGTCTCGTTGTCAACAATGTTGGGTCTGCCGCCGCCTACTATGTCCTCTCCCTCCTCAAGATTATCCACACATTTGCGGATAAAGTCGCGGGGGATCTGGGCGTGAGCGTCTATGCGGATGATAACATCTCCCGTTGAAACGCAAAGAGCACAGTTCCAGGCGCTTGCCTGGTTGTATTTTTCATTCGTTGTAATGATAACCTGCTTAAAGTTATACTGTGTGTTTTTGAAATCCTCCATCATGGCACGGGTGTTGTCTGTGGAGTTGCTGTCTACCAGCACAACCTCTATCTTATCGTGAGGGTATGTCTGGGATGCGATATTGCGGAAAAGTCCGTTGAGAACGTTTTCTTCGTTGTATGCAATTACACAAAGTGAAACTAACATAATTTACTCATCCTCATTCTGCTTCGATTGCAGCTTTATTATCCATTTGGCAGATACCGCATAGCTTGTCATAACGTAAGGAATTACAAAAAGCAAGGGGATGACCGCCAGGCAGAGAACAAGAAAAGGCAGGTACCGGAGCAAGATCCTGTGCACGCTTTTCTCGTATCCGCGCATAAACTGCTCTGAGATCCACAGAGCATTCTTTGCAGGAATGTTGTCTATATCGACTATCAGATACATAGTCAGGAATTTACCTGCATTCACAAAGCTGAAAAAGTAAATTCCGCCTAAGATCATAGCGTAACTTACAGCATACCACAATATGTTGTAAAAATCAAGTTTATCTTTCTCTGCGGCTTCTGCAGAGGCTGTAATGAAAATAAGGATACCGGGCAGAAAGCAGATGACTGCCTGCCAGAAATGGCTCAGAGCTATTCTGAGCATACTTTTAAGCGTGCTCACGTATCTTCCTCTTGCCATATAATGAAAAACCTCATAAAAGCCGGCGCTTTCATTCTTTGCCATGGTGTAATAAAACCTTACTGCACCCAAAAAAACGGGCAGGGCAAGCACAAGTACACCGATGGTGAAAAATGCAAATAATGCATAGTATAAGGGCAAGGAATCCGCAATTACGGTTATCTCCATCGTTTCAAAAATAAGGTTCAGTGCGTCTGTCAGCATTGCTGAAAGGTAAATGCAGGTCATAACCACAACCCCAAGCACTGTGGTAACGCCCACGGCAGTAGGCAGGTTACCCTTTGCAAGGAGCTCCTTTGCCTGCTTGTTTATGATTTTTTCAGCTTTCATAGTGTGATTCCTTTCGGATACAAGCGTAGTTTATTCTGCAGTAAACATTCTGTACATTGCCTCAAGGCATATCTGAGCGTGCTTCCAGAAGTTTTCCTCGTTAATTCCTTCGTTGGAGTTGTGGAGCCTTGCATCCTCACCGGGGAAGACAGGTCCGAAGGCTACTCCGTTGCCCCCCAGCTTTCTGGCGTATGTGCCTCCGCCTGTGGAGTACATAAGCGGCTCTTCTCCCATAATTTCGCGGTATGAATCCTTAAGGATACCGATAACGGGCTTGGAGTCGTCAAGACACAGGGGCAGAGTGTGTGAGAGGATCTTAACTTCTACGTCCTCGTGCTCTGCGGCCTTCTTGACTCTGCGGATGAGCTCCTTGCCGCCGAAGGTAACGGGGTAGCGGATGTCTATTGTAGCCTTTGCTTCCTTTTCGTCTATGCTGATGGTGGAAAGGCACAGAGTAAGCTCGCCCGACTGGGAATCGCGCATCTTCATTCCCATGGAGGTGCCGTCATTTTCAAGCCTGATGTTGGTAGAAATAAAGGAGCACAGCTTGCCTAAGGACTCCAGGTTGAAGTTGGAGGCAAGCAGGTCTATCAGGTGCAGGATTGCATTGTGGCCGAGGTGAGGTTCACAGGCGTGGGCGGCCTTTCCCTTATGGATTATCATAAGCCCGTCTATGTTGTATTTAAACTCAAACTCGCCCTCTCTTGCATCTGCAAGGCGCATAAGCTGGTTGTCGTCATTCTCCGTGCAGTTAAGCAGAGCATAGGCAAAGTCAGGCACTGCGTTTGTGGCTGTGCCGCCCTTAAGCTGAGTCAGCAGGTGGCAGTCCTGGTTTTTGGAGCTTATCTCAAGATGCAGAATACCCTTTTCAGCCGCACAGATTCCGTAGCCCGAATCAGGGGTAAAAGACATATCGGGCATTGCTTCCTTTGAAAAGTAAGCCACCACGTCTGTCATGCCCACCTCTTCGTCTGTGCCGAAGATGGCGCGCAGGGTGTTTTTACCTTCTACTCCTGCATCCTTGAGTGCCTTCAGACAGTACAGAGTCAGCAGAGCACAGCCCTTGTCGTCTGCAACTCCGCGTCCTATGAGCCTGCCGTCCTTTTTAGTCAGGGCAAAGGGCTCGCAATCCCAGTTGTCCCCGGCAGGTACAACGTCAAGGTGGGTGAGGGTTGCGCAGAGCTTGCCCTTATCTCCAAGCTGTACGTGGCCTGCTTTGTTGTCAATATTCTTTGTCAGAAGTCCAAAGCTTTCTGCCTTTTTAAGCATCCAGTTAAGGGCTTCTTTGCACTTTTTTGGATCCTCCGAGTACACGGAGCGAATCTTAAGCAGTTCGTCCAGATCCTTCAGTATTTCTTCTTTGTAGTCAAGTATTTTTTCTCCGAAACTCATATTTGCCTCCGTTTTTGTGTCAAAATATCTTTACCAATGAATTTCTTTAGTATATAATACTCTATAGTATAACACATATCTTTACAAAATGCACCATTTATTTTTTGAGGTATATTATGAGTAATTTTTTTGCAATGCTTTACAGAATGAGGTACATCGACCGCTGGGGACTTATGAACAACACAAAGGTAGAAAACATCAGCGAGCACAGCCTGGACGTGGCGGTGCTTTCTCATGCATTGGTCACCATCTCCAACAAGCGCTTCGGCACAAAGCTCAATGCGGACCGTGCGGCGGTAATGGGAGTTTTTCACGATGCAAGCGAGATAATAACCGGGGATCTGCCCACGCCCGTTAAGTATTATAACGACCAGATCCGCAGCGCCTACAAGCAGATAGAGGGAATCTCCGAGCAGAGCCTGCTCTCTATGCTTCCAAATGATCTCAGGCAGGAGTACGAGCCCCTTATAAGCACAGATTCTGCAGACAAGGAGCTGCTTTCTTTTGTGAAAGCGGCAGACAAGCTTTCTGCACTTATCAAGTGTATATGCGAGATAAGAATGGGAAACCGTGAGTTTACAAAGGCAGAGCGTACCATACGCGATGCCCTTGAGGGTATGGATTTGCCTGCTTTGCGGGTTTTTATGGAGGAATTCCTGCCTGCCTACGAGCTGACTCTTGACGAGCTTGAGTAATAATGTGACGTTTTTTTGAATATATTCTGAGCAAAATAAAAACTTGTCTGCATTTTCTCTGATTTTCGTCAAAAATCAACGCTATATTCTCTTATAGAATTATAATCCTTTGGTAATGATATATAATGTACGATGCCTATTTTTATTGAAGATTACTAAGGTTTTGTTTTTCGGAGGATATGGGATGTCAGACGGATACAGACAAAATTCAAATAATAAGGGCGATGAATATTCTGACGGCTACTCAGGTCATCCTCATCGCAGATCTTCACATAAGGAATCATCATACGGCGACTCTTATGACAGACGTTCCTCCAATGAGGATGTGATCTGTTCCCACAGTAGGGAAGCAAAGTCCCGCCGCAAAAAGAAAAAGAGCTATTTAAAATGCTTTGTTTCTTTTGTTCTTGCGGTTTTTCTGATTCTGACGGGGGTATGCTTTGTCTTTGGGTGGAAGGCTGTCAATTCCGTAAATTATCTGGAGCTTGAGGGTGCTTACAGCGAGCATTATCAGCCCGTGGATTCTGAGCTTTTCAGCCACAAGGACGTGCTCAACATCCTTATCTTCGGTGTTGACGACGATTCCTCTGACTACGGCAGGAGTGACACGATGCTTCTGCTGTCTGTTGACAACAAGCACTCAAAGCTTAAGCTCACCTCTTTTCAGAGGGACACCTTCGTATATGTTCCCGACTGTGACGGAGATTACCACACAAAGCTCACCAATGCCTTCAGCTATGGGGGAGTAGGTCTTGCAATGCGTACCATCGAGGCCAACTACGGAGTCAGGATAGACAGATACGCCACGGTGAATTTTGAGACCTTCAAATCCATTGTTGACGTTCTGGGCGGTGTGGAGTTGGAGCTTACTGACAGAGAGATACTCTACATCAACTGTCAGGTGGCGCAGAATAACCAGACCGAGTATCTTGATGCTGAGGCAGGCACGGTGAAGCTCAACGGCGTGCAGGCTCTCTGGCACATCAGAAACCGAGGCGGCGACGTGATAAACGGCGTGGAGTTTTACGAGGGCACGGATTGGGACAGAACACAGCGCCAAAGAAGCTTTATGCAGGCACTTATGACCAAGATCCGCAAGGGCTCCGTTGTTTCTGCGCTTAAGGTTGCAGACAGCATAGCTCCTTACGTGACCACCAACCTTACCAAGGGGGAGCTTGTTTCCTTGCTTTTTAAGGCTCCAAGGCTTATGAATTATAAACTTGAGCAATGCGCCATGCCTTCTGAGGGTAGCTGGGGCTATGAGGAGAACTTTGCAGGCTCCGTTATCTACGTCTACGATTGGCAGAGCACGCAGGCAGAGCTTTGCCGCTTTATTTACGAAACTGACTGAACGATCAATTTAATATAACTGCTAAACTTCAGATATATGCTTTCTGAAAGGAGAGGTATTATGGATAATAAGGATATGGAATTTGTTGATATCAACAGTACCGCAGGCACGGCTTCAAGCCGCAGTGAGGCAGAGCGCATCAAGCGCAGAAGCCTTATTGTCAGGATCCTAAGCGGTGCTCTGGCACTTGTTTTCGTTTTTCTGGGTGCCTTGTGTATGAAGGGCTACTCAGCACTCAACTCTATTGTTTACGAGGCATTGCCCAACAAGAATACAGAGCCCACCGTGCAGACAGATGACTACGGCAACGAAGTCATCCCCGAATTTGAAATCGACACCACAAGCACCAATTTGCTCAACGACCCCTACGTTCTTAACGTTATGCTTTTTGGTGCAGATAAATCAGGAGACGAAGGTCTCAGCGACACAATGATCCTCCTCTCCGTTGACAACCGTCACAAAAAGATCAAGATGACTTCCTTCCTGCGTGATACATACATCACCATACCCGGAGTCACTTCCCACAAGCTCAACTATGCATACGCTGTAGGCGGTGCGGCTCTGTCCATTCAGACCATAGAGGCTAACTACGGAATTCAGATCGACCGCTATGCAACGGTAAACTTCACGACCTTTAAAGAGATAGTTGATATTCTGGGAGGCATCGAGCTTTACCTTACGGATGAAGAGATACTCTACATCAACTGTCAGATGATAGAAAACGGCCAGTCAGGTCTTCTGGATGCTACGGAGGGTATGGTGCGTGTAAACGGCCAGCAGGCCCTTTGGTATGCAAGAAACCGAGGCGGCACGTACAACGGAATCTCTTTCTACGGCGACGACTGGGAGCGCACAGACAGACAGAGGAATTTCATCGAGGCAGTTATCAACAACGTGAAGGACGCAAGCCTTTCTGAGCTTATCCAGATCGTCAACAAGGTAGGTCCCATGGTTACCACAAACCTGAAGAAATCTGAGATCCAGACCCTTGTTACCTCTGCACTTGCATATCTTACCTACGACATCGAGCAGTGCTCTATGCCCTCCGACGGCTCCTGGAGCTACGGTTGGAACGAGGCAGGCTCAGTTATCCTTGTGGATGACTGGAACAAAGCAAGAATGGACCTGGCAACATTTATTTACGAGGAATCCGTCGTTCGTTAAGCTTTATCTCTTTATACAAAAAGTAAACCCGAGTTCAATTGGACTCGGGTTTTTTTGTGCTCAGATATGTTTTATACCATTGAAAATTCAAGGTGGGCAGGCACTGCGTCAAGGCTGATCTTTTCTTCATCTATACGGTTAATATAGCCCGTAAGCTTGCCGAAGATTATCATCTTTGAGCCGCATTTGCGGCACATAAGGTGCCCTGACTTTATTTCAGGGCGGAAGACAAGCTCCATGGCGCTGCTGCCGGCTGTGAACCTCCAGGGCTTATCCGGTCTGTCCTCATTGCCGTCAGCCTTTACAGAGGCAAATTTGTGTACTGTTCCGTCAAGAAAATAGCAGTTTTCCGATCCGTGGGACGGGTCGCCGATTCCTCCTGCAAGGCAAAGAGAAAACTGTCTGCCATCAATTACTGTGTCTGAATACAGAGCGTGGTAGCACATTTTTTCCTTAACTGAGTACCTCTGCCAATCAAGGAAAGCTCTGCAGGTGTCTGCGCTCAGATTGTATTCTGCACCTCCGCAGCGGACTATGCCCGAGGCCTTCATGGCAGGCATAAATCTTTTCAGATAAAAGCCTTTTTTATTATTCTTAATAGGAATTAAAACGTTGAGACTTTCCTGAGTGGTGTCTTCAAGCATAATGTTGATGTACAGATTTTTTTCTTTGCAGAAGTTTACAAACTCGCATCTGATGTATCTTTTCAGGGCTGTGTTTGAGAAATTCATTCCCACCCTTGCATCAGTAAAGGTAACGTCACCGTTTTTGCTTGATGCGGGCATATCCAGCCTGCCGAATGACATATATTTCTTAAGTGTACGGGAGTCGATGGTGCCGGTTACGTGGTCTGCAACAATGGCAGTCACCGTGGAGTTTATGCCGTCCTCAGCCACGCTGAGGTAGATGGATACTCTGTCATCTGCGATCATATAGCTGTCGCTCTCGTGCAGATTAAATCTGTTTTTAAGCAGAGACTTGTCCAGGTTAAAAACTGCTTTGCGGCTCCATCCGGGGGTTTGCACCTGACCGTTTGGCGAGAAAACGTTAACCTCGTTTTTTATTTCATTTTGCATCAGGGCTCACTCCTTTCGGCTTTATAACTTCTGATTTTTCATTTTAATTATACTCCTTTTCTGCGTTAATTCAATACCTTTGCATAATTTCTTGCAATACTTATTCCGGAGGGGAATTTTTTGAAGAAGATCTGCCTTTTTTATGCTGTTTTACTTGTAATTCTTTGCCTTTGCGGATGCCGCAGAGTGGTTGTGACCACAGCAGATGAGCTTGAGATGGTCAATCGTTGTGCACAAACCAAGTCGGGGATGCGCGCAGAGCTTGATTTTCTTGAGGACATTGCAAGCTTTAAGGTCTACGATTCAAAGGAGAAGCTTCTGACTTGTATCTCAGGGGTATTTGCCATCGACGGCAAAAATCTCTATATTACCGATTCACACCTTTGCAAAACATATATCTTCGGCTACAAGGTGTACTCAGACAGAGCCGAGCTTGAATATTCGGGAGAAACCCTGACATTTTATCCGGCTTCAGAGCCGTCGTCAACTGCAGGTGAAAACTGAAAAAACTAAGGAAACAAGGCACTTTTTGCCACAATTTTTTTAATTGTGTATTTTTTATGTAAAAACCTAAAACTTTTGTCAATATCGTTGATAATTTCATATAGGTATGTTATAATACATAATTAGCAAATTATGTTGGTGTAGTAGGCTGATTTGCAGAAGTCATATTTAAAAAAGGAGGGAGCATCATGGTCGTTCTTGGAGTAGACCCCGGCTATGCCATTGTGGGCTACGGAGTGCTTAAATTTCAGGGCATAAACTATTGTGCTTTGGGTTGCGGTGCCGTGACTACCGATGCAGATACTCCCTTTGATGAAAGGCTCCGCATTGTTTTTGAGAATATGTGTGAGCTTATAGAGAATACAAAGCCCGATGCCATGGCAATAGAATCCCTATATTTTCAGAACAATCAGAAGACTGCCATTATGGTTGCAGAGGCAAGGGGAGTGATCCTTCTTGCGGCAAGGCTCAAGGGTGTGCCTGTGTATGAATACACACCTTTGCAGGTCAAAACGGCAGTTACGGGCTACGGCAAGGCAAAAAAGCCCCAGGTTATGGAGATGACCAAGCGGTTGCTTAAGCTTTCAAAGATGCCCCGCTTTGACGATACCTGCGATGCTCTGGCGGTTGCCATATGCCACGTTCACGCAGCAGGCACAAACGTGCGCCTGAGGCTTGTGAATGAAGGCATCAAGAGATAGAGTTTATATTCTGCAAGGAATTAATTCAGTACAAAAGAGGAAGCAAAATGATTTATTCAGTCAAAGGAAAATATATCCACGGCGAGCCCGGCTTTGCTGTGATAGAATGTGCAGGTGTGGGTTACAGATGCCAGACCACAACTGCCACACAGAGGAATATCAAGCTGAACGAAGAGGTTACCCTCTACACTCACCTGAACGTCAGAGAGGATGCAATGGAGCTTTTTGGCTTTTATTCTCAGGCAGAGCTTCAGACCTTCCGCACCCTCATAGGAGTTTCGGGAGTTGGTCCCAAAATGGCACTCTCCATACTCTCAGAGCTGAGCACGGAGCAGGTAGTAATGGCGATCTCAGCTTCTGACGTAAAGTCTTTGACCAGAGCCTCTGGTGTGGGTCCCAAGCTTGCCCAGAGGATCATCCTTGAGCTTAAAGATAAACTCAAAGCCTTTGGAGCTTCCGACGTATCAATGAGCTCAGGCGGCTCTGTGATTGCCGACACGGGCAACATCTCAAAGGCTGTTGCCGCATTGGCGGTGCTGGGCTACAGCGCCGCAGACGTTACCCCCGTGCTGTCACAGCTCAGCCCTGAGCTGAGTGTTGAACAGCTCATTGCACAGACCTTGAGGAGAATGGGTAGATAAATATGAGTGCTAACGTATTTACAGACGACTTTGATTTTGAAAACAGAATAGTAGACACGGCAGAGATTCCGGCTGATACTCTGGAGGGAGATAACCCCCTGCGACCCAAAACCTTTGATGACTACATTGGTCAGGACAAGGTCAAGGAGAATCTGAGGGTTTATATTGAGGCGGCAAAGCTCAGAGGTGAGCCCTTGGACCACGTGCTCCTTTACGGCCCTCCGGGACTGGGTAAGACCACCCTCTCAAACATCATAGCAAACGAGCTGGGAGTCAATATCCGCATCACCTCGGGCCCTGCTATCGAGAAGCCCGGAGATTTAGCGGCATTGCTCACAAACCTTAATCCCGGAGATGTGCTGTTCATAGACGAGATCCATCGTATGAGCAGAGCAGTTGAAGAGATTCTTTATCCTTCAATGGAGGACTTTGCCATAGATATCATCACGGGTAAGGGTCAGATGGCGGCATCCTACCATCTGCCCCTGCCAAAGTTCACATTAGTTGGAGCTACTACCAGAGCAGGTCAGCTTTCGGCTCCTCTCAGAGACAGATTCGGAGTTATCCTCAGGCTTGAGCTCTACAATAACGAGCAGCTTGCAGAGATCATCACCCGATCTGCAGGAATTCTTGGAATCGCCATTGACGAGGGCGGAGCCATGGAGCTTGCCTCACGCTCAAGAGGTACCCCCAGAATCGCTAACAGACTGCTCAAACGAGTCAGGGACTTTGCTCAGGTGGTTTCAAACGGTGTCATCACCTACGAAGTGGCAAAGACTGCTCTGGACAGAATGGAGATAGATTCCCTGGGACTTGACCAGAACGACAGGCGAATGCTCATTGCCATGATCCGTAACTATAACGGCGGTCCCGTGGGACTGGACACGATTGCTGCCGCAGTAGGTGAGGAGGCGGTCACCATTGAGGATGTTTATGAGCCGTATCTTATGCAGATAGGCTTTCTGAGCAGAACCCCTCGAGGCAGATGCGTAACCCCCCTGGCTTATGAGCACTTGGGGCTTACACCTCCTGCTTCTTGTCAGCAGGGTTGCCAGCCTACACTTTTTGACCTTAACAATTAACCTTTTGGAATCATTCACAATTGGGATTTTTTAAATTTTATTATAGACGGAGGATTTATTATGGGAAGACTATTTGGTACAGACGGCGCCAGAGGTGTGGCAAATACAGAGCTCACCTGTGAACTGGCTATGAATATCGGCAGAGCAGCCGCAATGGTGCTCACAAGCTCAGAGGTGGAGCATCCCACCTTTGTCATCGGCAAGGATACCCGTATTTCAGGAGATATGCTGGAGGGTGCTCTGGTTGCAGGACTTTGCTCTGTGGGCGCTAACGTAAAGATCCTTGGGGTCGTGCCCACTCCTGCAGTGGCATACCTTGTCAGCAAGTATAAGGCAGACGCAGGCATTATGATCTCTGCTTCCCATAACCCTTATGAATTCAACGGAATCAAGCTCTTCAACGATGAAGGCTACAAGCTTCCTGATGAGCTCGAGGAGCAGATAGAGTCCATTGTTCTGGATAATTCAGAGCCCTACAAGGTATGCTCAGGGGACGACCTGGGGTCTGTGGAGTATGTTGCCGAAGCAGCAGATGAATACATAGACCACGTGGTGAGCACCGTTGACTACGACTTAAGCGGAATGCGCATTGCGCTTGATTGCTCCAACGGCTCTTCCTCCAGAACTGCAAAGAAGCTCTTTGAAAAGCTGGGTGCAGAGTGCCATATGCTCTTTGACCATCCCGACGGAATCAACATCAACGAAAACTGCGGTTCGACCCACACGGAAACACTTATGAAATACGTGCGTGACAACGGCCTTGATGCAGGACTTGCTTTTGACGGCGATGCAGACAGATGCCTTGCAGTTGACGACAACGGAGAGCTTGTGGACGGAGACTATATAATCGCAATCATTGCCGCAGATTTCAAGAGCCGCGGAATGCTGAAGAACAATACAGTTGTTGGCACGGTTATGACCAATATGGGCTTTCAGAAATTCTGCGAGATAAACGGTATGAAGTTTGTCTCCACCAAGGTTGGCGACAGATACGTTCTTGAGGCTATGCGCCTTGAGGATTACAACATCGGCGGTGAGCAGTCAGGCCACGTTATCTGCCTTGATTACTCCACAACGGGCGACGGACAGCTTACGGGCGCTCAGCTTCTGAGCCTTATTAACCGCCGTCAGGCTCGCCTTTCCTCCATAGCCACACTTATGGAGAGATATCCCCAGATCCTTATTAACGTTAAGGTATCTAACGAAAACAAGAATAAATTCTACACAGATAAAGAGATAAAAGAAGAGATCAAGCGAGTTGAAAACATTCTTGAGGGCAGAGGCAGGATCCTTGTCCGCCTTTCCGGCACAGAGCCCATCATCCGCGTTATGCTTGAGGGTGAGGACTATGCAGAGATCTCACGTCTTGCAAACGAGACAGCAGCAGTTATTAAGGAGAGACTTTCCTGATGCGTACAGCAGACAGATTTGTTGATTATGAACTTTTGGATGCCTCAGGCGGCGAACGGCTTGAGCGTTGGGGAGATATTATCCTCATCCGACCCGATCCCCAGATAATCTGGAACACAGAGAAGAAGGACAAGCGCTGGAGGAACGCCCACGCTCGCTACATCCGATCCTCTCAGGGCGGAGGCAAGTGGCAGGTGTACAAGAACCTGCCCGACAGATGGAATATCAAATACGGCAACCTGAGCTTTAACGTGCGCACTATGGGATTTAAGCATACTGGAGTTTTTCCCGAGCAGGCGGTGAACTGGGATTTTGCCGCAGATATAATACGCAGTGCAGACAGGCAATTGTCTGTGCTGAACCTTTTTGGCTACACAGGCTGTGCCACACTCTCTGCTCTTGATGCAGGGGCAAAGGTCTGCCATGTGGATGCCTCAAAGGGAATGGTCCAGTGGGCAAGGGACAACGCTCAGGAAAGCGGCCTTGCAGACAAGCCCGTCAGATGGCTTGTGGATGACTGTATAAAGTTTGTTAACCGCGAGCTTCGCCGCGGCAACCGCTACGACGGAATCATTATGGATCCCCCCTCCTACGGCAGAGGTCCGGGAGGCGAGGTGTGGAAGCTTGAGGAGCAGATATATTCCTTTGTAGAATTATGTGCTCAGCTTCTTTCTGAGGATGCAAGGTTTTTCATTCTTAATTCCTACACGGCAGGGCTTTCTCCCTCTGTTATGAAGTACATCCTCAGCTCAGTCATTGTGCCCAAAATGGGCGGCAGGGTAACCTGCGACGAGATCGGTCTGCCTGTGAGCAATTCAGGTCTGGTGCTCCCCTGCGGAAGCACCGCCATATGGCAGAAGGACTGATTTTACATATTATTATTTGCTAATTACTTTATTTTCAGGAGAAGATAAATGGAATTTATAAAAACCGAAAACCTGAGCTTTTACTACGAAAGCGAAGAGGACGAAATACAATTTGATACGGTACAGAATGTCCTCGACGGAGTTTGCTTTTCTGTAAAGCGTGGGGAGTTTGTGGCTGTAATAGGTCATAACGGCTCGGGTAAATCCACTCTTTCAAAGCATCTCAACGCTATTTTGCTTCCAACAGGCGGCAAGGTGTACGTAGACGGCACAGACACACAGGAGGAGGATAAGCTCTACGATATCCGCCGCAAGGTGGGTCTGGTGCTTCAGAATCCTGACAATCAGCTTGTTGCAAGCATTGTAGAGGAAGACGTTGCCTTTGGACCTGAGAATATGGGAGTTGAGCCTGAGGAGATCCGCCGCAGGGTAGACAAGGCTTTGAAGGCTGTTGATATGTATGAATACAGACTTCACGCACCTCATAAGCTTTCCGGCGGACAGAAGCAGCGTATTGCCATTGCAGGCATACTTGCCATGGAGCCTGACTGCATCGTATTGGACGAGCCCACAGCCATGCTTGACCCTAAAGGAAGGGAAGAGGTGATCTCTGCGATCACAAGGCTCAACCGCGAGCAGGGCATTACGGTGGTGCTCATCACTCATAATATGGAAGAAACCGTAGATTGTCACAGAGTGGTTGTAATGGATAAGGGCAGGATACTGCGTGAGGGCACCCCTCGTGAGGTCTTTTCTCAGGTGGAATTTATCAGGCGCCATCGCCTTGATGTGCCCCAGGCAACAGAGCTCTGTGCAAAGCTTCAGGCAAGCGGACTAAAAATAGACAAGCTTCCTTTGGATGCAAAGGAATGTATAGATCTACTTTCGGAGGTGCTTATATGAGTACGTTGCTCCGATGCGATAATTTGTGCTTTACCTACGGTAAGGGCACTCCCTTTGAGAAGGATGCGGTAAAGAACGTTTCCCTTGATATCAGAAAGGGAGAGGTAATAGGTGTTATAGGCCACACAGGCTCGGGCAAATCGACCCTGATGCAGATGCTCAACGGACTGATCAAGCCTACCTCGGGTGCTGTGTACCTTGAAGATGCAGATATTAATGCAGACAAAAGCAAGCTGAGGGATGTCAGATTCCGCGTGGGACTGGTCTTTCAGTACCCTGAAAATCAGCTTTTTGAAGAAACGGTCAGAAAGGATATCTCCTTCGGACCGAGGAATATGGGGCTTCCCGAGGATGCAATCAAAGAGAGGGTCAAGCGCGCCGCAGAGTTTGCAGGGCTCAAATCTGAGCTTCTTGACCGATCTCCCTTTGATCTTTCAGGCGGAGAAAAACGGCGTGCCGCCATTGCAGGCGTAATCGCAATGGATCCCGAGATCCTCATACTGGACGAGCCCACGGCAGGCCTTGACCCTATGGGCAGAGACGTGCTCCTTTCTCAGATAGAGGCATATCATAACGCAAGAAACAACACAGTGCTTCTTGTTTCTCACAGTATGGAGGATATTGCAAGCATTGCAGACAGAGTCCTTGTGATGAACAAGGGTGAGTGCGTTATGTTTGACACAACTCAGAGCGTATTTTCTCGCTCAGCCGAGCTGGAGGCTATGGGTCTGCGTGTGCCTCAGATAACAAAGATCACAACCGAGCTTCGCAAAAGAGGAGTTCCTCTTTCAGAGGGTATCCTCACCGTGGAGCAGGCTTTTGATGAAATTCGTGCAATCCTTAAAAAGGAGGGCAGAATATGATTCGAGATATAACCTTGGGTCAGTACTTCCCCGGTAACGGAATCCTTCACAGGCTTGACCCCAGAGTAAAGGTGCTGATGCTGATTTCTGTAATCGTGCTTATTTTCTGCACCTTCAACTTCTTTGCTTTATCCGTTGTGGTGGCTTTGGTTGCGGCTTCGGTCATAATGAGCAAAGTTCCCCTTAAGCTCTACCTTAAGAGTATGAAGGCTATCATCATCGTTATCCTCATCACTTCGCTTCTGAACCTTTTCTACGGAACGGGCGAGGCTATAGCTCAGTGGTGGATATTCAAGATAACACAGGCGGGAATCCGCAATGCCGTCTTTGTAGCCGTGCGGATAATCTCCCTTGTAATGGTAAGCTCAGTGCTGACCTTCACAACCTCACCCACAGACCTGACGGATGCCTTGGAAAGGCTAATGAAGCCACTGGGCATTTTTAAGGTGAAGACCCACGAGATTGCAATGATGATGACCATTGCCCTGCGGTTTGTTCCCACTTTGCTTGAAGAAACAGACAAGATAATGTCTGCACAGAAGGCAAGAGGAGCAGATATGGAAAGCGGAAACTTAATTAAGCGCATCAAGGCTCTGGTGCCTATACTTATCCCCTTGTTTGTTTCTGCATTCCGCAGAGCCTATGACCTTGCAATGGCTATGGAATGCCGTTGCTACCAAGGCGGCAAGGGCAGAACAAGAATGAAGCAGCTCAGAATGCACGGCCGCGATTTTGCGGCGGTGGCAGTAGTTGCGGCAGTATTAGCAGGTGTTATTTTATGCAACATCTTCCTGTAAAGGATAATATAGAGAATAAAGATAATAATGAGCGCCCCCTGCGCAACCTACTGTTTACCCTCAGGTTTGACGGCAGCGCATTTCACGGCTGGCAGATCCAGCACAATGCCATCACCGTTCAGCAGGTGTTTCAGGAGGCGGTATCAGCGATTTTCGGCAGTTGCCCGGATATTAAGGGTTCCAGCCGAACAGACTCGGGAGTTCATGCCAATATGTTCTGCATAAGTATGAAGACCTCCCATCCCATCCCCTGTGAGCGTATGCAAGCGGCTGTGAACAGCCACCTTCCGCCCCAGGTGGTGGTCACAAGCGTTCGTGAGGTTCCTTTGGATTTCCACGCAAGATACAGCGCCCTTGGCAAGCGCTATGTTTATAAATTGCACAATTCCCGGGTGCGGGATCCCTTCCTTCGGGACAGAGCTCTGTGGTACCGCAGACCCATTGATGCAGATATGCTGAATACGGTGGCTCAGGCTTACGTAGGCTCCCACGACTTCACCTCCTTCTGCACCCTTGATAAGCGCGAAATCGGGGACTTTGTCCGTACAGTTTCAGAGTTTTCTGTTTGGAGAGAAGGAGAAATGGTGTATTTCTCCGTAACTGCCGACGGATTCCTATACAATATGGTGAGGATCATGGTGGGAACTCTTCTTTTTATCAGCGAGGGCGGTGCACCCGCTGATTCACTCCCAGGTATTATTTCTGCCTGCGACAGAAGTATGGCAGGCCCCACGGCACCTGCCTGCGGATTGTATCTTGATAAGGTGTTTTACGATATTTGATTATATTTGAGTTGGTTTAGAAAGGAGGCCTTGCTATGGGTAAGATAAAGAAAAAGGCGAGCCATTACCGCAAGCCGGAGAAATCCGTCAAGGATGAACGTCAGGTTATGAGCTTTGAGCAGCTGCCTCTTGATGAATACGAGAATCAAGAGAAAACCTCACCTCCACTTGATAAAAAAAGAATACTTATTGCAGTGCTTATCCTTGCAGCATTGGTGCTCAGCGTTTTGCTGTATTTCACGGGCGGAGCTCTTTCTTCCTGCACGGGATGCTCTGTGAAATCTGAGGGAGAAGAGAGGTTTTCTGCGGGGATTACAGGCTCAACTCTTGATGCAGGCAATCTCCGACTTCTGTCAGACGGAGTGTGTTATGCCTCAGATACAGACTTTGTATCTCTTGATAAAAACGGAAATATCCGCTACTCTGAGCAGCACGGTCTTTCTCATCCCATACTCAGGACCAAGGGCGGCAAAGCCATTGCCTATGACCTGAGCTCAAACAGCTACTCTGTTTATTCGGCCTCAGGCAGGGATTTCACCTTAGAAGCGGAGAAGAAAATCTTCCTTGCAGATATAACCTCAGAGGGTATATACGCCCTTGTGACAGAAACTATGGGGTATAACGCAAAGCTTTCTGTTTATGACGCAGACCACAGCCTTATGTTTGCCTACTCCTTTGCAGATTACTACGTTACATCAATGGCTCTCAATTCAAGCGGCACGGGTGCTGTTGTGTGCGGCGCATCTGCACAGGATGGTGTTCGCACAAGCGCGGTCTACGTGCTGGATTTCACCAAAGAGGAGCCTGTTGCAAAGCATATCATCAGCGAAGATACAGTCTTTGATTGCGACTACCTTTCCTCAAGATCCCTTTGCGCAATAGGCTCAAAGGGCGCGTATATTTGCAGCGGCAAAGGTTTCTCCCGAATTGAGAAGGTATCCTACAACGGAATGTCGCTTACAGCCTACGACCTTAATTCCGACGTGGGGGTTGCAGTGGTTTCCCTCTCCAGAAGCGGTGACGGAAGAAACTGTAATCTTGAATATATAAATTCTTCAGGCAAGATAGAGAAAACTATAGAAACCGACCTTGGAGTTACCTCCGTCAGCACTTACAAGGACCGAGTGGCTGTGTCTGACTACAGAGGCATCAGCCTTTACAGATCAAACGGCAGCCTTGTGACCTCTTACAAGCTTTCTACAAACTGCAAGCAGGTAAGGCTCTTTAGTGCCTCCGGAGTTTACATACTTGGACTTGACAGCATACTGAGTGTTTCTTTATAATACGGAGGTTATATGCTCTACGATCTGATCTTTGCATCAATAATCATCATTGCCGTTGTAAACGGATGGCGCAAGGGTGCGGCAAAGAGTCTGCTTTCTTTGGTTGCATTTTCTGCGGCAATTGTTTTTGCAATCTTCCTTGCGCGGCCTTTGGCGCAACTGATTTATACCACGTTCATCAAGTCCTCCTTAGAGAGTAAGATAGCAGGGTTTATTGTGGAGTCCCCTGCAGGAGCGATTGCATTTGAGGCTGCAGCATTTCTTGCATCCCTGCCAAAAACGCTCCTGGAGATGCTCAAGTATTGGGGCACGGCAGATCAGCTTACAAGCGGCTCTGCTTCCTATGCACAGTCTGCAAGCACAGCAGTAGTTCAGATAGAGAATGCGGTCTCCCCGGTAATCATAACTGTTATCACCGGGATCGTATGCGTTCTTTTGTTCATTGTTCTGCGGCTTTTGCTGGGATTTGTTGCAAAGGGGATAGCAAAGATATTCAGAATTTCGCTTCTGAAGTTTCCCGATTCCCTGCTGGGCGGGGTGTTGGGTCTGCTCAAAGGAGCAGTTGTGATTCTTGCTCTTATTGTATTGCTGAAGCTTTTGTATCCCATCCTCAATGAGCCTGTGCCCTTTGTATATACAGGTCTTGGAGCTTCACAGATAGCTTCATTTATAGAAGAAAAAGAAATTTTGAGTTTTTTAACTGACAGTTTAATTTACGGAATATAAATATAATTGTAAGTTGGGAGATATGAAAAATGGAATGGAATAAGGAAAAAAAGATTGATTTTAAGTACATCTTCACGGTGCCGAACATCCTGAGCTATATAAGGATTCTGCTCATACCGCCTTTTATGTATTTATTCCTCAAGGGTAAATTCATTGAGTCGGCAGTGGTCATAGCACTCTCAGGGCTTTCGGACTGTGTTGACGGCTTCCTTGCAAGGCATCTTAATCAGATAACTCAGCTTGGAAAGATGCTGGATCCCTTTGCAGACAAGCTAACACTCATTGCAGTTGCGGTTTGCTTGTCTATTATCGAGCCTATGATCTTCCCTGTGGTTACCATCCTTGCACTTAAAGACATACTTATGATGATCGGAGCCTCAGTACTGCTCAAAAAGCGCATTATGCCCGTAGCCTCTGCCTGGTACGGCAAGCTGGGCACCATTTGCTTTTATTTTTCAGTAGCGGCAATAGTCGTATTTGATATGATCCTTAAGTTTAAAAACTTTGCAGTCATATCATTCATTATGTTGTCA
The DNA here is from genome assembly GCA_017416065.1 of Ruminococcus sp. GTDB lineage: Bacteria > Bacillota > Clostridia > Oscillospirales > Acutalibacteraceae > Ruminococcoides. The sequence continues at coordinate 79,060 of JAFQDM010000018.1, forward strand.
GTAACAGCAGTAATTATGATTTACTCGCTGATCAGATATTACCTGATATTCAGAGCATTGCTTGCAAATGCAAAAGAGGAGAATGCCGAAAAGTAAAAAGGCATCTCATTAAATAAAGGAGAAATTCTATGTTATGTACCAGATGCGGCAAGCGTACCGCAGTAGTTTTTGTTTCCAATAATCAGAAGAATAGTGACACAGTAGGATATTGCCTCTCCTGCGCAAGAGAGCTGGGCATTAAGCCTGTAGAAGACATTATGCGCAAGATGGGAATTACCGACGAAGACCTGAAGGCAATGGAAGACCAGATGGGCTCCATGATGGAGAATATGGCAGATGGGGGAGATCTCTCTCAGATGATGGAGAATATGAACCTGACCGAGCCTATGAGCCTTGACGATTCAGATGACTCAGATAACGCCGACGGAGAGGACTTTACCCCCGGCGGTGCACCTGCATTTCCTTCCTTCTTCAATAACTTCTTTGGCGGCGGAAAGCCCCAGGATGCACAGCAGGGCGATCCCAAAAAGGCAAAGAAGCAGGAGAAAAAAGAGAAAAAAGAAAGAAAGTTCCTGGGACTGTATTGCGAGGACCTGACCAGAAAGGCAAGAGAGGGCAGAATTGACCGCATTATCGGCAGAGATAAAGAGATAGAGCGTGTTATCCAGATTTTGTCCCGCCGTACAAAGAACAATCCCTGCCTTATCGGCGAGCCCGGTGTTGGTAAGACCGCCATAGCAGAGGGCCTGGCACTCAGAATTGCTCAGGGTAACGTGCCCCAGCGCCTTAAGCATAAAGAGATCCATCTCCTTGACCTTACGGCACTTGTGGCAGGAACTCAGTTCAGAGGTCAGTTTGAGAGCAGAATCAAGGGACTCACCCAGGAGGTCAAGAATCTGGGCAACATTATCCTGTTTATTGACGAGGTGCACAGCCTTGTGGGCACAGGCGATGCAGAAGGCTCTATGAACGCAGCAAACATCCTCAAGCCCTCCCTTTCTCGCGGAGAAATTCAGGTTATCGGCGCCACCACCTTTAACGAATACAGAAAATATATAGAGAAGGATTCTGCTCTGGAGCGTCGCTTCCAGCCTGTTAAGGTAGGCGAGCCTTCCATTGCAGATACAATTGAGGTGCTGGAGGGCATTAAGGAATACTACGAAAAGCACCACAATGTTTCCGTTGCTCCCGACGTTATCCGCAAGGCCGTTATCTTCTCAGAGAGATATATCACGGACCGCTTCCTGCCCGATAAAGCCATCGACCTTCTGGACGAGGCAAGTGCCTGTGCAGGACTTCGCAACAAGGAGCGCGAGCGCTATGACAAGCTTTGTGAGGATAAGCACAATCTGTCCCTTTTGCAGGAGAAGCTTACCACAAGTGAGCAGGTTGACTACGAGCGCCTTGCAAGTGTGAAGAGTGACCTGGCAAGGGTAGAGCAGGACATAGCGGCTATTCCCGAGGAGGCTCTTTCTACTGCGGTTACTGAGGAAGACCTTGCAAAGGTGATCGAGCTGTGGACGGGAATCCCCTCAACCCACGTGCGTGAGAACGAGCTTGCAAAGCTTGCTAACATAGAGTCACAGATGAAAGAAAAGATCATAGGTCAGGACGAGGCAGTGAATGTTCTTGCAACTGCTGTCAAGCGTTCAAGAGTTCAGATCTCTCCCAGGCGCAGACCTGCTTCCTTTATATTCGTAGGTCCCACAGGAGTTGGTAAGACAGAGCTTGTAAAGGTGCTGTCCTCGCTTCTTTTTGATACCCCTGAGACCCTCATCCGCCTTGATATGTCTGAGTTTATGGAGAAGCACTCGGTCTCCAAGATCATTGGTTCTCCTCCCGGATACGTAGGCTATGACGAGGCAGGCCAGGTTACAGAGAAGGTCCGCCGCCGTCCCTACTCTGTGCTCCTTTTTGACGAGATCGAGAAGGCTCACCCTGATGTTCTCAATATTCTGCTTCAGATCCTTGACGAGGGCAAGCTTACAGATGCCCACGGCAGAGTTGTGAACTTTGAGAACACGGTTATAGTTATGACCTCAAACGCTGGCTCTGACAAGAAAGAAAATGCCCTGGGATTTGCCAAGAGTGAGGCAGACGCCACAAGAGAAAAGGTTATGAAGGCACTTTCTGAATTCCTCAGACCTGAGTTTATTGCCCGTGTAGATGAGATCATCGTCTTCCGCTATCTTGAGAAGGAGGATCTGAGAAAGATCGCCTCTCTCATGCTTTCGGAGTATGTTGATACTCTGAGGGAGAAGGGAATATCCTTTACCTTTGACGATTCTGCCTGCACAGCCCTTGCAGATAAGATCAAGGACGGCAGAACAGGTGCCCGTGAGCTTCGCTCCATTATCCGCAAGGAGGTAGAGGAGAAGATTGCCGAGGAGATGATAATTCGCGGCGAAGGCGGCATTGCGGGAATCCACGTTGCAGCCGCAGATGGAGAGATTAACCTCAGCATTCTCTGATGTTTATATTAAAGCTTAATATTCCATAGAAAAAGCAGAGTGATTTTTTAAGAAGTCACTCTGCTTTGTTATTGTACGTTATTATTTTTATCTGTTTACTCCCAGAACTCCCAGAATGATCAGCACACAGCAGATCACCTCCGGTACAGACATCATGGGCTCCTTCAGAATCAATATGCCTGCCAACACAGACACAACCGTGATAAGGTTAGAAAAAGAAGCAGACCTTACGGGAGTTATAAGTCCTGTTGAGTAGTTGTAGAGCATAAATGCAAGGATAGAGGATACAACGGAAAGATAGAATATTGCTCCCCAGAATTCAACGTGCACAGATGCGGACGCAAGCTCAGGGAGATATTCACCTCTTAAAGCGCCAAAGGCTATGGCGTTGAAGCCTACTGTACCCACCAGGAACATTATGTAGGTTCTTTCAAAGGGAGAATAGTCCTTGGAGGTACTGCGGCTCAGAATGTTAAACACAGCGGCACAGATAGTTGCACCCAACAGCAAAAATATGCCGAATACCTTGTTTTTTACTCCGTTGTCAGAGAGTATGCTGATTACAGCAATGGAAACAAGGGACAAGGCAGAAAAGAACACCTGTGCTTTTGTGGGCTTTTCTTTGAGGAATATGGTAGCAAGGATCATCACCGCAACAGGCTCCAAAGAGATTATGATTCCCGACATGGCGCTGGAGGTGTTGTCTATTCCGTAAACCTCAAAGACGAAGTATAAGAGGGGCTGTGCCAATGACATAAGCAGTACCTGCTTCAGAGGCTTACCCTTAAAGCTCAGCTTTACCGCGCCGAAAAGCCAAAGCAGATTCAAAGCGGCAAAAGCCACCGTGAACCTTACGGCAATGACAATTAGCGGGTGTGCATACCCAAGGGCTACCTTAGAAAAAAGAAAGCTGAAGCCGAATATGATGTTTACCGTAAGCGCCGCAAGACTGCCTTTTATCTGATTTCGTTTTTCCTGCATAGTCTGCCTTCTTTCAGTTGCTGTCATTTGAATCAGAAAATCTTGGTTGTCCATTTGGTGCAGTCCCACACCTCGTCCGCAACGTCAAGGTAGAACTCAGGCTCGTGGCAGATTATCAGCACGCTGCCCTTGTATTCCCTCAGTGCGCGCTTGAGCTCCTGCTTTGCATCCTGATCAAGGTGGTTTGTGGGCTCGTCAAGGAGGAGTATGTTTGTTTCCTTGTTAATAAGCTTGCAAAGCCGCACCTTTGCCTGCTCACCGCCGGAGAGCACCCTCACCTGGCTTTCAATGTGCTTTGTGGTAAGCCCGCATTTGGCTAAAGCGGCTCTGACCTCGTGCTGATTCAGAGAGGGAAACTCCTTCCATATCTCCTCAATGCAGGTGGTTGTGTTGTTGCCTGCAGCCTCCTGCTCAAAGTAGCCGATAAGCAGGTTGTCGCCTCTTTCAACAGTGCCTGAAATAGGCGGAATAAGCCCCAGAATACTCTTAAGCAGGGTGGTTTTGCCTATGCCGTTTGCACCTACAAGGGCAATCTTCCTGCCTCGTTCCATAGAAAGGGTCAGGGGAGAGGAAAGGGGCTCGTCGTAGCCTATCACCAGGTCTTTTGTCTCAAAAATAAACTTGCTGGGAGTTTTGCCCACCTTAAAGTTAAACTCAGGCTTGGGCTTTTCCTGTTGGAGCTCAATAACGTCCATTTTATCCAGCAGCTTTTGTCTGGACATAGCCATATTTCGGGTGGATACTCTTGCTTTGTTTCTTGCCACAAAGTCCTTCAGCTCGCTTATCTCCTGCTGCTGACGCTTGTAGGCGGCTTCAAGCTGTGCTTTCTTCATTGCGTGGACCTCTTCAAAGTGGTGGTAATCTCCCACGTAGCGGTCCAGCTTCTGATTTTCCATATGGTAGATGATGTTTATTACCTCATTAAGGAAGGGGATATCGTGAGAAATAAGTATAAATGCGTTTTCATAGTCAATAAGGTAGCGCTTGAGCCAGGCGATATGTTCCTCGTCAAGATAGTTTGTAGGCTCATCAAGGAGCAGAATGTCCGGTTTTTCAAGCAGAAGCTTTGCAAGGAGCACCTTTGTTCTCTGTCCGCCACTCAGGTCAGTAACCTCCCTGTCAAGTCCCAGGTCTGCAAGCCCCAAGGCCCGTGCAACCTCCTCAACCTTTGCGTCTATAACGTAGAAGTCGTGGGCTGTGAGCATATCCTGAATGGTGCCCAGCTCCTCCAGCATCTCTGTCATTTGCTCCTCGTCGGCAGTTCCAAGCTCATCGCAGATTTTGTTCATCTTTTCTTCCATCTCAAAAAGGTAGGAGAAAGCGGATTTCAGCACATCCTCAATGGTCATCCCCTGCGTGAGCACCGTATGCTGGTCAAGGTAGCCCACTCTAACGTTTTTAGACCACTCGATCTTGCCCTCGTCAGGCATAAGCTTGCCGGTTACAATATTCATAAAGGTAGATTTTCCTTCTCCGTTTGCGCCTATAAGCCCAATGTGCTCACCCTTGAGCAGGCGGAAGGATACGTCATCAAATATAGCTCTGTCACCAAATCCGTGAGAAAGGTTTTCAACATTAAGAATACTCATATTTACTCCTCGTACATTTATAATAGCATCTTTTGGGAGTATATCATATTTTTCCTTTTATTACAACAAAAAACAGCGATTGCTTTCGCAACCGCTGTCATAAGCAGAACTTTTAGTCTTTGTTTTTAAGGCTTTCTGTGATTTCTTTAGCTTCTTTTTTTGCGTTTATCATTGCAACGGAGTAAATAACTGCGTAAACGACAACGAACACGGGCAGTATAGCCAAAAGCATAGAGAAGAAATTGTCGCTGTAGCCGTTTATTGTGCAGGCTGTGCAGGTGACTGCAAGGCATCCCACGCAATGAATCGCTGTGGACAGAAGCAGATTTGTTTTGCAATTATTGAAGATAAGGCTCAGCACGCCGAAGAGGGCAGAAGCCGTAAGCCATACAAGCACTTCCTTTACGGCAGAGTTCCAACCGCCGATAAGTATCATACAAATGAGAGTGATGGGCATTCCTATACCTATACCCGTGATGCAAGCCAGAATGATGTTTTTGATTTTCATAATATAACCTCCTCAGATCTTACTTTTGAATTCTTTCATATATTTTCTTGAGATAGTCAGTATCTCTTTGCCTGATTTAAGCTTTAAGGAATAGTTTCCGGAGAATTCCGCAGATACTGATTTTACGTAATCAATATTCACTACCACGCTTTTGCTTATCTGCGCAAAGGGCAGGGTTTTAAGTGCGTCCGTCAGCTCGTAAAGCTTTTGTTTTGTCTGGTAGGTGCCGTTTGTTGTGTGTACGTTCACCTTTCCCTGAAAAGCCTCAAAGTACATAACTTCCTTTGCATCTACAAAGAATTGTTCGTCTTCTTTTGTAAGTACCAGCTTTCCGCTGTTGTTTTTGGTCTTTATAAAGGTAAGCAGAGCCTCAACCTGAGGGTCTGAAAGATCTCCTTTGATAATTACCTCTGTTTCCTGCAGATTGGCAGGCTCAAGAGTTATTTTCATATCCGTTCCTCCTTTGTGTAACAACCCTATTATATACTATTAATATATATTTGTCACACCTTTTTGCTTGTAAATAAACTCAGCCCCAAAGCAGTGACTCCAATTGCAAGCAGCGTAAGTGCTGAGGTTGTTTCAATTTCTTTCAGTACAAGCAAAACCGTTGTAGCTACACCCATTGCAAGCCCAACTGCTTTGAAAACCGTGTTTGCAGTCTCTTTTATCTTCTCCATAGTTTCCACCTCCGTTTTCGTTTGTTCCTCTGTTGTGTCTGTATTATAGCAAATAGGGGAGGTTTTGTGTGGAGTTTTTGAATAAGTGGTATTTTTTCGAGGGTAAGAGGTCAGATTTGATGTGTAAATATAAATGAAAATCCATCGTTGTTACATACCAAAGGTGTGTAACAGTAATATCCCCAAGGGAGATTATATGGCAAAAGCCTATGGCTTTTATATCGATTTTGCCTTGTGCAAAAATATCGCTGCAAACTGAAAAGTTTGCAATATCGCCAAACAAATCGGATGATGGGTACTTCTATATAAAGGTATCGTACATCTCGTCAACTGCGGCGTGCACAGTTTGCGAAGTATCATCAGCGCGACGGGCTAAAAACAGTCCACCGGACTGTTTTCTATACGCCCTTTCGATTCCCATCAATATTTAAAACAAAAAAGAGTACCCAAAAGGATACTCTTTTTCTTGGAGCGGATGATGGGAATCGAACCCACACGATCAGCTTGGAAGGCTGAAGTTCTACCACTAAACTACATCCGCATATTTGCAACGGTAGATATTATATCACATCTACCATTGCTTTGTCAATTAATAATTTTAAAAAATTTAAACATTTCCGGGGTTGCTTCCGTCAATTCTGTAAATATCCTGATCATCTATATTAATATTAGGAAGCATTATGGGCTTGATTCCTGCATTTGCCGTGATGGTTGTCACCATAGCACGTGCAAGGGGATAGAGAATCTTAAAACTTTCTGTGTGTATAAGCTCTCTTTTTTCGTCAGGGTTATATGCCAGGATTCCTACCAGAGTTACCTTAAGGTTAAGCTTGCTGTCTTTGGAAGTATCTCCAACCTCAACCTCGAGCTCACCCCTACATATATTGTTTGAATTGTCAGAGGGATACTTTACGTTGTATGAGAACTTGTTTCCGATCTTGATCTGAACGTTGGGGTCCAGCCTGTTGGTAAAATTAATATCAGAAAATGTGTATGCTTTTAATTCACAGCATGACATATTAATCTCTCCTTTGTTATTTATATTGACTTGCTTATAAAATTATACCACAATAAGCAAAAAATGCAAGTAAACAATGTAATTTTATCCATTAGACAAAAATTATTTAAAAAATATAAAAAAACACTTGCAATATTAGAAAGGAAGTCGTATAATGTAAAGCGTGATGTATTTTCATACAAAAAATTATAGGAGATGATTACACATGAAAAGACAGTTTGGTAAAATCCTTGCTATCCTTATGGTAGCAGCAATGGTAGTTTCTATGGCTTGCTTTATGTCTTTCGCAGCAACTGATGTTGTTCCCGAGGGTACAGTAGTTGCTACAGCTGATGAGGCTGCTACAGCAGACGAGACTACAACTGATGAAGCTACAACAGACGAGACTACAGCTGATGAAGCTACAGCAGACGAGGCTACTAAGGACGAGACTACAAAGGACGAGGCTACAATTGATGAGCCCACAGCTGACGAGGCTGTTACTCTCCTCGGTGATGTAGATCTCAACGGTAAGGTAAACGTTAAGGATGCAACTCTTATCCGTAAGGCTATTGCAGACCTCGCAACTCTTGACGAGCTCCAGACATTCCTTGCAGATTCTAACGAGGATGGCGTTGTAAACGTTAGGGATGCTACAGAGATCCAGAAGTACTGCGCAGATCTTCCCTGCAACGATCGCATCGGCACACCTGTAACTTTCGTTCCTGCAACTAAGGACGAGGCTACAACTGACGAGGCAACAAAGGACGAGGCTACAACAGACGAAGCTACAACTGACGAAGCTACAACTGACGAGGCTACAGCAGACGAGGCTACAGCTGATGAGGCTACAGCAGACGAGGCTACAGCTGACGAGGCAGTAGCAGACAAGGCTACAGCTGATGTTGCTCCTGTTGCAAAGGCAATCGCTTGGATCAAGGACTAATATCTGCTAATTAAACTGTTACATAACGGAGCTGATTATTCAGCTCCGTTTTTGTTTGCAGTACAGTATATAAATTATGTGCAGGTTTTTAAAGATTAAGCAAGCTTACTATTGCTTTTTTTCTTCTCTTGTGATATTATATTATGGTTGAATTTCATATTGGGCTGTAGCCAAGCGGTAAGGCAACGGACTTTGACTCCGTCATCCCGTGGGTTCGAATCCCGCCAGCCCAGCCAAAAATCGACAGGTCAAAACCTGTCGATTTTTTATCCATTGCGAAAGCAATGGTATATCATCACGCGGTACGCTTGCTTTTCATCACCAAGGCGTATATCACCGAGCTTAATTATATCTGTTATTGTAAATTAATGTGTATTAAAACTTATTTGTATTATCAGGAGTTATTTATGAAGTGCTTAAACGATAATTATTTATTTTCAAACGGTGTCCGTATTCCTTGCATTGGTTTTGGTACTTATAAGTCAAAAAACGGAGAGGAAGCCTATAATGCGGTTTCAGAGGCTATCTCTTGCGGATACAGACACATAGATACTGCCGCCCTTTACGGTAACGAAGAAAGCGTAGGGGAAGCAGTCAGAGCTTCGGGGGTTCCTCGTGAGGAAGTGTTCATTACCAGCAAGGTCTGGAACACAGAGCGGGGATATGATAAAACTATGAGGACCTTTGAAAAGAGTCTTAAAACCCTAAAAATGGATTATCTTGACTTATATCTGATCCATTGGCCTGCAAACTCCCTGCAATATGATGACCCTGACGCTGTTAATATAGACACATGGCGTGCCCTTTGCAGCTTGTATAAGCAGGGTGCTGTCAGATCAATAGGTGTTTCTAACTTTAAACCACATCATCTAACACCCTTGATGGAGACAGAATTTGTTCCTATGGTGAATCAGATCGAGTTTCATCCGGGGTTTATGCAGGAAGAAACGGTGACTTTCTGCAAGGCTAATAACATTCTTGTGGAGGCATGGAGTCCCATGGGCAGGGGAGAGATATTTAATAATCGGGTCATCACCTCCCTCAGCGCAAAGTATGGCTGCACAAAGGCACAGCTTTGCATCCGTTGGTGCTTACAGCATAAGGTACTGCCTTTGCCTAAGTCCGTTACTCCTGAGCGAATCCGCAGTAATACGGATGTTTTTTCATTTAATATTTCAGATGATGATATGAAGCTTCTTGACTCCATAGCGTTTTGCGGAGGCTCCGGCCATAATTCGGATACTGTAAGCTTCTGATTATAAAAAATGCCCCTGCCTTAATAGGTAGGGGCATTGCTGCTTTTTTCATTTTGTGTTGTTTTTGGCTGTGTTTAATGATGCTATTATGAGCATTTATCTGTTATCCGGAAACAAAAAGAGAAAAGAGAATGAAGGCAAAAATAATAGTGAAAAGAACAAAAAAACGACAATTTTCTTGCGAAAAAAGTCGTTTCCATTTGGTGATCCATCGGAGATTCGAACTCCGGACACCTTGATTAAAAGTCAAGTGCTCTGCCAACTGAGCTAATGGATCAAGTGGGGTGGCTAGCCGGATTCGAACCGGCGGTCTCCAGGGCCACAACCTGGCGCTTTAACCAA
>JAFQDM010000019.1 GCA_017416065.1 Ruminococcus sp.
AGCTATAATGGTAGGCACAGGCAAAGCTGCAGAGCTTGGAATACTTGTTAAATCAGCAGAAATATTTGAAGCGGGCTCCAAAGTGAAAACCGTTATGTTTGATAAAACAGGTACTGTTACCGAAGGTAAACCAAAGGTTACAGACATAATTACCGACCAAAGTAAAGCAGATTCATTAATGGAAATATGCGTCGCAATTGAGAGTATGAGCGATCATCCCTTGGCCATGGCGATCTCCAAGTATAAGCCCATCAACTCAAACTTAAAAGTTGAGAACTTTAAGGAGATTACGGGAAAAGGCGTTGAAGCTACCGTTGGCAACGATTTGTACAGGATAGGAAACAAAAGCTTTGTTTCTAAAAACTTAACAGACAGTAAGTTTACTGACGCAGATGCTAAGCTTTCATCAGAAGGTAAGACACCGTTGTTTGTAAGCTGTAACAACACTGTTGTTGCTCTGATAGCCGTTGCAGATACTATAAAGGAATCATCCTCTGATGCAATAAAGCTATTGAACGATTCCAAAATAAAAACGGTAATGCTTACGGGAGATAACAGAAAGACTGCTCAGACAATTAAAGATCGATTGAATATTCAGGATGCATACTCAGAGCTTCTGCCTGCTGATAAAAATGAATACATCAGACAATATCAGCTTGAAGGAGCAACTGCCATGGTTGGTGACGGAATCAACGACTCCCCTGCCCTTGCATCTGCTGATATCGGCATAGCCTTAGGTGCAGGTACAGATATTGCGATGCAATCTGCAGACGTAGTTCTTGTAAGAAACGATTTAAGAGATGTACACACCACCTTACACATATGCCGCAAGGTTATGAAGAACATCAAGGAAAACTTATTCTGGGCACTTATTTACAACACCATATGTATTCCTGTGGCTGCAGGTGCTTTGTATAACTCTGCAGGAATAATGCTCTCCCCTATGATCGGAACTGTAGCAATGAGCCTCAGCTCTATATGTGTAATCAGCAACGCTTTAAGGCTTAAAAGGCTTAAAAGAACATATACAAATGACTCGGGAAAGGAGATCAGAAATATGAAAACAGTACATATTGAAGGTATGGCTTGCGGACATTGTCAGGCAAGAGTCCAGCAGTTACTTGCACCTTTTGATGAAAACGTGGTTGTAGACTTTACAAAAGGAACGGCAGTAATTGCAGATACGGTTGATAATGATGCTATAATATCTGCGGTTACCTCCGGCGGATATAAAGTAACGAATATTGATTAAAGCAAAAAAGGAGACACATCAAACGATGTGTCTCCAAATTTTTATATAATTTATGCTTCTGAATCAGGTGTATTTGCAGTAAATATCTCTTTGGCAGAGGTTGCCAGTCCTGCAAGGCTCTGAATCTCTGATGGGATGATGATCTTAGTTGCTTTTCCGTCGGCGGCCTTTTGGAATGCTTCCAGACTCTTAAGTGCGATAACTGCCTGAGAGGGATTTGCTTCATTGAGCATTCTGAGAGCATCTGCGTATGCCTTCTGAACGGTAAGGATAGCCTCGGCCTCACCGGCAGCTTCTCTGATCTTGGACTCCTTGACTGCGTCTGCCTTAAGGATGGCTGATTCCTTGAGACCTTCTGCCACAAGGATCTGAGAGCGCTTCTCACCCTCTGCATCAAGGATTCTTGCACGGCGCTCACGCTCTGCCTTCATCTGCTTTTCCATGGCATCCTGAATCTCTCTGGGAGGAAGGATGTTTTTAAGCTCAACACGAATAACGCGGATACCCCAAGCATCTGTTGCTTCATCAAGAATAATACGTATCTTATCGTTGATGGTATCTCTTGACGTAAGGGTGCTGTCAAGCTCAAGCTCACCAATTATATTACGAAGAGTGGTAGCAGTAAGATTCTCAATTGCATCAAGAGGACGTTCAACACCATATGTGTAGAGTTTGGGATCTGTAATCTCAAAATACACGACGGTGTCTATCTGCATTGTTACGTTATCTCTTGTGATAACAGGCTGGGGAGGAAAATCCACAACCTTTTCTTTCAAAGATACTTTCTTGGATATCTTATCAATAAAAGGGATCTTGATATGAAGTCCCGTGCCCCATGTAGCGTAATATGCGCCAAGACGCTCGATAACAAAAGCATGAGCCTGAGGAACGATCTTAATGTTCTTAATCAATAGGATTATAACTATAAAAACAATAGAAAGAATGATAATTGCAAAAGGTCCCATAAAACTTTACTCCTTTTCTTTTGAATCAATAGGTGTAACCACAAGACGGACACCCTGGATTTCATCTACAATAACCGAAGTTCCTGCTTTGATAATAGAGTTAACGGTTGACTTTGCGGACCATCGGGCACCATCCACCTCAACCTGACCTGTGGATGCCTGCCAGTCAATGTCTGCAGTTACAACCCCGACCTTACCGATGTACCTGTCGGAATTAGTCTTTGTTTTATCAAATTTTCTGATTTTTCTGACGATTGGACGGGTAAACACAAGGCATAAACCGGAAGATACGACAAATACTACGATCTGCCAGAAGATGCTGCCTGAGAGAAAAGTTGCAGCGCAGACCGAAGTAATAACAGCTGCTATCACAAACCAGATGGAAACCAGCTGAGCAGTGCTTACTTCTACTATGCCCAAAACCACAGCCAATACAAGCCAGATGTAAGGCATATACCCTTCCATACACTTCACCTCTGTGAAAAATATTAGCTTATTTTATTAAGCTTGTGATTATACTATCATATTGTTAAATATTTGTCAATATAAATTTATATAACATACACTACACAAAACAAAGAATATATGTTATAATATTTACAGTTAATATAGAAACTATGAAATGGTGGAGATTTTATGGCATTTGACACATTTGACGAAGGTGTAAGCCTGGGTGGAATCAGAAGCAAAACAGAAGTTAGGATCCTGATATGCTACTTGTTTGCTACGGTAAAAGAACCTATGAGCAAAGAGACTGTTTTAGACGCTCTGCTTGAAAAGGGACTTACAAATTACTTTGAAGCCAGTTCCTGCTTTGATGATCTGGTGCAAAGCGGAAACCTATCCCCTGTTTCTGAAGGTTCTGACCTGTTTGAAGCAACCTCCAACGGCAGAATGATCTCTGAGCAGCTTGAGGACAACCTTGCACTTACCGTTAAAGAAAGAGCAATCGAGTGCGCACTGTCTTTGCTTGCACAGGAAAAGGTTGAAAAAGAAAACAAAGTGATCACGGAAAAGACAGAAAACGGATACAACGTTAAATGCTCGATCTCAGGCGGAAATATGGAATTAATGTCCGTATCGCTCTTTGTGGCAGACAGCGAGCAAGCCAAAATAGTAAAAAAGAACTTTTATAAAAATCCACAACTGTTTTATCAGGTTATGCTTGCGGCAATGACAAGAAACGCTGCCTTCATTAAAGACACTCTGGAAGACCTATCTGCAATAGGATAAGCTTATAGCACAGAGGTTATGATGAGCATCGCTGCTACTCCCGGAACGCCTAAGCAGGAGGATACCGCAAGAGAAAGCGGAGATATGGGAATATACACACCCGTAAACTTAGAAGCAAGATCTACGCAAATCAGCATTATCACACCAAAAATCATTATCCTAAAAGCCCTTTTAAAGGGCTTTTTCTTTTTTGCTATCCCGTAAACAACAGCATACAGCAAGTACACCGTAATAACACACAGAAAATAGATCCAAGACTTCACACGATCCACTCCAAAAGAAAAAATGGACTGTGGGACAAACCCACAGTCCATAATATGCCGTGTAAAATCTGATTATGCAAAGAAATATGCAAGTACGTTCATAACCATTACAAGTACAAAGAAAGCAATGGCAAAGAACTTAGTCCAACGGCTGAGGAAAGCATCAATAGAACGAGCCTTATTCTTAGAGAAGAATGTATCAGCACCGCCGCTGACAACACCAACGCCCTTAGAGCTACCCTCCTGAAGAATTACTACAATAACAAGTGCGATTGCTGCTACAAGTGTGATAGCACCAACAAGGTAAAAATACCAAGCCATTTTAAAACATTCCTTTCATTAAAAAGCAAATAGCCGAAAATTCAATAACATTAGTATATTATCACATTAGGTAAAATAATGCAAGTGTTTTTTTGCTTATATGCAAAAATAAATTAAATTTTTTGATTTATATGATCGTTAGCTGCTCTGCACTGTCTTCTGTAGAGGGTAATGCACCCAAAGCAGGAAGCGAACGGGTTCGATAGCGGGAAGGCTTTGAGAAGGTTCCTTCAGCATACGACTTCAATGACATAAGCCTCTGACCCTTTTTAAGCTTCATAACTGCAACACCCTGAGTTGTTCGGGATGTTTTCAGATTGATTGCACCGGTGTGAAGAAGTAACATTCTGCCTGATGAGGAAGTAAGCAGGAATTCTGCATCTTCACCCGTAAACTCCACGCCGACAAGGGGTGATTTATCTGAATATGCATTGGTAAGACGTTTGCGGTTGGTTTTTGTTGCATAGGAATTCAGGGGTATTTTTGCAATCTTTCCGTTTTCAAATGCAAAAATTATCAGTCCTTCGTAATCCTTTGTGATGATCATTGCAACAGCCTGCTCACCCTCATCCATAGAAAGCTTTGCGGGAATATAATCGCCAAGCACGCTGGCTTTTGTATCTGAAAAATCCGAAGCCTTTGCTTTATACACCTGAGCCTTATCAGAGAAGAAAAGCAGATCCGTATTATTCGTTGTTTCAAAGGTAGTAACAATGGAATCACCCTCTTTGAGCTTATGCTCACCACTCATACGCAGTGACTGAGGTGTGATCTTTTTGAAATAACCATCCTTGGTAAAGAAAAGATGAACAGGATAATCGGGAATCTCTTCAACAGTTTCTTCAAAAGCCTCATCCTCAACGTACAGAATCTGAGATCTTCTGTCTTCTCCGTATTTATTTGCAACTTCCTTGAGCTCTTTTACGATAATCGTTTTGATTCTGGCTTTGCTTGCAAGGATGGCCTCAAGCTCTTTGATCTCATCCTCAAGAGACTCGATATCTTCTGTACGCTTAAGGATATATTCACGATTTAAATGGCGGAGCTTGATCTCTGCCACATACTCTGCCTGGATCTCGTCTATACCAAAGCCGATCATCAGATTCGGAACAACTTCTCTCTCTTGCTCGGTCTCACGCACAATACGCACGGCTTTGTCTATATCAAGAAGTATTTCCTTAAGACCGTAAAGAAGGTGGAGCTTCTCCTGCTTTTTCCTCAGATCATGATGAGTTCTTCTGCGAACACACTCTATTCTGAATGCAATCCACTCTTCAAGAAGATCCTTGACACCAAGCACCATAGGAGTTCCGCCGACAAGAATGTTGAAGTTGCAGGAGAATGAATCCTCTAAAGGTGTGAGTCGGTATAGCTTCTTCATAAGCAGATCCGGATCTGTGCCACGTTTCAGGTCAATAGTAATACGCAGTCCTGCAAGACCTGTTTCGTCACGAATATCTGCGATCTCTTTAATTTTGCCTGCTTTGACAAGATCAATTACCTTTTCGATAATTGCTTCGATAGTTGTAGACGGAGCAATAGAGGAAATATCAATGCAATTGTTTGCCTTATCATAGGTGTAATCACTGCGGATCTTGATACTGCCTCTGCCTGTTTCATATATATCACGCAAGGCCTGCTCGTTATAAACTATCTGTCCGCCGCCTGAAAAATCAGGAGCAGGAAGAGTTGAGAAGATATCGTGATTATCATCACGTATCAAGGCTGCGGTTGTCTCGCAGATCTCCCGAAGGTTAAAGGAACACACTGAGGAGGCCATACCAACAGCAATACCCGTGTTTGCGTTTACAAGCACTGAGGGGAAGGTTACAGGAAGGAGTGTGGGCTCCTTCATTGTGTTATCGTAGTTATCTACGAAGTCAACTGTATCCTTATCTATATCTCTGAACAGCTCGTTACACAGAGGCTCAAGCTTTGCCTCTGTGTATCTCGGAGCAGCCCAGGCCATATCCCTGGAATAAAACTTACCGAAGTTGCCCTTTGAAAGAACAAAGGGATGCAAAAGAGCCTCGTAACCACGGGACAGACGGACCATAGTGTCGTAAATAGCCGCATCGCCGTGAGGATTGAGCTTCATTGTCTCTCCCACGATGTTTGCAGATTTTGTAAGACTGCCCGTAAGGAGTCCTTTCTTGTACATAGTATAAAGAAGCTTTCTGTGAGAAGGCTTGAATCCGTCGATCTCAGGAATTGCTCTGGAGAGAATAACGCTCATTGCATACGGCATATAGTTGGTCTCAAGCGTTTCAACTATTTTCTGTTCAACAATTTCTCCTGCACCTTCAATAACACCTGTTGCAGTAGGCTGAAGCACAGGTCTTTCATTTTTTTTCTTTGCCACTTTACTCTCCCCTTTCTCAGCTTAAATCAAGATTGTCAATATAATTTTCACCATACTGAACAATATAATCTTTTCTGCCCTGAAGATTATCTCCAAGAAGAACATCGAAGGTTTCTGCGGTTTTTTCTGCGTCATCCGGCATAACCTTAATAAGTCGACGTGTTGCGGGATTCATTGTAGTTAAATTCATCATATCTGCCTGGTTTTCACCCAAGCCCTTACTGCGTTGAATGGTAAATTTAGCGTTACCTATCTCGGCGATGAACTTTTCTTTTTCTTGCTCTGTATAAGCAAAATACGTTTTATCTTTTGACGTGATCTCGTAAAGAGGAGATTCAGCAATGAAGACCTTACCCTCCTCAATTAGCGTAGGAGTCAGTCTGTAGAGCATTGTAAGAAGCAATGTGCGGATCTGGTATCCGTCAACGTCTGCATCGGTACAGATAATAACCTTGCTGTAACGCAGATTATCAAGGCTGAAAGCAGAAAGATCTTTGTTGGATTTAGAGCTTACCTCGACTCCACATCCCAAAACCTTGATAAGATCAGTAATGATATCACTCTTAAAAATTCTGGTATAATCTGCTTTAAGGCAGTTAAGTATTTTACCTCTGATAGGCATAACCGCCTGGAAGTAAGGGTCGCGAGCCTGCTTACAGGAACCGAGAGCAGAGTCACCCTCTACTATAAAGAGTTCTCGCTCTGAGCTGTCTTTGCTTCTGCAATCAACAAACTTGGCTACACGGTTTGTCATATCCATGGAAACCGTCAACTTCTTCTTGAGATTCTGACGTGTTTTCTCTGCATTTTCTCTGCTTCGTTTATTAATAAGTACTTGATTGCAGATCTTTTCTGCATCAAGGGGATTCTCTATGAAATAGACTTCTAACTGATGACGGAGAAATTCTGTCATTGCATCCTGAATTCCCTTGTTTGTAATGGCTTTTTTGGTCTGATTCTCGTAGGATGTAACGCTTGAAAATGAAGAAATCACTATAACAAGGCAATCCTCTACGTCAGCAAAAAGAACCTTTGACTCATTTTTATTGTATTTAGAATTGTTTTTAAGCCAAGAGTCGATCTGATAAACAAATGCATTTCTGACTGCTTTTTCGGGTGCGCCGCCGTGCTCGAGCCAGCTTGAATTATGATAATATTCTGCTGTTGAGTGCTTATTTGAGAATGAAAATGCAAAATTCATCTTGCACTTATACTCAGGTTTATCCGCACGGTCTCTTGCCATTCTCTCGGTTTGCCAATACTGAGGAAGAGTAAGGGATTCCTCACCCACCATCTCTTTGACATGGTCAAGGATTCCGTTCTGATAGAGGAATTCAGTAGTCTCAAATTTATTGGCGCCTATCTGATTTTTGAACACAAAGCGGATGCCCTCGTTAACAATAGCCTGACGCTTGAGTGTATCGAGAAAATAAGCAGGCTCAATGTCAATGTCGGTAAAAACCTCAAGGTCAGGCTTCCAACGGATGATAGTGCCTGTATCGCGCTTTGTATACTCCTCCTTGCCCATTTTACCGGAGATCTTACCTTTTTTGAAATTAAGAGTATATCTGAAGCCGTCACGGCGGATATCGGCAGTCATATACTCTGATGCATACTGCGTTGAGCAAAGTCCCAGGCCGTTAAGTCCCAAGGAATACTCGTAGCTACCACCATCGTTATTGTTATATTTACTGCCGCCGTAAAGCTCGCAAAATACTATTTCCCAATTGTACTTTTTCTCTTTAGTGTTATAATCAACGGGTAAACCTCTGCCATGGTCCTCAACCTGAACTGAGTGATCTGAGAAAAGAGTCACGGTTATCTCTTTGCCGTAGCCCTCGCGAGCTTCGTCGATAGAGTTAGATATGATCTCAAAAGCAGAATGCTGACAGCCTTCGATTCCGTCTGAGCCAAAAATTACTGCAGGTCTTTTGCGAACTCTGTCAGCTCCTTTCAGAGTTGATATACTTTCGTTACCGTATTCATTCTTAACATTCTGTGCCATAGCTTATTTCCTATCCTTTAACTTATTAATTTTATCTCTTAAAAATGCAGCGTGTTCAAATTCCAGTAGCTTTGCTGCGGCCTTCATTTCTCTTGTAAGAGAATCTATAAGTTCAAGCCGCTGAGCTTTTGTAAGCTTTCTTATATCGTCATCCGTATCGTCCTCATGAGTAGATATCTCCAGGACTTCTGCTACCTTCTTGACAATAGTCTGGGGAATGATTCCGTGTTCTTCGTTATACTTTTGCTGAATTTCACGTCTGCGGTTTGTCTCTGTGATAGCGTTCTTCATTGAATCCGTGACGCTGTCTGCGTACATAATAACATATCCTTCTGCATTTCTTGCAGCTCTGCCTATGGTCTGGATCAGAGAACGCTCCGAACGGAGAAAACCCTCTTTATCAGCATCAAGAATTGCTACCAAAGAAACCTCCGGTATATCTAAACCTTCTCTGAGAAGATTGATTCCAACAAGCACGTCAAACCTACCGAGTCGGAGATCACGCACTA
This sequence comes from Ruminococcus sp., assembly GCA_017416065.1. Taxonomy (GTDB): domain Bacteria; phylum Bacillota; class Clostridia; order Oscillospirales; family Acutalibacteraceae; genus Ruminococcoides. Next base: position 8,911 of record JAFQDM010000019.1, read on the forward strand.
TCTCCATACGCTCAACTGTGTCGATATCATGATGCATATAACGAACCTTGATGCCGCTTGATTCAAGAAATGAAGTCAGGTCCTCTGCCATCTTCTTTGTAAGAGTTGTAACAAGGACTCTTTGCTGCTTTTCTACTCTGATATTGATTTCTGAAATAAGATCGTCTATCTGGCCTTCTATGGGACGAACTGAAATTTCCGGGTCAAGAAGCCCTGTTGGGCGGATGATCTGCTGTGCGATCACCTTGCTTTTATCCTTTTCCATATCTCCCGGGGTTGCGCTAACAAACACTGCTTGATTTATATGTCCGTAAAACTCGTCAAAATTCAAAGGTCTGTTATCAAATGCTGAAGGCAGACGAAATCCGTACTCAACAAGCACTTCCTTGCGGGCTCTGTCGCCTGCGTACATTCCGCGGACCTGAGGCAAGGATACGTGAGATTCGTCTACAAACAGAAGAAAATCATCGGGGAAATAATCAAGCAATGTTGTTGGCATACTACCAGGCGCTCTGCCTGAAAGAACTCTGGAATAGTTTTCTATTCCTGAGCAAAAGCCTATTTCTCTGAGCATTTCTATGTCGTATCTTGTGCGTTGCTCTATACGCTGTGCTTCCAGAAGTTTACCTTTTTCCGTAAAAAACTGAACTCTCTCTTCCATCTCACGTTCGAGCTCTTCTGTGGCTTTTTGTATTTTATCGGATGACACAATATAGTGAGAGGCAGGATAAACAGCTGCATGCTTGACAGTAGCAAGAAGTTCTCCTGTCAAGGGATCTATCTCTGTTATTCTGTCAATTTCATCACCAAAGAACTCTACTCTAATGATTTTACCTGTGGAATATGCAGGGTAAATTTCAACCACATCACCACGAACACGGAATTTATTTCGGACAAGATTCACGTCATTTCGTTCGTATTGTAAGGTGACAAGCTTACGAAGGAGTGCATCTCTCTCCATAATCATCCCCGGGCGCAAAGAGATGACCATAGCTCGGTAATCTATCGGGTCACCTAAGGTGTAGATACAGGAAACAGAAGCAACAATGATAACATCCCTGCGCTCTGAAAGAGCAAGAGTTGCGCTGTGACGGAGTTTATCAATCTCGTCATTAATGGATGAATCCTTTTCAATATAAGTATCGGTATTGGGAATATACGCCTCCGGCTGGTAATAATCGTAATAAGAGACAAAATATTCCACTGCATTTTCGGGGAAGAATTCCTTAAACTCTGTGCAAAGCTGAGCAGCAAGAGTTTTATTATGTGCAAGGACAAGTGTCGGACGGTTAAGCCTTGCAATAACGTTTGCCATTGTAAAGGTCTTGCCTGAGCCGGTAACACCCAGAAGGGTCTGCTCGCGGTTGCCGCTTTCTATGCTTTTCACAAGAGCATCAATTGCCTGCGGCTGGTCACCTGTGGGTTCATATTCAGAATGCAGCACAAACTTATCCATACGCACACCTCCCCTTATAATCATTCTATATATTTTATCACATCCGATGATTTATGTAAATACATCTGAAGAATTATCAAAATTATAGCCGAAAATCAAAACACACCCTCGTTTGTAAAAACGAGAGTGTGTTTGCTTTATCCTAAGATAAATTATTTAGTAATATATTTTCCGATATTACTGTTTGGAAGCAATGCAGCGATCCACTTCTGAATTGCTGTTGCATCTTTAACGCTGATAGCAGCGTTACCGTCTACATCTGCGGCAGATTCGTTAAATGCAGAGACCGGAATATCTGCAATAAACTTCTGAATCGCAGTTGCATCCTTTACGTTAACCACACCGTTTCCGTCTACGTCACCGCACAAAACAGAAGGCTCTGTGGGCTGAGTGGATGAAGATGCTTCTGAGGAAGCAGGCTCTGACGGAAGGGTTTCTGTAGGTATGTTGTCAACAACAAAGCTAAGAACCTTTTCTCCGCCGTAGTTGCCTATCATGGTAACCGTTGCTTCATAAGCACCCGGCTTACCGCTTACAGCAGAATAAGCAACTTTGTAGTGTGTGTTATTCTTGAGTATTGTTCCCTTGTAGTTCTTAACAACTACAGCAGGCACCTCAACATCTCCAAAATAGGTACGCTCTGTTTCGGAAAGTTCTACAGTACAATCTGAAATATCAATGGGATTGATGGTATATTCAAGAGTTTGAGTACCGCTGTAATTACCCTTCATTGTAACAACAACAGAATAAATTCCGGCTTTCTTGGTATCAGGTGCTGAAGTTACGGTATAATGAGTTCCTTTTCTGAGTATGGTTCCCTTATGGTTTGTAACGGTAACCTCGGGAAGTTTAACTTCGCCGTCGTAGGTAAATTCTGTTTGAGAAAGCTCAACAGTACAATCATCCATCAAAATAGGAGTGATCTTAAATGAGAGCACCTTGGAACCGCTATAGGAGCCTTTCATCACAACAGTTGCGGTATAAATGCCTACATTCTTGTTAGGATTATTATACGTTACTGTATAGTTGTCTGAAGGTATTACATTTCCTTTTGAATCCTTAATGATAACCTCAGGATTCATAATTTTTCCATCATAAACGAACTCATCCTCAGAGAAAGAGAAATCCGTGGGACGGAAAATGGTTTCTGTTGCGGTTTCTCCGCATGTTGTACAATGAAGAGTACGCTCTCCGTCAGACTCAAGGGTTGCAATTGTCTCGCTGAGTGTCTCATAGGTATGAGTATGTTTGTCGAGATCGATGGTAAACTGGCTTAGAGGTGAGCCATAGCAATCTCTTGAAACTGAGTAGTAGCGAACTGTGAGAGTATTTCCGTCATTTGAGAAATAGAACATTGCTACCATTGCAACGGAGCCGTTATTAAGATCTACATACTGAGGATCGATAAGCATCTGGGTTACAACGTTATTGTTGACACCCTTATCCTGTCGGTAAACAATATGCTGCCAGGGATCGTGACCTGAAAGAACCATAACGACGTTCTTATGCTGAGAGAAGCATTTTGCCCACATATCGTCACCATTCTGAGCGTTGGTGTAGCCTGAATAGTAAGAGGGCGGATACTGATCGCCTGCATCAATTGTTGTGCCGTCACGATACATATATGCGTGGGTAATTGCAATAACCTTATGGTCAGGATGTGCTTTGATAACCTCATTAGCCCAGTTGAGAGCCGCCTCAGTGGGAGCAAAATCAAGGGTAAGGATAAGATACTTTGTACCCTGAATCTCAAAATAGCGGTAGGAATTAGTAAGGTCACCCATTACGTTACCGCCTTCAGGCTCATCTCCCTCTCTTGTAAGATAAACTTCAGTTCCATCCTCGAGAGTTGTTTTGATAAGTCCGGGCTGAGAAAGATCTGTTAGAGATATCTCATCGGGATTCATCATACCGTCTACAGTATTCTCATAGAATCCGTTATGCAGATGACGGTTGAAGTCATCCCAATCATCGTGATTACCTCTTGTGAGTACATATGGAATCTGTCCGTTCAGCTTATTGATAAACTTATTGGCATTATCCCACTCAAAATCCGTACTGTCGTCTGTAATGTCGCCCAAGCCTATAACATACTCAATCTTCTGATCTTCTTTATTTTCAAGAATCCAGTCATAGATAGATTCCATAGCGAGGGGATCTTTTTCGTTCATGGTCTGGGTATCACCGATTACAGCAAAGGAATACTCGTAATCAGTCACAGGCTCCAGCTCATCAAGTCCCATCCAGAATCTTGTGTACTTGAGGTTGTTGCCCTTGGAAGACATATCATAGATCATATGCTCCTCACAACGGGCAAAATCGTAGGCTGCAACAAGATTTTCATCTGCAGTATTGATAGTTCCGTTTGTGTAGTCCGTCTTCATTTCTTCGGCAGTTCGCATATCATCATAGACAGCTAATGAATGCAATGCACCGGTGAAATACGTAGGATTACCGTTCTTGTGATCTCCGCCGATAACAGGAAGATGCTTTTCTTCAAAAGGTGTTATGTCTGCAAGATTCTTTGACTGCAGAAGCTTGCCGTTGACATAGCAACGAATCTTGCTCTTTTCAAAGTTCAGAACAATTCCGAGGTGAACCTTTTCGCCTGTAGCAACATCAACCTGGTCAAAAACGTACACATCCTGTAAGGAATAATCTGCCTCATCTCGAATGGCGATTCGAGGATTGCCGTTTTTGTTTAAAGAAAATACCAAAGCCGGGTCAAAGTTACCATCACTGCCTAAGATGGTTGTTGTACCTGTCAGGCTGTCCTTTGAAACAGTAAACTCAGCTTCAATGGACAAGGGCATATTTTCAAATTTCTTGCTTACTGTATAATGTCCTTCTGTATTACAGGTAAGACCAAAGGTGTTGTAGCAATCAATGCACTCAACAACCTTAACGTTAACGGTTGCTTTGTAAGTTCCGTCCGAAACTGTGATTTTTGCAGAGCCGGGACCTACTGCAGTGATCTTGCCGTTATCAACTGTAGCTACAGCCTTCTTGTTGCTACTCCATTTGAGGTTGCTTGAACCTGAATAAATGGCATTGACCTGACCGACCTCTCCTGCTTCAAGAGTAAGATTGGGGATGTCCACCATAAGATCGTTATTGATCATATTATAGGAATATCTCTCACCAAAGATATTGTAGAAGTTTCCGCCGGATTCCTCTGTTTCGTTAATTACAAGCAAGGAATTGGTTCGATAGCTGAAGGCGATGGGATAGAAGTTGCAGGAGGTCATAAGTGATACATTGTGACGCTGTCCGTCTTCAACATAGCTTACGAGAATATCCTTTGAATGAACGTTGCTTCCGTCGTTTATACTGCGGTAGCCTATCTCGGAGCCCAAAGCAAGCTGACGGATCTTCTCTGTGTCAAAATCATCAACACGAATAGCAATTTTGTTGCGTACATTGGGCTTCTCGCAGAAAGCCTTAGCTACAAGATCCTCCATTGTTTTGCCGATCTGACAATTACCGTATCCGTATTCGTTCCAGATAAGCTCTACGTAATCCTCGGACTCGGGGAGCTTATCAACGTATTTACAAATGGGATTTGCCACAGTATCCCAGGTATCAACACTACCGCCGAAGGGAGTGAAGTAAAGCTCAAAAACAGGATCATTCTCTGTGCCTAAATATACGATCTGCTCGTCCTTGGGGATCTCATCTCCCCTGCCGCTGTTTATAAGCTCGATCTGCTTGTTGCTTGCTTCATTTACATATTTACGTAGTTCAAACATTTCCTCCTGACCACGATATTTATACATAAGCCTTGTGTAATTGTATGCTACACGATAAAGGTCTGCGTGGTCGGAGATGATTACACCTGATTGGGAATTGTTATTACCGTTAGCACCCCTGTAGCTGTTTTCATCAAGGTTTGCACTTGAGAAGAAAACTGCATTCTTGTGCTCGGTTCCGTCGGTTGCAAGGTAATGAGAAGCAGTTGCACTCTTAACGTGCTGCATATCGGAGGTTTTATCCTCTACTGTCCAGCCAACCTTGGTGTAGCTCATAAAATCTGAAACCTTCTTGCCGGGTGCATACTTTTCGTAACATTCACCTGCAAGAGTTGCGCTGTTGAAATATTTTGCGTGGTCCAGGTTGCTTCTCTTCTTAAGTGAGTTGGTTTCGGGGTTATATTGGTTTACTCCGTAGGAATTGAGCTGATTAACCATTGTAACCTCAATTCCCATACGTGCAGCCTCCAAGAGCATATAGGATATGCGCACAAAGCCCTGCTCGTCGTAGTTTGTACCATAAAGTGAGCGCATATATCCATAATACTTACTTGTAGGGATTACGCAAACAGCAGCGGTCACAGATGTTCTGTAGGAGGAGAATGTAATTTTAACCTCTTCTTCTGGATGAAGGCGCTTATACTGTATGCACTGATAGATCAGAAGACCCATACCGTTGTTGGGATCATTCAAGCCTTCATTTCTGAGTCTGTAAAAAGCCTCTGCGGTTACGGTCTGGCCGTTAATATTTGCATAGGTTGTGGAGCCAAGACCCTGAAAGTTTTCAGGGTTGTTGGCTAAAGGAAACTTGTCGTAATAAGGGGTAACCGTATGAGTGTTATTTTCCTTAATATTCTTCTCAATCTCAGGAAGAATTTCATCAAAGAAGGGCTTATCCTGATCAATCGGGTCGGAATAATGATTGGAAACAAACGCATTTGTTTCACTTGGAAACTGTGACTCACTTGCAAATACAAGCGGAGGGCATACACTTACCAGTAGAACACACACTAAAATGCTGCTAATGAATTTTATAAACTTATTCATAACTTCACCTCCGATGATTAAGGCATGGTGGTGAGGTTAAAGGTAACGCTTGAAGTGTTACCTTTAACTTCCTTATACCATGCAGCAGAGTTGCTGTCTGTTGTATAGATCCTGGGCGGATTTGAATAGTTGTTGTTGTACAAATATGCAAAGGTGCCGCTGCCTGCAGTATTACCGCTGAGAGTTACGCCACCTGTGAGATAAAGTCTTGAGAAGTTAGAGGTTACGTAAACAACTCCGCCGTTTTGCTTTGCGCTGTTCTTTGTTGCAGTGATTCCGTTGATCTTAGCACAGCTGCTGGTTCTTATCTCAATTGCACCACCTGTGGTTTTAGCTGAATTTTCTGTAAACTCGCAATTAGTGAATACGATTTTTGCAGATGCAGGGTCAGTTGCATTTGTTTGATTTGCATTCTGAATCTCGATAGCACCGCCGCCTGCGCCAACTGCAGAGTTTTTAGTAAATTCTGTATCGCTGACATTAATTAAAAGGTTGGGGCTTGCAGTATCGGTAGAGATCGCTCCGCCCTTCTTGGCTGCTGTGTTGTTCTTAAACACAGAACCCGTCACAGTAAGGGATGTTGCTGAAGTACCCGTATCGCTTGAATCAGCCACGAGGATTGCTCCTCCATCTGCGCCTGAGGCAGAGTTTGCATCAAAGGTGGATGATGAAACTGTTGCTTTTGCGCCTTTATCCAGGTAAAGGCCGCCGCCTGAGGGAGCTGTGTTCTGCTTAAGGTTAGTACCCTCGGATACTGTCAGAAGACCTGAGCCCTCGTGATAGATACCGCCACCCAGAGTTGTTGCTGTGTTACCATCAATGGTTGAATTCTTGATGGTTACTGCACCGCTTCCGCCAATATGGAAGGCACCGCCGTTTACTGCGTTATTGCCGTTGAAGGTGGAATTTGTGATGGAAAGGGCACCGCTTGAGCGATGATCAACAGCACCACCTAAGTTTTTAGCTGTATTATTAACAAAGCTTGAGCTGTCAACGTTCACCTTTGAAGAGCCACTTGCGTAAATAACTCCGCCGTTGTTGTTTTTATTACCGCTTGCTGTGAGTGAAGTTGCGTTAAGAGTTCCGCTGCCTGTAATGTAGATCACACCACTGCCCTTTGTGCTGATATTATCAGTAACGCTTATATCATTGAGAGTGTATGATCCTGTGCCTCTGAACTCAAGAGCAACACCTGTGGTGCCCACATTATTCTTGATCTGAGATTTTTCATCAATTGTAACATCAGCATTAAGAGCTGTAACACCACCACCGTAATAAGCTGAAGAGTTGCCGTCTATGACAACACCGGAAAGTACAAGTGTGTTGTCATTTGAATAGATTGCTCCACCGCCTTCGCCTAAAACAGTACCATAGGAACTGTTGGCGGTAAGCTCTGTTCCGGAAAGTGCTACGCTACCGTTAGTTCTTGAGCTGATTGCACCACCGGAAATATCGGCTGAATTGTTCTTGAATAAGCCTTCTGACATATTAACAACACCGCCGACCTTAGTTCCGTTGTCATCGGTCTTGTAAGAAACGTAGATTGCGCCACCGTGGTTTTCTGCAGTATTGCCGTCAAAGAGGTTGTCCCCTGTTGCATTAAGTGTACCCGCAGCAACTGCAATGGCACCGCCATTTCCGTTGGAGCCGCTTGCGTTCTTGACTGCACTATTGTTTGTGAAGGTTACTCCGGAGATAGTAAGAGTACCTGTGCCGATATTCACAGCACCACCGAGGTTTGCGGAATTATCCTTGAATTCACCGCCTGTTACGGAAACATTGGACTCTGATACAGTAAGAGCGCCACCTGATGAAGCTGTATTTCCTATAAAGTTACAATTCTTAATTTCAGTTTTTGTGCTTGTTCCGCTTGAGAAGATAACACCGCCGTTGCTACCCTTGTTGCCGCTTGCGGTAACATTGGTCAAGGTCATTGTACCGCCCGTCTGATAAACAACACCGTTTCCTGTTGAAGTGTTATCCTTGATGATAGAATCCTTGACCGTTACATTGCAAGCCTCACGGAAATAGACAGCCGCACCTGTTGCACCGCTGGAATTGGAGATAACGGTGTTATCGCTGATATCAACAGTTGCACCGTTTCTGCCGTAAACAGCACCGCCGTAGTAGCCTGTTTTATTGCCATCAAGAGTAGTGTTGGTTATCTCAAGTGTACCGCCGTTAGCATAAACAGTACCACCGATCTTGTTGTTATAATCTGTGTTTTCGTATACGGATTCATTATTATTTATTGCAGCACCGTCAATGGTAACCTTGGATTTTTCCATTGCATAAATAACTGCACCTGAGTTTGACTTGTTATTTGTGAACGTACCGCCGTTAATGGTAACCGTTGAAGATACGGAATCTACAACACCGCCGAAATCTGAAGCACTGTTTCCATCAGCAGTTACATTATTAAGGGTCAAAGAACCGTAGCCTACATAAACTGCACCGCCGCCTTCTCCGTTGCCGTCGTTAACACCTGAGTTGTCAGCCTTTGCATCATAGCCTGAAACAGCATTGTTCGTAAACTCCGTACCGTTGAACACAGCATCACAGCCTGTTCTGATGCTGACTACAGCGCCTGCCATTGCAGTATTGGAAGCAAAGGAGCCGCCTGTAACCGTTAGGTTGCTTACTGCTTTGTCACGCTGTTCATCTTCTGTATTAACAGCGTTTAGATATACGTTATAAATAGCTGCTCCGTGATTCTTAGCCTTATTCTCTACGAAATCAGAATCTGTGATATCTGAGTTACATCCTGCAAGATACAAAGCACCGCCGTTAGAATCAGATGTGTTATTGGCAAATGTTGAATCTGTAATTGTTACGGGTGTGTACTTAACATAAACAGCACCGCCGTTACCTGCAGCAGAATTCTCTTCTACCAAAGCGTTGGCAAAACTTAACGTGCCATCAACTGTATATGCAACACCTGCAGTAGAGCTTGCGGTATTGTTATTAATACTTGTACCATCAAAGGATACTTTTCCGTTGTCTGAATATACAGCACCGGCAGTCTTTGCGGTGTTCTCTGTGATTTCACCGCGAACGAAATTCATTGCTCCGTTTGCAATATATACGGCACCGCCGTTTGTTGCATTGTTCTGAGTAAATGTACTGTCTGTTGCTGTGATCTTTGTATTTGCGTTACTTGCATAGATAACACCACCGTTTGCTGCCTTATTACCGGACGCGGTAACGTTAGTCATATCTACGGTACTGTTGTTCACATAAACTGCACCGTTTACGGATGCAGTATTGTGGGAGATTTCTGTGTCAGAAATGCTGACGTTACTTGTGGCCGCAAAGTGAAGCGCCGCACCGGTTCCGCCCTGAGAATTACTGATTACAGAATTTCCGTTAATGGTAACTTCTGCCTCTGAAGCCATAAGAGCACCAGCGTAATAACCGGATGTGTTGCCGTCCATGGTAACACCTGAAAGCGTAAGTGTGTTTGTGTTTGTATAAATTGCACCGCCGCCTTCGTTTAATTTATTACTTAATGCAGAGTTAGAGATCAGCTTTGTGCCCGTGAGGGTAACGTTACCGTTTGTTCTTGAGCTGATAGCACCGCCTGAAACAGCCGCTGTGTTGTTCTTGAACACACCATCGGTCATATTTACAGTTCCGCCTACTTTTTCGTTATTTACGTTGCTGTATGTGACGTAAACCGCACCACCGTGATTCTCTGCACTGTTGCTTTCAAACACATTCTCGCCTGATGCGATGACTGTACCGCCTGTAACGATTACTGCACCGCCGTTGCCGTAAGAACCGCTTGAATTCTTGAGAGCGCTATTCTCTGTAAATGTTGAATCAGTAACGGTGGCAGTACCTGAGTTAATATTGAGGGCACCACCCAGATATGCACTGTTTTTAACAAAAGTACTGTTTGTGATATCAACATTTACTGAAGCGTTACTTGCGTAAAGCACACCGCCAAAGCCTGCTGTATTCTCAGAGGCTGTGACATTGCTTAGTGTAAGATTACCTTTATTCTGGTAAATAACACCGTAATCAACTGCTGTGTTTTTCTCAATCAATGCATCGTTGATCATAACTGTGGAGTCGGAGATAGCTCTTACAACAGCACCGGATACAGTCGTGTTCTCTGAATACTTACCGCCGTTGATGGTTACATCTGATGACATAACTTCTACAACGCCGCCGAAATCTGAGGCACTGTTGCCTGAAGCTGTTACGTCATTAAGAGTAAGGCTTCCGAAGCCAACATAAACTGCACCGCCGCCTTCTCCGTTACCGTCGTTCTCATCAGCGAAGCCTGAAACAGAGTTATTAAGGAAGGTTGAGCTGTTAAACTCAGCGTCACAGCCTGTTCTGATGCTGACTACAGCACCTGACATAGCAGTGTTGCTCTCAAATGTACCTCCCGTGACTGTAAGATCGCCATATGCTTTGTCTCGCTGTTCTTCTTCTGTGTTGACTGCGTTGGTATAAACGTCATAGATTGCACCGCCGTGATTTGAAGCAGAATTGCCGACAAATGAGCAATCATTCTTAATTGTGCCCCTTGCACCTGAAAGATACAGGACACCGCCATTGTTACCTGAGGTATTTCCATTGAATTCTGAGGAGTCTAAAACTACGTCTGTGTATCTGACATAGATAACACCTGCATTACTCTCTGCTGAATTCTCACTTACAATTGCATTTTTGAACTCAAAGGAGCCGTCTTCTGCATAAGCAACACCACCGTTTGAGGTTGAGGTGTTCTTGGTGACGGTAGTTTCGTTAATTAATACATCAGCCGCCTCGGTAAAGAATACACCGCCTGAGGTAGCTGTATTCTCTGAAACAGTGCCTCCTGTGAAGTTAACGGTACCTGAAGTTGCATATACAACACCTGCATATGAGGTTGCCATATTGTTCTTTACATCAGAGGATTCAATGGTAACATTTGCGTTGTCTGAATAAACGACTGCACCGTATTTACCTGTGTTGTCTGAAAGAGTTGAGTTTTTGAACACAATAGTGCCGTTTGCAATATTAACAACACCGCCGTTTGTTGCATTATTACGCAGGAAAGCTGAATCTACAATGTTAATATTTGTATTTGCGTTGCTTGCGTAAATAAGTCCACCGTTTGCTGCGCTGTTGCCTGCGGCAGTAATATTGAGTATATCAAGAGTACTGTTGTTAACGTAAAGAACACCGTTTGCACTTGAATTATTGTCCAAGATGCTGATGTCTTCTAATTCAACTACAGATTTATTCTTAAAGTTAAGTGCTGCACCTGTTCCACCCTCTGAATTCTTGACAACAGTATTGCCACTGAACATAACCTGAGTTGAAGAAGTCATAACAGAGCCGCCGTAATATGCGGACTTGTTGCCGTCAAGGGTCGTATCGCTTACTGTAAGCGTACCGCCTGTTGTGCAGATTGCACCGCCGCCTATAGAGGAGTTGTATTCTTTGTTTTCATAAACAGACTCATTATTGTTGATGATTGCGTTAGTTATAGTAATATCAGAGCCTGAAATTGAGTGGAGCATACCACCTGAATTGGAGGTGTTCTCTGAGTATGTACCGCCGTTGATAATCACAGTTGAATCAACTGCATCAACAGCACCGCCGAAATCGGAAGCTGAGTTGTTTACTGCAGTTACGTTATTAAGGGTCAAAGAGCCGTAGCCAACGTAAACTGCACCGCCGCCTTCTCCGTTGCCGTCATTCTTTGTATCAATGAAGCCCTCTACGGAGTTGTTTGATAGAGTGAGGTCGTTAAGCTCTGCACTACAGCCTGTGCGGATGCTGACTGCAGCACCTGCCATAGCTGAGTTGTTATCAAACAATGTGCCGGTTGCGGTAAGTGCAGAAGGAACGGAAACACTGCTTCCATCCTCTAAAGTATCCGTTGTATAAGACATATAGAGAGCGCCTGCATGATTTTCGGCTGTATTACTTATGAATGAAGTTTCGCTGTCAACGGCAAGTGTACCGCCTGTCATAGTAATGGCACCGCCGTTGCCTGCTCCGCCGCCTGAATTCCTGATGGCTTCGTTTTCATTAAAGGCAACATTCTCCATATTAAGGGTGCCCTTCTTTGCATAGAATACGCCGCCGAGATTTGCGGTATTATCTCTGAATTCACAGTTTGTTGCAGTAAGTGTGGCATCTGAAATGTATCCGATACCGCCGTTTGTTGCTGTGTTACCACTCCAGGTAAGGTCTTTGAGAGTAACCTGTGTGGTTGCACCGCTTGCATAGAGTACACCGCCGTTTGATGCTGTGTTGCCTGATGCAATAACGTTTACAACATCAAGATTTCCGCCGTTTGCATAAAGCACGCCGTTACTGTGTGAGGTATTATCAAGCAAAGAAATATTATCAAGCTTTGCTGTGCATCCATAACGGAAGAAGAGTGCCGCACCTGTGTAGCCCTCGGAATTCTTAACGATTGAATTATTAATGTTAACCTCTGCCTTTGCGGCAATTACTGCACCGCCGTAGTATCCTGACTTATTAGCGTCAAAGGTAGAATCGACAATATCAAGCTTTCCTGAATACAGATTGATGGCACCACCGCCGATGGTGTTGTCGTATTCTGTATTCTCATAATCGGAATAGTTGCCGAGGAAATCAGCCTTTGCAACAGCCAATGTTGAGTTGCTGATACCATTGAAGGCACCGCCTGATTTAGCAGAGTTGTCCTGATATGAACCGCTTATTACATCCACCGTAGATGCTACAGAGTTTACAACACCGCCGTATCCAAGGCTTGAATTGTCTTTTGCAGTTACATTATCAAGAGTCAAGGAACCGAAGCCTACATACACGGCACCGCCGCCCTGAGCGTCTTTCTCTGTGCCGATTGCTCGGTTTGAGGTGAATTTTACATTAGTAAGATCTGCATCACATCCGGAACGAATACTGATCGCACCGCCTGCCAAAGCAGAGTTATTCTTGAAATCAATATCTGAGACTTTAAGAACAGAACCGTCCTTTGTTCCGTCCTCAAGGTTTCTGTAGGTCAGATAGAATGCACCGCCGTGAGCTGCTGCGCTGTTGGAATCGAACTCACAGGTGTTGTCAAACTCAAGAGTGGTAGCATGCATATAAACAGCACCTGCGTGGTTAGCAGCTGAATTGTTTATAAAGTCAACGTTTTCAAAGCTGGGAGTAGCAAGAGAAACATAAACTGCACCGCCGTTACCGCCGCTTCCGTTCTCCTTAAGAACAGTTTTGTTTGAATCAAAGAGGATGTTTTTGAGTTCTACCTTGGAGCCTGAGGAGGTGTACATAGCACCACCCAGGTTACCTGTGTTTTTAACAAACTCACAATCTACCATATCAACATGTGCTTCGCTATGTGCAGCTACAGCACCTGCGTTTGTTTCTGCAACGTTCTCTTCGAAACGACATCTGCTGATGATGGTCTCGCTCTTTCTTGTAATGTAAAGAGCACCGCCGTTACCGCCGCTACCCTCGTTAGCAACTGCATTGTTGCCAACAAAGTTACAATCCTTAATGGTGGCAAAGGTGCCAAGACCTGTATCAGCAACAGAATCCTGAGCACTGAGTATTACGGCGCCACCCAGGTTACCCTTGTTGTTTGTGAAGGTACAATTTGTGAGTTCCATCAATCTGCGGTTAAACTCAGCCTTTGTGTAGTGGTTATAAATAGCACCGCCGCTGTAAACACAGCTGTTGGAATCAAATAATGTATCATTTATGGTAAGAGGACCAGCAGTATAAACAGCACCGCCGCTTGTATCTGATGCGTTATTGGAAACAACCGTGTTACCGTAAATGATAATGGGGCTGCTTGTATTTGAATAAATGGCACCGCCTGCTCTGTAGGAATGGTTGCCGTCGATGAGCATCGTATCGCCCTCACCCTCTGAGCCAATGAACAGATCAGCATGTTGGCCCGAAGATGTAGAGATAGCACCGCCATAGTAATGAGCAATGTTGTCGGAAATTTCGCCCGAGAACATATAGGCAACTCTGTCGGTGTAGAACCCACCGCCGCGAAGTGCTTCGTTTCCGGTGATCTTACCGCCATACATATTGAAGTGACCGCGGTTATACACACCGCCACCGCATCCAAAGCTTTCCTTGAGACCTTCTGTTCCGTCTTCGTTGATAATGGGAGTATGCTTTGTGGCTACCAGGTTGTTCTCAATAACACCACCGTACATATTAACTGTAGAGTGAAGATTGAGAATTCCTGCGCCACCGGCATTTTCACCTGTGGAAGCGCTGATTGCACTGGGATAGTTGTATATTCTCTCATTGCCAAGCTTTACATTGTTGGCGATTCTTACTCCGTCGTAGAGGTTAAGAGTTGAGCTGTCTGCCACAAACACAACGCTACCAACAACTGTAACATTTACGTTATCGCGGTTACCGTCAATGGTCAGGGTGCCCTCTCCGCCGCCTAAGGTAAGCACGGCATCACGTCTGAGGACGACAGAGCTCTGACCCTTGTTGTCTGAACCTACTACAAACATATCTCCCTTAAAATTAGGATCACGGATAAGAGAGAAGTCACCGTCGGAGTAGATCTTTGTGTTATAGGAAATATAGATAGACTTGCTGATTACAATGTCAGAAGTGATCTTGATTGCCTCCACTCCTGCGTTTGTACGATCAACAAGCTCTCTGAGGGTATCGGTTCCGTCAAGATTCCACAAGGCAGAAACAGTGATATCTTCTTTGATAACACCCTGTCTTGGGAAATCGTTACCTTTTGCATCCTTCCAGCCTGCAAAGCTGTAGCCCTCACGCTTGGGGTTCTCCAGAGTGTATTCGCCACTCTTGGGCACTCCGACCTTTGAGGGAGTGCCTGTGCCCAGGTCTGTGGTGATATAATAAACTGCTGTAAGCTTAGGTGTAGTGCGGTCCTTATAGTAACTGCACTCTTTGCAGTACCTGCGTTCTACGCCTTCTCTCTCTGCGGTAGCGGCTCTGTATACTTCCCACTCACCAAACTCATGGCCCATAGAAACAGTTACCGTGTCAGTCTTCAGAGATACTCCGTACTTATCGGTTACAACGCAGTAAACCTCTCTGCCGCTGCGATGTGCATTCATAGTTACAGAATAAGAAGTGCTCTTAAAAGTGTCCGTAACAGAAAAATCAGTAGAGGTTGCGTTTTTATAGTACCATTTGTAGCTTAAGCCGTCACCCACAGCAGTAAAGCTTACTCTTGCTTTATTTCCACTGTGTACGGATACAGAAACCGGCTGCTTTGTGATTTTAAGTGTGGTTCCCATATTGATAACAACTGTGTTAGTCCTTACGGTGTTACCATATTTATCGGAAACCTCACAATACAGCATACGGCCATCTCTTGAGTTGTTCATCTCTACACTATACTTGTTGGATTTGAATGTAGAAGTAGAAACAAATTTAGAGGCACCTGCATTTTTGTAGTACCAATTGTATGTAAGACCATCACCCTTTGCAGTAAAACTGACAGATGCAGCCTTGCCTGCAGGAACAGTTATGGAAGAAGGCTGCTGTGAAATCTCCAAAGCATTGCCCATAGTAAGGGTAACCGTATTTGTCTTAACAGAATTACCGAATTTGTCCGTAACTACGCAATAGATCTGACGGCCGCTTCTGCCGGCTGTCATAGTTACGGAATATGTATTTGTTGTGAATGTATCTGTGCGAGAAAACTTTGAGGCACCTGCGTTTTTATAGTACCAATTGTAAACAAGGTCCTCACCCTTTGCTGTGAAGGAGACCCTTGCGACAGCTCCCTTAACAGCAACCACAGACTGAGGCTGCTTGGTGATCTCCAACACTTCACCCATTGTTAAAGATACCACATTGGTTTTTACAGTATTGCCGTATTTATCGCTAATTACACAATACACCTGACGACCGTCTCTGGCTTCGGTCATCTTAACGGAATAAACATTTGATATATATGTAGTAGTAAGAGCAAAGTCTGAAGCACCTGCGTTCTTATAGTACCACTTATAGGTAAGTCCTTCACCCTGAGCTGAAACGCTTACTCTGGCAGTAGTACCCAGCTCTGCCTCAACAGAAACAGGCTGAGTTTTGATGACAAGAGAAGTCTTCATCACAAGAGTTACTGTGTTAGTCTTTACGGAATTCCCGTATTTATCCGTTACAACGCAGTAGATCTGACGGCCGTTACGGGCATCAGTCATAGTTGTTGAATAGACATTTGAGGTAAAAGTGGTCGTGCGGGTGAATTTATCAGCACCTGCATTTTTATAATACCACTTGTATGTGAGACCGTCTCCCGAAGCAGAAAAAGAAACCTTTACTGCTTCACCTTTTTTTGCCGAAACAGAAACAGGCTGCTTGATGATCTCAACTGAAGAGTCCTTAGCACCTAAGGATGCTAAGTCTGTTTTCTTACGAGTTGTTTGTACGCTTTCGGCTTCATCTGAGTAATAAACAACAGAGCTGTCATCAGCAGTAACGATTCCTGCTGATGATAAATCTGCGGTTTCTGCAAATGCTGTAGGCATTGCCATCATGAAGCATTGCAAAACCATCAGAAGCACCAATAGCGAGCTGAAGAATTTTTTGATCATAATATTCCTCCGTTCATTAAATTGTACATTCACTCATCTGCATATGTACAGTATAAATATACATAATATATTATACTACTAAAACCGACATATATCAAGTATAAATATCTCCCAAATACAAAAAAGCATCACAGACGATACAGAAATTCGTCTGTGATGCTGAAATCACTCATTGATATTTATATGGTATTCCCCATCGTTTAATAATGTTAAAGAAGAGGAATAGAAGGTTTTCATCAGATCGATCATATGCTGTGTATCCCTTGCACCTGCTGTTTCAAATGCAGAGTGCATTGCAAGCTGAGCAAGACCAATATCTGCAGTTACAACTGAAATATGAGTATTTGCTATATTGCCCAGAGTTGAGCCTCCGGGAATATCGCTCCTGTTTGAATACTCCTGGCAAGGAATATGGGCATATTTACACAAAAGCTTGACCAAAGATGCTGAAACAGCATCCGTGCAATATTTTTGGTTTGAGTTAAATTTAATAACTACTCCCCCGTTGAGCTTAACTGCATTGTTTTTATCTGTAAGCTCAGGGTGATTTGGATGAACGGCATGACCGTTGTCGCAAGAAAGCATAAAACTGCCTGATAGCAAATCGCTGAGAACTGATGAATCACAGCAATCACTGTATGCAATTTTGTTTAATACAGTATAAAGAAAATCAGAATCTGCACCCTGCTTGGTACTGCTGCCAACCTCTTCATTGTCAAAAACAGCTAAAATGGGGATACTGCTTTGAAGCTTTGCTTCCAGAAATCCTACTAATGATGAATATACACATTGGAGATCATCAAGCCTTGGAGCCGAAATCATATCATTCCAGCAGACACCCTTCTGAGGGTTATATAAATACAGATCAGAGGACAGAATACTTTCCTTTGAAGCATTGGAAAGTTTTGAAATCAGCTCTGCAAATGAGATTTCTGATTCAGATGCAAAATACAAAGGGACCAAATCCACCGCAGGGTTAAGCGTTGTATTCTCGTTTGCATTTCTGTTCAGATGAATTGCTACGTTTGGAATTATTGCTACAGGGTCTACGCTGTCTACCAAACGTGTTTCTATGCCGTTATCGGTTAAAACCACAACTCTGCCTGCAAGAGCAAGGGGTCTGTCCATCCATGTGGAATTGATCATCCCGCCATATCTTTCTGCTGAGAAACGAAGATAACCGTTGTCTTTAATGACAGGATTATCTTTGAGCTTAAAGCAAGGGCTGTCTGAATGAGAGGAACCTATCATAAAACCTTTAGCTTTACCCAAGGGCAATCTGAAGGCTATAAGGGACGATTTATTTCTTGTTACAAAATAACCTTTATTTGGTTTTAATTCCCAGACTTTGCCTTTGGAAAGCTCTTCGTATCCTTCTGAAAACAGAATATCTTTTATATTATTCACAGCGTGAAAGGCTGTGGGAGATTTCTCTATAAACTCAAATAATTTATTATTCAAAAAATCACCTTCAAAATCAATGCTTTAACATTACAAATTTATTTATTCACCTATAAACAAAACTGAAGACAATGCGGTATCACGCAATGAAACGCTCTCTTCATCTGCAACGATCACATGGTCGATCAACCTGACTCCCACTGCCGCTAAGGTAGAACGGAGCAGCTTGGTGACAGTAACGTCCTCTTTGCTGGGGAGGGCTACGCCACTTGGATGATTATGAGCTATGATTGCATAGCTTGCGTTATAGCGCAATGAAAGATCTACAATCTTGCGTATGGGAACATCTGAGGTGCAGGTGGTTCCGGTTGAAACAACACCGCAGAAGATTTCCTTTTCTTTAGAATCAAGAAGAAGCAGATAGATGGTTTCGTCTACCCTGCCAATGAACTTGCTGGCAAAATAGTCGCAGATATACTCATGCTTGATTATCTTTCTGTTTGAATTGTTGCGATCATCGTAATACACACGGCAGATATCAGGAATCATGTGAAGATAAACTGCCACATTCCTGGATATTCCTGATTTAACAAGACTGTCCACAGGAGCCTCCAGCACAGCGCTGATAGAGCCAAACTCCTCAAGAAGCTTATGAGCAATGTCATTAGTATTACGTCTTGTGTAACAATTATAAAGGAGCATTTCTAAAATTTCGTGGTCCTGAAAGCTGTCAAAGCCTGTTTCCAGATATCTGTTACGCATTCTGTTGCGATGTCCGTCGTGATTATGCTGTGTGGACACAAGAAAAACTCCTTTCATATATTTCTTTGAATATTATATAGTAAAAAAACAAATAATGCAACGATATATAAAGAAAAAGGATAACAACAAAAGCTGTTATCCTAAGAATCAATATTTGTCTTTAACCAAATCAAGAAGCTTATAAATCAGACGATAGAACTCTATTCTCTCATCTGAATCAAGGGTTACGTTCTTTGCCATTTCTATGGGAATATTAACGGCTCTTTCCCGAAGCTGCATGCCTGCCTCTGTAAGCTCCACCAAAAGCACTCTTTCATCTTCTGAGGATCGGTATCTCTTAATAAAGCCTTTTGACTCAAGGCTCTTGAGCACGGGAGTTAGTGTACCGGAATCAAGATATAAACGTTTTCCCAAATCCTTTACGCTGATAATGTTAACTTCCCAAATAACCATCATAGCTACATACTGTGTATATGTAAGGTCAAGGGGTTCAAGATAGGGTCTGTAAAGCTTTATCATCTCTCGAGAAGCAGCATATAAAGGAAAACATAGCTGGTTTTCAAGCTTTAAGTGTTTATAATTACTGTCTACCATAATAAAATATACTCCAATAAGTGAATTTTAGCTTATTTAATTATTATAGAACATCAAATGATAAAATGCAAGTAGTTTGTTAAATATCTAAGCACAGATGAACTGACTTACAATAAATGAAGCGGCACAGGATGAAACCGCCACCAAAGTAAGTCCTCGGCCAAAAAACGCAAGAACTACCGCCACAACGACCCCTGCAGCTGCAGCGTAAATATTGCCCGTTGCATAAAAGGCTGCAGGAAAGGTCATAGCTGACAAAACAGTATAAGGGATGTAATAAAGAAAAGAACGTATAAATGTGTTTTTTATCTTTTCTTTGACTAACACAAAAGGGATAGTTCTTATAAGATAAGTTGAAAAGGAAATTACTAAAAGATAGATCCAAAAGCCTGAGTTACCCTGCATTGCTTTCATCCTCCTTCACAGGAAAAAGTATGGCAACCAAAGCAGCTGATGCAACCGCACAAACACTTATTGCAACACCGAAGGGTATCTGAGACAGTACGGGCAAATAATAAAAATGATTACTTAGAGTAACGGCAAAAGCCACAGCGACAAACATACTGATGGAACTCTTCACCTTAGGTACTATAATAGCAATAAACATACCGTATATTGCAAGGCAGAGAGCATTCATTACACTTTCAGGCAAAATATTACCCATAACTGCTCCGAACAAAGTACCAAAACTCCAGCCTAAATATGGAAACACAGTTAGTCCTGCAAAGAATCCGGTGCTTACCTCTTCTTCGTTGCTTGCAACAGCAAAGATCTCATCGGTCATAAAGAAGCCGAATATCCATCTGCGGATACCCTTGAATTCTTTAGAGGTCTTCTGAGATAAAGACACAGACATAAATGAATATCGTATATTGATCGTAAACTGAGAGAGGAGCATCTCCAGATATCTGCCGGGCATAAGCATCATGTTTATTCCTGCAAGCTGTCCCGCAGAGGTAAGGGTGGTCATGGATACAAGCACAGCCTGCCACCATTCAAATCCATAGGACACAGCAAGAATCCCAAAAGAAAAAGAAACAGACAGATATCCCAGTCCTATGGGCACCCCTGACCTAAGTCCTCTGAAAAAAGAACTCATAAGTTATTCACTATCCTTAGCGTTTGATAATTTATTGCGTCTATTGACTATATAATTGTACAGACACAGTCCGGAAAAGCTGAGAATTCCGGTTATTCCGTACAGTAAGATCGCACCCCAATACTTCCCTTCTCCGATAAGATGACCGCCGAAAGTGGAGGATACAACGGAAGGAATTCTGGATATAAGCGAAATACACAAAAAAGAAGCAAATTTAATGTTAGTAAGTCCGATAAAATACGTCAAAAGATCTTTTGGTGTTCCCGGAATGAAGAAAACGAGAAAAACAAACAGGTCACGCTTTTTTTCTGTATTGATAAAGCGCAGTTCGTTGATTCTTTCCCGAGGGACAAAAATCTCTACAAGCTTTACTCCGAATCGTCTTGTAAGCGCGAAGATGGAAGCTGTGCCAATAACAATTCCAAGATAGCAGATCAAAGTACCCACCAAAGGTCCGAAAGCAAAGCCTGCGGCAGATTCTATGATCTCCCCGGGAATAAGAGCTATGAAGACCTGCAACACCTGGAGACCCAGAAGAACCAGCCAACCCCAAATGCCAAAAGAGTTAATATATTCTCTGAACCCCTCCTGAGAAAAGGATTTGAGCCATTTGCAAACAAAGATTGTAAATAAAACTGTCAATAGAAAAAAAACTATTATAGATACAGCGCTGAAAATCTTGCGTCTTTTATTATAAGAATCATTCTGAGATAAGATCTTTTTTCTCATAATTCCACCTCATTTTCAGCTTATTATACATTCTTTTACAATAATTAGCAAGTGCTATAAAAAAGAAATGCACCGCAACAAACAAGCTGCGATGCATTGTAAAAGCGTATTAAAATTATCTTTCTTCGCGGAAATATGGCAGTCCAAGATGTGCAGGAGGCTGATGCTCACGCTTTTTGCGCATACTGGTGAAGATCAGAACGATGATAGTTACTACGTAAGGCAGCATCTTGAAAAGTTCCTGAGTCTCTACTCCCAAGCCGTTGAGATAGTTGTTGGCATTGCAAAGAGCTCCGAAGAGGAAGGCGCCTGCAATTGCAAAATGAGGCTTCCAAAGGGCAAAGATAACAAGAGCAATTGCCATCCAGCCTCTGTCGCCAAAGGCATCGTTAGACCAGCAACCGTTTGCATATGCCATAACGTACTGAAGTCCGCCAAGACCTGCAACTGCGCTGCCGATGCAAGTAGCAAAATACTTATATTTTGTTACGTTGATTCCTGCGGCATCTGCTGTGGCAGGGCTCTCTCCCACTGCTCTGAGGTTAAGACCCACACGGGTTTTGGACAAAACAAAAGAGGCGATAATTGCAATGATTACAGAAAGATAAGTTAGAAAATCAAAGGAAAGGAAAAGCTCTCCAAACCATCCGAGATCATCTGCAAAAGGTAGCTTTGTGCAGAAGAAATTACTTGTCTTTGACAAAGCAATAGAAGGCATATCGCTGTTTACAAGCTTGATAAGTGAAGCTCCGAAGAAATTGCCCAGACCGATACCAAAAGTTGTGATCGCAAGACCTGTAACATTCTGGTTAGCACGCAAAGTAACGGTAAAGAAGCTGTAGATAAGTCCCATAACAGCAGAGCCCAGAATCGCACAGATAAAGGGTATGAATACTGCAAGGAAGGGATTCATATTCTCTACAACGTTACCGCAGGAGTTTTCGTACAGAAAAGCACCTGAAACACCGCTGATAGCACCAACGTACATAATTCCGGGGATACCAAGGTTTAAATGTCCTGATTTTTCTGTAAGTATCTCACCCGTTGCTCCAAAAAGCATAGGCACACCAAGGAGAATAGCACGAGTTATATAACCGATCATACGTGAACCTCCTTCTTAGTACTGCGGAATTTAATTTGATAACGAATGAAGAATTCGCAACCTACGACTAAAAGAATAACTATACCTACTGCAATATCTGCATAGGATGAGTTGAGATAACAACTGTCTGCAACCTTTGCAGAGCCCAGGTTGAGGAATACGACCAAAGCAGACATAATGATCATTACCAGAGGATTGAACTGTCCAAGCCAGGACACCATAATAGCTGTAAAGCCCTGTCCGCCCACGGTGTTTGTGTCGATGGAATGGTCTGTTCCTGCAACAAGGAGCATACCCGCAATACCGCAAAGAGCACCTGACAGGATCATTGTTCTGATAAACACTTTCTTTACGTTAATGCCTATATATCGAGCTGTGTTCTGGCTTTCGCCTACAACTGAGATCTCGTATCCGTGCTTACTGTATTTAAGGTAGATAAACACAAGTAATGTAAGTACCAATACAATAATTACGTTAAGCATATACTCGTTATTAGCAATTACGGGCAGGTTACCCTCTGCTACAGGGTTGATCTTGTTGGAGCCGCCACCTTTTATGTACAGATAATACTTAACTATCTGTGTTGCAACATAGTTCATCATAAGGGTAAAGAGGGTTTCGTTTGTGTTGTACTGTGCCTTGAAGATTGCAGGTATAACACCCCATACGGCACCGGCAACAATACTGGAAAGAACGATGACCAAAAGCAGCAACGGATAAGGAAGAACATTACCAAGCTCTATCATACAAATCATTGCGGCAAGTCCGCCTGCAAGAGCCTGTCCCTCAGCACCGCAGTTCCAGAACTTCATCTTAAAAGCAGGAGTAACTGCGATGGAAAGGCACAAAAGAATGGCTGTCTTCTGAAAATACCGCCACATCATTTTTGTGGAGCCCATTTCAATACGACCGAACACACCTCGGTACATTGTTTCTATAATGCTTGACAAGCTCTCCTTTGTAAGAGCCATGGAAATAAAGCAAACCAAAAAGAAGCCGATAAGAATGGCAGCAATGCGAATAAGCCAGGCTGCCCACCACTTCATATCATCTCGTTTTACAAGATGAAAGAGAGGTTCTCTTTTATGCTTTTTATCTTTAATTTCAGCCATTATTTGAAACCTCGCTTTCGTTGACAGATTTTGTCATAAGAACACCAAGCTCTTCCTTAGTAGCAGTTCTGCCATCTACAATGCCTGTAATTCTGCCTGAGCCTATAACCATTATTCTGTCGCAAAGCTCTATGAGTGCATCAAGATCTTCACCAACAAAAATAACGGCAACTCCTCTCTCCTTCTGCTCATTGAGTAGGTTGAATATGGTGTATGAGGAGTTAATGTCAAGTCCACGTACAGGATATGCAACCATCAGAAGTTTAGGAGATGCGGCAATCTCTCTGCCTACAAGTATCTTCTGAATATTGCCGCCGGAGAGCTGTCTGACGGGAGTTGAAACTCCGGGGGTTACAACAGACAGATCTTCAATTATCTTCTCAGCAAGATTTTTGGGCTCTTTACGCTGCAGGAGGAAGCTCTTACCTTTTTTGTAGCTTCTGAGCATCATATTATCAGTAATGTCCATATTAGCTACAAGACCCATTCCAAGCCTGTCCTCAGGAACAAAAGAAAGTCGCACACCCAGGTCACGGATCTGCCTTGGTGTTTTATCCTTAAGGTTTTCAACAACATCCGTCTTGGGATTTATGTAGTTTATATCGCCTGAATTGATCTTTTGCAGACCTGCAATAGCCTCAAGAAGCTCACGCTGTCCGCTGCCTGCAATACCTGCAATACCCAGGATCTCTCCGCTTTTTGCCGTGAAAGAAACATTGCTGAGCACCTTAACGCCCATTCGATTGACACATTCAAGATTCTCCACGATAAGTCTGTCTTTGGGGTCTTTAGGCTCTGATCTGTTGATATTAAGAGAGATTTTCTCTCCGACCATCATTTCTGTAAGTTGAGATTCGCTTGTTTCTGCTGTGTTGACAGATCCGATGTATTCACCCTTGCGAAGAACTGCAACACGGTCAGAAAGTTCCATAACCTCATTGAGCTTATGAGTGATAATTATAATGGATTTGCCGGCTTCCCTCATTCTGCGAAGAACAGCAAAAAGCTTCTGAATCTCCTGAGGAGTCAAAACTGCAGTAGGCTCGTCAAGGATCAGGATATCTGCACCTCTGTAAAGAACCTTTACGATCTCGACGGTCTGCTTCTCAGAAACGGACATTGTATAAATCTTCTTTTCAGGGTCAAGATCAAATCCGTATTTATCGCAAATTTCGCGGATCTTGCTTATTGATTCCTTCAGGTTGTATTTACCTTCTTCAATGCCCAAAACGATATTTTCTGCAGCAGTAAAAACATCAACGAGCTTAAAATGCTGATGGATCATTCCGATCTTATACTTAAAAGCATCCTTTGGAGAAGCAATGACCGCCTCTTGTCCGTCAACAAGGATCTGACCTTCATCCGGAAAATAAATGCCCGAGATCATATTCATCAGAGTGGTCTTACCTGAACCGTTTTCGCCCAGAATAGAGAGAATCTCTCCTCTGTATGCAGTCAGGCTGACGTTCTTGTTGGCAACGACCTTACCAAAGGTCTTTGTGATATTCTTAAGCTCAATAGCCGCTGATTTAGCCATACAAATCCCCCTTATTATTTTTCAACAAAAAGTTAGAGTTTAGCTCTTTGGTCAAAAATAACCTTAATAAGTATAGGCGGGGCAAGAAGCCCCGCCTCCATAAAACATTATTAGCCGTAGTTCTCGTCGAGAAGTGTGATACCGTCGATTCTGAGATCGAAGTAAGGTGCACTACGGAAGCTTGACTCCTCAAATACACCGTCAACGATAACTTCTGTATCAGGTGTGAATGCATCGTCTGTGTTTACATCTGCCTCGTAGCTTGTCTTAGTCTCGCCGCCAACTGTGAAGTTAGCTGTATCGAATACCTTGAGGGAACCGTCAAGAAGCTGTGCCTTAACTTCATCGATCTTCTCTGCTGTGCCTGCTGCTGCAGCCTGCTCGTTGACCTCTGTGAGGACAACAGAGCCTGTCTCGATTGTACCTGTCCAGTCAGCCTCGATAGCTGTGCCGGTCTGTACGCACTCGATCATATGCTTGAAGTAGGGAGCCCAGTTGATTCTGGAAGAAACGATGAAGGTGTTGGGGCAAGCAGCAACTGTGGAGCCGTTGTAAGATACGTTGGGAACACCTGCGGATTCGCAAGCAGTAGGCGAACCCATGGAGTCAGCATGCTGGCTGATAAGTACACAACCGCCGTTGATAAGAGCCTGAGCAGC
Organism: Ruminococcus sp.; assembly: GCA_017416065.1. Lineage (GTDB taxonomy): Bacteria > Bacillota > Clostridia > Oscillospirales > Acutalibacteraceae > Ruminococcoides. Next base: position 34,705 of record JAFQDM010000019.1, read on the forward strand.
TTCCTTTTCAAGCTGTTCGTCGTACCAGCTGCCGGTGAACTTAACGTCCATGGTTACGCTGGGGCAAACGCTCTTAGCGCCAAGGTAGAAAGAGGTGTAACCGGAAATAACTTCAGCGAAGGTGAAAGCACCGACATAACCCATCTTAGCTTCTTCTTCGGTGATATCACCGGCTTCGATCATCTCGTTAAGCTTCATACCTGCAGCAACACCTGCAAGATATCTGCCCTGATAAATGGAAGCGAATGCATTGTGGAAATTATCAACGCCTGCGGTGTGAGCCTGGGTACCGGTAGCATGACAGAACTGTACGTCCGGATACTCCTGAGCAGCCTGGATAAGGTATGCCTCGTGACCGAAGCTGTCGCCGAAGATAACGTTACATCCGTCAACTTCGATGAGCTCTACGGCTGCATCA
>JAFQDM010000020.1 GCA_017416065.1 Ruminococcus sp.
AATTGTCAGATTTGATTTTGATAACAAAGTGCTTACTTTAAAAGTCAGTGGCAACGGAACAGGCGGATCCGAAGATCAGCTCCCTTCTAACCCCATGGCTTCTGAGCCCGATGAGTATGATCCCTTTGCCTGACCTTTTCATTCTTCTTTTCAGATGATTTCTTTTATCTAAATCAGGGTGGATGCTACCTCGCATCCACCCTTTTTTATGTATATTTTTACTTTATATGTTGCATTTCCTCTGTCGATTTGATATAATAAATTGGATACAAATGAATTGCAGATAAAGAAGGAATAAAGTATGAAACTAAAAACACGTTTTATTCATATTTTGGCACTTACAGTAGCTATGCTCGTGTTGTTATCAACCATATCCGTTTTCGCAGATGGTGTTGGTGACGGAGAATGGGTGTATGAAAGAACATCAGGCAACAGCGAGTATTATATAAAGAGTTACACCGGCACTTCCGACAGAGTTAAGATTCCGGCTCTCTTTCAGACCAAGCAAGTTACTAAAATTACCGAGAATGCTTTTCTGAACAATAATGTTATTTCATACGTAGAGATCCCTGCAACCATTACAGAGATTGGAAATAAAGCATTCTACGGATGCAAGTCACTCGAAGAGGTGAACATCCTCGGAAATGTAGAGGTAATCGGCGCTCATGCGTTTTATGGCTGCGTATTGCTTTCAACCGTTAACATAGACGAAGTTGAAGACCTTAAGATGATTCCCAGAAACTGCTTCAGCGGATGCTTGAATCTTAAGTCCTTTGAGGTGCCCGAGGGTGTTGAATCAATAGGGGATAGAGCATTCCTTGATTGCGTATCTCTGGAAAGCATAGTTATTCCTGCTTCGGTTACATCCATCAGCGACATCGCATTCAAGAATTGTACGGATGTTACCATATACGGATATGCTGATTCATATGCCCAACAATTTGCCGCAAAGAACAATATTCCCTTTGCGCTTGTAGGGCAGGAGCCTCTGCCTACCCAGCCAAACACTCAGCAGCCCACTCTTCCTGAGGAGCTGCCCACAGCTTCAACCCCTGAAAAAGAGACAGACCCTGTAAATTCAACAGAAGCATCTTCCGGTATTCAGGAGGACACACAGCCTACGGAAAAACCTCAGGTTCCTACCTCAACGGATCCTACAGAAAATTCTCCTGAGGATACCATGCCTTCAAATCCTATAAATACTGAGCCTGAAGGGGATCCCTTTGATACAGCTCCGACAAACGCTTCAACAGCAGGCACAGACTCAACTGACGATCCCTCTGAGCCTTCGTCTGATAATCAGGGTAAGAAAAAGTACATTATAGGTGACGCAGATCTTTCAGGAAAAGTTACCGTTAAAGATGCAACCCTGATTCAGAAGTATGCCGCCTCTCTGGTGATCCTTGACAAAACCCAGCTGTTCCTTGCAAACTGTAACAGCGTCGGAGACGTTAACGTAAAGGATGCAACTCAGATCCAGAAGTACTGCGCAGGCTTTCTTAACATTTTGTTTGTAGGCCAAGAAGTTGAAATTTAACCTGGGTGATATTTATGCCACATTATAAAATTGCAGATATCGTCTGCAGGTTTAATCCACGATATGAAGAGACGGCTCATTGGTATAAACCCTACGAGACGGATGCACCTCTTGATTTTGAGCGAGAGATCAGAGCCACCGATGAAAAGATAGAGTATTTTGTTCGCGAAGGAGAGGACATTACCCCTCCTCTTGCAGAAAATATGATATTAGGAGCATTGTTCAATATAGTGCTTCTTCAGTTTAACGGCAGCTATATTCATAGCTCAGCCCTTTTATATGACGATAAGGTTTATCTGTTTTCAGGCTCCTCCGGAGTGGGAAAATCTACCCACACAAAGAAATGGTGCAGATTATTTCCTGACAGAGCTCAGGTTATTAACGATGACAAGCCTTCTTTTCGCATTATTGACGATAAGTGCATAGTTTACGGAACCCCCTTTGCAGGCGGTACGGATATTCACGTTAATCGTTCAGCAGAGCTTGGAGCCATCATTTTTTTGGAGCAGAGTGAAGAGAACTCAATTGAGCTTTTGCCTCCTGCAAAAGCAATCCGCTATCTGCTTGAGCAGACACCTAACAAAAGAACCGAAAAAATGGGAGAACGAATGCTGTCTTTGTATTCCGAGATCCTCACTCGTTACCCTGTTTATAAATTGCGTTGTACAGACAGTGATGATGCTGTCTATGAAGCAATGAAAATACTGGAATAAGTCTGAAAGGAAATCAGTTATGAAGATCAAAGAAAATTTTATGCTTAGAAAAGTTGCAGATTGTTTTGTTGTTGTACCTATCGGTTCTGCTGTTGCAGAGTTCAATGGTATGATCAATCTTAACGAAGCAGGAGCTTTCCTTTGGCAGCAGCTTGAGAATGATACTACAGAGGAAGCTGTTGTAAATGCTATGCTTGAGCAGTACGATGTAGATAAGGCTACAGCCGAGGCTGATGTTAAAAGATTTGTTTCACAGCTCAGAGAGGCTTCGTTGCTTGACGAATAATCTTCATTCGCTAATTATAATAGTGCCGTACAGTTGACTGTGCGGCCTTATTTTACATACGTTATTTTTGAGAAGGTGAACCCCTTTGAACAAAAAGTATACACTTAAAAGCATATTTCAAACCCTCACAGACAGTAAAGCTCTCAGCTGGATATCACAGGCTGCAAAAAATCAAAGATGGCTAATTATTCTTTTGGCTTTATTTAATGTGATGATGGCAGTTTCCTCTGTGGGAATATCATATATGCTCAGATTTGTTGTGAATTCTGCAACAAATTCTGCAATGACCATTTCCGAGAAATTTGATGCAATTACTTTTTGGGGCGGAATGTTTATTGTGCTTATTCTGTCTCAGGTAATTATTCAGATAGTAGACAAGCATCTTGTGTTTAAGGTTACCGCCCGTATGACCATTGATATGAAAACGGATCTTTACAGAAAAATGCTTCGTAAGAATTACAGTCAGGTTACCCGTTTTCATACAGGTGAGATGCTCAACAGGCTTAATAACGACCTGGGTGCCATCACAAGTGCCATCACAGGGCTTATCCCCACACTCACGTATACAATTTCAAAGCTGATAGGTATTTTTATCGTCCTTTTGTCCATAGACCCATGGTTTACCGTTATGTTTATGGCGGTGGGCATTTTTGTTTTCACAGTTTCGTTCTTCTTTAAGAAAAAGATGAAAAGCTATCACAAGCAGATCATGGAAACAGACGGCAAGATCCGTTCCTTTATGCAGGAGACACTTTCGAGCCTGCTTGTTGTGAAGATCTTCAGTGCAGAGGATAAGGTAGTTGACGTTGCAGGTGAGTTGCAGGAGGTCAACTATAAACGCAAAGCTAAAAGAAACATAATTTCTCTTGTTACTCACGGCTCGTTTGCTTTGGCTTTCCGTGCCGCATATCTTTTTGGACTTTTTTATTGTGCAGTAAAGATCGCTCAGGGTGATTCAGTTATTACCTACGGCGTGCTTTCTCAGGTGCTTTCTCTTATTAATCAGATCAGCGCGCCCATCAATTCACTCACAAGCATTCTGCCCTCTTATTATTCCGCCATCGGCTCTGCAGAGAGAATTATGGAGTTTGAGAATATGGATGACGAGGTTGTTGTAAATGATGAAGATACAGATTTCAGCGCACTTTACCATAACCTGAATCAGATCAGATTTGATAACATTACCTTCAGATACGACAGAGACCTGATATATGACAATACAAGCCTTTCCATCGAAAAAGGCGATCTGCTTGTAATGACCGGTATCTCAGGAATCGGCAAGAGTACCTTGCTTAAGCTGCTTCTTGGAGTATATCCCCTCGAAAGCGGAGAGATATACCTTGAGCTTAAAGACGGCAGCAAGGTAGTTGTTGACCGCAACATCCGCAGGCTGTTCTCTTACGTGCCTCAGGGTAACTTCCTGCTTTCAGGAACAATACGTGAGAACATCGCCTTTATAAAGGACGATGCAACAGACGAGGAAATAAAGCAAGCTATTGATTTTGCTTGTGCAGATTTCATCTATACCTTACCAAAGGGTCTCGATACCGTAATAGGAGAAAAGGGAATGGGACTTTCTGAGGGACAGGTGCAGAGAGTTGCAATCGCAAGAGCTATCCTCAGCGGAGCACCCATAATCCTTTTGGATGAAGCCACTTCTGCGCTTGATGAAAATACAGAGCTCAGACTTTTAAAGAATATCAAGAAGCTGTCAAATAAAACATGTATCCTTATATCTCATAAAAAAGCGGCAAACGCTCTTTGTGATAAGGAGATTAGAATTATAGACGGAAAGATAGTGGTGTATGACCTCAATGAGCAAGCCTGATTCAATCTCTTTCAATGAATATAAATATTTGCTCAGATTGCTTGCATCAGTACTCAGTGGCAAAGATGTACCGCGGCCCAATGAAACGATAAATTGGGCCACGGTTTTTTCTGCTGCTTCAAACCATTCCGTTGCGGGAATGACCTATTATGCAATCAAAAAACTCCCCTCGGACTGTATGCCTTCTGAGCAAGTGCTTGCAAGTTTTCTTTCCTCTTACAGAGCAGAGCTTGTGCTGGAGGGGAATATTCAGTTTGAAACAGAAAGGCTGTTTACTGAGTTGACCTCTGCAGGCATTGATATTTTACCTGTAAAGGGAATCCTTCTCAAAGACTATTATCCCGTTCCTTCAATGAGAACAATGACCGATGTGGACGTTCTTTATAAACTAAAGGATAAAGAAAAGGTGATTGAGGTTTTTAAAAAGTACGGATATACTCTTAACAGCGATGGCTTAGGGCAGCTGGATTTTACCAAAGAGCCTGTACATCATTACGAGCTACATTCATCCTTGCTTTCTGAAGATAAAAAAGACTTCGAGTATTTCAGCAACATTTGTGAGAGAGCGATTCCCACAGAGCAACCACACATCTTTACTCTTCGTCCCGAAGATTTCTATATCTACATTCTGGAGCATCTTGCCAAGCATATTGAAGGCGGCGGTGCAGGAATACGTATGGTTTTAGATGTTTTTGTGTACGGCAAGGCTCACAGCGAAGAATTTGATAACGATTACGTAAATTCAGAACTTAGTAAGATAAATCTTTGCAAGTTCAGACAAAGAATAGAGGAGCTGGCTGCAAGTTGGTTTGCTTCAGATGAGCCTGATGTTGAATCAGCTTCTGCCCGGTTTATTTTAGATTGTCCTACCTTTGGCTATGTAAGCAATGCCATTGCATATGATTCTTTGATGCAGGAACGCAGAAAAGGCAAGAAGCAATCGGGTATCTCCCGATTGCTTCGCAGAATTTTTCCCCCGACCTTTTATATTCATCGCAGGTTTCCTGTCACAAGGAAATATAAATTTTTGTATCCTTTTTTCGTTCCTGTATATTGGCTACTCAGAATATTCAAGGATAAAAACGTTAACTATTCCTCCGTTAAGCTTTATCTGAATCCCGAAGATTCTAAAAAATTTGACAGCATCAACAGGATGATAGATGAGCTTGGGTTTGATAAAAGAGTATGAAATGCTTTTGAGGTTAGTGGAATGAAGAAATATAAAACTATAATCTGGGACTTTAACGGAACGATCATTGATGACGTTAATGCGGCCTTGGGTGCTGTGAACGATATGCTCACCAAACGTTGTCAAAAGCCCATTGACCTTCAAAGGTACAGAGACGCAATAGATATCCCCATTTGGAACTTCTATCTTACAGTCTTTGATCCGGGCACGATCACCCGTGAAGAAGCAATAGTTGAATTTGACCTTGGGGTAGACAAGCATCTGCAAAAGAATCCTCTTATGCCTTATGCAGACAAGGCTCTTTCTTATTTTAATACCCTCGGCAAGCGGCAGATCATCGTCTCGTCATCTCATATTGATAAAGTCAGAAAACAGCTTGCAACTCTGGGTGTGGAGAATTATTTTACTCAGGTGCTTGCTTTGTCAGACTACTACGCAGGGGACAAGACTCACCTTGCCTGTGAATATATGAAAGCACACGGCCTGCTCCCGTCAGAAACCTTGGTCATAGGGGACTGTGTTGCGGATTTTCGTATGGCAAATGAGCTTGGCTGTGATTGCATCCTCAACACAATGGGGCATCAAAGCGCAGAAGCCCTCTTCAAAACAGGTGCCGTAGTCATAGATTCACTATCAGAGCTTATTAATATTGTAAAATAAAGAAAACCGTATGTACTCGCTTCAGAATACATACGGTTTTGCTGTTATTAAGATTTAATTGTTTCTGTCCTTACTTTTCATAAGGTAAGCAAGGGTCATCAGGCTTTCGCTCAGGTGCACGTCCTCAACTGCACAGTCAGGGTAGTTAGTGCGGATGTCATAGTGGCTGAAATTCAGAAAGTTTCTGATTCCTGCCGCGTAGAGCTTCTCCACAACTGCCCCTGCAGAGGTAGTAGGCAAGCAAAGTATGGCCGCATCAATGGAGTTTTCGCTCATAAACTTATCAAGCTTTGAGTCGTCGTTTATGATGAATCCTGCAAGCTCCGTGCCTACAAGCTCAGGGTTTTTGTCAAAGAGCCCCTTGAGCTGAAAACCGAACTTTTCAAAATCAAAGTGGTAGAGTACTGCTCTGCCAAGATTTCCGATTCCGTAGATCACAGTATTTTTTATGGTATCAATGCCCAAAAGCTTTGCAATCTCCTGGCGGAGTGTTGCCACAAAGTATCCGTAGCCCTGCTGACCGAAGCCGCCAAAGCAGTTCAGGTCCTGCCTTACCTGCGAGGCTGTGATGTTCATAATCTCAGCAAGCTTTCGGGAGGATATTTTGTCCACACCGCTTTGTTCAAGAGTACAAAGACATCTGTAATATTTAGGCAGTCTGCGAATAACAGGCATGGAGATCTGTCCATCTGTTTTGCTCATAATAGTCCTCCCGTAAGTTGTGAATTAAGCCATAAGCTCGGTAAGCTTTTTGCCGATCTCCTTAAGGAAATCCTGAGTGTTTACCTTCTTTTTATTCTCAAGTGTAGAGATAAGGTACAGGTCACCTGTCATAATACCGCTTTCAATGGTGTCTGTTGTAGCCTTCTCCAGCATATTTGCAAAGTTTACAAGTTCAGCATTATTATCAAGCTCTCCGCGCTTTCTCAGAGCACCACTCCATGCAAAGATGGTAGCAACAGAGTTTGTGGAGGTCTCTTCGCCCTTAAGGTGCTTGTAGTAATGACGCTGAACCGTTCCGTGTGCAGCTTCATACTCGTAAACTCCGTCAGGAGAAACAAGTACACTTGTCATCATTGCAAGTGAGCCGAATGCAGTTGCAACCATATCACTCATAACGTCGCCGTCGTAGTTTTTGCAAGCCCAGATGTAGCCGCCGTTACTTCTGATAACACGTGCAACGGCATCGTCAATGAGTGTGTAGAAGTACTCAATGCCTGTAGCCTCAAACTTCTCTTTATATTCAGCATCGTAGATATCCTGGAAAATATCCTTAAAGTTGTGGTCGTAGATCTTGCTGATGGTGTCCTTGGAGGAGAACCATACGTCCTGCTTTGTAGCAAGTGCATAGTTAAAGCAAGAGCGTGCAAAGGAGGAGATGCTTCTGTCAGTATTGTGCATTCCCTGAACTATTCCGTCACCCTTGAACTCCATAATGGTGGAACGGGTCTCGTTGCCCTCGGCATCTGTAACGCAAAGCTCAGCCTTTGAGCCTGCGGGAGCCTTCATCTCTGTGTTTTTGTAAACGTCTCCGTAGGCGTGTCTTGCAATTGTGATGGGCTTTGTCCATGTGGGGATAAAGGGCACAACACCCTTTACAAGGATGGGAGCACGGAAAACTGTGCCGTCAAGAATAGCACGGATGGTGCCGTTGGGAGATTTCCACATCTGCTTCAGATCGTACTCTGTCATTCTTGCGGCATTGGGTGTAATGGTTGCACACTTAACTGCAACACCGTACTTCTTTGTAGCCTCTGCGCTCTCAACGGTAACACGGTCATCAGTTGCGTTTCTGTTTTCAAGCCCCAGGTCGTAGTATTCAGATTTGAGGTCAACAAAGGGGAGAATAAGCTCCTCTTTTATAAGGGACCAGATGATTCTGGTCATTTCATCTCCATCCATCTCAACGATGGGGGTAGTCATTTTGATCTTATCCATTGTTCTGCTCCTTTGTATAATTCAGCAGACCGCCTGCAAGGATGATATCCTTCATTCGCTGTGTGAGCTCACACTTTGCAACTATGGTCTTGCATGTTGTCTTGTTTTCAATAATAACGTCTCCGCCGTTTGCAATGATATCTCTAACCTCGGGCATAACTATCTCGTTGCCCAGAGCGATCTCATCGTAGTCTGCTTCGTTTGCAAACTCAAGGGGAAGAATACCTGCATTAATAAGGTTTGCTCTGTGAATTCTTGCAAAGGACTTCACAAGCACAGCCTTTACTCCAAGGTACAAAGGTGCAAGAGCAGCGTGCTCTCTGGAGGAGCCCTGACCGTAGTTGTTGCCGCCTACAATGATAGAGGAGCCCAGCGCCTTTGCGCGTGAGGGGAACTCCTTGTCGCAAACCGTGAAGCAATGCTCAGAGATTGCAGGGATGTTTGAGCGCAGGGGCAGGATCTTTGCACCTGCAGGCATAATGTGGTCTGTTGTAATGTTGTCGCCAACCTTCAGAGCAACTGATGCCTCAATGCTTGCCTCCATGGGCTTTGTGGTGGGGAAGGGCTTGATGTTGGGTCCGCGAAGTACCTCAACAGAGTCCATCTCAGCCTCAGTAGCAGGCTCAATTATCATATTGTCGTTTATAAGGAACTTTTCAGGAAGCTTGATCTCAACTGCTTCGCCCAGAGTTCTGGGGTCTGTAAACACACCTGTCAGCGCAGATGCTGCTGCTGTTTCAGGAGATACAAGGTAGATCTGTCCGTCAGCAGTGCCGCTTCTGCCCTCAAAGTTTCTGTTGAAGGTTCTCAGCGAAATGCCTGCAGAGTTAGGGGACTGACCCATACCAATGCAAGGACCGCAAGCACATTCAAGGATTCTTGCGCCTGCTGCAATCAGGTCTGCAAGTGCACCGTTCTGTGCCAGCATATTGAACACCTGCTTGCTGCCGGGTGCAATTGAAAGAGAAACCTTGGGAGATACGGTCTTGCCCTTGAGGATAGCGGCAACGCGCATAAGGTCAAGGTAGCTTGAGTTTGTGCAGGAACCGATGCAGACCTGATGAACTTCTTTTGCACCTATTTCTTCAATGGTCTTGATGTTGTCAGGGCTGTGAGGACAAGCTGCCATGGGTACCAGAGTGCTCAGGTCAATTTCAACTATCTTATCGTAAACAGCATCCTCGTCAGCAGAAAGCTCCGTGTAGTCTTCAACTCTGCCCTGAGCCTCAAGGAATGCTTTTGTTATTTCGTCTGCAGGGAAGATAGAGGTTGTGGCGCCAAGCTCGGCACCCATATTTGTGATCGTTGCACGCTCAGGAACGGTCAGGGTCTTAACTCCCTCTCCGCCGTATTCAATGATCTTGCCTACGCCGCCCTTAACAGAGAGCAGACGAAGCACCTCAAGGATAATATCCTTAGCAGATACCCAGGGCTGGAGCTTGCCTGTCAGGTTAACTCTTACCATCTCGGGCATTGTGATGTGATATGCGCCGCCGCCCATAGCAACTGCTACGTCAAGTCCGCCTGCGCCGATTGCAAGCATACCGATTCCGCCGCCGGTGGGAGTGTGGCTGTCAGAGCCGATGAGTGTCTTGCCGGGCTTGGAGAATCTCTCCAGATGAACCTGATGGCAGATACCGTTGCCGGGGCGTGAGAAATATATACCGTGCTTTTTGCACACAGACTGAATGAATCTGTGGTCGTCAGCATTTTCAAATCCTGTCTGGAGTGTGTTGTGGTCTATGTAAGCAACACTTCTCTCTGTCTTAACTCTGGGCACGCCCATAGCCTCAAACTCAAGATAAGCCATAGTGCCCGTAGCATCCTGTGTAAGAGTCTGGTCTATCTTCAGCGCTACGTCTGTGCCTCTCTTCATCTCGCCTTCCACAAGATGAGCCTTAATGATTTTTTCCGCAATAGTATAACCCATACGGATTCCTCCTTTTTCATATTTATAAAAATACATTATATATTATATATCAAAACAAGCCCTTTGTAAAGAAAAAATAAAGTAAGCTAAAACTAATATACTACCTTTATATAGAATAATTTTCATATAATATTACCATAGTATTTTTTGTCGCATTGTGATATAATCACATATTGGAATTTTCTATAAGGAATGATATTGTGAGCGAAAACAAAAATCTGAGAAATATTGCTATCATTGCACATGTAGACCACGGCAAAACAACTCTTGTTGACCAGCTTCTGCGTCAAAGCGGAATCTTCCGCACAAACGAGGTTGTGGCAGAAAGAGTTATGGATTCAAACGACCTTGAGCGTGAGCGCGGAATCACGATCCTCTCCAAGAACACAGCCGTTATGCACAATGATATTAAGATAAACATCGTAGATACCCCCGGCCATGCAGATTTCGGCGGAGAGGTTGAGCGTATACTGATGATGGTAGACGGCGTGCTTTTGCTTGTTGATGCCTTTGAGGGATGTATGCCTCAGACCCGCTTTGTTCTGAAGAAAGCTCTGGGACTTAAAAAGAAGGTAATCGTTGTTGTTAACAAGATCGACCGTCCCGGTGCTCGTCCTGAGGAAGTAATAGACGAGGTGCTTGACCTGTTCATTGAGCTTGGTGCAGATGACGACCAGCTGGAGTTTCCCGTGGTGTATGCATCAGGCCGCGACGGCTTTGCTATGCTTGATTACAAAGAGCAGGGCACGGATATGCGTCCGCTTTTTGAGAAGATAATTGAAGAAGTTCCTGCCCCCTCAGGCGATATGGAGGGCGGACTCCAGCTTCTTCTTTCAAACATTGACTATGATGAATACGTAGGCAGGATCGGCATCGGCAGAATAGAGCGAGGCTCCCTCAGATCCGGTCAGCAGGCAATGCTCTGCTGTGCAGATGGCACCGCGAAAAAGGTAAAGATCGCAAAGCTTTACCAGTTTCAGGGTCTTCACAGAGTAGAAACAGACAGTGCCACAGTAGGTGATATCGTATGCGTAAGCGGCATAGGAGATATCAACATTGGTGAAACACTCTGTTCTGTAGATCAGGTTGATCCCTTGCCCTTCATCAAGATAGATGAACCCACCGTTTCGATGAATTTTATAGTTAACAACAGCCCCTTTGCAGGCAGAGAGGGTAAGTTTGTTACCTCCAGAAACCTCAGGGACCGCCTTTTCCGAGAGATAGAAACAAACGTTGCCCTCAGAGTTGAAGAGACGGATTCAACAGATACCTTCAAGGTTTCGGGCAGAGGAGAGCTTCATCTTTCAATTCTTATTGAGACAATGCGCCGCCAGGGTTATGAATTCCAGGTTTCCCGTCCTCAGGTAATCACCAAGGTTATAGACGGTGTCACCTGTGAGCCTATAGAGTACCTTATGATCGAGGTGCCTGATAATTACGTTGGCCCCGTTATGGAGAAGCTGGGCTCCAGAAAAGCAGAGCTTATCAATATGGGCGCCAGAGCAGGCAGTAATATGACTCATATTGAGTTCAGGATCCCCTCCCGAGGACTTATGGGTTATCGTCCCGAATTCCTCACAGATACCAACGGAAACGGTATTATGAACAGTGTTTTTGATTCCTACGAACCCTTAAAGGGAGAAATTATTACCCGTCATAAGGGCTCACTCATAGCTCACGAATCAGGCGAGAGTGTTGCCTACGGACTCTATCAGGCACAGGAAAGAGGCAGACTCTTCATTGGTGCAGGCGTAGAGGTGTACGAGGGAATGATAGTCGGAGAGAATCCCAAGTCAGAGGATATGACGGTAAACGTCTGCAAGCGCAAGCATATGACTAACACCCGTGCCTCCGGCTCAGACGACGCCCTCAAGCTGACTCCTCCCACAGTTATGTCCTTGGAGCAATGTCTTGAGTTTATAGCAGATGATGAGCTTGTAGAGGTAACCCCTGAATCCATCCGTATGAGAAAAACCATACTTTCAAAAGAACTTAGAATGAAGAAGGCTTTCCGTAAATGAGTTTTGTAATTCTTGACCTTGAGTGGAATGCGGCATACAGCAAGAAGCGCAAGAAGCACATCAATGAAATATTTGAATTCGGTGCAGTTAAAATCGATGATAACAGGCAGATCATCGATAGATTCAGTGTGCTTGTAAAACCCTCAATAGGCAAGTTTCTTAACCCCTACGTAAAGAAGCTCACTCATATAAGCTTTGAAGAGCTTCAGAGCGCACAGCATAATTTTCAGAGTGCACTTGCAGAATTTGCAGATTTTTTGGGGGATAGCATCCTTATGACCTGGAGCACCTCAGATCTGCTTGCACTTATAGAAAATCAGAACTATTTCACAGGCACCGATTCTCTCAGGTTTTTGACCCGCTACTGTGATCTGCAGAGCTATTGCGAGTATATTCTGGGAGTTGGCAGCTCCTCAAGGCAGCTGGGTCTTTCCACTTGTGCAGAGCTTCTCTCCATTGATACGCAGACAGAGCACCACAGAGCCCTTTCGGACGCGGAGCTCAGCTACCTGTGCTTTAAAAAACTATATAAAAAGGTTCCCTTTGAGGAATTTGTGGAGGATGCCGCAGACGAAGAGTTTTATCGTAAGCTAACCTTTAAGTCAAAGCATATCACAGATCTTAAGAGCCCCCTTGTTGACCGTTCAAAAATGTTTTTTGATTGTCCCGAATGCAGCACACGTTGTATCCAAAAAACCAAGTGGAACGTTCGCAGTAACAGCTTCAAGGCTGTATTCGTTTGTCCCGAATGTAAGAAGGAGTTTGACGGAAGAGTTTGCGTTAAACAGAAATACGAGGGAATTGTATTTACAAAGAAGATCGTGGAGCTTCCCGTAAAGGAGGAAGAGCCTAAAAGTACCTCTAAGCCCTCAGAAAACGCAGAATAAATTCAGCGCTGTTATCTATTCGGGTAACAGCGCTTTTTTGTTTTTTACTGACCTGAATATGGTACATAGGAGTAAAAATAGAACAAATATTCGAAAAACTATTGATTTTATTCCAATAATCTGTTAGTATATATGTGAGGAAACACCACCTCACAACTCAGAATAACGAATACGGCCCCAATTTGTTATGAGTATGATGTTTATTGAAAGGATATGAAAAATGAATTATTCAGAATGGTCTCAGGAATACTACGCAGAAGCAGAGAAGATCAAAAGAAACCTTGGCAGAATGAAAGCAAAGCTCAAAACAGTACCTATGAATGAACGCAGAACCCTGGAGGACAACATTCACAAGCTTCAGCTTATTTATTATGAGGTACAGCAAACAGCAGGCTATCTTGCAAGCATAGCAAAGGAGAAGCAAAGTGCCGCGTAATGAATATTGTGCAGATAACGAGCTGTATGAGCAGATATCGTATCTTTCCTTCACTTCTTCCGGCTCTTCTTCAAAATCTGAAAAAACAAAAATGAAGCAGATACTGAAAAAAGCCATTGCCGAAGAGTTGTCTGATATGCAAAAGCTCTGTCTTGTGGAGTATTATCTGAACGGAAAAAAGATGAATGTTATTGCATCTGAGTTGAATCTTAATCCCTCTACAGTAACCCGTCACATTAAGCGGGCGAGGGAAAAGCTTCGCCACATAGCAAGCTATTACTGAAAAGAAAAGCAGAAGTGCCTGATTATAAGGGCACTTCTGCTTTTTATGTGCATATATTTGTGATTTATAAAGCAAAGTCTTCAGGATCAAATTTATCCAGGGCTTTTGGCGCTGTGATCTTGCGCATAACGGGGTTATAGTTGAATCTTGAGCATTTTCCTTTTTTGTTGATGGACTTTTTGTACTTGCAGAAGTTTTTGCCGCCTTCCACAACACAGTTCTGGCAGTAGTCACAGCTGTGAGGAATATTGGCACCTAAAAGTGTTTTGTTATTCTTAAACATTGTAGACCTCCGAGTACTTTAATATAAGAATTATATCACGAATATCATTGTCTTGCAAGATGTTTTGCTGTATAATAACCTACAAGAGGTGATTGTATTGAATTTAAATTCAGAAACCATGACCTTGCACAAAGGAGAGGTCCCTTTTCTTACATACAATAAGCTCAGCGAAATACCCTTTATCCGCCATGCCTTTTCCACCAGGCTCGGAGGTGTGTCCAAGGGTGAGTTTTCATCTATGAACTTATCCTTTGGCAGAGGAGATGCGGATGAAAACGTAACAGAGAATTATAAAAGGCTTTGCAAGGCTGCTGGCTTTGAGTACGAGTCGCTCACAGCCTCTGCTCAGGTGCACGAGACAGTCGTGCGCAAGGTTACTGCGCCAGACAGAGGAGTGGGTATATACAAACCTCGTGATATGCACTCCGTTGATGCTCTTGTTACAAATGATACGGGAGTAACCCTTGTAACCTACTACGCAGACTGTACCCCCGTTTTTTTTGTGGATACTGTAAACCGTGCCATAGGTCTTGCTCATGCAGGCTGGAGGGGTACAGTGGGCGAGATATCCCGCAAGGTGGTAGAGATGATGCACAGGGAGTTTTCTACCAATCCCGATGATCTGATTTGTGCAATCGGCCCCGTAATAGGCAAATGCTGCTACGAGGTAAGTGCAGACTGTGCCGCAGAGTTCAGTAAGCTTTTCGGCAATGAAAGCCCAGTTATTACTCCCGGGAATAAAGAGGGAAAATATATGGTTGACCTGGCTTTTGCAAATAAGCTTATATTGATGCAAGCAGGTGTAAAAGAAGAAAACATAACCCTCAGCGACCTGTGCACTCAATGCAGCAGCGACCTGCTCTGGTCCCACAGAGCCACAAACGGCAAAAGAGGTACCATGGCAGCTTTTATGTGCATAAAGTAAAAGGCGGAAGAGTCAGATGTTGACTCTTCCGTTTTTTTCAAACCATACGTTATTTGCTTTGAACTCTTTTTCAGAGAGATACGAGAGGGGAGAATCCTCAATAACAGAAAACTTCAGTTTATATGAATAAAGTGCCTGACCTGTGTGTCCCTTTATCCTCAGAGGATGTCCTCCGTACTTTGTGTCACCCGCAAGAGGTGTGCCGATAGATGCCATATGAGCGCGGATCTGATGAGTTCTGCCGGTAAGCAGATCTACCTCTGCAAGGGAATATTTTCCCTTTGCGTCGATCACCCTGTAGGCTGTGGCAATTTCCTTTCCGTCATCAGTATTTTTAGTAACGGAAACCTTATTTTTCTTTTCATTCTTTGTAAGCATACCCGTAAGCAAGCCTTCCTTTTTCTTGGGTACACCTTCACAAAGACAAAGATACAGCTTTTTGATCCGCCTTTCTTTTATAAGGGAGTTGAGCTCCTTCAATGCTGCAGCATTTTTAGCGGCAATAATAAGTCCGCCTGTGTTTCTGTCCAGTCTGTTTGCCATAGCAGGGGAGAATGAATTTTCGGCTTTAGGATCGTATTCACCCTTTGAGTATAGGTAATGCCGTACCCTTGCCACCATGGAGTCAAAGTGATATGTTTTATCAGGGTGGGCAAGCACTCCTTCAGGCTTGTCAATAATTATAAGATTTTCGTCTTCATATACGATATTCAGCTTCTTGGGGGCTTTCATAAATTCATATTCATCATACTTAGCCTCAAAGAATTCATCCTTGATGTAGAAGGTGAGCACGTCCCCAACGCACAGCACATCATCAATAGCGCATTTCTTACCGTTTAGCTTAATGTACTTTGTGCGTATGTATTTATACATCAGAGACTTGGGCATAGTCTTGAATCTTTTGCTCAGAAATTTATCCAATCTCTGGTTTGCATCATTGTTGTTTATGGTAATAGTTTTCATATTCCTTCTGCCTTTTCGGTTTATATGCTTATTATATCAGTTCAGAGCGTACTTTTCAACTCCATATGATAATCTGTGTAACACATTCTTTATCATTGCATAGTATACCACAGAGGTGATGCTATGAGATGCTTCGGCTATAACCGTTGTCTGTGGTTTGCGGCAGGTCTGCTTGTGGCAAGCTGTCTTCCATACGAGTTCGTTGTGGTTGTAGCGGCAATCACTATCATAATTATATGCAATATGTTCAGGAGGCGAATGAATTGAAAGTTGTACTTATTGAAAATCCAAAATTCCTGTCCTTTTTCTTGCGTAAAATTTATAAAATTAAGAAGCAAAAAACATAATATCCATCCTTGTGGGCGGTGCTGTGCAAGCACCGCTTTTTCTTTGCGTCTGAGATTCAAAACACATTTGAACAAAGTTATTGCTGTAAATTATCTTTTTTGCATTTATTCGTAAAAATTGTCTTGAAAACTCATTATCCATCTGCTACCATAATCTTAAATAATATAAGGAGGCAAAGCTATGAAACGCTCAAACAAAATTCTTGCTTTACTTTTATCTTTGGCAATAATCATTTGCGCTGTAGCGGCAGTGCCTGTATTTGCTGCAGGCGATACTGTCTATGTAAAGGTATCCTCAAGCTACGGCACCCCCAATTGCTATATGTGGAACAGCTCCTCTGACCAGAACGCAGGCTGGCCGGGAGTAAAGATGACAGATGAAGGCGACGGAGTGTATTCCTACACCCCCGACAAAGCCTATTCAAAGGTGATCTTCAATAACGGCTCCTCTCAGACAGGAGATCTTTCCTATCCCGGAGCCAACAGCATATATTTGCTGGACAGCGACAAGTGGGAGACCTACGACCCTACTGCCGCAGAGCCCGTTGTATCCATCAGCAAAAAGGATGGTTCTTCTTTTAAAACAGATACTGTCACAGTAACAGTAACCGCCAAGTATGCAGATTCAGCGTACTATACTGTGGACGGCGGTGCACAGGTAAGCTTTACGGATACGGCAGACGTTACTCTTGGAGCAGATACTCAGATAGGCTCCACAGTAACTCTTTTGGTTTCTGCAACCAATAAAAACGGATCGGTATCATCAACGGCAACGTATACAAAGAAAGACCCCTCAGCCTCCTCTGACAGTACCGCAACCACCTCAAAGCCCCTCGACGGATATTTTTCCACAAATCCGAACGGACAGGTTGGCAAGAATACTGCCATCTCTATCGACGGCTCTATTTCCGATTGGGACAGCTCAATGCTCATTGCTCAGGGTACTGCTAACGACGACCCCAGAGTATACCGTCCCAATTCCATGTACGAGGTTGGTATTGACCTTTATGCTCTTTACGCTGCATACGACAGCACAAATCTCTACCTTATGTGGGAGATGACAAACGTTCAGGACGTTGTTGCACCTAACGACGATTATCCTCTTTCTCAGGGCACACTCTGGCAGACTCAGGAGCTTCCCTTCTTCATTGCTGTTGATACAGGCGATTCAGATACAGCAGTGGGCAACAAGGGCGGCCTTGCAGAAGGCGGCACTATCTGGGATTCAGGTATGACATTTGAAAACGGCTTTAATAAGCTTATTTCCATTAACACCAAAGGCGGCAACGGTCCCTGGGTATACGGCGGAGACGAAGAGGGCCTCAATCCTGTTGAGATTTTGGATGCCTCCACTTCCGATATAGAAATGAATTTCGGCAAGGGAATCCTCAGCAAAAACGTATACGGTATCAACGGCGCTTACGGCGAGCACAACGGACGAGTTCCCGGTGATGTAGCAGACGAAACCGCAGATTGGGTAGATTTCAATACAAAGGGTCACAAGAGTGCATCTATGGATTTCTTCTACGAAATGTCCATTCCCCTTGATGAACTGGAGATCTCTGTCAATGATATAGAGACCTCAGGTATTGGCGTAATGCTTGTTGCAACCATGGGCAAATCTCCCATGGATTGTCTGCCCGGAGATCTTGTGATGACCGACCAGGCTCATCTTGACGACGAAGCGGCATCTCAGGTCCACAACAGCTTTGAAAAGAGTGACGAAGACAACATCACAGTTCCCTTTGCAAGAGTTGGCAAGCTCCTCAGCGGCAGCACAGGAGGCAATGATCCTTCAATTCCCACAACCCCCACAATTCCCACAACCCCTTCAGAGCCCACAGAGCCTACAACTCCTGCAGAGTCAGAGCCTGCATCTTCTGCCCCTGCAGAAGAGTCAACCGCACCCACGCAAGCTCCTCCCGCAGTTGTTCTGCTCAAAGGTGATGCGGATTGCGACGGTGTGGTCAACATCAGAGATGCAACGGCGATCCAAAAGCACGTTGCAGATATTATCACTCTGACTGAGCAGGGAATGGCAAACGCAGAAGTAGACGGTAACGGTATCCTGAATGTCAAGGATGCGACCTTTATCCAGAAAACCATAGCAGGTATCCCCACAGCACTTCTGTAATTTGATATGCCTTTTACTTGAATTTTAATATTTGATTAAGCCATCGGTTTTGCCGATGGCTTTTCCTTTTGTGTCATAAAAACCGTCTCAGCGCAATATAAATAGAGCAGAACATAAAAGGAGAGAAAAATAATGGACTATTTACTTAAAAATCAATACGTTTGTGCGGGCGCAGAAATTCTGGACACGGTTACTCAACAGGCGGTGGACCTGGATTTTACCTTGCCTGATTATTGTGCAGATATTGAGAAGATCTTAAAATGCACTCTTGTACCCAAAATCTATACCAGAACCTTTTCTGCAGGCCAGCTCAGAGTAGACGGTGCCTCAGTGCTTAGCATTCTTTATTGCGACAGCAACAAAAAAGCCCTTAGATGCTGTGAGCAGACAGTACCGTTTTCTGCTACCATCCCCGTTAGCGAGGATGCCGCAGAGAATGCAGTGATCACAACAGCAAAGCCGGAATATCTCAATTGCAGAGCTCTCACACCCCGCAGGTTAACGGTACACGGCGCATTTTCACTGTATACCGCCATCCACACCAAAAGAATATACGATATTAAAAAGGAATGTTCCAACGAAGCTCTGCAGATAAAAACGAAAAACGCCGATGTGTTTGAGCTTTGCGAACTGAATCAGGAACAGTTCAACGTTGCCCAGACTGTGAATCTACGCCCTAAAAACGCCGTTGAATCTATAGTAAGAAGCGACGTAACGGCTCTTGTGACGGATTTTCAGCAGAGCTCAGACAAGTTGCTCCTTAAAGGTGAGGTCACCTTAAGAATGTTGTATATATGCGATGCGGCAACGGGTGAGGTTGACCAGTTTATTTATGTATTTCCGTTTTCACAGAGTATAGACTCAAAAGACAGCGACTGCACAGTTACAGATGTGCGTCTTGATGTTCTCACTTACGAGCTGCTTCTGCGTACAGGTGTGCTTACAGAGGAGCCGTCAATCAGCATAGATCTTAAAATGTGCGCTTCTGTTTCAGGATACAAACAGTCAAACATAACCTTCATTACAGATGCTTATTCAGTTGCTGAGCATACAAGGCTCTCAGTTGATTCTTTAACCCTTTCTTCAGAGGTTTATCCCTTAAAGGCTAACTGTGCGGTGAAGTCCTCTCTGCAATTGGGAGAACGGCAGATCTCAAAGATCATGGATATTTTCTGGGAAGAGCCTGCTGTTGCCGTAGATCTCAAGGATGGTAAAGCGGAGCTTACGGGCAAGGTAAAGCTTTGTATCCTTGCAACCGTGGAGGACGGAGAACTTGTATGCATTGAGCGCCAGGCAGATATAAAGCATTCGGAGACTCTCAGCAAGGTCTTTTCTGTTTGCAAGCATATCCGAGCATCCGTAACCTCCGTAAGCTACAGAATGGCAGAAGAAAATACCATAGACGTACGTCTTGATATGCAGGTATCTGCATTGCTTTCAAACAGTATCACCTTTGAGCAGGTTGTATCAGTTGAGGGAACAGGGGAGACAGATACAGGTTCATACAGCCATCCGCTGACCTTGTATTATGCTCATAAGGGGGAGCAGGTGTGGGAAATCGCAAAGCGTTACTCAACTTTGCTGTCTTCTCTTTGTGAAGAAAACTCAATCGAGGAAGAAGAGCTCACAGAGGCTCGTATGCTTATGATCGTCAATGCATAATTGGCATAAAAGCGGCAGTTCACTGCCGCTTTTTCATATGCAGTCCCATTAGTGGAATATTCCAAAGGTTATGTGCATAGATTTTACTATAAATAATACAGAAACAGGTGGAGGCAAAGCAATGGAACAGAGAAACATATACAAGGATATTGCAACCCGTACAGCAGGCAACATTTACGTAGGAGTTGTAGGCCCTGTCCGTACAGGCAAGTCTACGTTCACAAAACGGTTTATGGATACCCTTGTAATTCCGAACATACCCGATGAATACCGCAGAGCCCGTGCAAACGACGAACTGCCTCAATCTGCCGCAGGCAGAACCATAATGACCACAGAACCCAAGTTTATCCCTGAGGATGCTGTGGAGATCGACCTGGGAGACAACGTCACCTTGTCCGTTCGGATGATAGACTGTGTGGGCTACATAGTAGAGAGTGCTTTGGGATACATTGAGGAGGATACTCCAAGAATGGTCAAAACACCCTGGTTTGATGCAGAGGTTCCCTTTGACCAAGCGGCAGAATTCGGCACCAAAAAGGTTATCACGGATCACAGCACCATCGGACTTGTAATAACCACAGACGGCTCCATAAGCGATATTCCCAGAGAAGATTACACAGAAGCAGAGCGCAGAGTCGTCTCAGAGCTCAAAGAGATAAACAAACCGTTTATAATTCTTCTTAACTGTCTTGATCCCTCCTCTGTCAGCTCTCAGCAGTTGGCATCAGAGCTTGCAAGGGAGTACATGGTCCCCGTAATCCCAACCTCCTGCCTTGAGCTTGACGAAAATGAAATAAAGCGTATACTTGCTCAGATACTTTTTGAGTTTCCCGTGCAAGAGATAAAGGTGGATATTCCTGCCTGGCTTCTCACTCTTCCCAAGGACCATTGGCTTAAATCCGCAATATTCGAGAGCATCCTCCAAAGCGCAGGAAGGATAAGTAAACTCCGCCAGGTTCAGCAGGTGGCAGAAAGTCTTTGCCAAAACGAATATATTGCAGAGTCCAGGCTTACCGGAATAGATATGGGTACCGGCATAGCAGAGCTTTGCGTTGTTCCACACAGAAATCTGTTCTTCAAGGTGCTGTCTGAACAGACAGGGCTGGATATTCCCGACGAAAAATCCCTCCTTGACAGTTTTTCTGACCTTTCGGGCAAAAAGCAGGAGTATGAGCGTATAGCAAAAGCCTACGAGGATGTGCTGGAAAACGGCTACGGTATCGTAATGCCCACTATGGAGGAACTGAAGCTTGAGGAACCGCGCATCATAAAGCAAAGCGGTAAATACGGAGTCAAACTCAGAGCCTCAGCACCCTCAGTGCATATGATGAGAATAGAGACCTGCGCAGAGGTAACACCTCTTGTAGGCTCAGAGCAACAGTCAGAGGAGCTTGTAAAGTACCTGCTTCGTGAGTTTGAAGAGGATCCCGTCAAGATCTGGCAGTCAGACATATTCGGCAAATCCGTAAACGAGCTTGTGAGCGAGGGACTTCACAACAAGCTTTACAGAATGCCTGCTGATGCAAGACGTAAGCTTACGGAAACAGTGGAGAAGATCATCAACGACGGATGTAACGGACTTATATGTATTATTCTGTAAAAAACACTCTCTAAATTAAATAAATATGTGTATTGCAAAAAACCGCCGAAATTTTTCGACGGTTTTTGCTTTTTACTATTGAAAAATCTTTTTAAAAAGTGTAAAATGAATATATCTATAATGTATAAGGGTAAATCTTATGTTTTTTCGGCTTTATCCTCAGTACATATTCTTATTTTGGAGGAACCTGTTTATGCAAAATTATATCAGGCTTGCAGCCGATGCCACACAGCAAGCCCCTTCAAACCAATCCTTGATAATCCTTATCACAGGCTTTGTGGTTGTTTTTTTGGTGTTGCTTCTTCTTATCGGCCTGATCAAGCTCTATTCAGGCATTGTATATGCGGCACAGAATAAAGCAAAGGCAAAAGCCAAGCCTGCACAGCCTGCTTTGGCGCCTGTAGCGGCAGAGGCTGTGACTGTTGCTCCTGCTTCTCATAATGAGGGCTTGGATCTGCAGACTGTTGCAGTTATCACCGCGGCAGTGGAAGCTTTCTACGGCAGCACAAAGAAGGTCAGGGTAACAGGTATCCGTCCTGCAAATACTGCTCGCAATGAGTGGGCAAATGCAGGCATCAGAGAAAACATTCCTGCAATGAGAACGGAGGGTTTGTTATAATGGGTATTTTACAAGGCTTCTGGGATTCCGTTGTGGGTCTGTATCTTGACTCAGGTCTGGTTTCTCTTAATTGGCGCAACTATGTAATGATAGCAATTGCATGCTTTTTGCTGTTCCTTGCAATCAAAAAGCAGTACGAGCCTTTGCTTTTGTTGCCCATTGCATTCGGTATGCTTATAGTTAACCTTTATCCGCCTATTATGGCGGCTCCTTCCACAGAACTCATTCCTGTGGAGCAATATATAGCATCCCATGGGGGAGAAGCGGCAAATTACGCCGTCACCACCTTAGAGGGGATAAGCTATTATAACGTTCCCACCAATGGCGGCTTACTTTATTACCTCTACCAGGGTGTTAAGCTTGGACTCTATCCTCCCCTTATCTTCCTCGGCATTGGTTGTATGACAGACTTCGGTCCTCTTATCGCTAACCCCAAGAGCTTTATTTTGGGCGCAGCAGCTCAGATAGGTATATTTTTTACCTTTATTGTTGCTTCCCTCATTGGCTTTGACCCGCAGGCAGCCGGTTCAATCGGTATCATCGGCGGTGCGGATGGCCCCACAGCTATTTACGTTACATCAATTCTTAAGCCGGAGCTGCTGGGTCCCATAGCCGTTGCAGCATACTCGTATATGGCCCTTGTACCCATTATCCAGCCTCCCATTATGAAGGCTCTCACAACCAAGAAGGAGCGTTCGGTTGTAATGGAGCAGCTTCGTCCCGTTTCCAAGCTGGAGAAGATCCTTTTCCCCATAATCGTTACTATCGTATGTGCTCTGCTTCTTCCCAGTGCAGCACCCCTTGTTGGTATGCTTATGCTCGGTAACCTCTTTAAGGAAAGCGGAGTTGTAGACAGAATCTTCAAAACTGCTCAGAACGAGCTTATGAATATTATCACAATCTTCCTGGGTCTTACCGTTGGTGCTACCGCCACCGGTGATGTATTCCTCAGAGGAGATACATTGAAGATCATCGGCCTCGGTCTTGCGGCATTCTGCTTGGGTACAGCCTTCGGTCTTCTCTTCGGTAAGCTTATGTACATCTTCACAAAAGGCAAGGTTAATCCTCTTATCGGATCTGCAGGTGTATCCGCGGTTCCCATGGCAGCCCGTGTTGCCAATAAGGTTGGCCAGTCAGAGAACCCCTCAAACTTCCTGCTTATGCACGCAATGGGTCCCAACGTTGCAGGTGTTATCGGTTCAGCTGTTGCCGCAGGTGTGCTTTTGAGTATTTTGGGCTAATTAGGATTCAAACATTCTAATATTTGCTCATAATTCTGCGTTGGAATTATAACTCGCTTGTTTTAGTCTATTATAAAATAATGATATTAATTTGAAGTAAGGAGATGGTATGGATGAGAGATATAACGATTAATGATATTCTTAAAATGATAATTGCTCATATCAAGCTCATCATTATTGTATCTGTAATTGCAGCTTTGGGTGCCTATATTTATGCAGATAACTTTATTCCCAAAAGATACTCTTCAAGTTCTATGATATGCATCAAGTATATCGGTACAACAGAAGGTACTACCGGAGAAGACACAAAGTTTTCATCCGGTACGATCAATCCCTCCACAAGTCTTGCAGACCACTGTGCCGTTATTTTCACATATTCCGAGGAAATGCGTGAGATCATCCCCGGAGGTTACACCGTAACCATTCGTCCCGTTAACGAGTCAAACGTTCTTTCAATAGCTGTTTCAGGTCGTGACGGTCAGGTTTGTGCAGATACGGCAAATGCTATCCGTAATGCTGCCCCCGTTGTTTTTGACAAATACTACAGCGGCGGTGAGGCAGTACCCTTTGGCTATGCGGCAAGCGTACCGGGTCAGCACTCATCTCCTGATGAAACAAGATATGCACTTATTGGCTTTGTGGCCGGTCTTATCATTTCTGTCCTGATTTCAATTATTATTGAAATTATAGATACCACCATCAAACCCGGAGACGACCTGTTCAAATCCTACTCAGTACCTGTATTTGCAGAAATCGTAGACTTTGATTCCGACACTTCAGCCAAAAAGAAAGGCGGTGCAAGACGGTCATGAAATTAGGTTCATCCAAAAAGAATGCAAATTATGCAGATAAATCCAAGAACGTTATTAACGGTGACAGTAAGTTCGCCATCGTTGAGGGCTATAAGATTGCCAGAACAAACCTGGTTTTCTCCCTTGCAGCATCAGAGAGCAAGATAGTTGTTGTAACAAGCTGGTCAAAGGGTGAGGGTAAGTCCACAGCCACAGCCAACCTTGCAATATCCTTCTCCAAAATGGGTAAAAAGGTTCTCCTGATGGACTGTGACCTTCGTCGTCCCAATATCCACAATCTTATCAGACTGCAGAACAATGCAGGTCTTTCTGAGGTTTTGGGTAAGTTCAAGACTCTTGATGATGTTGTCAACAAGGATGTTCTTCCTTACCTTGATGTTCTCACGGCAGGCTCCATCCCTCCCAATCCTTCAGAGCTGCTTGCATCCTCATATTTTGAGTCTCTGCTTCACAGCATAGAGGAGACCTACGATTATATTATCATTGATACTCCTCCCGTTGGTATTGTTACCGATTCACTCATTCTTAAAGACTTCATATCAGGTTATGTGCTTGTTGTCCGTGAAAAGGTTACAACCCACGGCGATATTGAGAAAGCGATCCAGAGCATCACCCTTGCAGACAGTAAAGTGCTGGGCTTCCTCAAGGTTGGCTGTTCTCTTACTGAGAAGAAATATGCCAAAGGTAAGTACGGATACTATAAATACTATTAATTTCCACAACCCGTTGCTTGTCAACGGGTTGATTTTCGGTAAAATATGCAGGATTTAAAAATAAAACTTGCAAAATCCTCTCAACTATAGTAATATATATCAGGTCAATTAATATAAAAATGAATTTTCCACATGGAGCGTGAGCAATTTGTCTTATTCAGAACTTACAAAAGAGCAGCTTTTACAGGAGCTTTCCCAGCTTAAAGCACAGTACAAAGGATTTGTTGAGAAGAACCTTTCTCTTGATATGTCCCGTGGTAAGCCTTGCACAGAGCAGCTTGATATATCATCACCTATGCTGAACGTTCTTTGCAGTGATGATCTCTGCATTTCCGAGCAGGGCTTTGACTGCAGAAACTACGGTATCCTTGACGGTATTCCTGCCGCAAAGGAGCTTATGTCCCATATGCTTCAGGTCAAGCCCGAGCAGGTATTTGTTGGAGGCAACTCCAGCCTTAATATGATGTTTGATACCATCGCTTGCTTTATGACCACCCCTGCAGCAGAGGGAGCAACACCCTGGTTTTGTGTTGAAGACAGAAAGTTTCTCTGTCCCGTACCCGGCTATGATCGTCACTTTGCCATTACAGAGTACTTTGGCTTTCAGATGATCCCCGTTCCTATGACAGAGGCAGGCCCCGATATGGACATGGTGGAGAAGCTGGTATCTTCCGATCCTTCCATCAAGGGCATCTGGTGTGTTCCCAAGTACGCAAATCCTACGGGTATCACTTATTCAGACGAGACCGTGCGTCGATTCGCAAATCTTAAGCCTGCGGCAAAGGATTTCCGCATTATGTGGGATAATGCATATTGTGTGCATGATGTTTCGGATGAGTCCGATTCTCTTTTGAGCCTTATGGAGGAATGTGAGAAGGTAGGTAATGCCGATCTTCCCCTGGTGTTCTCTTCTACCTCTAAGGTAACCTTCCCGGGTGCAGGAGTTGCAGCTATGGGTGCTTCAGAGAATAATATGAAGATCCTCAAAAAGCGCTACACAACCCAGACCATTGGAAGCGACAAGCTCAATATGCTTCGTCATTTGATCTTCTTTAAGAATTTTGAAGGAATCAAAAGCCATATGCAGAAGCATAAGGCAATCCTCAAACCCCGCTTTGATGTTGTTATAAATAAATTCCGTGAGCATCTTTCCGCTTCTGAGATCGCTCAATGGACTACACCTCGCGGAGGATATTTTGTAAGTATAGACGTTTTCCCCGGCACAGCCAAGAACGTTGTAAAAATGTGCAAGGAAGCAGGAGTTGTGCTTACAGGTGCAGGTGCAACCTATCCTTTGGGAGTTGACCCTGAGGATAAAAATATCAGAATTGCTCCCTCATATCCCTCTATCAATGAGCTTAAGCTTGCAATGGAAGTGTTCTGCACTTGCGTTCGTATCTGCGCAATAGAGAAGCTTGTTGGCTGATTCTCTCTATGTCGGAACATTATCTGTATATATAAGCGCTTTATGTGATGAATAACTGTCTTTTTCTGCATAAAGATTGACTTTTACCATAAAAAATCATATAATAACTCTGTTATGTCGGCATTGATCTGCTGATTTAGCAGAGTTATTTTTTTACGGAGGTACAAATGATGAAAAGGCTAGGAAAACCTGTAGCAATTATTTTTGCCCTTGTAATCCTTGTTTTCTCTGTGCTTTCTGTATTTGGCTACAGCTACTATACAGGAGACATCAAGCATACCGTGTTCAAAGGCTTTGGCAGTCTTGATTGGGGAATAGATGCAAGCGGAGGCACAAAAATAGCATTGAAACCCGCAAGCTCAGAGGATGCTCAGGCTGTTGCTGACGTTATCAGAGAACGTGCAGCAGTTTACGGCCTTAAGGAGTATCAGCTTTATGTTGACAACAACAATAACGATGTGGTTTTTGTTGTACCAAAGAGTGTAGACAGCGACTACAGCTCAAGTGATGTAGCTTCATATCTTACTTGCTTCGGAGAGGTCAGCGTGCGCCCCGGCGATTCATATACCAATATGTTCGTAGATTCTTCAGGGGCTGCGGCTTTTTCTGTTCCCAAAGACGACACAGCCAAGACTGTTCTCCTCGGCAGCAGGCACATCAGATCTGCAGGTACCTTTGAATATAGTGACGAAAGCGGAAACTATCATTACGTTGAGATCAAGTTCAACGACGAAGGTAAAGATATTCTGGCTCAGCTTACAAATGCTGACACAGGCACCTACTACAATCAGGTTATGTCTATCTGGCTTGATGACGCAATGCTTGCAAATCCTACCGTGTCAGAGTCTTTTGAGCAGGGTGCATTCTCCTTTTCAAGCGAGCATATGACAGCAGATAAAGCAAAGCTTTTATCAGCGGTTATCTCTTCGGGCACAATGCCCTGCGATGTTTCTGTTGCAGGCTTCGGCGAAATTCCTCCCGTGGTCGGCCCCGGTGTTACCGAGGTGGTTTTCTGGGCAGGTATCGTTGCTCTGCTTGTGCTTTCATTTACTCTTATCTATAAGTTCAGAGCTGTCGGCGTTGTTTCAGTACTTGCTTTGATTATGCAGTTTTCCTCAGTTCTTGCCATCCTTACAGGCTTTGTAGGTGAGGGCAGAACCTTTATGATGACGATTCCCGCAGCCTCTGCGTTTGCACTGTGCGTTATGCTCACTGTTTTAAGCTGTACCTTGTTTGCTCGCAAGATCAAGTCAGAGGTCGAAAGCGGAACCATGATCGATGCCGCAGTAGCTTCGGGCTTTAATTATGCAAGACCCCGTATGTTCGATTTAAGTATAGTTACAGCCCTGATTTCTCTTTCAGGTCTGTTTATATTCGGCGCATCAGGATTTGCTGTTTCACTTTTCGGCACCTCTATGGCAAGCGGAATCCGCAGCTTCTGCTACGTACTCTTCTTTGGCTCGATCCTCAATGTTGTAACAGGTTACCTGTTGCCTCAGCTTATTATCAGAAGCCTTGAAAGCTTCAAATCCATTTCTAAACCTTCCATGTTCGGAGGTGCAAAAAAATGAATCTGAAATTCAACAAATTATTCAAGCCTATGCTGATTATATCTGCAGCAGTAACCCTTCTTGGGGTTTTATTCCTTGTTCTTTTCAGTGGAGGAACCTTTGCAAGCTTTACTTTGCAGAATCTTCGCTTCAGTCTGTTTGTAAAGGTGATAGTTACAGCTGTTTTAGTATTTGCGGCAACTCTTCTGTATTTTCTCATCCGCTTTAAGAAAAAGGGATTCTTCCTTGCACTTTTCGGTGCATTAAGTGCAGTAGTCAGTGCTGTTGTTGCTTTTGCTCTTTGCGTAGTTTGCAGAGCACCCTTAGGCGAGTATACTTTTGCTCTGATGCTCCTGAGCGTTGTGCTTTCTTATGCTGTTTGTGTCCTTTTTGCAAATAACCTTACCGCCAAGAAGGTATCTCGCAAGAAAACGGCAGAGCCCTCAGAGGATAATTATTCTGTTGCTGCTGAGCTTACCTGGAAGTCACTTCGGTATTTCCTTGCAGTTATTTGCGTTGTTCTTGTGGCGGCGCTTGCGGCTTGCGTGGTTTTTGCCGTCAGAGTGGTGCCTATGTACGCTTTGCCTGCAATAATCACAGCCTTATTCTCAGTTGTTCAGACAATTGCAGTTGGATGCAAGCTCTATGCATCCAAGGCTTAAATAATCAAATCGGGCGGGTTTTCCGCCCGTTGTTTGATTTAGCGGAGTTTATCTGCACACCTTAAATCAAAGGATAATGTATATGTCACTAATAAATGTTGAAAATTTAAAGCTGGGTTATGACGGCAAGTGTGTGGTAGAGGGCATCACCTTTACTGTTAACGAAGGGGATTATCTCTGCATAGTAGGGGAGAACGGCTCAGGAAAAACCACACTTATCAAGGGCTTGCTCGGGCTTATCGGCAAACTGGGCGGAACCCTTGAATATGCAGACGTTCTCAGCAAAAACCATATTGGATATCTTTCCCAAAGGTCAGAGCATATGGCAGATTTTCCTGCCTCTGTCAGGGAGATCGTAATGTCAGGCTTTTTAAATAACCGAAGTTTCGGATTCAGATATTCCGCGTTTGAAAAGCAGACGGCAGAAAAGGTTATGGCTCAGGTGGGAATAAGCTCGATTCAGAAGAAAAACTTTTCTTCTCTTTCAGGCGGTCAACAGCAGAGAGTGCTCCTTGCAAGAGCACTTTGCGCAACAAAAAAGCTCATACTTCTTGACGAACCTACCTCTGCGCTTGATCCCATTGCTACATCGGAGTTTTACAGCCTTGTTAAGTCCCTGAACAAAAACGGAATCACGGTTATTATGGTTTCTCACGACGTTACGGCTGCGGTTCGTAACGCTTCCCATATCCTTTGCCTTTCTCAGGCAGAGAATTTCTATGGTACGACCCATGAGTTTATGCACTCAGAAACAGGCAGAAGAATGCTTGTGTCGGATTGTCCCTGTGATGATTGTCAGCATCTTTCCTGTAAGGAGGTGCGCTTTAATGCTTAACGTTTTTAATTACAGCTTTATGGTGAACGCTCTCATTGTAGGTGTGCTCATAGCTGTATGCTGTGCCCTACTTGGGGTTGTGCTTGTGCTCAAGCGGTTTTCCATGATAGGAGACGGCTTGTCCCACGTGGGCTTTGGTGCACTTTCCGTGGCGGCTGTGCTTAATTTTTCTGCACCCTTGTATTTTTCTCTGCCTGTGGTGATGGCGGCGGCATTCTTTTTGCTCAGAATCACACAGAACAGCAAGATAAACGCAGATGCCGCTATTGCCGTGATCTCCAGCTCTGCACTTGCTTTGGGAGTTTTCCTTGCCAGTGTAAACGGAACAAACATCAATCTTCAGCAGTATATGTTCGGCTCTATCCTAAGTATAAGCGAAACAGACATTGCCGTAAGCATTGCTCTTTCTGTTGTAGTCATATCATTATATGTGTTGTTTTATAATAAGATCTTTACCATAACCTTTGACGAAACCTTTTCAGGTGCAACGGGTATCCGCACAAGGCTCTACAATACTGCAATCTCTCTGCTTACAGCAGTCACCATTGTCATAGGTATGAGAATGCTGGGCACGTTGCTCATTTCCGCAATGATTATTTTCCCTGCACTTACCTCTATGCGGCTTTGTAAGCGATTTTTTACCGTTGTGGTTACGTCTGTCTGTGTTTCTGTTTGCTGTGTTACAGCCGGGCTTTTAACCTCCTTCACCTGTGAAGGAATTCCAGTCAGCTCCACAATAGTTCTCTGCAATCTTTTGCTGTTTGCGGTATTCTCTCTTTTGTCCGTGGGCAAAAAGCTCATAAATAAAAAGAAATCAAATTAACAAATGCCTTCTCTGTCTTTTGCAGGGAAGGCATTTGTTGTATTATATGATGTTTTGCGCAGTGGGCAGCTCACTGCTTTTTAAAGAGCTTACTTGTGTCAGAATTTCATTACAGGTGCTGTAAAGCCCTACGGCATCCTCTTGTGCAATATACGTCTTTAAATTTACGATGTTTTTCGTAATTTCATCCACATAATCGTGGTACAGGAGCATATCTATCCTCTTAACTTTTTTCATCCAATCCTTTTCTGTTTCAAGGGCGTATCTCAAGGAGCTTTCTGTGTTGCCTTTTTTGTAGGACTCGCACAGGTTTTCGATCCTCTCGGTTATCTTATCTGCAGAGGAACTGATGTATATAAACTCCACAGAACAGATTAATACAGTAAAGACCAGCAGGATCACTGCTATATAAATTCTTTTCATACCCGGTCACACTTTCTGATTATACTGTATTCCTTCAGCTTGTTTACAGTCATTATCATCACATCCTCGGCCTTCATGTTTTCCCGACCCAGGATTTTTTCTATCCAGTTTTTGTCCACACCACACAGCTCCATAGAGGTTTTTAAGTATTCTCCGTCACTCAAAACCACAGTCTCAAGTCCGCAATCCTGTGCAGGCAGGTTCATATCACCAATTGTTGGATTTCTTTTTTGGGGCTTTAATAAAACGCTTATCTGTCCGTTGGTTTCAATAATGCAGTACTGAACATCTTCAATGTTGAACACTCCCTGTTGTCTGAGCAGAACAGAGAGGTCCTCAGTTGTAAGTCTTAAGCCTCTTAGCATAGTCTGGTCAAGCTTACCGTTTTTAATGATTATCTCGGGCTTGCCGCAAACAAGATTGCGTAGACGCGGCAGCTTCAGCATTAGAATACTCAGGAATATCTCTGCGCATACAAGTATAAGCACAGGCACGATTCCCGACAGCAGAGGCTGAGAGGTGTTTTGCATAGGTATTGATGCAATATCCGCAATTATCATAGTAATTACAAGCTCCGAGGTCTGCATATCGCTTAGCTGACGCTTACCCATGATCCTGATTGCGGTTATAACAAAAATGTAGAGTAATATGGTTCTGATAACAGATATGATCATAATTTCACCCCTGTTAATTTGTCCCACAAGGCAGGGCTTTATGCAAGAATACAGGGGTGCAGAATCTTTTATTGAATAAGAATTCAAATTTTGCATATTTTTTGCATATATTTTCTAAAAAGGCTTTTATTTTAAGAACGTTTGAGTTATAATATACTATGAAAAAATATTAATATATAAGATGAATCTATATAAAGAAACATAAAAGCATATTTTTATTGAATTATCAAGCAAAGAGGTGTTTGTTTATGAGCGCACAGTTTTCAGTTTCCCTTGCAAAAATGATCAAAGAAAGTCAGCTCGAGCCTTTGTATATGCCCCGTGACCCCGAGGAGATAGATATAGTCTCTATGGATATTGACAGACCTGGACTTGAGCTGACGGGTTATATGGACTTTTTTGACGAGAATCGTGTAATCATCTTCGGCCTTACAGAGTACTCATACTTAGGTCAGTTTGATGATGAAACACAGTTTGAAATGATAGACAGACTTTTCTCAAAGCATCCCCCCGCAATCATCATCGCAAGAAGTCTTCAGCCTTCAGACGCCATAGTCCGTTCAGCAGAGAAGAACGGTGTGCCTATTCTGCGTTCATCTGAAACCACGTCGGCAATCTCCGCTTCATTGATCACCTTCCTTAATGCTGTTCTTGCTCCTCGTATCACCCGTCACGGCGTACTTGTTGAGGTTTACGGCGAAGGTGTGCTGCTTATTGGCGACAGCGGAGTGGGTAAGTCAGAGATTGCGGTTGAGCTTATCAAGCGCGGACACAGACTCATTGCAGATGATGCTGTGGAGATTCGTCGTGTTTCCAACAGAACTTTGGTAGGCTCTTCTCCTGAGAACATCCGTCACTTTATAGAGCTTCGCGGTATCGGCATCATCAATGCCCGCCGCATCTTCGGTATGGGTGCCGTTAAGCTTACTGAGAAGATAGATATGGTCATCAACATGGAGCATTGGGACACGGAGAAGGTCTACGACAGAATAGGTATGGACAATACCTACACAGAGATCATGGGTATTCAGGTTCCCATTATGACCATTCCCGTTAAACCTGGCAGAAACCTTGCAATCATCATTGAGGCAGCAGCTATGAACAACCGTCAGAAGAAAATGGGCTACAATGCTGCGCAGGAGCTTCTCCAAAGCCTTGGTATGGATGTTAGCGAGGAAAACATCCAAAACAAAAAGGTTGAAACAGGGTGGGATTTCTGATGAAGATTATCGCAGATTTTCATACCCACACCATCGCATCCGTTCACGCCTATGCAACTGCTCTTGAAATGATTCACGAAGCGGCAAAGATCGGTCTTGAGTGCTTTGCAATTACAGATCACGGCATTTCAATGCACGGTGTACCTCATCCGTATTATTTTATGAATCTTCACGCTATCCCCAAGGTATACGAGGGAGTGCGCGTGCTCAAGGGAATAGAGGCAAATATAGTCGACTCAAAGGGCAATCTTGATGCAGACGAGCAGATACTTTCAAACCTGGATTTCTGCATAGCGTCACTTCATATGCCCACATATAAGGACACGGTCTCAGTGGAGGCTTGCACCGAGGCATACCTTGCCTTGGCAGATAATCCTTATATAAATGTGATCGCACATTCAGGCTCTCCGTACTTTAAGTACGACTATGAAAAGGTTATAAAGCGCTTTGCAGAAAAAGGCAAGCTTATTGAGATCAACAACTCTTCCATCAAGCATAAACCGGAGTTTTATCCCAATTGTGTAGAGATTGCAAAGCTTTGCAAAAAGCACGGCTGCCGTGTATGTGTAGATACGGATGCTCATTTTGTCACTCAGCTCGGAAGAGCAGAGGAGGCACTCAGAATGCTTGAAAGCATAGATTTTCCCGAGAGCCTGATTGTTAACGCCAACAGGGAGAATATGCAAAAATATTTTGAAGAAAACAACATCCCCCTTTATTAACGGAGGTTTTATGATAAAAGAAGATTTTCTACTTCGCCTCAGAGCCTCAGGTGCCGAATGTACCGAAGCTTCACCAATGAGTGAGCATACTACGTTTCGAATCGGAGGTCCGGCTGACTATTTTATAACGGTCAGCAACGTAAAAGAATTGCAAGAGGTTATCTCCTTATGCAAAACAAGCCGTGTGCCGTAT
Organism: Ruminococcus sp.; assembly: GCA_017416065.1. Lineage (GTDB taxonomy): Bacteria > Bacillota > Clostridia > Oscillospirales > Acutalibacteraceae > Ruminococcoides. The sequence continues at coordinate 33,536 of JAFQDM010000020.1, forward strand.
ATGTTCATCGGCAACGGAAGCAATCTGCTTGTAAGCGACAAAGGCCTAAGATGTGCCGTTATCCGTCTTGTGGGCGAGTTTAAGGAGATGTCAGCAAAGGATAACGTTATCAGATGCGGAGCAGGTGCAACCCTTGCAAAGCTTTGTTCCTTTGCCCATCAGAACTCCCTTTCAGGGCTTGAGTTTGCCTTTGGAATTCCCGGCTCTGTGGGAGGCGCTGTCTATATGAACGCAGGTGCCTACGGCGGAGAAATTAAGGATGTTCTTTGCAGGGTAACTCACCTTACTCCCGCGGGAGAGGTTGAGACCGTCACGGCAGACAGCCTGGAGCTTTCTTACCGACACAGCGTTTATAAACACAATGAGTGTGTTGTTTTGTTTGCCGAGTTTCAGCTCAAAGACGGCAATAAAACGGAGATCAAAGCACTGATGGACGACATTATGAACCGACGTGTTACAAAGCAGCCTCTTGAATTTCCCTCAGCAGGCAGTGTGTTCAAGCGTCCCGAGGGCGCCTTTGCAGGTGCACTTATACAGGATTGCGGACTTAAAGGCTGCAGTGTAGGCGGTGCCCGGGTGAGCGAGAAGCACTCAGGCTTTATTATTAACACGGGAGGTGCCTCCTGTGAGGATGTTATGAAGCTTATCTCTCACGTGCAGGCTACCGTTAAGGCTGAAACAGGCTTTACTCTTGAAAGAGAGATTATTTATCTTGAATAACCCGAAAAGGAGTGTGTTTCCTTGGAATTTATAATAATTACCGGTCTTTCAGGTGCAGGCAAGTCCCATGCCCTGAGAGCCTTGGAGGATATCGGATTTTATTGTGTAGACAATATTCCTCCCGCAATGCTTTTTACCCTGCGTGAGCTTTGCGAGAATTCAAACGATGCCCGTATGCAGCGTGTTGCGGTTGTTGTTGACGTTCGCGGCGGCGAGGTTTTTGATACACTTTTTGAGGAGCTTCGCAAATTTAACGCTGAAGGCAAAAAATATAAGATACTCTTTCTTGATGCAAAGAGTGACGTGCTTCTTATCCGATACAAAGAGACCCGTCGCAAGCATCCCTTGGCAGAAAGCTTCGAGGGCAGTACAACAGAGGATGCCGTCCTGCTGGAAAAAGAGCTTATGAAGCCCTTTAAGGCAAGAGCAGATTATATCATAGATACGTCATATATGGCTCTCAAACAGCTCAAAGAGCGAGTCATCACCATGTTTTCAGAGGATTCCTCAGAGGGTTTCATCGTAACCTGCCTTTCCTTTGGCTTCAAATACGGAATCCCTCTTGAGGCAGACCTTCTTTTTGACGTTCGATGTCTGCCCAATCCTTTTTACGTCAAGGAGCTTAAAGAGCTCACCGGTCTTGATGAATCAGTCAGAGAATACGTTCTCAAATTCCCCGAGACCCAGCAATACATCGAAAAGCTTCTTGCTTTGCTGGATTATTCTCTGCCTATGTACAGGGAAGAGGGCAAGAGTGAGCTTGTGGTAGCAATCGGTTGCACAGGAGGAAAACACAGAAGTGTTACTCTTGCTCGTCTACTCAACAGCCATTTTATAGAAATGGGTCAGAAATCAACCCTTCATCACAGAGATATCTGGAAGGCTTGATCTACAGATTTTGGTATCATATAGGGAGGTGGTCAAATGTCTTTTTCACACCAGGTCAAAAAGGAGCTTGCAAAATTTCAGACAACTGCAAATTCTCAGGAGTTTGCCGAATGCTATGGAATGATGCTTTTCTCCCGACCCTTTACAAGCAGCGAAATAAAGCTTAAAACAGAGTCCATCAGCGTTGCTGAAAGATACATCACCCTGTCCGGCAAGCTTTTCTCTGCAGTTATAGAAAAGCAGTCAACTCTTAAGGCTAACAGGGACTTCATCAATCTCCACACCATAAGCCATATCCTGCCCGATGAATGCAGCAGAATTTATTCAGCCTTTGGCCACGAAGACATGGCAACCACCCTAAGGCTCAACCGTGCAAATATTGAGGACGATTCCTGTCTCAGCGCTTTTCTCAGAGGTGTGTTTATGGCTTGCGGCTCCGTTAATGACCCTCTTAAGAATTACCATCTGGAGTTTTGCGTGGCATACAAGAATCTTTGCAATGATCTATGCACTATTCTTTCAGAGATCGACGAATGTCGCCTTACACCCAAGACCATTCTCAGAAGCGGCTCCTACGTAGTCTATCTTAAAGACAGCGAGCAGATAACGGATCTGCTTACGTATATGGGTGCCTCAGGTTGTGCAATGGACATTATGAACGCCAAGGCGTACAAAGAAGTTCGCAATGCCGCCAACCGCAGAACCAACTCTGAGCTTGCAAATATCAACAAAACTGCACAGGCGGCGGCTCGTCAGCTGTCCGCCATAGAGAAGATAGAAAAATCATCAGGACTTGCGTCTTTACCCGATCAGCTCTATGAGATCGCTCTGCTCAGAAGGGACAACCCTGAGCTGTCTTTGCGAGCATTGGGGGAGCTGTTGGAGCCTCCTATCAGCCGCAGTGGGGTGAATCACCGACTTATGAAGATAGTAGAGATTGCTGAGTCAGAAGAGATATGAAATATACATATACAATAAAACGGAGGGCATTATGAGTACACAGACTCCACAAGATAAATTCAAAGATATGGACTACGAAACGGCAATTGGTAAACTCAATTCACTTATAGGTATTCTTGAGCGTTCAGAAGGCACGTTCGAAGAGCTCATAGAGGTGTATAAGGAAGCCTTTGAGTATTATAACTTCTGCTGTGAATATTTAAGCGATGCGGCTCTCAGGATCAAGGAGCTTAACGCTAAGATTACAAGTATCAAAGCACCCACGGAGGATAAATAATATGTCTTCTTCAAATGTTAATATAGAAAATGCCCTGCAGAAATACCTGGCTCATTATGACGAGCATTATGGAATTCTGATGGAGGCAATGGCTTACTCCGTTGGAGCTGGCGGCAAGCGTGTGCGTCCAATGCTTACTTTGGAGTTTGCAAAGCTTTGCGGAGCATCACAGGCACAGGCATTGCCCTTTGCTTGTGCCGTGGAGTTTATCCATACCTATTCGCTTATTCACGACGATCTGCCCTGTATGGATGATGATGAAATGCGTCGCGGCAAGCCTTCAAATCATATTGTTTACGGAGAGGATACAGCCCTTCTTGCAGGAGATGCCTTGCAAAGCCTTGCCTTTGAGGCGATGCTGTGTGATGAGACCCTGAGTGCGGTTTCTCCCGCTTTAGCGGCAAAAGCGGCATATGCCCTTGCCGAGTGCTGTGGTGCACGCGGAATGGTTGGCGGTCAGGTCATAGACCTTCAGTATGAGAACAAAAAGGCAGACGAGACCACTATTAATAAAATGCATCTGCTTAAAACAGGTGCTCTTATTAAGGCGGCATGCCTTATGGGAGTAATTATTGCAGGAGCAGATTCACAAAAGCAAGCTGCCGCCGCAGAGTACGCAGAGTGCATCGGACTTGCCTTTCAGCTTGTAGACGATGTGCTTGACGTAACCTCCACAACGGATCAGCTCGGAAAGCCTGTGAATTCTGATTTGGATAATAACAAATCCACATTAGTTTCACTTTTCGGAGTTGAGGAGTGTCTGAGCCGTGCAAAGGCACTTACAGACAAGGCAATAAGCGCTTTGTCAGCTTTCGAGGGAGATACCTCAACCCTCAGGGACCTTGCTCTTAAATTACTTAACAGAAAAAACTGATCTTCGTTTTCGCTATAATGTTTAAATCCTGTTTTTCAGGAATAAGAGGAATAATATATGGAAAATAACAATTTCCCCTTGCTTTCAAATATAAAATCTCCTGCAGATCTTAAGAAGCTTAAGGTCTCAGAACTTCCTGCTCTTTGTGAGGAGATCCGCCGCAAGCTGATAATTACCGTGTCAGAAAACGGTGGGCATCTTGCTCCGAATCTGGGCGTTGTAGAGCTGACAGTTGCAATGCATTACGTATTCAACTGCCCTCAGGACAGCTTCGTTTTTGACGTGGGACACCAAAGCTACACCCATAAGATGCTCACGGGCAGGTTTGACCGCATAGATACCATACGCAAAACAGGCGGACTTTCAGGCTTTCCCAGAAGGTACGAGAGCCCCTGCGATGCCTTTGGCACAGGTCACAGCAGTACCTCTGTATCCGCGGCTTTAGGCATTGCAAAGGCAAAGCAGCTCAAAGGAGATAAATCAAAAACCATAGCGTTTATAGGAGACGGTTCCTTTACAGGTGGCCTTGCTTTTGAAGGTATCAACAACGCAGGCCGTTTTAAGGGGAATTTTATAGTTATACTCAATGATAATAAAATGTCCATCTCAAAGAACGTTGGCGCGGTTTCAAGGCATCTCAACGCAATGCGTATAAGCCCTTGGTACGTAGGTGCAAAGGGTAAGCTTGAGAGAGGTCTCAATAAGATTCCGTTTATCGGCAATCCAACCGTTCGTGCTCTTACAAGATTCAAGAATTGGATCAAAAAGAAGATATATAAAACCAATTTGTTCGAAAATTTCGGATTCCACTACTATGGTCCCGTTGACGGTCATAACTTAGAGGATCTGATAAACGTTCTGCATATTGCCAAAAATCACGACAAACCCGTTCTTATTCACGCAGTTACCACCAAAGGTAAAGGCTATCAGTTTGCAGAGAACGACCCCAAAAGTTTTCACGGAATCGGCAGGTTCGATATCGACACGGGTGAGCCTCTGTCTCATTCGGATTCCTTCAGCAATTGCTTTGGCAAGAAGCTCTGCAAGCTTGCAAGTGAAGACAAAAGCATATGCGCAATCACTGCGGCAATGACCGTAGGCACCGGACTTTCTGATTTTTCAGACCAATACAAAGACCGATTCTTTGACGTTGGTATTGCAGAAGAGCACGCGGTAACCTTTGGTTGCGGACTTGCAACTCAGGAGATGACCCCTGTGTTTGCTGTTTATTCCAGCTTCCTTCAGCGTGCATACGACCAGCTTGTTCACGATGCAGCGGCTCAGAATCTTCATCTGGTCCTTGCTGTGGACAGAGCAGGTATTGTTGGAGAAGACGGAGAAACCCACCAGGGTGTTTTTGATGTGTCTATCCTCAACTCCATTCCCAACACAACTATTTATTCACCTTGTTATTTTGATGAGCTTGATGCCTCTTTGGAGATTGCGATCAATAAAGAAAAAGGTCTGACTGCAGTGCGTTACCCCAGGGGTAACGAGCCCTACAGACCGGAAGATTTTAACTATATGAGCACAGATTTTACCGTTTACGGTAATCCCAACGCTTCACGCCTGATAGTGACCTACGGCAGATTGTTTGCCGAGGCCTGCAAAGCAAAGCAGATGCTGTCAAACGTTGGCATAGAGTGCTGTGTTCTCAAGCTTTGTAAAATCAAACCCATTAATCCCGAGGCTGTGCGTTTTGCAAGCAATTTCAGACGCGTTCACTTCTTTGAGGAAGGAATGCGTAACGGCTCAGTTGCAGAAACCTTCGAATCTGAGCTCTATAAGCTTGGATTTAACGGCTCTTACGGTATGACAGCCATCGAGGATACATTTATCCTTCATTCCAAGCATACCCAGGCTCTTTCGGCTCTTAAGCTTGATGCAGAAGGTATGTACTCCATAATGAGAAAATAAACGGAGATATTTTGTCTATGAAAAAACGACTTGATGTTCTTGTTTTTGAAAAAGGACTTTGCGAAAGCCGCGAAAAAGCAAAAGCGGTGATTATGGCAGGTCTTGTATATGTCAACAACCAAAAGGCAGACAAGTGCGGCTCCACCTACGAGGAGGACGTTCAGCTTGAGGTCCGCGGCCCTGCTCTGCGCTATGTGAGCAGGGGTGGACTGAAGCTTGAGAAAGCAGTTGCCTCCTTTGACCTTGATCTTCGGGATGTTGTTGCAATGGATATCGGAGCTTCCACAGGAGGCTTCACAGATTGTATGCTCCAGAACGGCGCCAAAAAGGTGTACTCCATAGACGTAGGCTACGGTCAGCTTGCGTGGAAACTTCGCAATGACGAGCGAGTTGTCAATATGGAGCGTACCAATTTCCGCAAGGTTACTCCGGATATGATATCCGATCCCATCGATTTCTTTTCCGTGGATGTATCCTTCATTTCACTCAAGCTTATCCTTCCCGTGGTCAGACCCTTACTCTCATCTGAGGGTATGGGAGTTTGCCTCATAAAGCCGCAATTTGAAGCCGGCAGGGAAAAGGTGGGCAAAAAAGGAGTTGTCCGCGACAAAGCAGTTCATGCAGAGGTTATAGAGTCTATCCGCAGCTTTTGTCTTGAATGCGGCTTTGACGTGCTTGCTCTGGATTATTCCCCCGTAAAAGGTCCAGAGGGAAATATTGAATATCTTATTCACATTCGCACAAGTGATGCTCCCTCAATGCTTGCAGAGATTTCAAGTGCAGAGCTTGCAGAGCTTTCTCACAAAGAGCTCGATAAGGAGGGATAAATATGAAAGTTGCAATTATCCCCAATGCCGACAAACCCGAGGCTGTCTCCTGCGCTGTAAATATTGCACAGTTTCTGCATAGTGAAGGTGCAGAGGTTATTCTCCCTTCGTGGATAGCATTTGAAGATATAAACGATAATTATATATATTCCCATACATACGAGTCCATCTTTGCAGATTGTGACTGTGCAGTGACCGTGGGCGGCGACGGAACCATTATCCACAATGCCCGCTTTGCGGCTGCAGCAGGAAAGCCTATCATTGGTGTTAACTTGGGCAGACTGGGCTACGTTGCAGAGCTCGAGCCCTCAGAGATCAATATGCTGTCTAAGCTGATTTCAGGAGGGTATGCAATCAGAGAACGAATGATGCTGGACGTAACCGTTGTGCACAAAGACGGCAAAAGCGAATCCTACCTTGCGGTCAACGATGCGGTGATCTCTCGTGGGTCATTATCCTGCATAATAGACCTTGATGTGTATGCTCAGGAGGAAAAGATCTGCAACTACCGTGCAGACGGACTTTTATTCTCTACTCCCACAGGTTCTACCGCCTATGCGCTTTCAGCAGGCGGACCTGTAATTGATCCATATCTTAGCCTTATTGAGCTTACCCCCGTGTGTCCTCATTCCTTAACTGCCCGAACAGTTGTATTTGCAGAGGATACGGTGCTTTCTGTCAGATGCAATACCCCGGACGTAACCTACCTTACTGTAGACGGTCAGGTTTCCGTGAAGCTTGAATCAGACGACGTGGTAAGAGTCAGCAAATCAGAGCACAAGCTTCCGGTGATAGTGCTCAAATCTAAGAATTTCTACAAAGTGGCGGGCGAAAAATTAACCGACCCCCATTGATAACAGAAGGTGAAAGTATGAAACTTAACAGACATGCTAAAATTCTTGAACTTATAAAGCAATATCCCATAACTACCCAGGAGGAGCTTCTTCTCAGGCTTGAAGAAGAGGGTTACAGCGTAACCCAGTCAACGGTCTCAAGGGATATCAAGACCCTTCGTCTTCAGAAATCCCACGGCTTAGACGGAAAATACAGATATTCAGCCCCTACGGGAATTCAGCCGGATGTTAAGAACGGATTCACGGGAATCCTCTCAGGTTCCGTTGTTTCTGTGGATCTTGCTCAGAATATTGTAGTTGTCAAGACCTTCAGCGGTATGGCTTCTGCTGCCTGTGCCGCCATAGATTCTATGAACCTCTCACAGGTAGTGGGCTCTCTTGCAGGTGACGATACGATCTTCATCGCTTGCACGGATAACCAATCTGCAAGCGGTCTCAGAGATTCGCTAAAGGATTACATTGTATAAAAGAAAATAACTAAACTTACGAAATGTCGGATAAATTATGCTAACTAATCTTTACATAGAGAACATTGCAGTTATCGAAAAAACAAATATTGAATTCACCAAAGGCCTCAACGTTCTCACAGGTGAAACAGGTGCAGGTAAGAGTATAATAATTGATGCCATCTCGGCTGTCCTGGGCAGGAGAACCTCCCGTGAGCTTGTCCGCACAGGAGCCCAGTCTGCATTTGTCAGCGCCACATTTTGTCAAATAGGCAAGGCGGCCCTTGAGGTTCTCACTCAGCTTGGCTTTACTCTTGAGGATGATCAGCTTATTATCGAAAGGGAGTTTACTCTTTCAGGTAAGAATAATTGCCGTATCAACGGCAGACCTGCGGCTGTTTCTGTTTTGCGCGAGGTGGGCCGATATCTTATCAATATTCACGGCCAGCACGAGAGCTACGAGCTTATGTCTCCCGATCTGCATATTGGCTACATAGACGCCTTGGGAAATCTTTCACCCTTGCTCCAAAAGTACAAAGCGCAGTATGCCGAGTATAAGGAGATAAGCCGTGTTTTATCACAGAAGCAAAGTGATGATAAAGACAGAGCAAGGCGTGCAGATCTGCTCAGATTTCAGATAGAAGAGATAGAGTCCTCAGAACTTGTTTTGGGCGAATCAGAAGCTCTTGCAGAGGAAAGGACACTTCTTTCCAACTCTCAGCATCTTCGCGAGCTTTTCAGCACGGCACTTTTTTATCTGAATCCTGAAAACGGAGAGTTTCAGGGAGGCTTGAGCCTTGTAGGTGAAAGCGCAGATTCTATGGACTCTGCGGCAAATCTGATTCCATCCCTTCACAGCCTTTCAGAGAGGCTTCGCAGTTGCTACTACGAGCTTGAGGATATTTCCTACGAGGTAGCCAAAGAGGCAGATGATCTGGAGGATGATCCCGCAAGGCTTGAAGAGATCGAGCAGCGCCTTGATCTTATAAATAAACTTATGAAAAAGTACGGAGATACAGAGGAGGAGATCCTTCAGTATCTCGAAGATATAAAGCAGGAGCTTTCTGCTATAGAGCGCTTTGAAGAAGACAGAGACAAGCTTTACCTGGAGCAGCAGGAATTACTTTCAAGTTGCACAAAGCTTGCAGAAGATATTTCCCGCAGAAGGGCAGAGGTCTCTGCCAGATTCTCAGAGGAGGTTTCTGAGCAGATGAAGCTTCTCGATATGCCCAGTGCCGTCGTGGAGGTTTCTCAGAAGCCGGTGCCTCTTGGCGAAAACGGAGCAGACGACATAGAATTCCTTGTCTCTACCAACGCAGGCGAGCCCGTCAAGCCTGTTGCCAAGGTTGCATCAGGCGGCGAGCTTTCCAGAATGATGCTTGCCATTAAGAATGTTCTTTCAGGCAGTGACCCCACAGACACCTTGATATTTGACGAGGTTGACACAGGTATCTCAGGCTCCGCAGCGCGCAGAGTAGGTGATGCTCTTAAACGTGTAAGTGCAGAAACCCAATCTTTATGTGTCACTCACTTACCGCAGATTGCGGCTCTTGCAGACTCCCATTATCTTATCTCTAAATCTGAGCTTGATGGCAGAACCTATACCCAGGTCAGCCTGCTTGATACTCAAGGCAGGGTAGAGGAGCTTGCAAGGATCATAGGCGGAGTTGAGGTTGGTAATGCGGCATTTGACTACGCACGCGAGCTGCTTGGAATCAAATAACCTAATTAACTAATTGGAGTAAATTATGAGAAAATGGACAGTTTCACAACTTGATAAAGCACAGGCGCTTTCTGTGAGCGAGAGTATGGGGATTCCCATGCTCCTGTCTGTTTTGCTCAATATCCGAGGATACACCACACAGGAAGAAATAACTGAATTTCTCTCAGAAGAGCCAAAGTTCTGCGATCCTTTTCTTCTCAAAGATATGGACAAGGCTGTAGACAGGATCAAGAGAGCAATTGAAGAAAGAGAGAAGATCTGTGTTTACGGCGACTATGATGCAGACGGAGTAACCGCCACATCCCTTCTTTTTTCTTACCTTGAATCCGTTGGCGCAGATGTCATGTACTACATTCCCTCCAGAGCAGAGGAAGGCTACGGAATGAACCACGAGGCAATCAGACAGTTGTCAGAATGCGGTGTAAAGCTTATCGTTACGGTTGATAACGGAATTTCTGCCGTGGATGAGATCGCCTATGCAACTTCCCTGGGGATAGATACCGTGGTTACTGACCATCACACCGTACCTGATGTGATTCCCCGTGCTGTTGCAGTTGTAGATCCCCATCAGCAGGATTGCCAAAGTCCCTTCAAGGAACTTTCAGGTGTAGGTGTGGCTCTCAAGCTTGTGATGGCAATAGAGGGAGAGTATTGCGACCTTACCTCAATCCTCGAGAATTTTGCCGATTTAGCTGCACTGGGTACCATTGGCGATGTGGTAAGCCTTACAAGCGAGAATCGCTCTATTGTCCGTGAGGGCATCAAGTATATTCAGAATACAGAGCGTGTTGGCGTAAAGGCGCTCCTTTCTCTTGCAGGCTACGAAGACAAGCCCGTCAGCGCAGGCACCCTTGCTTATACGGTCGTTCCCAGAATCAACGCCGTTGGCAGGCTGGGTCTCTCCACAAAGAGTGTGGAGCTTCTTCTGACAGAAGACCCACAGCAAGCTTTTGCTCTTGCACAGGAGTTATCCGATGATAATTCCACCCGCCAGCAGATAGAAAGGGATATTTTAGCCGAAATTGAAGAAAGAATAATTAATGACCCTGCCCTCACAATGCAGAGTATAATAATAATAGACGGAGATAACTGGCATCAGGGCGTGATCGGTATTGTTGCCGCAAGGGTAAAGAGTGCCTTTGGCAAGCCCTGCATCATCATTTCCCGTGAGGGAGATACCGCCAGAGGCTCAGGCAGGTCTGTGGCAGGCTTCTCCCTTTCAGATGCAATCACATATTGCAGCGACCTCCTCACTCATTTTGGCGGTCATCCAATGGCTGTGGGCTTCTCTTTGGATAGTATTGATATTGATGTGTTCAAAGAAGCTATGTACGAGTATGCAGACAATATAGAAGAAATGCCCCTGCCCGAGATCAATCTTGATTGCAAGTTGAATCCCTCACTTCTGGATATTTCTCTGTTAGACAGCATCAGCGCATTGGAGCCCTTTGGTGCAGGCAATCCTTCGCCTTTATTCGGACTTTACAATATGCGTATTGATGATATCAAGGAGCTTTCAGCAGGCAAGCACCGCAAGCTCACCGTGTCCCGGGATAAATCCATAGTAACGGCAATGTGCTTCAATACAGACACAACCGGATTTTCCTACAAGGTTGGAGACACCGTTGACCTGGCAGTTGCTCTTGATAAAAATTTCTATGCAGGCAATGTTTACTTGTCCGTGATAGTTAAGGATATTAAATTCAGCAGTGTAGACACAGAGGCACAGCTTATTTCAGAGAGAATATTTGAGAGATTCTCCACAGGCAGAAGCATTCGTGCAGTTGATGCACGGACGATTTTGCCCGTAAGAGACGATTTCTCTGTTGTTTATCGCTATCTTCGAGAGAATAACGGTTACATTGGCAGTGTGGATATGCTCTGCGTCAGGCTTTCAATTCCATTGGGTAAGCTCAGAGTTATCCTGACCGCTATGTGTGAGCTTGGTCTTATTGATATCAGGGAAGGTATGACCAAAGCTCAGATTTCTCTGTGTCAGGTTTCAGGTAAGGTAGACCTTGACTCAGCTCCTGTGATTCAGGAATTAAAAGAGGTGTGTTTATGAGTATGGAAAATAAATGTGTGGATATGACTCATTATAATGACTACGATAAGCTCAAGGAGCTAATGAGCAAAAGCGGATATAAGTTTGACTTTGAACGTATAGACAAGGCTTATAACTTTGCCCTCAATGCCCACAAGGATCAGCGCAGAGTTTCAGGACTTCCGTATATTCTCCACCCCACGTCAGTAGCCTGCATCCTTGTAGGCCTTGGAATGGATACGGACTCCATAATTGCGGCTCTTCTTCACGACGTTGTAGAGGACACAGAGTACACCCTTGAGGACGTTACCAAGCTTTTTGGTGCAGATATTGCTTTGCTTATTGACGGACTCACAAAGCTGTCAAAGATCAAGTACAGCAACCGTGAGGAGCAGCAGGCAGAGAACCTTCGCAAGATGCTTATTGCTATGAGTAACGATATCCGAGTTATCATCATCAAGCTTGCAGACCGCCTTCACAATATGCGTACTATAGAGTGTATGCAGGAGCAGAAGCGCCGAGACAAAGCTCTGGAGAATATGGAGGTCTATGCTCCCATAGCTCACCGCCTTGGTATCACAGCGGTTAAAGAAGAGATGGAGGACCTTTCTCTGCGTTATCTTGACCCTGTAGGCTATGCAGAGATTGAGGAAGAGCTCAATAACACAGCTCACGACAGAGAGGAGTTCATTGCATCTCTTAAGGAAGAAATCCTTGAGAGAAGTAAGGATACCGTTCCCAATATGTCCATCAAGGGCCGAGTTAAAAGCATCCACAGCATCTATCGCAAGACATTTATGAAGGGCAAGACCATGGATGAGATATACGACATATTTGCTGTTCGTGTAATCGTGGATTCCGTTATAGATTGTTACAACGTTTTGGGTATTATCCACGATATTTACAAGCCCATACCCAATCGCTTCAAAGATTATATAAGTACCCCCAAGCCCAATATGTATCAGTCACTCCATACCACGGTCATCAACCACAGGGGTATTCCCTTTGAGGTTCAGATCCGTACCTGGGATATGCACCATACCGCCGAGTACGGAATTGCCGCACATTGGAAGTACAAAGCAGGGGTTGGCGGCAAAAACGGAGACAGCCTTGACGAGCATCTAAGCTGGGTCAGAAAGATGCTGGATATTCAGAAGGAAGCAGTTGATGCAACGGATATTGTCAGCACCATCAAAACAGACCTGAATCCCAACGAGGTATTCGTCTTTACTCCCAAGGGAGACGTAATCAACCTTCCTGCAGGCTCAACGGTTATCGACCTGGCATATACCATCCATTCCGCAGTAGGCAACAGTATGATAGGTGCCAAGGTTGACAGAAGGATCGTTCCCATTGATTATCAGCTCAAAACAGGAGAGATAGTTGAGATCCTTACTCAGAAGGATGCTCAGGGACCCAAGCGTGATTGGCTCAAGATAGTCAAGACCTCAGAAGCAAGAAGTAAGATTCGCTCCTGGTTCAAAAAAGAACGCAGAGAAGAGAACATCACAGAAGGTCAGGCAGAGTTTGAGCGTGAGCTTCGCAAATACGGAATCAACATCCCCGAGGATGAACTCGAAGAATTCCTTTCAAAGGTCAACCTCAAAATTCAGGTCAATAATCTTCAGGATTTCTACGCTGCCATTGGCTACGGCGGCATCCATCTCTGGAAGATCATGCCCCGCATCCGCGAGCTTTATCAGAAGATGTACGGCAAGCAAGCGGCAGAAGCTGTACCTGTAAAGCCTGTAGAGCAGAACGTGCGCAAAAAGGTAGGCTCAGGAGTTATCGTTGAGGGTATGGATGATGTACTCATCAAGTTCTCCCGATGCTGCAACCCTGTCCCCGGTGATGAGATAATCGGCTTTATTACCCGTGGCTACGGAGTGTCTATCCACAAGTGCGGATGCACAAACGTACCCGAGGATATCAGCAAAGCCGAGGAGCCCAAGCGTTGGGTCAATGCACATTGGCAGCAAAGCGTCAAAGAGGTATTCCAGACAAGTCTGGAGATTATAGGTATGGACAGAACAGGCTTCCTTGCGGATGTTTCAAATCAGCTTTCTGCTCTGCATATTATGATCCGATCTCTAAACTGTCGCGAGCTCCCCGACGGTATGGCAATCATCAATGTAACTATTGACGTTGTGGATACAGGTCATCTGAAGAGTATCATTGCTCGTCTTTCAGGTATAAGCGGCATAACCTCTATTTCAAGAAAATAAGAATCAAGGTAGATAAAATATATGAAAGCAGTAATCCAGCGTGTCAGCAGAGCAACTGTTTCTGTTGACGGCAATATTATAGGCAAAACAGACACGGGATTTCTTATCCTTTTAGGAGTAGAAAAGGCAGACGATGAAGTAGAGGCAAGGGTACTTGCCTTAAAGATCGCATCCTTGCGTGTTTTTTGCGATGAAAACGATAAAATGAATCTTTCCCTGCAGGATATAGGCGGAGGCGTGCTGGTAATCTCCAATTTCACTCTGTGTGCAGATTGCAGAAAGGGCAGAAGACCCAGCTTTGACAATGCCGCAAGGCCCGATACCGCCTTGCCTCTTTATGAATATTTCTGCAAATGTATGAGAGAGGCAGGGGTTTCTTCAGTTGAGCAGGGGGAGTTTGGTGCAGATATGAAGGTAGACCTTATCAACGACGGCCCCGTAACCCTTATTATTGACTCAAAGGAGCTTTCAAGATGATAGATGTAAAGGTGTTCAAGGTTGGAGTTTTAGCTACGAATTCCTATCTTATTACAGATAGTGAAACAGGTAAAGCGGCGGTAATCGACCCCGGCTTTGCAGATAAAAGGCTCACAGCCGCACTTGAAGAGTTGGAAGATGGAGCGTTAGAGTATATACTGCTGACCCACGGACATTTTGACCATATAGGTGCGGTTTCCGAATATGCAGCAAGGTTTGGTGCCAAGGTCGTGATTTCTGCCTTGGATGCTCCCTTTCTTTCAGACAATTCCCTCAATCTCTCGGGCAGGCTTTTCAGAGGGATAGAGCCTATGCAAGCAGACGTAACGCTTAACGATAACGATACCGTGTCCTTGGGCAGCACAACCCTCAGATTCATACTCACTCCCGGTCATACCTGCGGAAGCGGATGCTATGTAAGCGAAGAGGACAGGATCATCTTTTCAGGCGACACCCTGTTTTATCGTTCAGTAGGCAGAACCGACTTTGCAACAAGCGATCCTGAGGCAATGCTTTCATCCTTGCATAAGCTTATGAGCTTGCAGGGAGATTATCGCGTACTGCCTGGCCACGATATAGAGACCTCAATTTCAGAGGAAAGAATGTATAACCCCTACTTATAATAAAAGGATAATTATTATTGCTATGAATTTATATACCATAAATCATAAATTCCACTATGAGCTTGAAAATCTCACAAGGGCTTTTTTCCCGAATGAGAAGATCAATGTTATTCAATCAGACGTTGCTCCGATTGAGGTGGAATCTCCCTCTGTTATTTCATCTGCGGCTCAGGAGCTTTCCGTAACTCTTTTCATAGATGAATTCAATAAAAAACTCTGTCTCCCTGCAGGCAATCAGGACGATGAGCTGGAGATGGCAACTTTGCTCTATAAGCTCCTCAGCGAATATACGGGCATTTCTCTTTCCTGGGGGCTTCTCACAGGCGTGCGTCCCATCAAGCTTTTGCGCAGACTTAAGGAGGAGATGGGGGAGCAGAGGGCAAAGGACTATTTTTCAGATTCTTTACTTGTAAGCAAAGAAAAGCTTCAGCTTGCTTCGGTTACCTGTGTCAACGAGCAGAAGATTCTCGATATGTCAAAGCCTGATTCCTTCAGTTTGTATATATCAATTCCTTTTTGTCCCA
>JAFQDM010000021.1 GCA_017416065.1 Ruminococcus sp.
CATTTGCTACATCCTCATAATTCCACCACGACAACCCACCGCCGTGTAGAAGAATAATTGTATCAAGACAATGCTTTCCATATTCTATATACTTCATTTTTACACTCACTTGTAAATTCTTATTTATCTAACGGTTTGACTTATTGGAATATGTTGATCAAATCGGTGTCCCTACCTCGATCAGGTTGCCGTCCAAATCGTAGAATCGGATCACTCGTTGTCCCCAACTGTGTGTCATAAGATGATTTACATATTCAATATCGGGGTATAGTTTCTCTAATTTTTCGACGAAGGATTCGATATCCTGTTCCTCAAAATAGAGTTCGCAAGAGTTGCTCTTTGGAACAATATCTCTGTCTAAAAACGAGTTCCATATTTTCTCGTCCTGAAGGACAAGACCTTCCGTTAAGATCATATTGCCGTCGTTGTCTTGTATCAGCTCTAAACCAAATAAGTCGTGATAGAATTTTCTCGATTTCTCTATATCTTTAACAACGATCAGAACGTTTTTAAGTTTCATATCATTTCTCCGCCATATTCTCATTTATCGGTGAGATTATTATATCGTTTTTCGCACCTTTTCTCAATCTGTTTTTCTTTGTCTACTGGGGTCAAAATTTGTTTTGCGAAAGGCCTTGACCTTCTGCGGCAGTACGCCTTTGAGTGTTTTCCTTCAGCGGTTTGATTTTATTTGCAGTGAAGTTCTATAGCCTTTGAGATGAATTCGGCAGTACCTGCACCGTGTTTGTCGATGTTCTCCTTAAATCTTTCATCGGCCGTGTACATAATTCCCAGACCTTTTAATACATCCTCTGTGCAGGTGTAGAAGCTTTGGGTTATGGTGCTTTGCAGTTCTTTGACCAGTGCCTGAGCAGGCTCTGAGTCGGGAGTGTTACCCTTACTTTTGCATTCTGCGAACATTGCAAAGACCGAGTTGAGCTTTTCTGCGGAATTCTTAAAATCAGCCTCAGAGTAGCTTGCGGTCTTTTGCTCGTATTCCTTGTAAGCGGCGGTGTTGCCCCAGCTTTTCTTTACTTCTGAAACATAAGTGTTCATCTTTTTTTACCTTTCTTACTCAATAAAGCTCACAAGCTCGCACATCTCCTTGCGCTTTTTTGCGCGGAGCTTGTCGCTGTCTTTTGCATAGCCCAGAGTGATCACCAGGCGCACCTGACCGCTTACACCGCAGATTGCGCGGAGCTTTGCATCATCAAGCCAGCCCAGGATACAGGTGGAAAGTCCCTGTGCGGTGGCTTCTGCCGTAATGTAGGCGCTGAGGATTCCGATGTCGATGGAGCGATAGTCGTTGTGCTTGAGCTTTGCACCTACTGCGGCGGATCTGACATAGGGCATCTCAGAGATCACGAGCATTATCGGAGCCTCTGAGGCAAACTTGTTCATACCCAAGCCTTCGGTAGCCTTGGCAACCTTTTTTGCACTTTCTCCCTTGCAGACCGTAATGCGGTACGGCTGACCGTTGCAGGCAGAGGGGGAGAGCCTTGCCACTTCAAGGATAGCCTGAAGCTTTTCGTTTTCTACCGCTTTGTCCGAATTGTATGCTCGGCAGGATTGCCTGTACTCTGCAATTTCTCTGAAGTTCATAGCTGTTCACCCTTTGTTTTTGATCTAAAGCTCAATATGAACTGAGCATAGCTGTATTATAGCATTCTTTTCCGTATTTCTCAACATTAATTGTCAGATCGTTGGTGATGCGAATTCTGAATCTTTTTATCTGTTCAAAATTAGTATGATGAAAATCTGTGTCTGCCAAGTAAATACTTGACAAATAGCGAAATATCATATAGAATAAAATTAGAACAGATGTTCTAATAAAATGTTGGAAGGATGAGTATTTGACAAGTTTAGAATTTAGAAATGACGCTATGTTTTTGCGAAATCACTTTATGGGTGAAGGCACTTTTGAAATGCCGAAAATCAAAAAGGAAGAAGTGGACCTTGAAAATATATAACTTGTAGGTTATGATAAACTCAGCAGTAGTAAGGATAATCAGATAGTTCACTTTTTTCTTGATGATTATAAATTCGAAGTTATATGGAATGACCCATTACCTAGAGTTGAAAAGTTAAAATCTCATAAAGCGGTACTAGCGCCTAACTTTAGTGTTTATACTGAAATGCCTATGGCTATGAAGATTTATAACACCTTTCGTTCAAGGTGGTGTGGGGCATATCTTCAGTCAAATGGTGTTAAAGTTATTCCGACCCTTGCGTGGGGCGGTCCTGAAACTTTTTGGTTTTGTTTTGATGGAATTCCGAAAAATAGTGTTGTAGCAGTTTCCACAGTTGGAGTAAGAACAGAAAAAGACTTGTTTATGCAAGGATATAATGAAATGCTTAGGCGGATTAAACCATCTAAGATTATTTGCTATGGTAAGTCTTTTGAAGATATGAAAGGCGACATAATCGAAATAGATTATGCGAAAACAAACAACCTTGATAAAACTGCTGATACATCGTATGGTTTTATCAAAAAGACAGTAGGTTATGTTTTGCCTTGTAGTGAGAAAGGCATGGGGAGTGCAGGCATAGGAACTGCAACCTGGGCAAATCCTGATACACTAAAAGATCATTTTGATCGTCATGCAAAAGCATTTTCAGTAACTGATGAATTATCTTATGAACAGCAGGCTCATAGATTCTATTTGGATCGTGAAAAATATCAGATTAAAATCGATGAAAATGGTGTTATCAGGGTTTATGATACCGGAACAAATACTTTTGGAGTTTATAACTCCAATGGAAAAACAATTACATTTTTTAAGCCAAGTCACGGTCAAAGGTATTTTGATAGTCAGCCTGGCAAATTACAATAAAGGAGAGATTTAATGAGTTACAACTGTCCTGTATGCGGATTTGAAAAATTAACATTTGAACCATATGATGAAAAAGGACTTGCATCCTATCAAATATGCCCTTGTTGCGGCTTTGAGTTTGGTTGTGATGATTTCCCCGAAAAAGAAGAGGCCTTCGAAAAGTGGCGTTTAAAGTGGATAGAAGATGGCTGTGTGTGGTTTTCTCGTAATCCGCCACCCCTTGATTGGAATGTCCAAGAGCAATTAAAACAACTTCAAAACAGGTGAATATATGACCGAACAGGTTACTCGAAAAGCATACATTGCTTTGTTTAATTTGCTTGATTCAAGATATGACAAAACACAAGATGGGGAATTGGGTAGATTATTATGCGGTATGAATCCAAACGTGTTTGTTGATGATGTTTCGGCTGATTCTGCGTGTTACGAAGATTTTTGTGAGAGCTCCATGTTATATAAAGAGGATAATGTGAGGAATGCGTACAGAACTTCGATTAATTTTCTGAATTTGTATTGCAATGAATTTGGGTTTGACATAAAGAGTGTTGTAGAAAACATCACATTGGATGAATATGTTAACTTCTTTGAAAATGCTAACTGGTAAACAGGGAAAGTCATTAAGAATATCATAACTTGTGCAAAAGGGGATGTCTCACTTAATGTTAGTGAGACATCCCCTTAATTTTATGGTGCGGGTGACAGTGGTTGTTTATAGCTGAAAGCACCTACCTCGCATGTTAGGGCGTGTGTAGTTTAGAAGTGCATCAACGCTCTCCTTAAAAATGCTCCACAGGAGCATTTTTGTCTGCGACTTCGGTGTTCCACCTGCGTCTTGACACAGTCGCCTTCAAGTCCTGCCACCACGCACAAAAATAAGAAAAGGGATACCCGAAAGTATCCCTTAATTCTTATGGTGCGGGTGACAGTGGTTGGTTATAGCTGAAAGCACCCACCTCGTATGTTGCGGCGTGCATAGTTCAGAAGTATCATCAACGCAGCGGCTTAAAAACAGTCCACCGGACTGTTTTTACCTGCGATTTGCGCTTACGCTTAAATCTTGGCACAGCCTGTTCAGAGTCCTGTCACCCTTACATTGCTTGTATAATATAATAGAGGGCACCTTAATAGGTACCCTCTGTTATATGGTGCGGGTGACAGGACTTGAACCTGCACGGTGTTGCCACCAGAACCTAAATCTGGCGCGTCTGCCAATTCCGCCACACCCGCAAATATAGACAATTAAATATTCAATTGTTGCTTGTTTTTAAGTAATCATAAAACTCATCTTCAGTCATTGCAAAGGGTAACTTTTTCTTTACTGTTTCAGAAAAATCAGAATTACAAATAATTACCCAAGCATAGCCGTCGTAACATAGTATCTCAAGTTGAGTGAGCGGAGTTTGAAACTGATAATCAGGTGAGCCAAAGTTTTCTATTTCCCAATAGGGAACATATTTGTTTACTTCCTCAACCTTTGTTCCTAACGGAACGGCAGACAGTACTCCGCCTGTTACAAGATGAACATAACTGTTTGATAATGCATCGGTCATTTCCTGTCCCGAAATAAGCAGAGCGTTCCAGCTCCAACGATCCCTAATTTTTTTAGGAGTGTTTTCACGTTGAGGATAAAAGATATCGGCATCACTGATAATCCAATCATACTTGTACTGGATATTATCAAGTGCAGAGAAAATCTCTAATAAATCATCTTTTAGATGTTTTCTTTCAATCATCCAAAAATCCATATAACCATTCCTTGTGATGTCATCACCTAAATCTGGCGCGTCTGCCAATTCCGCCACACCCGCGTTTTTATTCAACTTTCATATTATATATTGATTTGCAGAAAAAATCAAGAGGGATATTATATTGAGTTTAACGGAGAATGGTAAGGTTTACGGAAAAAATATATTGAGGTTAATGGTGGATGAGTCTGTTGGCTGGGGTAAGGTTTTTCTTTTTGTTGCAAACTGTGCTGTTGCGGGTTATAATTAACGTGGAATCTCAAAGCTGTAATTTGATGTTTTTATTTTCAAGGGGAAGTTTGCTTTATGAAAGGATTCGGGCTTCGCTTAAAAAGAAAATATTTTTCTCCTGCAGATCTGCTGATAATAGCTTTGGTGCTTGTTTTTGTTTTGCTTGGCGCGTTCAGACTTTTTGCTCCAAAGGAGACAGAGGGCCTTGTGGCGGTAGTGAAGGTCAGGGGAGAGGTGACAGAGAGGATACCTCTTGATAAAGTGCAGAAGGCCTATGAGCTTTCCGTTGAAGGGGATTGCTCGGTTTTGATCGGAATTTCTCCCGAAGGAGTGCGTTTTGTGAATTCGGAATGTCCCGATCTTTTGTGTGTGAACACAGGAGTGCTTTGCTATGCAGGGCAGTCTGCGGTCTGCCTGCCTGCGGGGGTTTCCTTAACTCTTGAGTCGGTAAGCGGTGCAGGAGATTCTGTGCCTGATGCGATTGTGGGGTGAGGCTGTGAGCAGTAAGTTTATGATGAAAAAAAGCACCCTGCATTTGTGCCGCACGGGGATGCTTGCAGCGGTGGCCCTGGTGCTGTCCGTGCTTGAGAATATGATTCCGGATCTTCCCTTTGTTCTGCCGGGAATGAAGCTTGGGCTTTCAAACATTGCGGTGATGTTTGCTCTGGAGATGTGTCCTTTGCTCTCGGCTCTTGCCCTTGTGGCGGTGAAGGCGTTTTTTGCCCTTGTAACCAGAGGTGCAACCGCTTTCCTTATGAGCCTTGCAGGAGGACTTTTGTCCGCGTTGGGGATGTATCTGCTGATACATTGCAAAAAGCCTGTGTTCGGAGCTTTGGGAATCGGAATATTTGGAGCATTTGCGCACAATATGGGGCAGCTTCTGGCAGCCTTTTTGTTGGTGTCTGATGCTGTGTATGTGTATCTGCCCTTGCTGTCGGCTTTGTCTGTGGTGACGGGTTCGCTTACGGGGCTTGTGTTCTGCGTTGTGATGCCGCCTCTTTCAAGGGTGCCGATGTTTGAAGGCACTGCCCTTGAATAAATATATTGTTTATGTTAAAATTCAGTAGACGTACTAAGAATTGCGGTGATAAAAGTGAAAAAAGAAAAAGGTTATCTTAATGATATCGAGCACGAGAGGATGCTGAAGGTAAAGAAAAAGAAACGGCACATCCTCAGAATAATACTCCTTGTGCTTGTGTTCTGCATTGTGGTTTTTGGTGCGGTGGTGTTTTCTGACCTGCTTTTTGGCAGGGAGGATACTCAAGCTTCTGAGCCTGAGATAATAGTTGTCACCGTGTCGGGAAAGAGCATTGAGCTTCACGAGGACAAGCAGGTGAGCTTTTCTGAGCTTAAAAGCTACCTTGATACCTTGAAGCAGGCGGGGGACCCGTTTGCTGTGGCGCTTATAAACGACACGGAGAAGCCTGCGGACCACCTTGTGTACAACAGCATTGTTGATTTGCTGGCGGAGTATGACATAATATGCGAGAAAATGCCCGAGCCTGCCTCTTATGACGAGGTTTACGCCGCTACCTATGATGAACAGGGAGTTTAATAAATTTTGTGAGAAAAAACTTGACAATTTGTCGATGAGTGATATAATTAGTCCGTACAAATGAATAACCGCTTATCAAGAGTGACTGAGGGAACAGGCCCTGTGAAGTCCGGCAACCTGCTTTTGTAAGGTGCCAAATCCTGCGGAATTCCGAAAGATGAGTTTTGATGCCGCTGTCGGAGTCCGACGGCGGTTTTTTGTTGGAATTATTTTTGTAAGAAAGATTGGAAGGAGTTTTTATTATGGCAAGATATTTGTTTACATCTGAGTCCGTTACTGAGGGACATCCCGACAAAGTGTGCGACCAGATCTCCGACGCTGTGCTTGACGCTATCCTTGAGCAGGACAAGACTGCTCACGTTGCTTGCGAGACCTCTACCACTACCGATTACATCGGAATTATGGGAGAGATCACAGCTGCTTGTGACGTTGACATTGAGGCTATTGCCCGTCAGGTTGCTTGCGACATCGGCTACGATAACGACGGCTGCGGCTTTGACGGCAAGAAGTGCCGTGTTTCCGTTCTTATGGACAAGCAGTCCTCTGACATTGCAATGGGTGTTGACAATTCTCTGGAGCTTAAGGACGGAGAAACGGACGAGATGAATCAGCTGGGTGCAGGCGACCAGGGTATGATGTTCGGCTTTGCCTGCAATGAGACAGCAGAGCTTATGCCTATGCCCATCTCACTTGCTCAGAAGCTGGCTATGAAACTGACTCAGGTGCGCAAGGACGGCACACTTAGCTATCTTTATCCCGACGGAAAAACTCAGGTTACAGTTGAATATGAGGACGACAAGCCCGTAAGGATCGACACTGTGGTTATCTCCACTCAGCACAGCGCTGACGTAAGCCTTGAGACCATCAGAAAAGACCTTGTGGAGTACGTGGTGAAGCCCATTGTTCCTGCAGAGCTTCTGGATGAGAACACAAAGTACTTCATCAATCCCACAGGCAGATTTGTTATCGGCGGTCCCTGCGGAGATGCAGGACTTACAGGCAGAAAGATCATTGTTGATACATACGGCGGATACTCCCGTCACGGCGGCGGAGCTTTCTCAGGCAAAGACCCCACAAAGGTTGACCGCAGTGCTGCCTACTACTGCCGCTACATTGCAAAGAACATTGTAGCCGCAGGCATTGCAAGAAAGTGCGAGGTTCAGCTTGCATATGCCATCGGCGTTGCAAAGCCCGTGTCCATTTTTGTTGAGACCTTTGGTACCTCCGAGTACTCTCAGGAGGTTATCAGCAAGGCTGTGGACAAGGTGTTTGACTGCCGTCCCTCAGGCATCATCCGCGACCTCGACCTGCTTAACACAAAGTACAGACCCCTTGCCGCATACGGCCACATGGGCAGAGAAGACCTGCCCGTGCGCTGGGAGGTTACAGACAGAGTCGATGCACTCAAGGCTGCAGTTGCAGAGCTTGCATAATTAACCAAATATAATGATAAACAGGCATCCTATCCTATGAGATAAGATGCCTGCTTTTTTTGTCTGTTTCTCAGTATGCGCCGAGTCCGAAGGAGATAGAGATGGCTCTGTCTATCTGATTCATGGCAATGGGGCTGATACTGCCCATTTTCTCTTTGAGGCGCTTTTTATCTATGGTGCGGACCTGCTCCAGAAGCACCACGCTGTTTTTTGCAAGTCCGCAGTTTTCTGCTCCTATGGAGATATGGGTGGGCAGCTTTGCTTTTGTCTGCTGGCTTGTGATGGCTGCGGCAATAACCGTTGGGGAGTGGCGGTTGCCCACGTCATTCTGCACTATTAGCACAGGGCGCACACCGCCCTGCTCAGAGCCTACCACAGGGCTCAGGTCTGCATAGTAGATTTCTCCGCGCTTTATGTTCATTCTTTTCACTCCGAAAGTTTTCTTCTGTTAGTATTTTTGCCACGATGAAAAAATTTTATACCGTAACATTACATTTTATTTCGAAGTCTTCGGGAGTGTGAAAAGCAGACGAAAGCACATGAAAAAACAGCCCAGGCGTTTTAGTTACGCTTGGGCTGTAGGTTCTTTTTATTTGTTAGCTGTTGTTTGCAAGCTTTTTGCTCTTGGGAAGCAGTTTTTCTCTGATTGCTGACATATTGGCACGGAATGAGCTGAAGTTCAGGATTCCCACCGCAAAGATAAGTATGTGAGCATGGGAGGAGTACTTGGCCAAAGCCTCAAACAGGATCAGAGCAAGGGTTAATCCCACGGGTACCATCATAAAATGGAGGATGGGGCTTTTTTCCTTTTTGGCTCTTTCTTTTTTGTTGTAGACTCCGATAAGTGTCATAAGGTAGAAGATAACATAGGCAAGGTATGTAATACCCAGCATAGCAAGTCTGCCTATACCACCCGCCATACTTGCAAAGGCCTGGTATCCCGGGCTTTCGGGGTTTCCTCTGAAGGCAAAGTAAGGAGACCAGAGAACTGCCAGCTTTTTGTATATGAGTGTAATGATTCTTTTAGGTGAGCTCAGCAGATAAGAGTATCTTTCTTTAATGAGGTCAAGCTGATACTCTTTAGCATCCTTTACGTCGTCCATCTCTTTGTATTTGTTGTAGACTTCCTTGTCTTTACCTGAGATAGTGCCGAAGGTCTCGTAATTGCTTCCTACATAAAGGCCCCAACCCATAGAGATCTTCTTTTCTTTGAAATTATTCTCGGGAGGATTTGCAACAAATCTGTCAACGCAAGCACTTGTGATTGTATTGCACATAGAAAGGCAAACAACAAACGTCAGCGCAACTGCAAGGATCTGAGCTCCCTTTTTGGCAATAACCTTCTTTATTGAGGAGGTTTTGTTTTCTGCAGAGATTATTCTTACAAAGGAGAAGATAGCAAATGAGATCATAATAACCTTGCCTGCAACGTTAAGGCAGGTGCCGATGGTTATGGATACAGCGCAGATTATTGCAAAAATCACTTTGGTTATGGGCTTGTATTTGTTATCAAAAATTTTGAGCAGCAGCCACAAAGCCAGCACGTGGAAGAACAAGAGAGGAGTTTCATGCACAACAACCTGAGGCTGCATCAGACCCATGGGTATCAGATTGTATGCAAGAATACCAACAAAGGAGGTTACCTTGCCTGCGTATTTTTGAAGTATGTCAAAGAGCAAAACCATAAGTGCTGTCATCAGAACAGCCAGGAACACTTCGTAAGCAAGGGAGTTTGTTCCAAAGAAATAGCCGATAGGGCTTAAGAATACACCGTAAACAAGGGTGTATGAATGATAAGTGGCGTAATCGCAATGCTCAGTTACGATCCCGTTGTGGGAGATCTGATCTGCAAAGGATATGTATTTTCCCATATCAATGTGAACATTGCAATCTGAATTGAAAACGAAGATAAGAGCAACCTTGGTTACAAGGCATACAACACCAAGGATCACGGCTAATTTGCAAACAGAGAGTCTGCTGACACTTGAGCTGACTGATTTGCACAGATTATCGAACCTCTTGAAAAATAAAATGAATAATCCAAAAATTCCGGCAATCATCAAAGCAGCAAGAATGTAGGTGTACCAGGCATAGTTGAAAAAAGTAGAGATAAACGTCCTGGACAGGCTGTAGGTGATTATGCCCATAAGCACAAAGAAAAAGGCATAGACCGTGTTGTGGATGAACCTTGTCATAATGTGTGTCCTCCTTAGTTGATTTGGAAATACATCTTTATATATTTTTATTTGTATATGATGTTTGTATAGCTACTGTTTGAGAGAGATATCTTGCCCTTGAGTGAGGATGAGGCATAAATAACGCCGTCATGAGCCAGAATCACATACTCAAATTCACTGTTTCGCACTTTTTCGGCAAATTCTGTGCCGCCTATATAGATTGCGGTTGAGAGTGCGTCGCACAGGGCACCGTCTTTGCCGATGATGGTGACGGACAGGGCCTCGCTGTCAGCCGGCTTTCCCGTTTTGGGATCTATAATATGATGGTAGGTCACACCGTCCTTGGTGAAGTTTCTCTGATATGCACCTGAGGTGATAACTGAGCGATCCTCCTGCAAGGTGACAGTTGCAAAATAGCTGTTGCCGTCAGGCTCCTTTATGCCGATGTTCCATGCTGTGCCATCTGCTTTTTCTCCGATAGTGCGCACGTTTCCGCCTAAGGATATGAGCCCTGAGGTGCACCCTGCCGCCTTCATGGCATTAGCGGCTTTGTCGGCAATGTAGCCCTTTGCAATGCCGCCCAAGTCAATCTGCGCACCGTTTTGCAGAGAAACTGTGTGGTCAATGCCTAGCGTTATGTTTTTATAGTCTACGCTTTTCATTGCAGATGCAATTTCTGCCTTAGCAGGCACGGAATACTCGTCCTCAGTAAAGCCCCAAAGCTTGAGCACGGGATATATGGTAGGGTCGAATTTTCCCTGAGTTTGTGCACTTGCGTTCTTTGCAAGCTCAATTATGCGGCAGGTGTCGGGATTTAAAGTGAGCTCTTTGCCCGATGCGTTATTGAGCTTGTAAATATCGCTGTTTTCGTCTGTGACGGAAAGTAGCTTTTCCAGCCTGTAGATTTCTTCGGTTGCCGCATTTATTGCTTGCTGTGCGTTTTCTCCGTAAGCGGTCAGGTCTATCACCGTATCAAGGGCATATATCTGAGAGGAGTGGGGGTGCAAAGCACTTTGAGTGCAACTGCATAAAATCCCTGAATAACAGATCACGGCAATCAGTACGGCTATTTTATGTCTGAGCATTGTATTATCACTCTTTTTTAGTGGGTAAAAGAGATAACAGCAGGGCAGTATCTTCTTTTATAGCCTTGAATTAATTTGCTATATGGTTATGTAATATCCTACGCGGTTCGAGCAATCTGTGGTTTTTCCGAGGTTTTCCATATTGAACTTGCTGATCCTGACAATTGATTCGGGGTTTGATGACTTTAGCTTTTCAAGCTTTTCAATGTCTTTTTCTGTGAAGATGAAATCTATTTTTGCCTGCTTGTGAACCGTTCCCGTAACACTCAGGTCGGGTGCTTTGGAGCAAGCAACGTCAATTATCATCTTGAGGAAATCCTTTCCGGTGGACAGATACACAAGATCTGAGCCTATGCAGCCGCCGCCCATTCTGGCGCCTATTTCTATAATGCCCACATTGCCTTCAGAATCCACTTTGAATTCTGTGTGGGTGGCGCCGTAGGTTACTCCAAGTGCAGTTATTGCCTTGAAGATGGTGGATTTAATGCTATCTTTGAATTCTTCCGGAATATCGTCAGGTTGGATGTGTCCGTTTTCTATGTAGTTGGGAGCTCCGGTTGTGAATTTCTTTGTGAATGCAAGGAAGGTGTGATTTCCTTCATAGGAGATACATTCACAACTGTATTCGTTTCCTTGAATGTATTCTTCGATAATAGCGGTGCTCGTTGGTGAAAAGCCGCAGGACTGCTTGATTGCGGATGCAAGCTCCTCACGGTTATTTGCAAGGTGAATGCCGCGACTGCCGCTGCTGTCGGAGGGCTTTACAATAACAGGGTAGGGGATTGCATCATCGCATAGGTCTGTGTTTGCATCTGCAAGCATAAAGAATGGGGAGCAGACTCCTGCATCCCTCATGATTCTTCTCATCTCGTATTTATTGGTGCATCTGCAGGCAACCTCGTAGGAGTTACAGCACAGCTTTAGTGCTTCGCATACATAGGCTACTGTGGGCATTGCCAGGTCAGAGCCTGCTGTGAGCACACCTACAGGATTTATCTCTTTGCATTTCTCAAGTATAGCCTCTTTGTCCGTGATGCTTATGGGGTAGAAGAAGTCGGCCTCGTCTTTGGCAACGGCACCGGCCTCCCAGGCAAAGCAATGAACCTCGTAGCCCAGTTCCTTTGCCTTTAAAACCAGAGGCAGCTGAAATTCACCTGCACCTATTACAACCAGTTTATTGTTTTCCATTTGTGAAAACCTCCGAGGAGTTTATTTGTTTGTATAGAAATCGGAAATGATCCCTGCAACGGATTTGATGTTATCTTGCGTGAGTCCGTAGTACATGGGCAATCTGAGGAGCCTGTCGCTTTCGTTGGTTGTGAATTTATCTTCACCGTGGAATCTGCCGAAGTTTACTCCTGCAGGGGAGGAGTGGAGGGGGATGTAGTGGAATACGGCACAGGCGCCGTTTTCCTTCAGGTATTTAATGAGCTCGGTACGCTCCTCAATATCCTTGGCTTTTATGTAGAACATATGGGCGTTGTGATCGCAGCCGTCGGGAATAAAGGGGAGCTCGATGAAGCCTTTGTCTGCAAGAGGCTTCAGAAGCTCGAAGTATTTGTTCCAGCTATGCAGTCGGTTGTTGTTGATTTCTTCCTTGAGCTCAAGCTGAGCAAAAAGGTATGCGGCGTTGAGCTCTGAGGGCAGGTAAGAGGAGCCTAGGTCCACCCAGGTGTACTTGTCTACCTGACCGCGGTGGAACTTGCTTCTGTTGGTGCCTTTTTCTCGGATGATCTCTGCTCGTTCTATGTAGCATTCGTTATTGATGAGGATGGCTCCGCCCTCGCCTGAGGAATAATTCTTTGTTTCGTGGAAGCTAAAGCATCCAAACTCGCCGAAGGTGCCCAGAGCCTTGCCCTTGTAGGTGCTCATAACTGCCTGGGCCGCATCCTCTATTACGTATAAGTTGTGCTTTTGCGCGATCTCACATATCTTGTCCATCTCGCAGGCAACACCTGCATAATGCACGGGCACGATTGCCTTTGTTTTGTCTGTGATCGCATCCTCTATCAGGTTCTCGTCGATGTTCATTGTGTCGGGACGGATGTCAACGAATACTATCTTTGCTCCGCGCATAACAAAAGCGTCGGCGGTGGATACAAAGGTGAAGGATGGCATGATTACCTCGTCACCCGGCTTTATATCTGCAAGGATAGCCGCCATTTCCAGAGCACTTGTGCAGGAGGTGGTAAGCAGAGCTTTCTTTGAGCCTGTCATATCCTCAAGCATGGCATTGCACTTTTTGGTGAATTCGCCGTCACCGCATATCTTGCGGTTGCTGATTGCCTGCGCAATGTACTCGGTTTCTTTACCCACAAAGGGAGGAACGTTGAACTGTATCATAATGAACATCCTTTCCGAATGCAAAATTCTACATAAATGTCATAATTAAGATAAGTATAACATTATTATACAGAAAAAGCAATAAAAAGGTGATTATAATTGCATATACGACAAATTAACATATGAGATATAAAGTGATATCGTTGACAACAGATTTACTAAGTGCTACAATTTATGTAATATTTATGCAGAATAGGTGCGTATGTAATGAAGCAAAAAAAGACCGCAAAGCTTGCAGGAGACCTGATCTATACAGTAATGGCAACGGTGATAATGAATGCTGTACTGCAGATAATAATATACCCGCTTATAACCCGTTTCCACGGTGAGGCGGTTACCGGTAATATCCTGTATTTTATAGGTATTATCTACATAGTTCCCCAGGCATTTGGAACAGCGCTTAACAATGCTCGTCTGGTTTCAAGAAAAAGCTGTGATGTAACAAATTCTGATTTTACTCATCTGCTTGTGATCTCCTCTGCGTTGTCTGCACTGATCTGTGCAGGGGTGGGATTTTACGGAAGCAGCAGCCCCGGGTTCTGTGTGGCATACGGTATTTTTTCCGTGCTGTATATGCTGAGGGTCTATGCTCAGGTAGAGTATCGTCTGGTACTGAATTTCAAGAAATATCTGCTGTATTACATTATCATAAGCTCAGGTTATCTTGTGGGCTTCGGACTTTATATGCTGACTGATGTGTGGCTGCTTATTTTTGTTATGGGTGAGGTAGCGGCACTTGCTTATTCTTTCTTTAAGGGTGAGATATTCAGAAAAGACGGTAAAGCGCAAAATCGCTTGCAGGTCAATAAGATATTCGGGATGCTTTTTCTCTCAACGTTAGTGAGAGATTGTGTCAATCAGTTTGATAAAGTGATATTGAAGCTTACCATCAGCGCAGAGGTGGTTACCCAATACCATGTGGTATCTTTGATCGCAAAGACAATGCAGATGCTGGTTCAGCCTGTGAATTCTCTCATTCTTTCCTACCTGACTGTTAAGGATTCCGGACTTACTAAAAAACAGCTTCTGAAGTTCACAGGTCTGGCGTTAGGTTTTGGCGGAGTGTTTTACGGGGTATGCATTGCAGGTACACCCGTTTTTGTGAAGCTCTTCTATCCCGACCTGTACTCAGATGTTATGCCCTATAACCTGATTGTAAACCTGGGGCTTATTCTGGGTTTTGTTGCAACCTTGTTCATGTCTATTCTGCTCACGCAGGAGAAAACCTCTTTGCACATGGCTATTCAGTGCATATGGGGTGTGTGCTACATTGTGGCCGCTTACCTTGCAGTTGTGAATTTAAAACTTTGGGGAATTGCGGTGGTCACTCTTATTGCCAATGCGCTGAAGCTGCTTGTTGCAATACTTTGCACCTTTTTCTCAAAAACTGAGGATAAAAACTCAGTGAGCAACAAATAAAATTATAACCAAAGGGTGATTTGATATGAAAGAGCTTAAAGGCAAAAGATTACTTGTTCTCGGGGGTACGAACAATGCTCCCGACATAGAAAACTTTGTAAAAAAAGAAGAAGTTACTCTTGTTCTTGCCGGCCTTTATTTCGGAGAGGAAATCGAGAAAATAGCTGACGAGACCTACAAGATAGATATTTATGACAGAGAGCAGATTGAGAAACTGGTGACGGATAAAAGCATTGATGGTATCTTTGTGGGCGGTAATGAGTATATTATCTCCTGCGTTATCGATGTTTGCGAAAAGCTTGATCTGCCCTTCTACGCTTCAAGAACCGTGTGGGACAATGCGATGAATAAAAAGGTGTTTAAGCAGTATTGCAGAGAGTATGGTGTTCCTGCTATGTCCGACTATGAAATTGATGAGTCTGATCTGGAGAAGTCTGCAAGTACGCTTACATATCCCGTGGTTGTGAAGCCTGTTGACCGAAGCGGAAGCAACGGAGTTATGAAGTGCGAGAATGCGCAGGAGTTTCCCGGGCTTTACAAATATGCAAAGGAATGCTCCAAATCAGGCAGGGTTACTGTCGAGGAATTTGACGATGGCTTTGAAATTTGCGTGTACTATACCTTTGTTGACGGCAATGTGACTCTCAGCTCTATGGCGGACAAATATGTCAGAGGAAATGCAGAGAGCTTTATCCCTCTTTCTGAGATATATGCTTATCCTTCTCAGTACCTGCCTCAGTATATCAAGGAAGTGGATGCCAATATGCGAAAGATGCTTTTGGGACTTGGTATCCGAAACGGTATCACAAGTATGCAGGGATTCTATAAGGATGGCAAGTTTAAATTCTTTGAGATGGGCTTCCGTCTGGGCGGTACTGCTCAGTACAGATACACTGAGCATATAAACGGAATCAACAGCCTGCATATGATGATGTATTATGCACTTACAGGCAAAATGGGCGGATACGACCAATCCTTGGATACTGCCAGGTTCAGTAAGCCCTGCTGTACCCTTACCCTTATGTCAAAGGGCGGCACTGTTGCAAGAATAGAGGGGCTTGAGGAAGCTCGTAAGGTAGACGGTGTTCTGCATATTGAGAACAGATATAAGGTGGGGGATACCATCAAAGCAACAAGAACGGTTTCTCAGTTCCATGTGAGGATTTATATTGTGGCAGAAAACGAAGAACAGATGAAGGAAAAGATAGAGCACCTTCAGACCTCAATACAGGCTTATGATACAAACGGCGAGCCAATGCTGATAACACATTTTGACACAAACAAGCTCTCGTTTGGAGATAACGTTTTCGAATAAACTGCGGCAGGACGGTATGAAATAAAGCTGTCCTGCTTTTTCTTTGTGCAAAAACTATTGTATTTTGTCGCAGAATGGGGTATTATTTACAATGGATGAAAATGATTATGCAAAATATTTGAGGTGATTAGATTGTTGATATCTGTGGCGATTCCCTGCTATAAGTCCGAAAAGACCATCGAGCGAGTTGTGAACGAGATAAAGGAAGTTATTACTGCTGAACCCGGCTATGATTATCAGATAGTTCTGGTGAATGACTACCCCTTTGATAATACGTTTTCCGTGATAAAAAAGCTATGTGAGCAGGATGAAAAGATAGTAGGAGTCAACCTTTCCCGTAATTTCGGTCAGGCGGCTGCAAAGATGGCGGCTATCCCTTACGTTAAGGGTGACGTGCTTGTTGTTATGGATGATGACGGACAGCATCCTGCAGAGGGAATAATTCCTCTTGTAAAGAAGATTGAAGAGGGATATGACGTAGTTTACGCTTATTTCAAGAAGAAAAAGCACAATGCCTTTAAGAGGATAACCAGCACTATTAACAGAAAAATTGCAGAATTCAACGGAACAAAGGTCAAGGGGATCCATGCTTCCAGCTTTTATGCCATCAGCCGCTTTGCGGTGGATGCCTATGCAGATTACCACAGCCCGTTCCCTTCAACAATGGGATATCTTAACAAGCTTATAGGTAAGGTGACAGAGATTGAAATGCCCCACAGAGCACGGCTTGAGGGTACGTCTAACTACACCCTTAAGAAGCTTCTCAAGCTTTGGCTGACAGGCTTTACCAACTTTTCAGTTGCTCCTCTGCACGCAATCTCGTTTATCGGTGCATTTGTGGCGATTCTGGGCTTTCTTTTCGGACTTGGAATTGTAATTACAAAAATTGTCAATCCGGCCATGGCGGCAGGTTACGCATCAACTATGTCTGTAATGCTACTTCTGGGCGGAATGATACTCTTTGCGCTTGGATTTATCGGGGAGTACATCGGCAGGATCTATATGACTGTCAGCAATCTTCAGCAATACCGTGTGAGAGAAACTGTAAACGGTGACAAGGATAAGGAAAAAAATAAGAATATCTGATTTTAGTTTTTGCTCAAAAGCACTGCGATTCGGGATGCCCGGGTTGCGGTGCTTTTTTGTTTGCACAAGACAAGAGAGGAATATAACATCTGTCTGCTGTGAGGTTGGGTGTTTTGTGCTGCAGAAAATTTGAATTGAATGCAATTTCTGATTGATTTTTTGTGCTTTTTGTAGTATAGTAAAATAGTATATTTATGTGTGGAAGTGTTTCTGTTTTTACTCTTGACCATTCAGCATTCCCGCTTTGGAGTGCTTTGGGTTGCGGTGGGGTCAGGTGCCGCTGAGTGAAGCTGAACATTTGCATACGAATGTGTTCGTAAACTGTCATATCAGGAGGTATGAATTATGAATTTTAGTTTTAAGAAGCTGGGTCACCGCGTTTTGTCAATTGCGTTGATGATTACTCTGCTGGTTTCTGTCTGCGTTGTCGGAATCACTCCCGCAGCTGCTGCAGACGTAAGCGGTGAGCTTTCTCACGTGGGAGCCAGCGGAAGCGGTAAGCTTGACATAAACGGAGCTACAATAAAGATAGATGGCGATACGATTCCGTCTACCTCGGGTACCGTGTCACTATATTTCACCGATGCTAATCCGCTGAAGATAGAAGCATCAAGAAGAGGTCGGTATTTCTTGAAATGGGAAATAACAGGTGGCACAGAAGACGTTGATTATGAATTAGTGGACAGCAACATAAGGACTTCCTTCATGACCATTAACATTTTGGTAGAGGGCACTTTCCTTAACATTAAACCTACTTTTACAACTGATCCCGGTACATCATCGGTTACCTTTTCCGCACAGAATGAGGGATACGTTCTGGATGGCAGTAACGCAGTTGAATCCTTTACCAAAGACGTTACTATGGGCAACACGGTAGGTGCAACCGCCTTTTCAACCAACGGTGACTTTATAGGTTGGGACTTGACAGGCGGCGATATGGGTCTGGACTATGAATTTATATCAGGCTCTCCTTCGGATGAAACCATAGAGATAAAGGTTCTGACCCAAGGGGCAGAGATCGGCTTTGATGCTCGGTTTAACAATGACTTTTTTACCGTTGTGTTTGAAGATTACGACGGTACGGTGCTCAGCACCCAGACAGTTGCCAAAGGCGAGGCTGCAATTCCTCCTGAGGCGCCTGTGCGTGAGGGATATATCTTTACAGGCTGGAACAAGAGCTACTCCTCCATCACTTCAAGCACTACCATAACTGCTACATATACGGAGCTCCCTCAGTATACACTGGGACTTTACTCCAGCCACCGCCTGGGCGGAACGGTTGAAGGCAGCGGCAAGTATTACGAGGGCACAACGGTTACCGTAAAGGCTATTCCTTACGAGGGATACATATTTACAGGGTGGGATACCAGTACTATCGGCGGCGACCAGGTTGCCGACGTGTATGCTGAAGAAACAACCGTTACCCTTACAATGGACACAAATATCACCGCATACTTTGAGAAGGTCGACGATGGCGGAGACGACCGTTCACTCATTGATCTTAACGACGGCACAGACCCATACGTGTATGCGGCTAAGGATGAGTTTCGCTACGGTGAGCCCATAAACATTGTTGCCTCCGGCGGCAGATGGGTTGGTATCTACAAAGCAGATGCTACCGAGTATAATAATACATATTCTTATTACTACTATACAGATGGTCTTGACGGTCAGGCTGTGGATATGAGAACTCTTGCCATAAATTCAAGAGCTGCAGCAGATCCCTCTTTGGAATTAGGCGAGTATCAGGCGGTGCTGTTCGGAGATGACGGCTACACCAACGTACTTGATAAGGTTAACTTTAAGGTTGTAGACGAGCTTCACCATAAGTGGAGTGACTGGAACAAGTTCTCTACAGACAAGAAAAACTATGAGTACGGCGAGCCCATAATGATTACCGGTTATACAGACAGACCCGAGCTTAACCCCTGGTTTGCTGTTGTAAAGAAAGGCTCACCTCAGCCCACGGCAGAGAATTTTGACTCTAATGTTTTACGTTATGCGTACCTTGCCAAGGACGGAGCTTACGACCGCAGAGATTTACCCTTTGACCTTATTGCAAATTCAGAGATAAATACGGGAGTTGCTCTGGAGCCTGGTGAATACGACATCTGGCTGTTCAGAACCTCTTCATATGATTATCCCAGAGGCTGCAGTTCAATTACCGTTCATCCCGGTGACGGTACCGTTACTACAGAAAAAGAGACCTACAACTGGTACGAGGATATATCGGTAACTGCTGACTATACTTCTTATGAAGACGGTGCATGGGTTGGTATTTACAGAATGTCTGAAGTAAACGGCGGTTCCGGCGGAGCTCCTACAAACGGCAAAGGACTTAAGGGTTGGTTTGACATCGACACCCGTGCGTCCTACGTTGTGGATATGAGAGCTATTGTGGACAATGAGACAGGCAATCCTTTTACCATTGCGGAATCTCTCAAGGGAGAATACGGAGTGTATCTGTTTGCTACAAACGATTACAGCCAGATCATTGCATCCACCAAATTCACTCTGACAAACGAGGCCACAGCCTCATTCAAGGATGGCTATTATATTGTAGACGACCTGACGGACGGCTTTGCAAACGGTCACGTTGCAGTGGAGCTTGACGCAGACAGCTACGGATACATAGGCTATGCGGATCTGCTGCTGTATTGGGCAGACGAGAACGGTACGCCTCTTGAGGGATATGCACCCTTGCACAAAGCGTTTATAAACGACCCCGTGGTGGAGTTTGATATGTACCCCTACACATTCATTCCCGAAGGGGCAAAAACTCTGGCAGCATACATTAACGTGGGTGGAGACGTAAGCCAAGAGGCTTATGTTATTGCGCTTCCTGACGGATGTGCAACCTATGACGGACTTGATGAGAATATTCTCTCTGAGTTCCAGATGATATCTGATACTCACGTTGTTTCAGACAAGGTAACTCATTATGCTGACGGATCTGCAAAGCTTGACAACGTCCAGAGCAGAAATTACAGTAACAAGCATTTTGAGGCTATGCTCAACGACGTTGCGGATAACAGCATAGCAAGCTCGGGTATCTTTATTGTCGGCGACGTTGTAAACAACGGCTTTAAGGAAGAATACGATGAGATCCAGCCCATTTATGACGGCGTTGAGGGCACAAAGGGAGTGGAACTTCCTCCTCTGTACGTGACTTTGGGTAACCACGACTGCTACGTGGGCACGGATATTTCTCCCTATATTAACTTTGCAAATTCCTGGGGTGCCGGAATTACACAGAGCAAACCCTACTACTCCAAGGAAGTAAACGGAATCAAGTACATCTTCCTTGCAGGCGATAATTCTGATTATTACGGAAGAAACACAAACCTGAATCCTGATTTGGAGAATTACGTGGATGCAGAGCTTTCCGCTACTCAGCTTCAGTGGCTTGACACACAGCTTGCACAGAGCAAGAAGAACGAGCCCGGTGAGCCTGTGTTCGTACTGCTTCACCAGCCTATCTACCAGACTGTTTTCGGAACCTTTGAGACCGATGCAGGCGTAGTTAATTACGAAGAGCTGAAGGCTGTGCTCAACAAGTACGATAACGTGATCTACCTGTCCGGACACAGCCACTATGAGCTGAATACTCCCGATAACATTTACGGCGGTGACGCAACCCGCCCTGTTGCTATCAACACATCTTCACTGAATTATCCCTGGACAGTTTACAACAGAACAGACGGCGGTACTTCTGTGCTTGGTGTGGCAGAAGGCTTCTACGTAAGAGTTTACGAGGACAAGACGGTATTCCTCGGCAGAGATTTTACCAAGAACCTTTGGGTACCCTCTGCTTGCTATGTTGTATATAACAAGGACGTTCAGGCAGATGAGGCCGCCTCTGTGTATACAGGTGAGACACTTACAGCAAATGACTATAACCTTAAGAATCCTTTGGGTAGAACACTCACCTATACATCTTCTGATACAAGCGTTGCAACTGTTGATGCAGATGGCACGATCACAACCTTGAAAGCGGGTGTGGCTACCATCACCATTTTGGCGGCGGCTACAGATACTGAGGTAGTTGCAAGGAAAAACCTTGTAGTTACCGTTAAGGATATGCCCGAGCCCGGAGATGCTACGGTGGTTGACCTTGTAGGCATTAACGGAGATTGGGACACAGGCATCAATATGGTGTACACCTCCGATATGGATGTGGTAACTGCTGAGCTTACCCTTTCGGCAGGAGTTCACAAATTCAAGATCCGCGAGGACGGAGTTCTTTTTGGTAACAGCGGATTTATTGTTGACACAACCCTTACAACTACAGATACAGGCTGGCAGATGCTGACCTCTGCAGGTGAAGCTACTCTGGTTGCTTCAGGCGGTACGTATGTGTTTACTTATACTATGAGCACAGATTCTCTGGTAATCACCTATACACCTGCCAAGGATAAGGTGGTTCACGATGATACAGGTCTTTTGGAGAAGGTGCTGTCAGGCGAGCCCTACGTACATTCAAACAAGGATGTGTATGAAAAGGGAGAGGCGATCTACGTTACTGCTGACCACGGCGGTTGGGTAGGACTTTTCCCCATAGATATTCCTGCTCCTGAAAATGACCAGACAAGATCCATCTTCTGGTACACGGTAACAGGCGGCAACGAGGGTAAGGGTGTAGATATCCGCAGGGATAACTACCAGTACAACAACTGTGCAGGCCTGGGTGTTTCCTCAGACCTTCCTGCAGGAGATTACGCACTCTATCTCTTTGAGGGCGACGGATACAATCTTCTCAAGACAGACACATTCACAATAATTGATCCTGATAACACTGACGTGCTCGGCGCAAACTACGTTAAAGCCCACAAGAGCAAGTATACCTATCGTGAGGATATCTACATTACCGCAGACGTGACCTCTGCTTACGAGGAGACGGCATGGGTAGGTGTTTACCCTGCAGGCAGTGATTACCGTACAACTCCTGCAAGGTATATGTACTACGTTAAGGATTACCAGGGTAAAGGAATCAATATCTCAGAAATCTCTGAGATTCATCGCGGAGCAATGCTTCCTGCAGGTGACTACGATATCTATCTCTTCGGCACACAGTCCTTCAATAAAGAGCTGGCAAAAACTTCAATAAGCCTGATTCCCGGCTCTATTTCCACCAACAAGGACACGTACGCCACCTTCTCTGCTGCAGGCAAGACAGAGGAGATACTTGTAAAAGCAGAGCTTTACGATATTGCAAGTGTTCAGGTTGAGAACTATATTACCACAACGCTCACCAATCAGGGGCTGGTCGTACACAGACAGCCCGGAGACAGCTCTGCACTTACCACTATTAACAATAAAAACTACTATCGCTTTATAAGCTATGACGGCAACGGCTGGGCATACATTGAGTATGCGGAGGGTAAATACGGATACGTAGCCTTTGAGTATATTACTCCCATAGAGAATTCTGATGTAATATTCAACGGTTATGTGAAATCAGCAGCTGATCTGTATGCTGAATACGAGCGAGATACCAAAATCGGCACCTTGGATGTAAACACTCCCGTATCTGTTATCACCTATGATAATTCTACCGTTAAGGTGCAGGCCGCAGGTATGATAGGTTATGTAGAACGTTATAAGCTGAATGTTTCAGCTTATGCTCATGAGTCCAATGCTCCTGAGCTTGAGCGTTCCTCCTGGGTCGGAATCTGGTCTGCAGACCAGACTCCCGGAGAGACCCCCTCTCTGGCATGGTACTACCATTACTATGACCCGGATAATACCATCCCCGCAGAATTTGATCAGTTCTGTAATATGTCTGTTTCTCTGCGCGATATAGCAGGGGGAGACGGCACCTACTACGGCGGAACAATGGCCAACACCCTGCCTTATCTGCCTGCAGGTGAGTATATAGCCTGCCTCTTTGGTGACGGCGACACAGCTTGCACAAATGAAATAGACAGAACTACCTTCACTGTAGTTGACAATGATATGACAGGGGCATTTCACGATGGCCTCTATGAGGTAGAGAATCTCACAGACGGCTTTGCAAACGGTATGGTTGCCGTTGAGATAGACGAGGACAGCTACGGCTTCCTTGGAATTGCAGACACGGCGCTCTACTGGGCAGACGAAAACGGAGTTCCTCTTGCAGACTACAACGCACTTGCAAGACAGCACGTGGACAAGCCCGTTGTCATCTTTGATATGTATGCTCATACCTTCATTCCCGAGGGTGCAGCTTGCCTTATGGCATATCTTTCCTGCGAGAGGGTAGACGGTACCCTTGCATTCAGAATAGATCTTCCCGAGGGATGCAAGACCTTTGAGGACCTGGACGAGGGAATCCTCTCTGAGTTCCAGCTGGTTTCAGACCTGCATATTACCTCAGATGCAGTAAGCTCATTGCCCAACGGAGGCTCGCTCATTAACGGAGCAGACCACGTTTTGGATAACTGGCACTACCAGTGTCTGCTATATG
Source organism: Ruminococcus sp. (assembly GCA_017416065.1). GTDB lineage: Bacteria > Bacillota > Clostridia > Oscillospirales > Acutalibacteraceae > Ruminococcoides. The sequence continues at coordinate 23,669 of JAFQDM010000021.1, forward strand.
ACGTAACTGCTCACAGCCCCAACAGCGTGGGTATCTTTGTAAACGGTGACGTTGCCAATAACGGTCTTGAAGAAGAATATGCAGAGGTTGGAAATCTTCGTGCTATGATAGAGGAAAACGAGACCCGTCCTTATCCCTTCCCGGATCTGTACGTAAACCTTGGCAACCACGATTCATACCCCGGCAACATAAACGCCTACGTTGAGTATGCTCAGTCACTGGGTGCTGACGTTACGGCTGAAAAACCCTACTACTCCGTAATGATCAACGGTTATAAATACATTTTCCTTGCAGGAGATGACTCCTCCTACTACGGCCTCCACGACGTTGCAGACCACGACAGCGCAAAGCTTTCTGCGGCACAGCTTCAGTGGCTTGACGCAGAGCTTCTTGACAATGAACGCAACAACGACGGCAAGCCCGTGTTTGTCATGGTTCACCAGGCAGTGCCCGGAACCATTGCAGGTTCTCTTGAAGGACAGTGGGGCTACGGCTGGGGAGTTGTAAATCATCAGGAGCTCACAGACGTTCTGGATGAATACAACAACGTTATTCTGCTCGGAGGTCACAGCCATTGGGAGCTGGATTCCTACAAGAACCATAATCCCGGTGCAATCGACCTTCCCGTTACGGTAAATACAGCCTCTATCGGCTATCTTTGGACAGACTACGAGGGCTACGAGGAGTACTATCCCGGTTCTCAGGGCTTCTACGTAAGAGTTTATGAGGATAAGGTAGTGTTCCTGGGCAGAGAGTTTCTTGACCACAAGTGGGTACCCTCTGCTTGCTACGTGTTCTACAACGAAGACGTATCAGTCAAAGAGGAGCGTACACTTCTGCCCCTCAATGAAACCCTTTCTGCAACCGATTACGTTGTAAGTGAAAAGGGAAGAACCCTCTCCTACAAAACCTCAGACCCGTCTGTTGCTACTGTAGATGCACAGGGCAACATCACGGCTGTTTCCGAGGGTGTTGCATATATCACAGTCAATGCGGCAGCTACCAACACAGAGGTTATTACAAGAGCAAAGCTTATGGTAGTTGTTCCCAAAAAGACACAGGATACCATAAACTATGTGTACAAGGATCGCAACGGTCAGGATCTCTCCTACAGCGTTGTTCACACCTTTACCATAGACGAGGTACTGGGCTTTGAGGGCAACGACTATACTCCCTATGCACCTGCCTGCAGGAGTGGAGAAACCTGGATAAACGCAGTTCTTTACAATGCTCCCTTTACGGCTATTTTCACAGATGATATTATCTGGAAGATAAATTCCGAAACCTATGATCCGCAGAGCTTTACCCTCACAGCAACTCAGACAGACAAGCTGTTCACAGTTACCTGCCAGATAGGCGACAGGGTAGAGGTCATCAAGAAAACGTACAACGAGCTTGTAGGGATAGATGCACGTGCCTTTGACAGGAATCTGTCTGAGACGGGCTTCTGGTATAAGGATACAGACGATGACGGAAAGTTCACAGAGGGCACAGACCTTATGCTTACCTACGGTCCTTATGTTGCATATCGTGTAACAGGAGATATGAACATCAACTACCAGGAGTTAGAGGGTGATTACGACTTTAACATCACCATCGACCCTGCCGCATACGGCCGTCAGATCACAAGTGATGCAGATGGTACGAACAGTGTGGATAAGGTAACGGTTGATTATACAGTAAATATCCTCACACCCTTCTTCTATGGAGAAAACAGCAGCTTTGTGCCTTCAGACAACATTCAGGCTGACCCCACAGGACAGCACGTAACAGTTGAATCTCTGAGAAAGGCAGGCTATGAGGTTGAGTTTGGTATGCTTTTGGAGCAGGTAGGCTCCTTTGCACCGGGCAGTGCAGAGTATCCTACCTTTGAGGATGCTCTCACAGCAGCAAAGGGCAAGAACTACGGAACTCCTACGGATTCAGAGATACTTACAAAGGTTATCGAGAATTACACCAAACCCGTAATGAGCGAGGCAGGCACGTACTGCACTCTTTACGACACATCAGCTTACAAGCTCACAAATAAGAACAGATTCGACTTCAGCATTGGCTTCAACAATACTTCGGCAAATCAGAAGAAGTTCTATAACGTATATTCTTACGTGACGGTTACAACTCCCGAAGATGTAACGACCACCTATATCAGTAACGTTCAGACCCTGAATATTTACAAAACCGGTCAGTCATAAGGAGAATACAAAAAGAGTATACAAAAAGAGAATACAAGCCAAAACCAAACAAATGCAAAGCGGCGGCAAGGAGCATGACGCTTCTTGCCGCCGCAGTTGTTTTCAGAAACTCAGCACAAAGGGAACAAATGGTAGAGCAAAAGCAAAAACAGAGGCTGGGTAAAAGAAAATTGAAAAAATGCGTAAAAATTTGCGAATACTTATTGACAAACGGAAATATAAATGCTATAATGCTTAAGCGCTCAAAAAAAGGGGCGCAAAACATAACAAATGCGAGTGTGCTGGAATAGGCAGACAGGCACGTTTGAGGGGCGTGTGTGGAGACGCGTACGGGTTCAAGTCCCGTCACTCGCACCAAAAGCTATCAACTTCGGTTGATAGCTTTTTTATTTTTCAGCATGACTTACCAAGGCAAAAAGCAACCGCAACCCTAGTGTTTATCTAAGGTTGCGGTATTTTTGTATGCTCCGTTTTATTCACTTTCAACTTTTCGCCAGCACTTCTCTGCTCAAACGATTATTCTGAATTTGGGAATTAAATGGGTACTTTCGGGAACTATGCAAAGTCCCCGAAAGTACCAGTACAACTACATTTATAGCATATTTCATTGAGTATGGGAATAAATTGCCGTAAAAACAATATTGGTTTTACGAATAGAAACAAAAACTGAGGTAACAGCATAAAAATACCGTTGCCTCAGTTTTTCTAATTTGCCTTATTCTAAATTTAAATACTCATCTGGTTCTTTATCAGTATCAATACCATATTTTTCTTTTATCTCGTCAGCTATATTGTATCCTAAAGTTGTTATTCTAAACAATTGTCGTTTATATCCTAATGCCGTAATAAGACCATAATTTTCAAGCTCAATAACTGCATCTTCCCAACGAGATTCTTCTCTTGCATCTGCATCTTGAGCAACAAAATTCCACTTTCCGTCACTTACAGATAAACCGCTAAGTGACTTAATCATAGATATTTGTCCATACGAATTACTAGCAGCAAAGACTAACAGAACACCTGCATCTCTTGATATTGTACTTTCTTGTTGTTCTTTCTCTTGCTCGGGTTCATTCTCATTTGAATCAGTTGTAATTTCTTCAATTTTTTTAAGAAATTCATTTCTATGTCTTTCCCATTTTGAAGCAGAAATCGTTCTAAGTTCAAACTCTTCAATCAAGGTATCTTTCATCTCATTCAAACGATGATTAAGTTCATCATGTACACTATCTAGCTTAATTCCAATTTTATTTGGATTGATGGCTCCTTTTATTTGAGGAAAATCAAAGCTAGGTAATAAAATAGTATCATATTTCTGTTTTAACACCCAAGCCGCACCCATCTCATTTAAACACGCAACACTATCATAATAATTTTTCGAAAGCATAAACATAATATGTAAATTATACTCCTGAAATTGATTTGATAACCAATCATAAATATCTTCACTCAAAGGAATACCATATCCAGGTACAGATGAGCATACAATTTCATCTTCTGAAAGTCCTATATCTTCTAACAAGTTTACGAAAGCTCTAACATACTCACTATCTTTTGTAGCGTGACTTATAAAAATCTTATTGTTTTTATTATCCATATTAGTTTGCATACACAATTCACTCTTTTCTAATTCCATTTGCAATTTACTTCTCAACAACCTTAAATCTGCAATATAGTCAACATCTGTATTGACTGAAATAGTCCTACCATCTGGTGCTGATCCAAACATACAGGGACTATAATTCGACAACCCAGTTTTTATTCCGTCAATTTCATTATGAAACACAGATACTATTTCTTCCCCAAGTGCTTTTGCCAAGCCAACATCATTCTGCTCTATAATACTATCACACTGTATTATATATCTCTGAAAAGTAGTAGCTGAAACCATTTGTCGTACCCCTAAATAATTACTCAATAGATAACATTATATTAATTTTATCATATGGAGATTAAAATTTAAAGATCTTTTATAATTTTAATTTCTATTCATTATCAAATATGCAGGTTATGTAATATGATTATTCAACATCAATTCTGATACCGCTCGATTTTAATACAAATCTTACTCATACCATTTAACACACAACACACGAAATCACATACTCACACATAAAACACCATACTCTTCATTAGGGAAAAGTACGGTGTTTTATACATATCAAAAGATACTAACTATCCTATTTTTGAGGTTAGATTAATAGTTTCATCCAGCTTCTTTGCGGCATTCTTTTGAGCAGATTCATATGAATGCGAATATATCTGCAATGTGAGTGCAACATCTGCATGACCGAGGTTGTGCTGTACTGTCTTCGGGTTTTCGCCGTTCTCAATCAGCACACTTGCATAAGTATGTCTTAGTCCGTGGAATTTCAGGTAACGAATCTTATCTTTATGCCTTTTCATAAATCGCTGATAGTTATTTGATATTCCACTCGGACTAAAAGCCTCACCATTTTCTTTACTGATAACATAATTGCTGTCAATAAAATCTTTGCCGTATTTAAGC
>JAFQDM010000022.1 GCA_017416065.1 Ruminococcus sp.
ACAGTTATATTGGACTCTCCAACACCTAAATCGAAATCACTTTCGCCTGAAAGAGCAGACGTCAGATTCAACTGACCGACACCCATATCTAAATCAAGGTTATGAAGTGCGCCGCCTGATATGGTGATTTTTCCTGCACCACCGTCAATGTCAATATCTGAGGTAGCAACAAGAGTATCAATAGAAACTTCACCGGCACCAAACTCAAAGTTCATTGTAGAAGCAGATAAGCTATCTACCGTCAGTCTTCCTGCGCCGGTTATAATATTTGCTTTTTCGAATACTGTGTCTGCAGGAATGTAAAGAGTCAATACAGCACCGGTATAAGTGTGAGCAAACTTCTTTGTTTCCTTAATCGTCAGAACGCCGTTCTTATCTTCAACCGTAAGATGTTTTAGGTTGCTTTCGACAGAAAAGCTTTCGCCTTGCTTGATGGTAAAGTCAGCGGCATTGATCTTTACTTCAAGGTTTTGTATCTCTGATGATACTGAATAAGTTTTTATATCTTCGATCACAGCATCGCCACCGAAAAATCCACCGAACAAACCAAACATACTTAAAATTCCTCCGATAATGCTAACTGTGAGAAAAATGGCAAACGCCATTGCTATATATTTTACTGTTTTTTGGAAATTTGTCATTTAATTTCAACGCCTCCAAACATACAAGTACCGCTTACATAGATGGTAGGAGCTTCTTTATGTAATGCTGTTTTGTTTGATATTCCACCGAAAATACAATTTGAACTAACTTTAACATTTACATTATCGGGGACAAGAATATCAATGCCTCCGAAGATTGCCGATACCTGAATCGCACAGTCTTTTTCGATAATAGCATTTTTTAAATTACAATCAACTCCACCAAACACGGCGGTAAGTTCTGCACCTTCAAACACTTCACCGTCATAATTTAGCTTACAGCCAGAGAAGGTAGCACAACCAACCTTTGTTTCGCCGCCGTTTTGCTTAATTTTAGCAATAATTTCATTTGCCTTATTTCCAAAAAGTCCGGCAAAAACCATCTTCAATCCGATAATTACAATAATGGCAGGAACAAGAAGTTTCCACAACATCGAAAAGCTCAAAATATCTTGGCAGCACAATAACAGGAATACACCAACTGCTATACCAATAATGTTGCCTGTCTTTTCGCGCTCTGTAAATAATCCAATGGCACACGGCACGATAATAAACAGTGTCCACCAACCGTCAAAGAAGATATTAATATCCATAATGTTAAATACATTCAGAGCCAACACCACGCCTGCGGCAATCAATACAATTCCCCACAAAATACTGCTAACTTTTTTCATTGTTTTTCCTCTTTTCCTATTAATAAAAAAGTGCGCAGCCAAAGCTACGCACCAAAAAACGTAGCCTGATCTGTTGCGACACAGTTCACTCCAAACAGGAAATGATATCAAGGCATACATTTTTACCAATAGTATGCCTGTTCAGAGTAATATTAAACTGTGTCGCATCTGGTATTATATCATAAAACAGAAAATACCGCAATACCAATCAAGTGATATTGTACTATCATTTACTGCCTTATTTATTATTTTAGAAACGAATGGTTTCAAACCGTTATAAGCAGCAAAAGCATTATGGCAAATATCGAATTTAGTTCAAGTCCTCCTCAAAGGTCGTTTTTGGGAAATGATTTCTTTTGAATTCCACCTTGAAAAATGGCATAACAAAACCCCGAAACCGCCCAGGTTTCGGGGTTTTCCGAACCGATATCTTTTTCGGTTCGCAATGTTGATTGCAGAGGACGGATTATGCTTTTTCTACTCCTCGGATTATTTGGAAAAATCGCCCCTCTTGCGGTGCCCGAAAAAATTTTCGGGTGCAGTCGCACTAATCCTTGATTTTTTCGACCGCTGCGCCAAACCGCCCTCCCTGTATCCGCCACCGGCGGCGCTTCGGCGGTTCGCCCTTCGGGAAGGCGAAGCTCGTTTCATAAACTTTCCATAACAAAAAAGAAAAGACACCCTCTTGGGTGTCTTCTCATTTTTTGGTTGCGGAGGAAGGATTTGAACCAACGACCTTCGGGTTATGAGTGCTAAATCTGAGTTTTTGTAATTTTTATTAACTCTCGACAATTCAGTATCTAAGCGGCATTTGATATGTTTTCTTTTTGCAATTCTATGTAACTTCTTGCAATTAACAGTAATAACAAGTGGCAAATAAATGGCAAGTAATCAGCTGATTTTGGAATAAAGAACTGTGGGCACTCCTTTTTAAGGCCTCGCAAATCTCGCAATAGATCTGCTTATATCGCTGCTTTATTTTGCCTATATTCTGTTTGCGCTCCATACCCCGCCCCCCTCACCACTAAACGCAGAAAGCTCCATACAAGCCAAATTTCGCAAAGCATAAGGCATCTACACACAGCGGAACACACCATCCTTGTCGCATTGCAAAAAAAGAAAGGCAAACTCATATTTCGGAGTCTGCCTTATTATGCGTATGTTTTTGGTGGGGCGACACTCCCACATTTTTCAAACGGTTCATTCCTCAGAAGATTGTTGCTGACAATAAGGACACTCTATAAGTGTATATCCTACTTCTTTATATGCCTTTTCTTCAGCCATAGCATAATTGACAAAATATGCTTTTTCCATCTCTCGATCAACTAATCTTTCAAACTTTTCTTCGTTATTAGGTTGCTTATATTTCCCGGTATCATTGCAATGTTTGCACTTCATTACTACTCGTTCCCTTCTTGGTTGCTCTTATCTCGATCTATAGTTTCATCTATGGCACGCTTTATAAATCCATTTAGACTTTCCCCCTGTTTTTCCGCGTGGGACCTGATTTCTTCATATTTATCCAGTTTAACATCTAATGGAATGCGCTTCAGGTTAGCTTTTGCATACTCTATGTCATATTTCTGTTTCTTTAGATTAACAGCCATATTTTCACCGCCTATTCTATTGACAATACACCTAAAGAGGAGTATAATATAGATGCAAAGGAACGGCTTTGGCTGTTCCGCTAAGACAATTTATTTTTATTTAACCGTCTTGTGGTGCGAACACAGGGCGGTTATTTCTTTTTTATATTCTTAATGACTTCATTAAAAGTCATCATTAAAACAGCAAATGAAATTATGTATATAACATCTACCATCTGAATATACACCCCCTTTCTATAAGGGAGCTGGAACAACCGCCACCGTTCCTTTACGATATATATTATATCACATAATTTATACTATGTACATAGTTATAATTAACAAAAGTTACGTACATAGTTTGTTGAATGTGCCTATTGACTTTATACTATGTACGTAGTATAATATAGACGTTGAGAGGGACAGCGTACACCCGAAGATAAACGGCTCGTTATTCTGCGATTACGAGAGACCCGACAGAGCGTAAGACAGGGCAAGGCAGACAGCTCAATTACATTAAAGAGAGGTAAATATCATGTCAACAATGGAATTGACAAAACAAGTAAAAGAACTAAAAGAACTTAAGGCTATGGCTGCAGAACTTGATGCTGAGATTACTGCTATCGAGGACAGTATCAAAGCTGAAATGACAGCCAGAGGCGCCGAAGAAATGACGATAGGTATTTTTAAGGTGCGGTGGACTAAAGTGGTCAGCAGTCGCTTTGATACATCAGCATTCAAGAAAACCCATGCAGATCTGTATGGTCAGTACTCTCGTCAGATAGAGAGCCGTAGATTCTCAATCGCATAAGAAAAGCCCCATACAGCAACACCCGATCAAAAGTAATGCTGTACAGAGCTACGCCGCTCAAAGCGGATATATTCATTATAATGTACCCGCTCTGAGAAATCAAGAAATTTCAAAAAGGAGTAATATAAAATGATAGGTAAACGTACACCCGAAAGTCTCATTTCAGCAGAAGAAGCTGTAAGAATCACCATCAAGGCAAGTACTCTTTCCGATTTGTTAAAAGGAAGAAAGATAACAGATGAATGGAGAAAACAAAAAGGTCCGATAACACATGTTTATGAAATAGATTGGATGCTATCTGCAATATATATTGCAGGACGCATACAAGGCATCAGAGAAGAGCGTGCTAAGAAAAAAGCAAAGAAAGACTAAGGGTGTAAAAAATAAGTTTTCTGTCATTTCTGCCGCTCTAAAAAGGGGCAACCGGAATACTAACATTTGCTAACATAATTATTCGCATACGTGAGGATTGCAATCCAGCTGTCTTTTTTAGGGTGTCCGAAATGTCCGAAAACCAGGCAAAAGAATGAATAAAGATGCAGGGAGTGTGGTATGCAATTCACCCATAACAACCCATAACAAACATAGTATACCACTCCCTTTTTTATTTTAGATGACCATAGCGGAATCATTTTCTCTTTGTTTTGTCTTTGCTCGAGTTATAAAAACAACTTTTCTGAATGGTTTTCAATATATTTCTGTTCGGCTATAAACAATAAACTTTGCTTCATTCCGTAACTAATATATTCACCATTCAAACGTCTTTGAGATATACTATCCTCTACGGCTTGTCTCTCTCTCGATATTTGCCACCGCCAATGTACATATTCCCTGTTTGCGTAATGTCTTTCAAACTCGCCATAAATTCCCTGTATTGCTTTATTTCGCCGCAAAATGTGCAATCCCCTGGTTACTCGGTTTCTCGCTATGGTGCCGCTCACGCTTGTTATTTCGCCTATCTGTCGGTAATTGTAATTCTTGAAATAATATAAGGAAACTGCTTCCCTCTCGTCACATGGTAATTCTGCAACCGCTTGTCGTGTTATTTTTTGAAGATCCGTTAGTTCAATTTCTGTCAGCCTTTCTAATGCGGAATAATCAGGAATTAAATCAATAAGCTCTATATCCCCTTCATCACCAACAGATTGATTATAAGAGTACTCGTGCATCGGCTTACTCGGCATAGCAATACGTATTACATTCATTATATGATAGTCAAGATATGAGTTAAATTTATACGGTTTTGTGTTGTCATAAGCTTGCACGGCATTACACAAAGCAAAATACAGCTCCTGTTCAAAATCTTCAGCTGAAAGATAATTTGGCAATTCAATGCGTATAATCTTGCTATTTAATATCTTGCGCATCAGTTTATGCACGTTTTGCCATAACTCAGTATAATACTCCGTATGTCCTAACTGGATTTGCTTTGCAAGTTCTTCGTTTGTCATTGACAGCCACTCCCCTATATTGTAAAATGTAGTAAAAGTATTGTACCTTATGGCTGCTCCTACATTGTGGGGGGTGGCTTTTGTTTTATTGGTTCAATATATTTAGAGCCTTTCTACTTCTTTCTTTCGCTATTTCAAGTCTGCTTATACTTACATCTATTTTCTGTGTTATACAGCACATCTGAAGTATACGGTCGTAAATCCGCTGTTTGTCAAGTGTATCAGGAACTTTAAGCTCCGAGGGTGATAAATTTGTGGTAACAAGCAATGGTATGTTATTTTTATATATATCATCAATAATGTTATATGCTGTTTGAGTAGCATTCTCTACACCGACATCATCAAGTACTATTAATTCATAGCGTGTCAAATCAATGTCTTGTATTAACTTATTATTTCTATTCTTGACGAGATCCGACAATCTGATAACAAGCACTCTGAAGCCGCTCTGTACAAGAGCATTAGCAATACAGCAAGCGTAAAAACTCTTACCACCACCCGTATCACCATAGAACAGGATACCATAATGGCTCTCTTTCATATCCGACCAATGTTTTATATATTTTCTACACAGCTCACTTGCCTTTGGATTGCGATTGTCATCCTGTTCAAAATTATAGCCTCGATATCTGATGTCAGGAATACCGTCTTCAATAAAACGCTTTATTTCATCCCGCTTTTGCCTTATAGCTTCTTCTTCCTCTGCCTGCTCATCACAAAGACATTTAATAGGAAAGTATTTATATGTTCCGCTCCCTAACGGAAATTTCTTTCTTGTTTCTTTTGGTTGGTTGCACATACCGCATATCAGTATACCTTCAGAATTTCTGTAGTCACACTCGTTTGTAACGCTGTTGCTCCTGTCAGCAATGGCATCTATCGTTCTTGTTATAGTATCGCTCATAATTAAAACTCCTCGTCATAATCTCGGGCTTTCAGTTGTTCTGATGATGTAGTCTTATTGTTATAGTTACCTTCTATAATCTTTGTTAAATTAGAAGGATTCATTATCCAATCAAAACCGCAACCGCTCCAGTTTCCATTACGACCTGTCAGAAAATCAGAATCTTCAACAATTCTAAAAAAATCTGAGAATGTTATTCCTCCTAACAGTTGAGCGGCATTTTTGATCCGCTTTCGTCTTTTATCTGTTAATTTCTGAACAGCAGGCAAACTTACACAAATTGAATTAAACAACTCTACAACAGATTGATAATCAAAAGCGTTTCGAGTGTCAACTTGAGTTGACGGACTCTCTATATCTAACCTATCCTTACCTAACCTATCCTTACCTAACCTATCCTGTGTATCCAATTCGGATACAACATGTATACATTCTGTATCCATAACGGAAATATCAGATAAAGAGTAGACATTATCATCCAACTTAAGTTTTGATCGTTCCTCTTGATATATACTTTTGCGATATCTGTCGTTCTGTATGTAGTTATGCATTTTCCAATGGGTAATAACAATAACTCCGCTGTCAAAACAGATTACAAATCCTTTTACAATCAAAGACTTCAAATCGTCCTCAGAGCACCCCACCATTTTTACAATCTTCTTTGGGGAAGCCACAAAGCCGTCGTCATCCGCTCGCATACCTAGTTCATAATATAATAACCTTGCTGATATAGGCATATCATTGAACTTATCTGTATCTATAACCGCAAGTGTAAACATTCTGCGCTGTGCCAAACCATTCACCGCCTTACACAATTTTCCTGATACCAGTATCAGATACAGCGGTAGTATTTGCCTTGAATTTGTTTGCATCAGGGTTGGCAAGATATTCTATGAGCAAATCAAGATTTATAAGCATTTTCTTTCCTGCCTGTACTCTCGGTAGCACTCCGGTCAGCGCAAGCTGTCTAATATGGTGTTCTGTTACAGCTGTGTTCTCGTCAACGGCTCGGATCTCTGCCGCCGCTTCTTTAATGGTACGCATACGAGGTAGTGATATATTTTGCATCTAATCATTTCCTTTCTTTTTGACTTTACACAGTTTCACAAAAAGTATATATTACAATAAAGCTGTGTTTTGAGTGATTTTGAATTCAGCTCTGCCGCTCTGGTATTGCCGTATCAGAGCGGCTTTTTATTTTGCAAGGTTATCAATAACCTTGTTAATCTTCTCTTTTTCAACTGCTGAAAGCTCATGGCGAAGCATCCGTGTCATAGTAGGTTCGCTGATATTCATAGCGTTTGCGATTTCCCACAGGCGCACGCCCTTCTCCTTTGCGGCTGTTCTGATATCAATATTAGCCAACATTTTATCAAGTCCTTTCATTTTTGTATTGACAAAATCATCATCAAGAGTTATTATACGGATGATGACGATTGCCATAACTTAATTGTAATTGTGACATCTACAAAAGTCAACGTTATTGTCACATTCAGTTGAATATTGTGCCACTCGCCACATAGCGCAAGGAGTGATAATTATATGTGTGACAATAACATTACTTTGAAAAGAATACGAAAATTAATAGATGATAGCAAAAAAACCAGAGAAGAAATAGCAAAAAGCGAAGAACTGCAATGCGACACTTCCACCATCACCAAGCACTATAATGGTGACAGAAGTATAAGTTCTGAATACATAGTAAAGTACGCAAAGTACTTTCGTGTTTCGTCCGATTATTTACTTGGATTATCTGACATACCCACTATCGATGAAGATATAAACCGTGTTTATAAATATATCGGCTTGTCGGAAAAAGCTGTTGAAAATTTAAGGCTATATAACAGACTGAAACTATCCAGGGAAAAATGTGGCCATTTTTTTGCTAATAACGATAAGGCACGTGAAAGTAATTACTGTTATGAGATTGATATTATCAGTTATTTTATAGAGCATTTGCATGAATTTGATATACTAACTCATCTTAATCAATTAGCTACAGTTAGTCTTGACAATACAAATAATTTTGAAATAGAAGACGAGATATTAGATAACAACTACGAATTGTACCACAAAATTTATACCCACGGTACCGTTTTAATAGGATATAGTTATGTAGATTTTCTCGAACAACTAATAGTGAGAGAGTTTAGCCGCATGGTAAATGATTTTAGAACAGACACAAATCCTTTCGAAGATGAACATATTATAAAATTTGGGGATAATAGCAAGCGTTCCTCCTTATTAACATTGGTTGAAAATGACGAAGAACTAACAAGGGACTACATAAACGGAAAGATTTCACTTGACGCCCCTGAAGAAGAAGGTGCAGATGATGGCAACAATCCGAAAACGCAATAACAGCTATGAAATAATTGTTTCCTGTGGTTATGATATCAATCACAAACAGATCTGCCGTAGGACAACATATAAACCTGACCCAAATATGACCGCAAAGCAAATTGAAAAAGAAGTGCAGCGGCAAGCGGTATTGTTTGAGGAGCAATGTGCAAAAGGTCTTGTAATGGATGGTAAGATAAAGTTTGCTGACTTTGCCGCTGAGTGGTTCAAACATAAAAAGAATGACTTGCGGGCGAAAACATACGCCCGATACAGTGCTATGTTGCCTCGGATCAATTCTGCAATAGGACATCTGAGGATTGATCGCATACAGCCTCAACATCTTCTAACATTCTATGAAAATCTTTCTGAAGGCGGCATAAGGCAGGATACAAAATATAAATGCACCCTTGACCTCAACAAATGGCTTGAAGAAAACAACCTTACAAGAGCGGATTTCTCTCGCAAGTCAGGTGTTCCGGCAAGTTCGATAACCTCAATTAAGCAAGGGCACAACTGTACATTTGCGACAGCTCAAAGCATTGCTAAAGGCTTAAGTTTGCCGCTACAAGATACTTTTATTCCCATTGATGTAAATAAGCCTTTATCATCAAAAACTGTGTTACATCACCACAGGCTTATATCTTCGATATTAAGTACAGCCGTAGAATGGGGTGCTTTATTTTCAAATCCTTGTGACCGCACAAAGCCGCCAAGAGTTGAAAAGAAAGAGCCAAAATATCTTGATGAAGAACAATCTGCAATTTTGCTTGATCTATTGGAATCAGAAAGTATAGACTATAAAACTATGGTTCGTCTGCTACTGTTTACTGGATTAAGACGTGGTGAGCTGCTCGGACTTGAATGGTCCGATGTAGACTTTTACACCTGTACTTTACAGATATGCCGCTCATCTCTTTATCTTCCAGACAAAGGAATATTTGAAGATGAAACAAAAAACACAACTTCAAATAGAGTTATTAAGCTATCGCAAACTGCTATAACTGACTTGAAAGCCTATAAAATATGGCAGTTAGAACAGCGGTTAAAGGTAGGCGACTGTTGGGTAAATAGCAATCGTATTTTTACAACCAACGAGGGACAGCCGCTCCACCCTGATACACTCTCAAGATGGTTTTCAAAGTTTATAAAATCACATAGTGATAAGCTTCCGCCTATTACTATTCATTCATTAAGGCATACTAACGCAACGTTGCAGATCGCAGGCGGTGTACCTCTAACAACCGTTGCAAAACGATTAGGACATGCTGACACCGTAACGACAAGCAAAATATACGCTCATGCGATTAAGTCAGCTGATGAAGCTGCAGCGGAAACACTTGAGAACCTTCTTGCGCCAAACAAGAACCGAAATGCAGTATAAAAAAACAAGGCTATACACGTCCTTAACTTAGATGTGTATAGCCTTTATATTTTTGTAATTTAGCGTAATTTCAAATGGATTTTAATAGTGATAAATGGCAAATAAATGGCAATTCGCCGTTTTTGAGTTCTATATACAAAAAGAAAAGCGGCACAAACATAGTGTTTATGCCGTTCTCTTTGGTTGCGGAGGAAGGATTTGAACCAACGACCTTCGGGTTATGAGCCCGACGAGCTAACCGAACTGCTCCACTCCGCGATATATAGTTGTGTGCTGTTGTCAGCGTATTGTATTTTATCATTCTTTTTTCTGTTTGTCAAGGGTTTTGCCGTTGTATTTTATATTTATTTTTCTTTTCTGCAAATTAATAACAATTGTGATTCATCTGCATACTATATTATATTGCATTTTTTCTCATTTATGATATAATTATTTATTAATGAAAAAATTTTACCAAGGAGTGACGATTATGTGTGAGAAAAAGCCATTTTACATCACAACACCAATCTATTATCCCTCAGGAAATCCACATATAGGCCACTGCTATACAACAGTAGCCTGCGATTCTATTGCAAGATACAAGCGAATGCAGGGCTATGACGTAATGTTCCTCACAGGTACTGACGAACACGGTCAGAAGATCGAAGAGAAAGCACGCGACAAGGGTATTACTCCCAAGCAATACGTTGACGAGATCGTTGAGATCTTTAAAAAGCTTTGGGATTATATGAACATAAGCTACGACAGATACATCCGCACCACAGACGACTACCACGTTGAATCTGTGCAGAAGATCTTCAAGGCTCTTTACGACAAAGGCTACATCTACAAGGGCGAGTACTCAGGCAAATACTGTACTCCCTGCGAGAGCTTCTGGACGGAAAGCCAGCTTGTAGACGGCAAATGCCCCGAGTGCGGCAGAGAGGTTATTGAAGCTAAGGAGGAGGCTTACTTCTTCAGAATGTCTGACTTTGCACAGAGGATCGAAGAGCTCCTGACAGAGACAGACTTCCTCCGCCCCAAGACCCGCGCAGTTGAGCTTGTGAACAACTTCATAAAGCCCGGCCTTGAGGACCTCTGCGTTTCCCGTACAAGCTTTACCTGGGGTGTTCCCGTTACCTTTGACGAGAAGCATGTGGTTTACGTCTGGATAGACGCACTCTCAAACTACATCACAGCCCTGGGCTATGAGAACAATGCATATTCCGATTACGATAAATACTGGCCTGCAGATACCCATATGGTTGCAAAGGACATCATGCGCTTCCACGCAATCATCTGGCCTGCAATGCTTATGGCACTGGAGCTTCCCCTGCCAAAGCACCTGGCAGTTCACGGCTGGATCACCTTTAACGGTCAGAAAATGAGCAAATCCCTGGGCAACGTGGTCGATCCCTTTGTTCTGGGCGAGCGCTACGGCGCAGACGCCATCCGCTACCATATTCTCAGAGAAATGGCTCTGGGTGCAGACAGCTCCTTCTCCAACGAGATCATGATCAACCGCATCAACTCCGACCTTGCAAACGGACTGGGCAACCTTGTTTCCCGTACCGTTGCAATGATAGACAAATACTTCGGCGGCACTCTGCCCTGCGAGCGTGAAGCAGGAGAGTTTGACGAGGACCTGAAGGCTGTTGCCCTCTCTCTTAAAGCTAACGTTGACGAATATATCGAGAAAACTCAGATTAACAACGCTTTGGCAGAAATCTTCAAGGTTGTTTCCCGTGCAAACAAGTACATTGATGAAACTACCCCCTGGGTGCTGGGCAAGGACGAAACAAAGAAGGCTCGTCTTGCAACCGTGCTCTACAACCTCCTGGAGTCCGTCCGTATTGCCACAACTCTGCTCTCTGCATTTATGCCCACAACCATGCCCAAGGTTTTTGAGCAGATAGGTGCTGTGGACTACGCTACCTACGAAAACACAGACAAGTGGAACGTACTCCCCGCAGACGTGACCGTTGTACGCGGCGAGGTGCTCTTCCCCAGAATTGACGTTGAGAAAGAGATAGAAGAGCTCAATGCCATCATTCAGAAAAACGTTGAGAAGGCTCAGGCCGCAGAAAACAAAGAGAAGGTTGACTACACGGGCATTGCAAAGATAGGCATCGAGGACTTCCAGAAGGTTGACCTTAGAGTTGCTCAGATCACAGCCTGCGAGCCTGTAAAGAAAGCAAAGAAGCTCCTCAGGCTCACCCTCAACGACGGCTCAGGCGAAGACCGCACCGTTGCCTCCGGCATTGCTCTTTACTACAAGCCCCAGGAGCTTGTGGGCAAAAAGGTAATCCTTGTGCAGAACTTGAAGCCTGCCACCCTTTGCGGTGTGGAGAGCCACGGTATGATCCTTGCAGCAGACACAGCTGACAAAGTTCAGGTCATCTTTGTTGACGGTATAGACAACGGCGCAAAGATCCACTGATAACACAGACCTATGAGTGAATTTTATAATATTTTTGATGCTCACGCCCACTACGACGACAGCAAGTTTGCTGACGACAGAGAAGCGGTGCTGAAAGCTATGGAGGAAAACGGAGTTTGCGCTATTGTGAACGCGTCCGTTGATATTCCCACGGCGCACACCGTTCTGGACTTCACCAAACAGCACTCCATAGTCTATGGTGCGGTGGGCATTCACCCGGAAAACATCGAGGGGCTGCCCGACGATTACCTTTCTCAGCTTACAGAGCTCTACACAGAAAACAAAAAGATCGTTGCCATTGGCGAGATAGGCCTTGACTACTACTGGGACATTCCCAAGGAGCCTCAGCAGAAGATCTTTAGGGAACAGCTCTCGCTTGTGAACGAGCTGGATGCTCCCGTGGTGATCCACGACAGAGAAGCTCACGGCGATACCCTGGATTTCCTGAAGAAATACAGGCCCAAGAACGCACTTCTGCACTGCTACTCAGGCTCTGCGGAATTCCTCAAAGAGATACTGCGGCTTGACTGCTGTATAAGCCTTGGGGGAACCGTCACCTTCAAGAACGCAAGGCATTCCGTGGAGGTGGCGCAGGCTGTGCCTCTTGACAGACTTCTGCTGGAGACGGATGCTCCCTATTTGTCCCCGGTGCCCTTTAGGGGCAAGCGCAATCAAAGCGACTACATCATCTATACCGCTACAAAGATTGCAGAGATCAGAGGTATGAGCGTGCAGGAGATACTTGACATCACGGCACAAAACGCAAAAAGATTCTACAGAATTTAATATTGCAGATAAAATAATAAGCAGGAGCTACGATTCACCATAGCTCCTGCTTGTTGTTTTTTACCTGAAAGCCGTTACTCTGAGGTTATGCCGGCAATGCGCTTCTGTATGGCTGTAACGTCCTTAACATTGCGAACTCCGTCACGGTTATAATCAGAGATAAACACCTTTTTCTCCGGGTTGTTAAAGTATTCCGTGATGTTGTCATCCTTGCGGAATTTCTGAAGCCCTGCAAGGCATTTCTGCATATATGTGGCATCCTGGATAGTCAGGTTGTAGTCTTCGTTATTGTCGCCCATACGGTAGCGGTAATTTATACTTTTATAAATATTTGACTTGCCCTCAAGCTCTAACTGAGGCACCTCCAAAAAGTCATGGAACTCCCCTGTTTCAAAGATATATATTCCGTAGCCGTAGGTAAAGGGCAGACCCTTGTAGTTCTGCTCAAGAACCATATCGTTCACAATGTGAGCCGTTTGCACATCGTCCTCCTCATTTTCGCTTTGAGCAGGGAACTGATAAATCAGTGCATACTCGGGAATTTCGTTACCGTTTTCATCCTCCGTGTAATGCACGTACTTCTCTGAATACAAGAACTCTCTGCCCTTTGTATAGGGATATTTTTCTGCAAGGGCAGGCAAGATTATTTCTTCAAACTCCCATTCTCCGCGTTTATCAAGCTCGGTAGAATATGAGCCCCCTGCCGCCTGTGCGATCTGCTCGTCAGTCAGGATGCCCGCCTCGTAAAGCTCATAAGCCGCAAAAACTAAGCCTTCGCCGTTCATAGCATAAAGTCCCGTGGGATTTTCCTCAGGGCCATAAGGCTCACTTGCATGGTAAATATAGTCACCGATCATACCTTTAACAACTATAGTGGGAACGTCTGCACCCACATCAAAGAGCTTAGCACGGAAAAAGGTATACTCATCAACCGTGCCCAGGGGATAACACTTAATGCCGAGCTCGTCAGTCGTTGCAGTGTTTTTGTACCTTAAGAAAGCTTCAGAACAAGCTTCTGTTAAACTTTGGTGAATACAGCTGATACCATAGAAGTCATTCAGAAAATCAAGGTTTGTAACGATCTCTGCGTCAACCGCCTCTTCCAGAGTACGGATAGCATTATCCGTGTAAACGTACACACCCATATCGTAAGGAAAATGGTGATCAGAAACCGTTATATCATAGCCCAGAAGGGTTCTGTCTACCCTGCCGTGGTCCTTCCATTTCCAGGAATCTGCAGAGAAGACCACCACATCCTCAGCGGTGTAAACATCCTCAATGCTGACTTCCTTTACGTCATCAATATGCATAGGCACCTTGCCTGTGCAATAAGCAGTAAAGGCGGCTTCCAGCTCATCATTAAGGCTTGCATCCTTTGCAAAGCAGGGAAGCATCACACTCAACATAAGAATGATGGTGAGTAATACGCAGAATAGTTTGTTAAAAGCTTTCATAGCAGATCCTCCTTTATATTATCATAAATATCGCTGTGTGTTTTCGCACATATTCGACAACCATATTATAGCATTAACCATACTACTGTGTCAATATCATTGAAATACTTTCTCCGCCGTATAATTACAAAAAAACACCCGAAAAAGAACAAGAAAATTCTTCTTCGGGTGGTTTCGTCTGTCAATTGCCGTATTAAACAAATCAGAGGATCTCTGTCTCGTCAGAATCTATTGTGGTAGCAGCCACATCGGGATTAGGCTCCGCAGTGCCGCTTGCAACTACAACGTCGGGCTTTTTGAAGAGAAAAATATTGATCTCTGCTGTTTCGTAATTCTTTTTCATAGCTGTCTCCTTATGCTCCTGTGTAAGCCTCTGCCTGTGCATTGTAAGCATACATTGCTCTGACAAGATCCTTTAAGGTATCCTTGGCTGTACCCAGCGCTGTGTTGCCATAGCTGAAGGCACCGTAGCTGAGTGTTACTCCGCCAACCTGAGCCGTAAAGCTGTTGTCAAGATTCTGTGCAAGAATGTCGTCTATCTTCAGCAGATACTTGTCTGCGCTTTTCACAAGCTCTGCGGCTTTGCCGTCTACGGTAACGTTCAGAGTGGAAGCATCCACATCCTCAGAAACGATAAAGTAGTGCTTGATTGCAGTCTCAGACTTCAAAGAAAGAGATGAACCATAGTACTCTACACCCTCTTCGCTGCCTGTAAGTGTAAATTCATATTCACTCAGGTCAAGGCTTTCGTCAAGTGCCTTGTCTGCATCACTCATATACACCGTATCGTTTGCAAGGGCATCTGCATTGTTGCTGAAATAAAGCTGTGCAGCCGCACCGTAATTAAGCATTGCCTTTACGAGAGGCGCTGACTTTGTGTATTCATTCTCCGCAACAGAGCCTGTGTTGGAGGTGTTGCTTATTGTGCCGCCGGAGGTATCGCCTGCAATTCCGCCTGCGTAGGAATTCTCTGCTTCCTCAGCCTGCTGCAGGATATACTCTGCGTACTCCTTCACGGAGTATTCATACACATCTCCCTGATAATCATCGGTTACTATCTGTGCCTTGATTACAGAGGTCATCTCCTTTGCCGCAACCTGGCAGGTGAACACATGGTATCCCTCAGCTGTCACCACTGCCTCGCTCAAGGGAACAACCTTTTCGTAAGATGAACCTGCATCGGGAACTGTGAATATCATCTTTGTGGTTGGGTCTTCAACAGCAGCAGATGTAAGTGCCATGTGGAAATTTACTGCAATATTGCCCCCAAGGCTTATGGTGCAGCCCTGAAGAGTAGCAGGAGTTCTGGACCTCAGAAGAAGGTGTATAGTAGACTCCCTCTGGATGTAGTAGTCGCTGAGGGTTTTGCCCTCCTCCAACTGCTTGCCTGCAAAAATCAGGCGCTGCTGATCAGGGGGAATTCCTTCCTTTTCCTGAATCTTTGCTTTGATTGCATCGATTGAATCGTTAGGCTCAACCTCAAGAGTGATGGTTGCTCCGGTAAGTGTTTTAACAAAAATCTGCATCGCAAAAACATTCACCACAGACACCACAAGCATCGTCATCATAATGCAGAGGGTCAGAGCCAGGCACAAGACCTTTTTTGCTGTCTTTTTCACTAAAACTCCTCCTTTATATTGATTTATGTAAACAAGGGCACGTAAACTCACAATAGCCAAACCGACCCTTGATCAAGCACGCCTGCTGACTATTAATAATATAGTAGCACACAATGTTGTTTCAGTCAACACATTCATTTTGCTCACAAAAAAGATGCCGTAAAAAGCCACAGCATCTTTTGTACATATTAAAGCTCCTTAAGGTAGTCCACTATCTCCTCAAATTTCATACTGTGGCTGGCCTTGACAAGCACCGTGTCACCAATGGTGAGCATCTCGTACAGCTCAAGCTTTGCTTCCTCCACGGTCTGGAACCACTCTGCATCTATGGAGGGTCTTGCCTCCTTGTAAATATTCAGAGCAAGGTCGCCGACGGCAATTACCAGGTCAAGCTTCTTCTCCACCGCAAACCTGCCGATCTCCCGGTGTAGCTCTGCCTCTGTTTTGCCAAGCTCCTTCATATCTCCAAGAATTGCAACCCGCCTGCCCGAAAAGCCTGCCAGAGTCTCTAAAGAGGCCTTCATGGATGCAGGATTTGCATTGTAGCAATCGTCTATTATGGTCAGCTTCTCTGTCTTCACCACGTTCTGTCTGCTGCCCGTGGGCTTATATTCAGAGATACCCTTTGCAATCTGCTCGTCTGTCAGGGAGAAGTATCTGCCAACGGCGGCTGCACACAGAGCGTTTGAAACCATATGACTGCCCAGAGCGTAGACTGTTGCCTCAAACTCTCCGTCTGCATGCTTTACCGTGAAAGAGGTCCTGTCCTCGTTGTTGGTGGTAATACTGTGAGCTGTGTAATCACAGTCCCCGCGCAGGCCGAAGGTTATGGGGGACTTGCCGCGAACCTCTGCTATTTCACACAGCTTGTCATCGTCCTTGCACAGCACTGCCGCACCCTCGGGATTCATAAAGTCAAACATCTCCGTCTTGGCTTTTCTCACTCCGTCCCGGTCCACAAGGCACTCCAGATGGCAGTTTCCGATGTTTGTGAGCACGCAAAGGTCGGGCTTGACTATCTGCGCCAGAACGCTCATCTCTCCAAAATCAGAGATTCCCATTTCTATAACGGCTGCCTCGTGGTCCTCCTCAAGCCCAAAGAGGGTCAGAGGCACCCCCAGGTCGTTGTTAAAGTTACCCTGAGTTTTATGTACACAGAACTTCTGAGAAAGCACAGAGGCGATCATTTCCTTGGTCGTGGTCTTGCCCACAGAGCCTGAGATTCCCACAAAGGGAATTTCAAAGGTGAGCCTGTACGCAGTTGCAATATCTATGAGAGCCTGCTTAGTGTTCTCCACAAGAATGTGGGGAGAATTATCCGCAGGGGTCTTTTCGCACAAGGCACACAGAGCTCCTGCCTCTATACACTGGGGGATAAAGTTGTGTCCGTCTACCCTTTCTCCCACTATTGCGGCAAAAAGAGAGCCCTTCTTTACCTTTCGGCTGTCTGTGACAATGGAGGAAAGCTCGGCATCGAGCAACTCCATTTCTCCGAAATACTTGCCGCCGCAGGCTGTGAGTGCCTGCTTAAGAGTAAAGCTTTTCATAGCTTACACCTTCCAAAATCAATATTTACTCGCCGATGATCTTAATAAGAGCGTGTTTTTGGCGCATACCGTCAAACTCAAAATAAAATATCTGCTCCCAGGTGCCAAAGTCCAGCCTGCCGTTTGTTACTGCGCAAACCACCTCGCGACCCATAATTGTGCGCTTAAGGTGAGCATCTGCATTGTCCTCAAATCCGTTGTGGTCGTACTGGCTATAGGGCTTTTCGGGAGCAAGCTTTTCAAGCCATCTCTCGTAATCCCTGTGGAGCCCCGACTCGTCATCGTTGATAAATACAGAGGCGGTGATGTTCATGGCATTCACAAGCACCAGACCCTCTTTGATACCACTCTCATTAATTGCCGCCTGCACGTCACGGGTAATGTTCACAAGGCCACGCCTTTTTGGCACATTGAACCAAAGCTCTTTTCTGAAACTTTTCATACCCTACCTCTTAAAACATATAGCCATCGTGTCCCCAGTATTCGGTTTCTGAGAACTTAACGTATATGCGACCTGTGGGAATAGAAAGCTCGCTGCTGAGGATATTGCATATTTCTGCTGTCAGCTTTTCGTAGGAAGCCTTGGGAGCTGAGTGCAGAAGCGCCACCTCTACGTATGCGGCATCCCCGTCATTGGAGCCTGCAAACCAAAGGCGGCAGTTCTCCTCAAATTTAAGCATCAGGTAAGCTTCGGGCTTACCGATAAGAGCGAGTGCCTTGCCCAGCTTTGCTTTGAGTATTTCTTCTTTCTCGTGAGTGATCTCTGTTGTAACCATCGTGTTGATAAAAGGCATAGTAAAAACCTCCGCAAAATTTATTTACAAACACATTATATCATCGTACCACCGCAAGTGCAAGAAAAAAGGCAAACCTTGAGGCACACCCCGCAAGGAAGTGTGCCTCAG
Organism: Ruminococcus sp.; assembly: GCA_017416065.1. Lineage (GTDB taxonomy): Bacteria > Bacillota > Clostridia > Oscillospirales > Acutalibacteraceae > Ruminococcoides. The sequence goes on from JAFQDM010000022.1 coordinate 18,522, forward strand.
CTATATCCGTGCTCCGAACGAGCGATATATCTTCGATGCGATATACGTAGAACGCACGATATACGACTTTCCCCGTGTGAAAAAATCACGAATATAATATCGCAAAAGTCAAAGGCTTTTATATCGCTTTTGACTTTTGGCAAAAATATCGCTGCAAACGACAGATTGCAATATCGCTTTACGCACAAAAACAATCATTTATTTTCAGTAAGTATTTACCTTTCACATAGTATTCTTGGGAGTTATCACAACCGCCTGACTCCCCAATTCTCTGAAGCGCATATTTGTCAGAGATTTTTCGTATCCTACGGTTTTTCCTGTGTTTGGATCGTTAAAATAGTAGTTGACGTCATCATACCCCAAAAGCACCAAGCAATGCTCTCCTGAGACCCATGTGAAGAAACTTCCGTCAGGCAAAACCCAGCTTTCTCCAGCTCTTGATTTTGTCATATCAATGGTTGCCCACACAAGCAGGGGGATACCCTTATCCACATACTCAGAGCAAAGATATTCAAGGGATTTTCCCCTCACCTCCTGCGCCACGCATTTTGTGCTGTGAAGATTCACCGCATCGGCAATGACCCCTGCATAACAGCCGTAGCCGTAGGAGGTAAAGGGATCCCCTGCAAAGGCTTTCTCAGGGTCAGGACCAAAGCTCTGACCATTGTATGTATAGAAATCTCGGCTTTTCTTTATCCAATCACTTGCAAAATCTGTTGATGTTACATCCTCACCATAATAATTCAACACCATAACAGCCGCCACTGATTCACAGCCTGTGGGCAGTTTTGGATGCTGACTCAAAAGGGGTACATCTATTAGTTCAAGCTCTGCACTATTATTAATTTCCTCCACGTTTTCTGCCGTACTTGTATGAAACGTTGAGCCAAATCTTATCATCACCAATAAAGAAACAACAACCGCTATAACAACTACCGTCAAAACTCCCCAAACCATCTTCTTTCTGTTCACATTACCGCCTCCCCATATACGTATGGTAACAGCGGCAAGTATCAAAACTTCATCTATATTGTTTCAAATTTGTATAACATCAATTTTCCACGTACCATTCGGCTTCCTTTGGGATAGATGGGACAAGAATAAATTCATAAGACATTCGTGAAAACTCATCGCTCCACGAGTAGCAATCGTATTTTACCTTTGGATTCTTAATATAAGATGAAATGTAATCTTCGCTACACTCCCCTACTTCTTTGAACTCATTAAAATCGCCGTCCGAGGAATACATTGTAAATCCCAATACTGTCAATGTGCTTTTCTCAAAAGTCACGGCAACTCCCGAAGAATAGCGAACAGTTATGTAATCCAGCACTACCATCCTATTTTCTACCACTGCAATAACGGAATTCACTTGCTCGAACTCTATATCCTCCCCTGCTATATTTTTCTTGACTGATTCCTTTAAATCCTTACTTTGAGATAAAAACTGCTCCATTGCCTCTATGGATAATCTGCGTATTTCTTTTATATCGCTTTCAAAATAATCATCATATCTGCTGATAAATTCACCACTCACAAAGATATCTGCCACCTGAGAAGGCTCCACAGAAGCAAATATCTTCGTTGCTTCACATTTATATGTGTACTCCTGAACGGTTGCCTCTGTCCTGAGGAATGTCATATCCGGAGCCAACACCATAAGCACCGTTGTAGCAATAACCATTACCGCAGACAGTATGTATTTAAGTTTACTCCTCATTTCCTGCCTCCTCTTTGCAAACAGCAAGGCAAAAGGATACCTTTGTGCCTTTTCCTTTTTGGCTTTCTATCTCAAGCTCCGTTTTATGCAAGTCACATATCTCCTTACATAGTGCCAAACCTATGCCTGCTCCGCCGTTTTTGCGGGAACGGGACTTGTCCTCACGGTAAAAAGGCTCTGTAATGTGGTTTATATGTTCAGATGCTATTCCGTGCCCCTCATCTTCAACAGTAATTCTTATTGATGCTCCCTCTGACTCAGAATACACCCTAACCTCACTATTCTCAGGCGAAGCCTTAAAGGCATTATCTACCAGATTATAAAAAAGAGACAAAAGCAACGCTTCATTTGCAAGCACTTTGCAATCGCAAAATTCCACACTCAGCTTCACAGCATATTTTTCAGCAGAAAAAGTCAGAGTCTCTCTTATGCTTTTCTCTATGTAAAGCAGAGAAACAGATTCCAGCTTCGGTTCTTCATTTTCTGTTACTATCAGCTCTAAAAGCTGCATAGAAAGCCGTTCCAAACGTCTTCCTTCTCTGTACACCGCCTGTGCCGCCTGCCGCTTTTCTTCTTCGCTCAGATCGTAGTGGGATAGCATATCGGCATAGCCTATAACGGATGTGACGGGAGTTTTTATCTCGTGGGTAAAATCTGCAACAAAGCTGTCTCTTCTTCTGCATTCCGCCTCTACCTTTTGCAAAGACTCTGCCACAACAGTCGACATCCTGTTAAAATTATCCGCAAGGGTCTGCACCTCTGCATCAACACCCTTTATATCTATACTGTAGCCGTAGTTTCCCCTGGACACCTCAGACACCGCTTCGGAAATTTTCTCAAGAGGCTTTGTGAGCCTTTTTGCAAACAAAAAAAGTAAGGCTCCGCACAGCACCGCAACAGACACTATAACAACACGGTATTTCATCCATATATTGTTATTATTCTTTCGAAGCTCTGTGAAATCCGACACACAACGAATTACGTATTTATCCTTATCAAGCTCTGCTTTTGTGCTTATTTCCATCAGGTTGCTTTTGCCGTCATCGCTGAATCTCAAATAGCATACTCCAACCTCCATGTCTCCATACTTGTCTGCGGTATAAGCACTCACGGGAATAATCTCAAACTCAGAGATACTGCTATCCAGAGTTCTTTTGATCTGATATTCTATATTGCTTTGAAGGCTTCCTAATCCGTTGCTACGGATAACCGCAATATCCGACATAGAGTAAAAGCTGTTGACTGCATAGGTGTGGGCAGTCTTGCACCTCTCCACCCTTTCGCTCCACAAGGTATCGGTAGTGTTTTTGACTAATAGGAAACCTCCCAACCCTGCAGATAAAAGCACCATAATATATGCCACGCAAAAAAACTTCCAAGATAACTTCATTTTGTAAGCCTTTCCGGACAAAACCTGTATCCTATTTTATACACCGCTTCTATTGCATTATCAAGGCACAGCTTCTTTTTTAGTCTTTGTATGTGCAGGTCTATGGTACGTGTGTTGGAATAGTAAGGCTCTTGCCACACCACTTCATATATTCGCTCACGGTACAAAGCTATCCCTGCATTTCTCACCAAATACAGAAACAGATCATACTCCTTCATCGACAAAGCAACCTCCTCACCGTGCAGAGTAACCACCCTAGACATAGTGTCTATTTTTATAGCTCCCATTTCAACAAATCGGCTCTGTTTGTTATATCTTCTCAGCACCGTCTCGATCCTTGCCAGAAGCTCCTGAAGGTCAAAGGGCTTAACTATATAATCCTCTGCCCCGGCTCTAAGTCCCCTCACTTTGTCTTCCACAGAGGCTTTTGCCGTCACAAATATCACGGGAGTCTCAAACTGCCTGATATAATCAATAAGCTCCATTCCGTCTATACCCGGGAGCATAATATCCAAAAGCACCAAGTCATAAGTATTTTCTTCAATCATACGGGCACCCTCAGCGCCATCACAGCACACATCGCACACATAATTATTCTTAACAAGGCACAGCCGCATCATCTGAGCTATGGACTCGTCATCTTCAACTATTAAAATTCTGTTCACACCAACACCTCCGTTTTTATTCTACCAGTAAAGTGTATCATAATTGTATATTTTAAGGAAAGATTTCCTCAGTATCAGCGCCGCTTTTGACTTCTCTACACAGGATTGTAACCATATTTTCTGTCTGTCCGTGTGATTTTTGCAACAAATCCACATTTTTTCTTCAAGATGTTTACATTTGAGCTTGAGTGAGTTATAATATTTGTGTATTAAAAAATTTATTGGAGGAATTCTAATATGGCACTTGTAAATGCAAAAGAAATGCTTACAAAAGCAAAAGCAGGCCACTATGCAGTAGGCCAGTTCAACATCAACAACCTTGAGTGGACAAAGGCTATTCTGCTCACAGCACAGGAGTGCAACTCCCCCGTTATCCTCGGTGTATCTGAGGGCGCAGGCAAGTATATGTGCGGCTACAAGACCATCGTTGGTATGGTTAACGGTATGCTTGAGGAGCTGGGCATCACAGTTCCCGTTGCTCTTCACCTTGACCACGGCTCATACGAAGGTGCAAAGGCTTGCATCGCAGCAGGCTTCTCTTCCGTAATGTTCGACGGCTCTCACTATGCAATTGAGGAGAACATCGCAAAGACCAAGGAGCTGGTTGCTACTTGCGAGGAGCTGGGTCTCTCTCTTGAGGCTGAGGTTGGCTCCATCGGCGGCGAGGAAGACGGCGTTGTTGGCGCAGGCGAATGTGCAGACCCTGCAGAGTGCAAGATGATCGCTGACCTGGGCGTTACAATGCTGGCAGCAGGCATCGGCAACATCCACGGCAAGTACCCCGAGAACTGGGCAGGTCTTAGCTTTGAGACTCTGGATGCTATTCAGCAGCTCACAGGCGATATGCCCCTGGTACTCCACGGCGGCACAGGCATCCCCGAGGATATGATCAAGAAGGCTATCGACCTTGGTGTTTCCAAGATCAACGTTAACACAGAGTGCCAGCTTGCATTTGCAGCTGCTACAAGAGAGTACGTAGAGGCAGGCAAGGATCTTCAGGGCAAGGGCTTTGACCCCAGAAAGCTTCTGGCTCCCGGCTTTGAGGCTATCAAGGCTACCGTTAAGGAGAAGATGGAGCTCTTCGGTTCCGTTAACAAGGCTTAATCTGTCAACCTGAAACTCAAATAAAAATAAATGACCGCTGAGTTGTATAACTCGGCGGTCTTTTTGTATTTAGACTGCAAATCACAATGCTTATTTCAATGAGCCGTCTTCGTCATAGTAGTCCTTATCACAAAGCTCCTCTTTTTCATCAAGGTTATAATCGCTGCTTTTAAAAAGACCCGAACCCATACGATAGCCGTGATTTATGCTTCTTCTGTAGCAAATTCCTATTAAAATTACACTTAGCAAACCAAGTATTAACCAACCCATTAAATCAACTTCCTCTTACATACTGTATCTTCTCAGTTAAGGTTCTTTAGAACCAGCTCAGCCACGTAATCCGCAAATTGGGGATTCTTGACTAAAACGGGACCTATAACCTGTGTACCGAAGAAGTTTCTGCTGTGAATTCCGTCTGCGGTATCCTTTATTGTTCCCACAACGGAGGTTATCTCAAACAGGGGATCTTCTATTCCCTCAACCTTACTGCACTTGTTGATGTAGCCTATCATCTGACCCTCTGCAAGTGCGCATTTAAGGGTCACGTCTCCCGAGTAGCGGTTTTTCTTCTTTTCTTCTACAGTAAAGTCGAAAAGTCCCAGGCCTTCTGCATCCTCACCCTGTGCGGTGTGCAGTTTTCTTCCCAGCATTTCGTAGGAATTACCCGTAAAGAGCATCACCGTATTGTTTTCATATGCACTTCTGAGGCTGTCCTTAAAGCGCCTTAAATGCAAGAGGCACGCATCCCTTGAAAGCTCGGTGCCTGCACCGCAGTAGATAAAGTCATACTGAGTAAAGTCTATTTCAGAATCTGTAATCGTCTTGCGATCGATCTCTGCCTGTGCACCCTTGTCCCTGAGGATTCGCTCCATCATACGCACATTGCCTGACTCTCCGTAAAGGTTCATTATGTCATAGTAAAGATAAAGAATTCTTGTCTTCATTATGCCTTGCCTCCCTGTGTGAGCTCCAACAGCTTGTGCTTGTCTGAGAAACAGGTGATAACGTAGATGTATCCCTCACCCTGCTTCAGGTATTCTGCCGCATCGGAAACCTTCTCAAAGGTTTTGATGATGCCCTCGTCTATATCCGTAAAAGAGAAACGCGTCTTTAAGTCCTCGTGGTATTTACCTGCAAGCACAATTTCCTTGATATTTTCATTTTTGAGCATCTCAAAATCTATATCCCACAGCCAGGAGGTTTCGTAGGTATCGTACTTACGGCTGATGGCATCAACAATTATCATAACGGAGGAGCCTCGCTTGTCCGCAGTTGCAACGCGGATGGACTGGTCGTAGGAAATGGAATTCTCGTGCTTTGAAACAAGCAAGGTGCCCTCTCTGTTTGACAGCTTGAATTCCACTATCCTGCCTGAGCTTAAGTCATAATTGCTCAGCGCCTTTGCCGCAACCTGCATATCTACCCCTGCAATATCCGCCGCCGCAAACGCCGCAAGGGTGTTGTAGCAATGATAAATGCTTGAGAAGGAGATCTCTATCTTATATTTGCCGTTTACGGTTACAAAGCCCTCCTCAAGGCTTGCATCCGTGATAGTCCACTGAGTATCGTTACGCTTATGGCCGCAGTTTTTGCAGGCATACTTGCCGATGTGGTTATAGTGATAATACTCATACTCCATAGGCGCTTTGCAACAAGGGCAGTACTTGCCGTCGTGGTATACGGAATCGTTTGACTCGCTGTCAAAAGAGAGCCTGTCCGCACCGAAATAGCGTACATTCTCTCTATCCTTGCCGAATTTGGACACAAGGGGGTCGTCTGCATTGAGGATAAGCTCCATACTGTCGTCCATACACTCGCTTATTACATCGTACACCCACTCAGGATGGCCGTTGCGTGTAAGCTGGTCACGGTAGAGGTTGGTGATGATAAGGTGATTCGGCTTAAAATGCTTAAAGGTGTGACGGGCAAAGCGCTCGTCTGACTCCATTATTACAATATCGCTTTTAACCCTGCCGCTGAGCGTACAGTCAGAAAGCAAAAAGGTGGTAACTCCCTCGATCTGGTTTGAGCCCTCTTTGTTATATGCAACCTTGAGCCCTGCAGACTTCAGCACGTGAGCTATCATCTCCAGAGTAGAGGTCTTGCCGTTACTGCCTGTTACCGCAATAACCTTTGAGGGGAGCTTGATGTATTTAAGAATATCGGGAAACAGCTTAAGGGTAAGCTGACCGGGCAGGCTGCTGCCTCTGCCCATAAGCTTTGCCGCAAAGCGGACGCACTTGCAGAAGGCAACCGCAAAAAACACTTTTATCTTCATAGGCTTCACCATATTTCTAAAGATTACGGATAATATAATACACCAACACAGAGGATATTACAAGGGGGGTATTTGAACTATGACTTTCGTAATATTGGACTTTAATCGCAGGGGAGGGACTCTGTGCCCTCCTGTCCCCTTCCTTGTAAATCAAACTTTCGGGAGGGGATGGAACCCCTCCCCTGCATTAAATTTCTGCATCACTCAAAAAGCTGAGGATTCATTCGGGAATAGTGGAAGATATACTGCTGAGCCACCCCTGCATATTCCCCAAAAAATTCAGGCTTCACATCAGGGAACAGGGTGCTCATGGCACGCTTCATCCATACGTCCATAGGGAATGCTTCTGTTCTGTGCAGGCCATAGAGCAGTACGCAATCTGCCACCTTTTCTCCAACTCCCACAATGGTCATCAGCATAGCCCTTGCCTGTGCATAGGGAAGTGTTCGGCACTTCTCAAGGTCCACCTCACCTGATGCCACCTTCCTTGCGGCATCAAGGATGTATCGGTTTCGAAACCCTGCACGCAAAGGTGCCAGCTCCTCTGCAGAGAGTGAGGCAAGCCTTTCTGCCGTTGGGAAGGAATACCCTCCCCCCTGCAGCTTTTCTCCAAAAGCTTCGCAGAGCCTGTCCACGATTCCCTCTATGCGCCTTATATTATTATTTTGCGAAATGATAAAGGATATAAGCGCCTCAAAGGGTTCCTGCCTGAGGATATGTATGCCGGGGGCAAACCTTGCCGCCTCCAAGAGCACGGGGTGCATTTGCCCCAGCTCCTCTTTGAGCGCCACGTAGTCAAACTCCAGGTCAAAGTAATCCTTCCAGATATTCTCAAAGTCCTCTTTGGTTGAATTCTCAATAATCAGCTCTTTGCCCTTCACAGAAACCCTCACCGTCCTGCCAAAGGCTGTGCCCGTAAAGCTTCCGTCCTCTGCCTCTCTCCAGCGAAAGCTCTGTCCGCACATAAGAGTATCCCTCAGGGACATATCTCCCGAAGTTTCGGCGATAATTATATTATCTTTGCAAGTAAATTTCATATTCATCACACACGATCAGGTTATTTTACAATAATCATAGCATATTTTGAAAGTTTATGCTATTATATAATCAGAAAAATCTTGGAAAAGGTGAGCATAATGAAAGAAACCATCTGCACGATTCCCATTAACGACCTTTGGGCAGAGAAAAAGGGCTGTCCCTTCTGCCGTATGCACCTGATGCTTGAGCAGCAGTACGCAGAGTTTGTCACAGGCTCTGCCATGATGGACCCGGAAACACGGGTGCAGACCAACGAGAAGGGCTTTTGTGAGCGCCACTTCCGCAAAATTTACGAGGTTGGCAAGCGCCTTCCCAATGCCCTTATCCTGCAAACACATCTGCAGCATATCTTAGATAATCACTTCCCCAAGAAGACCCACACAAAGCCTGACAAAAAGAGCCTGCAGGCTCTGGACGATATGCTCCACACCTGCTACATCTGTGACAGGATTCAGCATGACACGGAGCATTTTCTGCGGACAGTCTTCAAGGAATGGGAGATAAACCCAGAGTTCAGAAAGCTCTACAATGAGCAGGAATTCATCTGCCTTGACCACTACCGCCTTGTGTCCTCCATAAGCCTCAAGGGTGTGCCCTCAAAGCACCTGGCAGACTTCCACGAGGACACAGCAAACCTTGCAAAGAAATACCTTGAGACCCTCATTGCAGACACCACCCACTTCTGCAATATGTTTGACTACCGCAACCGCGACGCCGACTGGGGCAACAGTAAGGATGCAATAGAAAGGGATCTGGAATTTTTGGCAAAGATACCCTATGAAAATTCAGAGAATTAAACTTTCTTATAATATAAACTCCGACAAGATAGTTTGTACTACATTGTCGGAGTTTTAATTTTAACTATTGACCTATAGATTTTAATATTCTTTCTAATTCAGTAATTGTATATCCATTTACTTTATACTCATTTGCCGTTAAATATCCAATTTCTTTACCCGAATTAGTGACAATTATCGGCGGGGTAGAAGTGTATGGATTAAATGCGCTTTCGCTGTTATATTTACTTCCATATGTACCATATTCGTTCCAAATTGATTTAGAGCTATATTTGCTTCCGTATGTTCCGTATGTATTCCAAATACTATCGCTATCGTATTTGTTAGTAGTCAGTTTTCCTAAATAAACTTTGCCATCATTGGAATATAAATGCAAAGGAAAATCGTTGCAAATTAATATAGGATCAAGTTCAACATAATCGTTGCTTGGAGGGGTAACAACATTATCCTCTATAGGCGGAGTAATGGTGCTGTTGTCTGAATAAATAGAATAGAATCCTAAATCAACTACAGATAATCCTACACCTGCATCCTCCATACATCGATCGTGTAACAAAATTGTTAATACAATTTCACTTCTCGCCTGTTCTAACGCAAACAAATAAGAAAAGGACCCCTCTGTGTACTTAACAGGATCAATAGGAGTATTAGAAGTAAAAGTAGTTATGTCAATATATGTGCTTAGGTCAAACCAAGTTTCGTTTCCGCATATACAATATGCGTATATACTGTCATCCAAAGTTACCCATGTATCAATATCAGAATCCATATCATAACACGCTAGTGCAATATAATCTTCTGTGTCTCCTCTTGTTGGATAATATAAAGCTTCGATATAAGTGTTTTCGAAGCCTGCAATATCTGTTATAGTTGGATATGCATATTCATAATGATCCCCATATACTGTGCCATTTTCCTTTATCCACTCAACATAATAATCAAAGGGAGAAATACCGCAAGCGGTGCACTCGTAGTTTTCAAAGTTATGATATCCGTATGTGGCTATCCAGTTATCCTTGTATGAATCCCCACAAGAACAGGTGTACTTTGTGTAACCTTTCTCCATACAGGTAGAAGCTACTGTGACTGCAGAATAAGAATGCACGTGGGGCTCCTTTGCTCCGCATACGGAACAAATGCCATCTACATATTTGTGTCCTGCAGGATCTGCGAAGTTATCCTTGTATGAATCTCCACAAGAACAGGTGTACTCTGTGTAGCCTTTTTCCGTGCAAGTGGGGGCTACTATAACTGTGGCATAAGAATGCACGTGGGGCTCCTTTGCTCCGCATACGGAACAAATGCCATCTACGTATTTGTGTCCTGCAGGATCTGCGAAGTTATCCTTGTATGAATCTCCGCAGGCACAAGTGTACTCTGTGTAGCCTTTTTCCGTGCAGGTGGGGGCTACTGTAACCGCAGAATAGTTATGGGTATGCTCGTTTGAGGTTGATCCCTCAGGCACGTACATAAGATGGTTGACTATGGCATCAACGGGGATTCCTGCTATAAATTTCTGTATGGTTGTAGAGTCCTTGATGTTCACAGCGCCGTTATCGTCAACATCGCTGAGCAGTACAGAGTTTTCGTTCATGGTAACGATATCTGCCAGGTGCTTTTGAATATTGGTTGCGTCCTTGATGTTAACCGTATCATTACCGTCGTTATCACCTACGTATCCAATAACAGTACCCTTCACAGACTCCTTGTCCACGCCTGCCTCTTCTGTGATGACTACATTTTCGCTGTCTATGCTTTCTGCGTTAATCGCCGTTAGGCCTGACAAAAGCATAATTGATAACGTCAAAAGTAAAATAAGTCCAAAACGTTTCTTCACAAAAACTCCTCCAATCAACTGTTCATCTTACCAATTCGAGCAAAATAGACCTACTTTTAGTTTTATTGTAGTCCGTTTCAATCTATCTGTCAATAGATATTTTGCTCAACAGGATAAATTGTCCAAAATAATAACCCCGACCGATAAAGTCGGGGTTTTGTTGTATCTGGTTGTATCTGATTGTATCTGATTGGTGGGTAAAGGGGATTTGAATCCCACCTCATCCGCCATTTTCTTCGAAAATGCCACCTTTCCCTCAAGGGGAAGGCATATTGAAGTTCACAGGAAGGCCGCCTCAGGCAAACTGTGAGTAATCGGAGAATTGCTTGTAGACCTTGAGCTCGTTTGAGCTCCCAATATATCTGCCAAGGCCGATGAACACTCCCTCGTGATTCTTCACGCGAAAGAGCTCACCATCTGCCATCGTGTCAGGCTTTTGGCGGATTCTGTCACAGCTCAGGGCGCCTCCGTTTGCAAAGCGCTTTGCCTGCTCTGATGAAACTTTTATCTCTTTATATGCTACGAAAAGGCTCTCTGTACCCAGCAGGGCTTTTTCTGTTTCTCCCTTTTCTGCAAGGGCTTTGAGCTCTTCAAGGGTATATGCATCCTCAAGGGTGAAGCCGCAAGCGCTCTCTCGCACTAAAGAGGTCATACAGCCGCCTGCGCAAAAATGCTTCGCAATATCGTCAATCAGGGTGCGGATGTAGGTGCCTTTTGAGCAAGACACCCTCAGCTTGCCGCTTTGAGCCGCTTCGTCAAAAGCAAGGAGCTCCAGAGAGTAAACTGTGATTTTCCTTGCCGCCCTCTCAACCTCTATGCCCTGACGTGCCAGGTCGTAGAGCCGCTTGCCGTTTATCTGCACAGCAGAGTACATAGGAGGAATCTGCTCGATCTCCCCTGTGAATTTTGGGATCACGCTGAGAAGGTCTGCTTTTGTGACGCAGGTCTTCTCCTCCTGCTTCACCTCTCCCCAGATATCCAGAGTGTCCGTCACCTTGCCCAGCACAAACTCTGCAACGTAGGCTTTGTCGTGGTTTGGCAGGATATCCTGCGCCTTTGCGGCTCTGCCCAAAAGCACGGGAAGCACTCCGGTTGCGTTGGGGTCAAGGGTGCCGCAATGGCCTATCTTGCGCTCGTTGCAGACCTTGCGCATAACCGCCACCACATCAAAGGAGGTGAACCCCTCGGGCTTGTTTACAACTATTACTCCGTTCATAGCATTTCACACGCAGCAGAAAGAAGCTGTTTCTTTACGCTTTCAAGGTCGCCCTTTATGGTACAGCCTGCAGCCGCCTTGTGTCCGCCGCCGCCAAAGCGCAAGCAAAAGTCAGACGCACTCACGTCTTTATTTGAACGGACGGAAATCTTAAAGGTGCCGTCTTCTTTCTCTCTCATTGTAATGCCCAGGAGCACACCCTCGATCTGACGGGGAATGGAAGCAAGTCCCTCCATCTCGTCATCTGTGATGCCTGCCGCCTCCTGCATCTCAAGGGTTGTGTATATAAGGGCACATTTGCCGTCGCAGCTGTACTCCAAGGTTTTGTATACCATTTTTTCAAGGGCAAGCTTTTCTTTGGTCTTGACCTCAAACATCTCCGTGTTGATCACGTGCCAATCGGGAGTGACCGCCATAAGCTCTGCGGCAATAAGGTGAGTGCAGGCGGTGGTGTTTGAATAGCGGAAGCAGCCTGTATCCGTAGAGATTCCCGTGTAAATACAGGATGCCATCTCACGGGTGAGGCCTATGCCCATTTCTTTGCTGAGCTCGTAGATGATCTCTCCCGTTGCCGCCGCATTTGCATCAATATACGACTGCTTTGCACAAATGGAGTTTGTGCCGTGGTGATCAATGCACAGGTCGATGATATCCTCGTACTCCTGCTGATTCTCTCCCAGCAGAGAGGGTGCCGCCACGTCAACACTCACAACGAACTTGCGCTCAAACTCCTGGGGCTCCACACCCTTTTTCAGGAATTCGTACTTCCTTGCAGGGGTGCCGCTTGTGAGCACCCTTGCCCTTTTGCCCAAGGACCGGAGCATCAGGCACAATGCATAGGCACTGCCCAGAGTATCTCCGTCGGGGTAATGGTGGGTAAGTATTTCTACGTTGTCTGCTCCAAGCAGAAGCTCTGCCACCTTGGATAGAGAAGCCATAGTTTACTCCTCCTCTGTGTCTTCTGCGCCTGCAGGTCTTTTAGCGTCTAAATCGTGAAGGATCCTTGAGATGTTTGCGCTGTACTCAATGGAATCCGTTGCCTTGAAGATAAGGGAAGGCACGTGGCGGATGCTGAGTCTGCGGGCAAGCTCCGAACGGATAAAGCCTGCGGCGGACTTGAGCCCCTTAACGGCCTCGTTTGCTCTGTCCATACCCTCAATAGCACTGATATACACTGTGCAATAGCTCAGGTCGTTTGTAACCTCCACACGGATGATAGAGATAAACGCACCCTGAACTCTTGGGTCCTTAAGCTCACGGAAGATAGCCGTAAGCTCTCGCTTTATATCTTCTGTTGTTCTTGAAAGTTTATGATTTGCCATTTTATCATCCTCCTGCAATTTGTATGTACACCCACTGTCCCTTGGGAGAGTGGGTGTAATAATTGCGGATCTTTTTCTTTATATTATCAGCGATCAATCCTCGCGATATTCCTCGATGATATATGCCTCAAAGATATCTCCCTCTTTAAGGTCAGAGAATCTCTCAAGGCCGATACCGCACTCGTAGCCCTCTGCAACCTCTTTGACAGAATCCTTGAATCTCTGCAGGGATGCTACGCTGTCCTCTGCAATGATGATGCCGTCGCGGACAACACGCACAAGGGCATTACGGGTGATCTTACCGCTTTTAACGTAAGAGCCTGCAATAGTACCAACACTCTTGATCTTGATAACGTTACGACACTCGGCATAGCCCAGCTGAACCTCTCTCTTCTTGGGTGCAAGCATACCCTTCATAGCGGATTCGATCTCTTCAATGCAATCGTAGATGATCGTGTACATTCTCATATCAACGCCGTCACGCTCTGCGTTCACAGCTGCAACGGAATCAGGACGAACGTTGAAGCCTACGATGATTGCGTTTGATGCATTTGCAAGCATAACGTCGGACTCGTTAACAGCGCCAACTCCGCAGTGGATAACTGCAACGCGGACCTCTTCGTTGGAGAGCTTCTCCAGGGACTGCCTTACAGCCTCAACGGAGCCCTGTACGTCTGCCTTAACAATGATCTTAAGCTCCTTGATCTCGCCCAGCTTCATCTGGTCAAACAGGTTATCAAGGTTGACCTTTGTACGGGAGTTAAAGAGCTCTTCCTTCTTCTTCTCTTTTCTCTGCTCAACCAGCTCACGGGCAAGACGCTCGTCAGAAACTGCGTTGAACACGTCGCCGCCTGCAGGAACCTCTGCAAGACCTGTGATCTCAACGGGAACAGAGGGACCTGCCTCTGTAACGCGCTCGCCGCGCTCGTTGGTCATAGCACGTACACGGCCTACTGCAGTACCTGCCACAACGATATCTCCTGCGTGGAGTGTACCGTTCTGAACCAGGATGGTTGCAATGGGACCTCTGCCCTTGTCAAGACGAGCCTCTACAACTGTACCCTTTGCGGCACGGTCGGGGTTAGCCTTGAGCTCCTTCATATCTGCAACGAGAGTTACCATCTCAAGCAGGTCGTCAATGCCCATACCTGTCTTGGCAGAAATGGGGATGCAGGGTGTATCTCCGCCCCACTCCTCGGGGATTATCTCGTGCTCTGTAAGCTGCTGCATAACTCTCTCGGGGTTAGCGGCAAGCTTATCCATCTTATTGATTGCAACAATTACGGAAACGCCTGCTGCCTTTGCGTGGTTGATAGCCTCAATTGTCTGGGGCATAATTCCGTCGTCAGCAGCAACAACAAGGATTGCGATATCCGTTACCTGTGCGCCTCTTGCACGCATGGTGGTAAAGGCTTCGTGACCGGGAGTATCAAGGAATGTGATCTCTCTGCCATCTACGTCTACTCTGTAAGCACCGATGTGCTGTGTGATGCCGCCTGCCTCAGAAGCGGTAACGTTTGCATGGCGGATATAGTCAAGGAGTGATGTCTTACCGTGGTCAACGTGACCCATAACAACAACGATGGGAGCACGATCCTTCAGGTTTGCATCATCGTCTTCGCTGTCGTCAATGATACGCTCCTCAATTGTAACAACTATCTCCTTCTCTACCTTTGCATGGAACTCCATTGCAATGAGGGATGCTGTGTCAAAATCGACTGTGTCGTTGATTGTAACCATTGTGCCCATAAGGAATGCCTTGGTGATAACTTCCTTGGCAGTAGCCTTAAGTCTCAGTGCCAGCTCCTGAACTGTGATCTCGTCAGGGATCTTGATGGTGAGGGGCTTTGCCTTTCTCTCCTGAGCGATTCTGTCGATCCTCTGCTGCTCTGTTTCTCTCTTGCCGGAGCGATGCTTGCCCTTCTGCTGGGAACGCTGGCGGAGCTTCTGCTTTGCAGAGGACATATTGTTATCTGAACGACCCTTGTCGTATGCCATACGGTCGTATTTCTCGTTGTAGCGCTCTACATCAACGTAGCCTGCTCTGGTATCTACAACCTTGCCCTCGCCGCGCTTGCTTCTGATAGCTCCTGTAGAAACCTCCTCTGTGTTCTCAGAGGCCTTCTCTGCAGGCTTTTCTGCAACCTTCTGGGCAGGCTTTGCAGCCTTCTCGGGCTTTTTCTCTGCCTTGTCGGTCTTTTCTGCTGCTTTTGCAGGCTTTTTCTCTTCCTCTTTCTCAGCTGTCTCTTCTGCCTGAGCCTTTTCCTCAATTGCCTTATCTCTCACAGCAAAGTAAGAATCCAAGCTCTCCATAGCATTCTGCTGAGTAAAATAGTCAAATACTACGTTGAGCTCCTCTTCCTCCAGAGCCGTCATAGACTTCTTTGTGCTGCCAAAGTACTTCTCAACAACATCAGTAACCGCCTTGCTCTGAAGTCCCAGGTCCTTAGCTACCTCATGTACTTTATATTTAATCATATATTTTCCTCCTTTTTCTGCTCTGCCGTTATAAGCTCTGAAAGCTTATCTGCAAAGCCCTTATCAATCACCGCAAGACATGCACAGGTCTTGCCCAGACTAAAGCTTATTTCATCCTTTGTCCGATTTACCGTGTAGAAAGGAACGTCAAGCTCCTCAAACGCTGTGTTTAACTTCTTGAGCGTGTTGGCTGAAATATCTTCTGCCACCAGAACAAGAAACGCCTTGCCGGTCTCTACGGCATCCCTTACGGGGTCAAAGCCTATCACAAGCTTGCCTGCTCTGCGGCAAAGCCCCAGGAAGGACAGCAATCTGTCATTCACTTTGTGTCAGCTCCTTTTCCATAGAGTCGTAAACCTCACAGGGGATCTGACAACTAAAGGCTTTCTCAAACCGACGGGCCTTGCGAGCTGCCTGAAAACATTCAAGGCTTCTGCAAATATAAGCTCCTCTGCCTGATTTCTTTGAGGTAAGGTCAAGAGAAACCTCGCCCTTTGACGTTACCTCACCGTTTTCATCCGTAACGTCGGGAGCCTTCACAACGCGGATAAGCTCCATCTTGGGCTTCATTTCTCCGCAGCCTGTGCATTTTCTCATAGGTACCTTTCTCTGCTTCATTCCTTTTCCCTCCCTGTGATAATAATATCCGGATCTGTATACTGATTATTCTTCTGTATCCTCGCCAAAGAAGCCACTCTCAGGACGGATATCTATCTTCCAGCCTGTAAGCTTTGCGGCAAGCCTTGCGTTCTGACCCTTGTTACCGATTGCAAGGGACAGCTGACCGTCGGGAACTGTTACCTTACAGCTCTTTGAGCCGTCAGTTGCAAGCTCAACCTTTACAACCGTTGCAGGAGCAAGGGAGGCTGCAATATACTTTTCGGGGTCTTCATCATAAACAATGATATCTATCTTCTCTCCGCAGAGCTCCTCAACGATAGTGTTAACTCGTGCACCCCTTGTGCCTATACAAGAACCTACTGCATCGATCTCGGGATCGTTGGAGATAACAGCCATCTTTGTTCTGGAGCCTGCCTCACGGGAGATAGACTTGATCTCAACTATACCGTCAAAAATTTCGGGGACCTCTGTCTCAAACATTTTTCTGACAAAATCGGGATGTGTACGGGAGATGATAGCCTTGGGGCCTCTGTCACCAACCTTAACGTCAACTACATATACCTTAACCTTGTCGCCTTCTTCAAGGATCTCGTCGCCGATCTGCTCGCTCTTGGGAAGCACGGCTTCTGCTTTACCGAACTTGAGTGTTGCGGAGCCTGTCTTGGGATCAACTCTCTCAACAGTTGCGGTGAGTATCTCCTTGTACTTGGACTGGAACTCACGGAGCACCTGACCCTTCTCTCCGTCGCGGATGCCGCCGTGGATCACGTTCTTGGATGCACTTACTGCGATTCTGCCGAACTTTCTGGGGTCAAGGGGAATTCCGATCTCTTTGCCCACTGCTGCACGCTTGCTGATAAGCTTTGCATCTGCAAGGGCAATCTCCGTTGCCTCGTTCTCTACTTCCTCAACAACAGTCTTTATAAGCTTAACTGTGAATGTGTTTTTCTCGCCGTCCATTACAATGTCAACGTTCTCGTTGCCGTAGAGGTTCTTGCAAGCTACAACAATAGCTCTCTTGATCTGATCGATCATATACTCAACGGGAATTCCTTTTTCCTTTTCCAGAAGAGCAAGTGCCTCAAATAATTCCTTGTTAACCATTTTTGTCAACCATTCCTTTCCTTATATATAACATTAATCTGAAACAAATTTATATTCAGTCAAAGTCGTCAAGCTTGACCCATGCGGCATCCTTTTTGTTTACCGTGACCGTGTTCTCCCCCGAATGATCCGTAACCGTAAAGGTGTCTTTATCGTGGGCTGTCAGCACACCGCAGAAATCCCTGCCCAACACCTCCATGGGACGGATAAGGTGCACCATAATATCTGCACCCAGAAATCTTTCGAAGTGTTCCATACGAACAAGCTCCCTCTCAAGTCCCGGAGAGCTTACCTCAAGAATGTATGCATCCTTAATGGGGTCGTTCTTCTCCAAAGGCTCGTCAAGTCCGTGGGAGACCGCCTCGCAATCTTCAATGGACACTCCGCCTTCTTTGTCAATGAATATCCTCAGGTACCACTCGGCACCCTCCTTCTGATATCTGACGTCCCAGATATCCACAGAGCAAGCCTGTGCCACAGGCTCTGCCAAAGCACGCACAGCCTCGCAGACTGCACCGCCTTTGCTCTTTGCATTGTCCTTGGATTTAGCCAAAAAAATCCCTCCATAACAAGTGAGGAGCGAGTCCCTTGACTCACTCCTTACCTTAGTACATTATTCAACTGTAATCAGTATAACACATAGATATGAAAAATACAAGCGTTTTACTGCGTTTTGGGGATTTTGCCCTGTATACGGGCTTATTTATAGAAGCTATCTATGATGCTTGCTATATATTTCTGTATCTGAGTGGCATCTCGCACGTTAACCGCCCCGTCAAGTGTGGTATCCGCAAGGTACATATCTGCCTCATTGATCTGAGCCAGGGATGCACAATACTTCTGAATCAAAGTTGCGTCCTTAACGTTTACCACCAAGTCGCCGTTTACGTCTCCAAGAACGTTTACAAGCCTGTACGCATCTCCATCCTTGTAGGATTTCTCTGTGTAATTAACACCCATAACAATCTTGCCTGTCTCAAGCTCCTTGAGAAGTCCGAAGCGAAATCCCACTGCGTTGTTCAGACAATAATCCTGCACAGCGGAATTGTTGCCGGAATAAACTGCAAAACCACCACAAGGCACAAACTCATCGCCTGAGGAAACATATCCGAACGCACCCTCGTCAATCGTTGCCACGTTCATAGGCAGGCAGATGGTCTTGATACCTTCACAGTTTGCAAAGGCATATTTGCCGATATGCGTGCTGTCAGTATCAAAACAGAAGCTTTCAAGTGCACTGCAGCCCTCAAAGGCATAGTCTCCTATATAAGAGACATCTGATGAAAGGGTAACTGACTTTATCTCCTTGTTACCCCGGAATGCCTCTGCTCCTATACCCTTGATCTTTATCCCTGCAACAGAATCAGGAATAATGACATCCGTAACTCCCGGGCACTCATAGCAGGTAATAACTGCCAGACCGTCAGCGTCTACCATATATCCTATAAAGTTAAGATCATTGGCTATGGCGTGCTTATGTGCTTCTGAATCCTTCACACCATAAATGGTAGAAAGCGCATCGCAATTTAAGAAAGCCAGATCCCCGATCTCAGTAACCGTTTCCGGAATAACAACACTCTCAAGTCCAAAGCAGTTTGTAAAGGCACGGCTTACAATGGTTTTTGTTCCGTAGGGAATAGTAATATTCTTCAGCTTTTCGCATCCTCTGAATCCCTGAAAATCTATCGTTTCCAACGACTCAGGCAACTCTACCTCTTCAAGAGAAGAACAATTCCAGAACAAATTCTCCGATATCGTCTTTAGGGATTTTGAAATATACAGTTCTTCCAGCGCCAGGCAATCATGGAAGGCTCTCAGCTCAATAACCTCTACATTATCACTCATTTTTACACTTTTAAGGCTGTTGCAATAATTAAACGCATCATCTTTGATAATCGTTACATTGTCAGGAATAACTATTGATTCAAGAGCCCTGCTTTTGTAAAAAAGATTACTGCTTATAACCTCAAGGCTTTCGGGAAGCTCTGCACTCACTAATGACTTGCAAAGGCTGAAAGCCGCAGATCCTATACTGCTGCAGCAATCAGGGATAACAACCGATGTCAGTCCCGAGCCCTTAAAAGCACCATCACCTATTGCTTCCAGAGCTGTACCAAAATTAAATGATGTAAGCTTTGTGCAATCTCTGAAAGCAGCATTTCCGATCCTCAGGATCTCATCTCCCGCGGTAATCTGCTCAAGCTCTTTGCAAGCATCAAAAGCAAAAGAACCGATGGCATTAACCGATGAAGGCAAGGTTACAGAAGCAATATCAAGTCCTGCAAAGGCCCTTGTGCCGATAGTTGTGACGGTATAGTCCTCCACTGTCTCGGGAATCACAACCTCATCAAGGCTGCTTTGGCACTTATAAGAAATGACCATTGCCGTTTTTGTTTTTCCATCGCAGCTGTAGGTAACTCCGTTTTCCGTAACCTCTGCCGCAAAAACAGAAAAATCACCCAATGCAAAGCAACTGAAAATCATCAGAATTGATAAAACAACAGACAAACACTTTTTGCTGCTTCTCACAATATCCTCTCCTTTTTGGCATATATTTACCTATTATAATATAATTTTACATCATCAAACAATTTTTTGCAAGAAGAACAGAGAATATATAAGCATTTTAGCCCGGTCTGCGCAAACAAAATCCGCCACTCCAAAAGGAGTGGCGGTCCGTCAGTCTGTTTTTCCGGTTGATAAATACACCGATTTAATTATTTAGCAACGTATGAGTACATGAAGTACTTGTAGCCGAGGGGGCTTACGAAGGAGCCTTCGATGCTGTCATCACACATAAACTGATCTGTGTAGTAGTAGATGGGGCAAATTGCTCCTGTGGACATGAGGATATCCTCTGCCTGGTGCATAAGCTCAAATCTCTCTGCGGGATCCTTGCTTGCCTTGATCTTAGCGATGATTACATCGTAAGACTCTGCCCATGTGAGACCGTCCTTACCATCGTAGGAGTAACCTGCATACTCGCCGTGTGCATCCTTACCGAACTGGCAGTCGTTGTTACCGGACTCTGTGAGCCACATATCAAGGAAGGAAATGGGATCGTTGTAGTCTGCAAGCCAACCGTTACGTGCAAATGTGTAGTCACCGGACTTACGTGTGTTAAGGAATGTGTTCCACTCCTGAACCTCGATCTTCATCTCGATGCCGTACTTAGCATATTCGCCCTGCATGTAAGTAGCCAGCTGCTCGTGAGCTGTACCCTCGTTTGTGATGTATGTCAGTGAGGGGAAGCCGGAAACTGTGCCGTCCTCAGCAACTGTGAACTTGCCTGAGGACTCAGCTACTGCCTTCAGAAGTGCAATAGCCTCGTTGCAGTTTGCCTCGTAATCGTCAGCAGAAACGCTGAAGTAGCCGTTGCCGCCGTTTGCAGTTGCTCTGAACTCTGTTACGCCGTCAGCGTCTGTGAGGCCCATGGGAACGAATGTGTTAGCGGGCTGCTGGTCTGCCTTACCGATGTCGGAGCAGATGTAGTTTCTCTCAAGAAGGAGGCCCAGAGCCTTACGGATGGAAACCTGCTCTTCCTGTGTGAAATCGCCAAGAGCCTTGTCGTTTACGTTGAAGGATACATAGTATGTACCCAGCTGACCTGTTACCTTGTACTCCTCAGGATACTGTGCCTTGATGGAGTCGATCTGATCGTTGGGAACAGAGTCAATGAAGAGGTAAGAACCGTTCTGGAAGTTAGCATAGAGAGAGCTGTCATCCTCGTTGAAGGGCCATACGATCTTCTTTGTCATAACTGCATCTGCGTTATGATAGTACTCGTTCTTCTCCATAACCATCTGGCCCTGTGTAAACTCAGTTACCTTGTAGGGACCGTTGCCGATGTATGTCTTAGCGTCAATAGCCCAAGCCTCGTTGCCGTCAACTACATCCTTCTTAACAGGCATGTATGTGGGGAATGCGAGGAGCTCGTTGAAGTAAGGAACATCGTTAGCAAGAACGATTGTGAGGGACTTGCCGTCCTCAGAAGCTGTAACGTTGAGCTCGCCCTCACCTGCAGATGCCTTGTCGTAACCGTCGATTACGTCGAACATGTAGCCGTAGTCAGCAGCAGTTGTGGGAGAAACAGCTCTGTTCCAAGCCCATACGAAGTCAGCAGCTGTAAGGTCGGAACCGTCGGACCACTTGAGGCCGTCCTTGAGCTCGTAAGTGTAAGAAACCTTACCATCCTCAGTTGCAACTGCCTCGGGGAATGCCTTTGCGCAGTCGGGAACCAGCTTCAGGGAGCCGTCCTCTGCCTGCTCGTAGCCTACGAGACCTGCAAATGCATGGATAACATAGGTAGCACCGTCAACAGCGGAGTTGAGTGCGGGGTCGATTGTGTCAGGATAAGGACCTACACAAATTGTCATCTCGTCAGCAATGTTAGATGCATCGGGAGCGTTTGTGGTGTTGGTATCGCCCTTGCCGGAATTATCGCAACCGGTCAGAACAAGGCTGAATACCATAACAACTGCAAGAAGTAATGCAAATGTCTTTTTCATGGAATTTCCTCCTGTCAAATTTTGTGTCTTATCTGCAACCAGACAAAACGGACTGAATATAAATCAATTTTATTGATTTTGAATTAGGTACCCTCAAAAGAAACGAGGGCTGCGCAGTGAGTACACTTATTGTCACGCCTCGTTCGCCTTCGCTACTCCTCGATTTTCGTCGCACTCCTTTGATTTGCTTATGCAGATTTAAAAACGATAAAATCTTCATTATCCAGCAAATCCAAGGTCGCACTCGAAAAGTCGAGGGCTACGGCGCTTCTATGTCATGTACTCATTCTGCTACGCTGATCCTAAAAAATGTGGTTGCTCCCCAAATTTGCCTAAATGCAAATATAAACACCATTTGCATTTTTTTCGGCAAATTGTGCTGTCGCCACCCATTTTTTATGGCTACGCAGTGAGTACACTTCTTATAAATTCCAGCAAGCGCAAAGGTGGTCGGGAGCGATCTCCTTAAGAGGGGGCAGCTCCTGTGCACACTTCTCTGTTGCTCTGGGGCAACGGGTTCTGAAGGGGCAGCCTGAAGGCATATTCAGAGGAGAAGGTACGTCACCCTCAAGCACGATACGCTTGTGGTTCTTTGCATAATCGGGATCGGGAATGGGAACTGCAGAAAGCAGAGAAATTGAGTAGGGATGTGTGGGATGGTTATAGATCTCGTTAGCGGGACCCATCTCCACAATGTGACCCAGGTACATAACTGCAATTCTGTCAGAAATATGCTTAACAACCAGAAGGTCGTGAGCAATAAACAAATAAGTAAGTCCCAGGCTCTCCTGGAGCTCCTCGAACATATTGATGATCTGTGCCTGAATGGAAACGTCAAGAGCAGAAACAGGCTCGTCGCAAATAATGCACTTGGGATTAACCGCAAGAGCTCTTGCAATACCGATTCTCTGGCGCTGTCCGCCGGAAAACTCGTGAGCGTAACGTGATGCATGCTCTGAGTTAAGACCTACAATTTTCAGAAGTTCTGCAATTCTTGCATCTCTTTCTGCTTTTGTTTTGTAGAGCTTGTGAATATCAAGAGGCTCGCCGATAATGTCGGCAACCGTCATTCTGGGGTCAAGGGATGAGTAAGGGTCCTGGAATACCATCTGAACCTTCTTGCGCATCTCGTTGACGGCCTTTTTGCCCTTAATAAGCTGACCGTCGTAGTAAACCTCACCTGAGGTGGGCTCGTAAAGATGCAGAATGCTTCTGCCTACCGTGGTCTTACCGCAACCGGATTCGCCAACAAGACCCAGGGTCTCGCCTTCCTTGATTGCAAAGGTAACGCCGTCAACAGCCTTCAGCTTTTTGCTGCCGAAAAGGCCGTTGGGAATATTAAAATGCTGCTTTAAGTCACGGACTTCCAGCAGATACTTGTTATTATCACTCATTGCTGTCAGTCTCCTCTCTATTATTGTAGAGAGCCTCAATCTCTTCTGCGGTCACTCTGCCTGTGTCGAGCATGGTCCTTACATGGTTCCAGCATCTTGCATAGTGAGTACCGCCTTCGCAGATAAGTGCGGGATTGGTCTCAAGACATATCTTCATAGCTGCATCGCAACGGGGTGCGAAGGGGCAGCCTGCAGGTAAATTCAACAGGTCAACTGCTGAGCCGCCGATGGGCTGAAGCTTTGTGTGCTCATCGCTGACTGTGGGGATAGAGCGCATAAGTCCAAGAGTATACTCATGCTTGGGGTTGTAGAAGATCTCTTCTGCGGTACCCTTCTCACAAACCTGACCGGCATACATAACGATAACCTCGTCGCACATCTCGGCAACAACGCCCAGGTCGTGAGTGATCAGGATGATAGCCATACCAAGCTGATTCTGAAGATCCTTCATAAGGTCAAGGATCTGTGCCTGGATTGTAACGTCAAGAGCTGTTGTGGGCTCGTCTGCAATCAGGATATCAGGCTCACAGGCAAGAGCCATAGCGATCATAACACGCTGGCGCATACCGCCTGAGAACTGGTGGGGATACTGCTTGATACGCTTCTCGGGCTCGTTAACGCCAACAAGACGGAGCATCTCAATCGCGCGCTCCTTTGCCTGCTCACGGTTACGGTCCGTGTGAAGCATAATAGCTTCCATAAGCTGGTTGCCTATGGTATAAACAGGGTTAAGGCTGGTCATAGGATCCTGGAAGATGATAGAGATCTTGTTTCCGCGGATCTTTGCCATATTCTTTTCTTTAATATCTACAAGCTCCTGACCCTCAAGCTCAATGCTTCCTCCAACGATTTTGCCGGGGTTTGCAAGGATCTGAAGCACGCTGTAAGCAGAAACGGACTTACCTGAGCCGGACTCGCCAACAATGCCCAGGGTCTTGCCTCTCTCTATCTCGTAAGAGATGCCGTTTACGGCTTTAACTTCACCTGCAGGAGTAAAGAAGGAGGTTTTAAGATTCTTAACTGATAATAAACTCATAACAAATCCTCCTTACTTTTTCTGCTTCGGGTCAAAAGCATCTCTCAGACCGTCACCAAATAGGTTAAGGCTGAGAACTATCATACAGATAGTAAGTGCGGGAACCAGAAGTCTGTATACATCAGAGTAGATGTAGGAAAGATTCTCATTTGCAAGTGAGCCCAGAGAAGGCATGGGAATGGAAACACCAAGACCCAAAAAGCTCAGGAAGCTCTCTGTGAAGATAGCATTGGGAATCTGAAGTGCTGTGGAAATAACGATAACGCTGATACAGTTGGGAAGCAGATGCTTTCTGATGATTCTGGAGGGCTTTGCTCCCAGAGCCTTTGCGGTCAGGATGAACTCCTGCTGCTTGATGGAAAGGATCTGACCACGGATAAGACGAGCCATGGATACCCAATAAAGAAGTGCAAATACAAGGAAGATACTGATCATACCTGTTCCAAGCTTTGCAAGGAAGGTGCCGGCAATAAGGGGCTCCAGAGTCTGCTGGAATACAACAGAGAACAGGATAACCATCAGCATATCCGGCAGAGAATAGATGATATCAACTATTCTCATCATAATAAGGTCAACCTTGCCGCCAAAGTAGCCGGCGATCGAACCGTAGAGTGTACCTATAATAAGAACGATAACAGAAGCGAAAAGACCAACGGAGAGAGAGATTCTTGTTCCGTAAATAACGCGGATAAAGTAATCTCTGCCCAGGCTGTCGGTTCCCAGAAGATGGGGGAACACGTCCTTACCCTCTTCAATCATCTTCTTTTCTGTGTTGCTGTATTCCATAGGACCTAAGTTGTTGTAGCTGGAATCGGGAAGCTTGCCCTTTTCAGCAATACTCAGCTGCTGGTCGTAGGTATAGGGGTATACCATAGGAATAATGATAACTGCAAGAATAATAAAGATCAGGATGAACGCACAGGTGATTGCAACCTTGTTCTTCCACAGACGTCTCATACCGTCCTTGAAGAAGGTCACGCTCTCGCGCTCTATGATCTGTTGCTCCTTTTCTTCAGAAGAAGCCTTCTCCCACTTGGAGAGGTCCAGCTGAAAGCTCAGCGGATTCTTCTCAGGGAGTGTGTCAACATTTTTGCTCATTGTACCTTTCCTCCCTTAAGACAAATCTACTCTCGGGTCGAACAGCTTGTAAAGAATGTCCGACAGGAGCATCATAACTACAACTATAATAGCAAGGAAGATAGTTGTGCCCATAATCATGGTATAGTCACGGTTGATGATACTTGAAACAAAGTACTTGCCAAGTCCGGGAACCGCAAAGATCTTTTCTACAACGAGGGAGCCTGTGAGGATGAAAGCCACCATGGGACCTGCGTATGTAATAACAGGTGTAACCGCATTTCTCAGAGCGTGCTTAAAGAGCACCATTGAGGGTGCAACACCCTTTGCCTTAGCCGTGCGGATGTAGTCCTGACCCAGAACGTCCAGCATACTGGAACGGGTAAGACGGATAATATACGCCATAGGATACAGCATAAGAGAAATGATGGGCAGTATCAGTCCCGCTGCGGTCTGACCGTTGGCAGGCAGAACCTTCATCTGCACACAGAATATCCACAGCAGAAGCGTTGCCACAATAAACGACGGCATAGCAACAAAGGCGGTAGACACAACCATAATGATCCTGTCAACGAGCTTATTGTGGAACACTGCTGCCAAAGAGCCCAGGATAAGACCCAGTACGATTGCAGATGCAGCCGCAATAATTCCCAGCTTTGCGCTTGTGGAGAAGCCTTCCATAATAACATCCGTAACCTCTCGGCCATCCATCTTCATAGAGGGGCCGAAATCAAAGGTGATCGCGCCCTTAAGGTAGTTCAGATACTGCTCGCCTACCGGCTTGTCCAGTCCAAACTTTGCGTTAAGAGCTGCCAAGGTTGTTTCCGTAACGGATTTTTCACTCAAGAAGGGTCCACCGGGAATGAAATTCATAATAAAGAAAGTGATTGTTACAACCAGAAAGATCGTGACGATTGCAAGAAGCACTCTCTTTATCAGGTAATACAGAAATTTTTTGTCCATATTCCATCGTCCTTGTAAATATTTTTTGCATGTGCAGACACCTACACATTATTATTTGTCTATTATACAAAATAACACCGCACAAAGGGATAAATAACGAGATAATCGTTTTGGAAACTACATAATTTCAAGCAATAATAAACAAAAATCTCCCTTGCAGTATGAAAAAGTTACAAACATTTTGACATATAAACTCCCAAAAACACGATATTTTGTAACACACTAAAGCACAAAGCACAACTTATGGACTTCCCTTTTACTCAATGGATTTAAACACCCTCGCTTGGCAAACCATCCGCAATTTGCCGCAAAAGCAAGGACGACCCGTGGTCTTACAGGTCGTCCCTATGTCATATATATAATATTTACCCTCAGTAAGGAAGCCCCACAAGGAACTTCTGTATGGCAGTAGCATCTTTCACATTCACATTGCCGTCACCGTTAAAGTCGGCATTTTCATACTGATATTTGTTAAGATTAATAAAGCCTACTACGTGTTTCTGAATAGTCGTCGCATCCTTAATACTGATAACACCATCACCATTAGTATCTCCTAATAAGCCCTCATACTCAAAATCACCAATATCCCCAAGAGAAATAAACTCATAGTCATAGAAGTTGGCAAAATTCATAGCATCGGTATTTTCATAACCTCTGACTGTGAAATCAGACATTTTCGAGGAAGACCAATGTCCCGTTTCCTCATTATATGTGCGAATAAATCCGAACGATTGTACCCCAACAGACTTAATGCCTGCAGGTATACTAACCTCTTTCAGAGATGGACAAGTAGCAAAAGCATAATCACCGATTTTCTTGAGAGTATCCGGAAACGTGACTTTATTAAGCAACTCAAAACCAAAGAAAGCATCCTCGGCAACAGCTATTGTACCCTCTTTAAAAGTCAGTTCTGTTATTTCAGTAGGATCTCCTTTATATCCCAGGGCATTGTTGCATAGGTATAATACTCCCTCAGGTTGAAGATCAAGCCAGCGGGTGCCGAAAAAATCAACATCAGTAAACGCGGTGGATCCCTCGGGAATGACAATATCCTCAAGGGAAGAGCAATCAAAAAATGTAGCCGCCCCTGCATTCTCCACAGAAGTGGGAAGCTTCAGCTCCTTAATACCGCTACAACCCACAAAAGCTCCCTCACCAATCACGGTAATACCGTAAAACAATTTAATATCTGTCAGCTTTTCGCAGGATTTAAAGGCATAATCCTCAATAAACTTAGTTTTGATTGATAGAGAAACAGATCCAGTTTTGCCCTCAGGGCACAAATAAAATCTGGTTTCGTCATTGCTGTAGAGCATACCATCTATAGATTTGTAAGTGGAGTCATCCTCGTGCACAACAATGTTCTCCAATGAAGTGCACCCGTCAAAAGCAGAAAGCTCTATAATTCCTACAGTCTGAGGAATAACTATTTCCTTCAGATTCTTCTGTCCTGCAAAGGCCCCTTCGTTTATGGAATATACCCCGGGCTTCAGTTCAATTTTTTCAGGAGCAACTCCTTTGTACATATAAGCCATTCTGCCCTCACGAAAGCAAATCACTCCGTCCGGTTGGTTATTAAACCAAGGAGTTTCTTCAAAAGCATTGATAGAAACAGACATCTGTGAATCGCCAACATCAACAGAAGTCAGATTCTCACAACCATAAAAAGCATAGTGATCTACACGTCCTCTGCCTTCGATCTCAACGGACTCAACAGAGGAATACATAAACGCGCCCTCGGAAATGAATTCAACGTTTGTGTCTATTTCTATATCCTTAAGATTGAGCGCAGAAATAAAAGCATAAGGAGCAATGGTACTTGTATGCGGATGAATATAGAATTCTGCCATGGTTGGAAAGGCAATAAGCTCAGACAGAGAGGTATATAGCGAACCCCGGTAAGCCTGGTATGTTTTGTTATTATCCTCAACTTTATATTCTGTAAAACGCCCTCCGGAAAAAGCGCCTACTCCTATATGAGAAACATTTTGGGGAATCACAACAGTATAGAGAGCAGTATTCCAGAACGCAAAATCTTCAATTATCTCCAAAGTTTCGGGAAGCTCAACTTCATAAATCTCCGCATCAGAAAAAGCATCTTCTCCTATAACCTTTACAGGATATCCGTCAATCTCCTCCGGAATTACCACTTTTTCTGCAGCTCCGCCGGTATACTTTGTAATTACGACAGAATTTTCATCATACATTTCGTACTCAAACAAATCATACTTTGCTGCAGAAGCGCTAATGGGGAATTCCACCGCAATCAACAATAAAAATACAACAACAAAAAAACTGCTGATAAATTTTCTAACTGACATAAAATCGCCTCCGTTATATCGCTCAGTCTAATGAGATAGGCTGCTATGATTAATATAGCACAAGCCATTTTCATTGTCAATAAAAATACACCCTGCAAAACAAAATAATTTTTGCAGACAAAAAGCTCCGACCCTTACAAAAAAGAGTCGGAGCTGATTTAATGTGAATTTATATTACCGTATTCTAACTATATACTATTTATAGTATAGAAATCAGTATCAAAAATATCAGTTTCTGCGGGGGCGACGGTCGCGGTTGTCTCTGCCGCCGCGGCCACCCTCTCTGCGGGGTCTGTCTGCGTTCACGTCATTCTCGGGAATGAGGCCGTCTACCTCGATGAGCACATCTCTGCGAGAGAGGTTGAGTCTGCCCTTGTCGTCGATCTCCATAACCTTAACGCGGATAACATCGCCAACGTTTACAACGTCTGTTACCTTGTCTGTACGCTTAACATCAAGCTGAGAAATGTGAACAAGTCCTTCCTTGCCGGGAGCGATCTCAACAAATGCGCCAAAGTCCATAATACGAGTAACCTTACCCAGGTACATTGCACCGGGCTCGGGATCGATTGCGATGGTCTCAACAATAGCAAGAGCTCTGCGGCACTGCTCAATGTCAATACCGGAAACGAACACCTGGCCGTTGTCGCCGTCTTCCTCAATGTCGATCTTAACCTCGCACTGAGCCTGGATCTCCTTGATAACCTTGCCGCCCTTGCCGATAACTTCAGAAATCTTGTCAGCAGGGATAGTAGTTGTAAGCATCTTGGGAGCATACTTGGAAAGCTCTGCTCTGGGAGTCTCAATAGCCTTGAGCATAACCTCATCAAGGATGTAGTTTCTTGCAACGTGGGTCTTCTCAAGTGCTTCCTTAACCATCTCAGGTGTAAGTCCGGAGATCTTCAGGTCCATCTGAATAGCTGTGATGCCGTCGTGTGTACCTGCTACCTTAAAGTCCATATCGCCAAAGAAGTCCTCAACACCCTGGATGTCAACCATTGTCATCCAGCGGTCGCCCTCTGTGATAAGTCCGCAGGAGATACCTGCAACGGGAGCCTTGATGGGAACACCTGCATCCATAAGAGCAAGAGTAGAACCGCAAACGGAGCCCTGAGATGTGGATCCGTTGGAAGAAAGAACCTCAGATACAAGTCTGATGGAATAGGGGAACTCCTCTGCAGAGGGGATTACGGGAACGAGAGCTCTCTCTGCAAGAGCGCCGTGACCGATCTCACGTCTGCCGGGACCTCTGCTGGGTCTTGTCTCGCCTACGGAGTAGCTGGGGAAGTTGTAGTGGTGCATATAGCGCTTGTACTCTTCCTCGTCAATACCGTCAAGAAGCTGTCTGTCGGAGATAGGTCCGAGAGTTGCAATTGTGAGCACCTGAGTCTGGCCACGGGTGAAAAGACCTGAACCGTGAACTCTGGGCAGCAGTGCTACCTCTGATGCAAGAGGTCTGATATCGTTCATACCTCTGCCGTCAACACGCTTCTGCTCGTCAAGAAGCCAGCGGCGAACAATGTATTTCTGAACCTTGTAGAGGCACTCGTCGATCTTTGCCTCACAGTCGGGATATATCTCGTCAAACTTTGCATGAACTGCCTCATAGATGGGCTGGAGTCTTGCATCGCGGACTGTTTTGTCGTCTGTGTCCATAGCAACCTTGATGTCTGCCTCAGAAAACTCCTTGATTGCATTGAACATAGCCTCATCAGGCTCGTTGGAGGGATAAGAGAACTTCTCTTTGCCGATCTCTGCCTGAATACCCTTGATAAACTCAATGATCTGCTGGTTAGCCTCATGACCTGCCATAATGGCATTGTACATAACCTCGTCGCTTACGCAGTTAGCACCTGCCTCGATCATGGCAATTCTGCTGTCTGTGGAAGCAACTGTTGTTGCCATCTCAGACTTCTCTCTCTGCTCCTGGGTGGGGTTGATAACGAACTCGCCGTCAACATAGCCCACGGATACGCCGGAGATAGGGCCGTTCCAGGGAATATCGGAAATGGAGATCGCAATGGATGTACCTACCATTGCAACGATCTCAGGCTGGCAGTCGGGGTCAACAGACATAACCGTACAAACAACGGAAACGTCGTTTCTCATATCCTTGGGGAACAAGGGACGGATGGGTCTGTCAATAACACGGCTGGTAAGGATAGCCTTCTCAGAGGGTCTGCCCTCACGCTTTAAAAAGCTGCCGGGGATCTTGCCTACAGAGTAGAGCTTCTCCTCAAAATCTACGGAAAGAGGGAAGAAATCAATGCCCTCTCTGGGTTTTGCTGCTCCTGTAACAGCAACGTGAACTACTGTCTCGCCGTAGCGAACAAGACATGCACCGTTTGCAAGCTGGGTTGTTTTGCCTGTTTCAACCACAAGGGGTCTGCCTGCAAATTCTGTCTCAAAGGTTCTGAACTTGTCAAAAGTCATAGCTTTGTTTGCCATAATTAAAATCCTCCTGTAAAAAATATATTTCACAGGGTTTTTCGCTGATTTAGCAATAAAATCAAGAATCCCACAGATTAATAAATTTACACTTCTTTACGTCACGCCTCCTTGCTCTACGCTGCTCTTAAAAAATCTACCCTCTCCTCTGATTTGCTTATGCAGATTTATATGTTATCAAAGCTGCATTATTCAGCAAATCCGAGGTCGCCGTTGATTTTTTAATGCTTCGAGCATCGGCGCCGGATTCTTCATTTTACCGCTAAACTGAAGCGATAAAAACCCTGTAATAAACGGAATACAGGGCAAACGGCGTTTTGCCGTCTGCCCCTTTTTGATTGATTATTTACGGATGCCGAGTCTGGCAATGATGGAACGATATCTCTCGATATCTACCTTTGTCAGGTAAGCAAGAAGAGCTCTTCTCTGACCAACCATCTTGAGGAGACCTCTGCGGCTGTGATGATCCTTCTTGTGCTCCTTCAGGTGCTCTGTAAGGTCGTTGATTCTCTTTGTGAGAAGAGCGATCTGAACCTCAGGTGAACCTGTGTCGCCCTCTTTGAGAGCGTACTCGTTGATAATAGCAATCTTTTCTTCTTTAAGCATTGTGTAAACCACCTTTTTTAATATTACCCTCAGACACAGAGAAAGGACGGTGAATCCGCATTGCGGCATACTCCAAAACCCGTGAAAGGGGCGAAAACAGAAGTATTATAACATAATATTTCTGAAATGTAAAGCATTATTAATTCAAAAGTTACTCTTATTCATCTGTGAACTTTTGTGCAAATTCTCTCAAGCTTTCTTTTTGCTCGGGAGTAAGCGTTCTGTACCATATGAGCATACTGCGCTCATCCTTGGCGATGGAATATATCTTCTCATCCTTAAGATCAAGCACCTCTTCCTCCTCAGACAAGACCTCATCGAAAGGACTGCCGGACACATCCCTGAGAGAAAGCCCCGGCATACGATCCTCATTCGGCAGAAAAACAATGGGATCTACGTTGAATATCTGAGACAGCTTGCGAATACTCTTAAGGTCAGGCTCTGTGGTGCCCGATTCATAGTATGCATAGGTTGATCTGTCAATATGCAACACGTCTGCAACCTGTCTCTGTGTAAGCTCACATTGCTTTCTCAAGTATCTGAGCGCTTTTCCTAACTCCTTTGACATAATATCCACCCCATAAAGGTACATTCTGTACCACGTTATTTATATTATGCGAGTGAATTTAATCCACGTCCACTTTTGGTGAATAAGTTTCACCTCCTCCCGACTCTGCCAATTCGCCCTCAAAAAATATTTAACAACACGTATTGAAAAATCTGAAATAATAATGTATAATTGCAAATATGCTATTAATATGCTGGTGTAGCTCAGTCGGTAGAGCAGCTGATTCGTAATCAGCAGGTCGCGTGTTCAAGTCACGTCACCAGCTCCAACAAAAGCCTGATTTTCCATGTGGAGATCAGGCTTTTTGTTTTATATGTCTGCAACGGACAACAGCATCCAAGCTTTACAGCTTAACTTTTCAACATCTTTACAGGCAGACAAACAGCTCTGCCGCAGTCATTTTTACTTCGCCCGGATACAAACTACCGCATTACTGATAAAATATAACACATCCTTTATTATTACGCAAGTGCGTACACGCACCAACGTAACTTTGCATACAATATTTTTGAGGTGACTAACTATGAGCGTCAAAGATGTTGTATCCCAAAGATTCAAGGAATTATGTGATGAAAGAAATATCAAGATCAACGAATTAGCAAACATATCCGGAGTCACACCCTCCACCGCATACAGTATGATGGACAAAAACAGACGGGATGTATCCATAATTACCATCAAAAAGTTTTGTGACGGATTGGATATAACCTTAGGCGAATTCTTCTCAACTCCTGAGTTTGACAATTTAGAACAGGAGATCAAATAAGCACCATATTATTATTTACATTTTGGCATCAAAAAACACCGCAGTTCGGTCTTCGTGAACCTACTGCGGTGTTTTGTTATCTGTGAATTATCAGATATTATTAAATTATTCGCCGATGGCCTTCCACTTGCCGTCGTACTTGACTACTGCGATCTCCTGAGATTCAGTATCCGTGGATTTTGAACCCTTGATGGTAAGCTCCACTTCCACGGTATAACCGGCAGAGATCTTGTCAGCGTCAATTCCCTCAAACATAGAGGGGTAATCGTAGCCCTGGTCTTCTGCTATGTATTCCTTAAGCTCTGTGATGGATTCGTAAGACATCTCCTCTGAGCCCACAACCCTTGCGGAAATCTTGTAGGTTCCGTATTCGTCCTGAAGATAGGTTATGGCGTCCTCCTTCATAGCGGCAAACAACTGATTGATATCCGTGACCTTCTCACCAAACTGCTCAGAAAAGACCTCAAAGAACTCTTCTCTTGTCATCTCGTATTCCTCGCAGGAGTAATCCACCATTTTGTCGTATGCTTCCACATAATCGCACAGGCAGTATTTGGAGGCTTCGATCAGGTCAGCCTCTGCCTGGGCAAGGCCGTAGTTCATTGCAACGTCCTCGTAGCTTGCGCCAAAGAGCTTGGGTACTACAACAACTCCTGCAATCACGAGAGCTGCCATAACCACAATTGCAATTATAGTTACAAGGAGCTTCTTGCTCTTTTTGGCAGGAGCCTGAACGCTTTCTGCGTATTCCTGAGCTGTAAAGTCAAAATCCGTTGCATTCTGCTCCTGTGAATCAAGGATATTTTCCTCACAAGTTATCTCAACGTCTTCTGCAGACGACTCCTGTGTAAAAACATCGGCTTCACATACAGCTTCTGCCGCAGTCTCCTGAGCCGGTGCTGCAGTCTCCTCGCAAGCTGCATCAGGCTCTGCCTGAGCGCCGCACCGGGGACACACAGCCGTTATGTCGTCCAATTCAATTCCGCAATTTTTACAGAACATTTCATTTCCTCCCTTAAAAACAAAAATCAAAAAGAAAATGCCATCACCCTCAACTATCAGCAAAAAGCAATGGCATTTTAAAGTTTTTACTAAATATCAGCGGGAATTATTTTTAAGCCTTACAAGAATTACTTCTTCAGAAGACTGTCTTTGTTAGCATAAACAATTCTACCCACCAGGAACAAAGCAACCAGTGCAAAGATAAGATACAGCCAGCCCCAGAAGCTGAAGCCTGCTGTCATCATTCCCTCAGACATCTCTCTTGCCTTGCCGTTGATTACAAGCACCATAATAATGTTTGTGATGAAGAATATTGCCTGAGCGCAAAGCATCACAGCCGCATTGATGGGGTTGAGCTCTGTCTTCTGAATAAGAGGCAAAGCCATAAATACAATTGCGAGCACTGTAATGATAAGGAATATGATGGGAACTGCTACAGGACCCATATCATCTCCAAGTGCCTTGAACATACCTGCGTTCTCTGCATAAGACATTCCGAATGCAGAAGCCTTTGCGCGAACAATGGGAAGCAGGAACAGAAGAACTGCCAGGACCTGTGCTGCAAGAGCCACGATCCAATTGAGCTTTGCATCAGCAGTACCCTTAATGATTGCCATAGGGTCTATCTTGCCGATACCTGCTGCAGGAGTCTGTGCATAATTCTCCACAGGAGCAACGTCCTCCGATTTAGCTCCGCAATTAGCGCAGAACATCATATCGTCTTCCATCATTGTGCCGCATTTACTACAAAATTTTGCCATTTTTTAGCCCTCCATTTTTATTACTTTATATTAACTGTGATGATACAGCAAATATACAAATGCTTTTTATACACCCTGCTTGTTTCCGCAATAGATGCAGAACTTGGAGCCGGGATGAAGCTGCTTTCCGCAATTTGTGCAGATTCCGTCCGCAGAAGGCACAGGCGCTACAGGAGCAGGTGCGGGTGCTACGGGTGCAGGTGCTACGGGTGCAGGCGCAGGTGCTACAGGTGCAGGTGCAGGAGCCACGGGAGCTGTTTTTGTGCCGCATTTTGTGCAAAAAGCAGAGCCTGGTGCCAATTGTGCACCGCATGCCGTGCACACATAGGTCTGAGGTACGGGCGCAGGTGCCGCTGCAGGGGCAGCTGCCTCAACTCTTGTTCCGCAAGCAGTGCAGAAAGCCGAGCCCGGTGCCAAGGTAGTACCGCATTTGCCGCATACGTTACCTGCAGGCTGAGGAGCAACCACTCTGGTGCCGCATCCCGTGCAGAACACATCTGTTTTAGACAGATCGCGTCCGCAGTTGGGGCAAGGGAAAATACCCTTAATTCTCTTGATCTGCTGGTTGTAGCCATCAACTCTTGTGCCTATCTCCTTAAGCTCGGAAACCTGAGCTTCAAAGCGAGGCTCACAATCATCCTTATGAAGCTCAAAATATGCTTTGCCGATCTCCATATACAACGAATTCATTCGCTGGTTTTCATCTGAAATCAGGCTGTTGATCTTTGAGATCTTGCTGGAATCTGAAATATTCTTGCTTAATTCATCAAAAAAAGCCACAAATCTTCCTCCTGTCATAAACGTAAATAGCGTTAATAATTGCACCTTGGGATTTAAAAAGCACAATTTTTTACATACCATATTATACTATATCCCATTTCTTTAGTCAACAAAAAACATATAAGTACACATAATTGCTAAAATTGACTTTTTCCTCAGCAAATCAGCAGAATATTCTGTAAAACTCAAAATCACATTCAAAATTTTTACACGGGGTCTTGACAAACTGTATACCGTTCGGTATAATGCAAGAAACAGGAGGTGATATTATGACGGAACAAACAAACAATAAAGAAAGAATTCTGCAGTGTGCCTTAAAGCTTTTTTCAAAGAAAGGCTACGACGGCACCTCCACAATGGACATCGTCAACACCGCACAGGTCACAAAGCCCACCATGTATCATTACTTTGGCTCCAAAGAAGGGCTCCTGAGTGAAATTCTGGAGCAAAACTACACTGCACTTTCGGCAAAGCTCAAAGAGGCCGCCAATCTGCCTCAGGACATCTCCCTCACCTTCTACAGAATTGCAAGGGTATATTTTGACGGCGCACGGGAAAACCTGGACTTTTTCCGCTTCAGAATGGGACTTATGCTGCGCACGGGAGAGGACGCCGCATACCTTTGCGCAAGAAAATATATTGAAGAGGAATATGCCATTATCAAGGATTTTTTTGATAACGCCACCAAACAGGCAGGAAACCTCGCAGGCAAAGAGAGCCTGTGCACCATCACTCTCATAGGCGTACTCAATGCCGCCGTCAGTGCATACCTTTATTTGGAAGATGAAGCTATGCTCAGCGACGAAACCATCTACAAATTAAGGCAACAATTCCTCCACGGAATTTACTCATAAAGCATAAACATCAAGTTATATACCATTCGGTACAAAAAAGGAGACACTATGAATCATTTCGACCCCAGAGAATGTATTTTTTATCAGATCTACCCCATCGGATTCTGCGGAGCTCCCCGCAAAAACACAGGCGAGCCCACGGTTAATCGTATAGAAAAAATAGAAAAATGGATCCCGCATATGAAGTCTTTGGGCATCAACGCTCTGTACCTGGGACCCATATTTGAATCCGGTTGCCATGGGTACGACACCCACGACTTCCGCCTTATCGACTCAAGGCTCGGCACTAACGACGACTTCAAAAAAGTATGCAGAGCACTAAAGGAGGCAAACATCAGCCTGATTCTTGACGGAGTCTTTAACCATGTAGGCAGAGGCTTCTTTGCCGTGCAGGATGTGCTCAAAAACAGAGAGAGCTCCCCCTACTGCAGTTGGATCTCAGGCCTGCGCTTTGACCAGAACAACAGCTACGGGGACGGCCTTCACTACGATTCCTGGGCAGGACACGAGCTGCTTGTGAAGCTCAACCTGAAAAATCCCGACGTAAAGGAGTACCTTCTGAGTGCCGTTGATATGTGGATAGACGAGTTTGGCGCCGAGGGTCTGCGCCTTGATGCGGCAGACTGCATAGATCACGATTTCTTCCGCGAGCTCAGAAGGCGCACCAAAGCTAAGAATCCCGACTTCTGGCTTATGGGAGAGATCACCAATTCCAGCGACTACCGAGTGTGGATGAACTCAGAAATGCTGGATTCCGTTACCAACTACGAATGCTACAAAGGCTTTTACTCCAGCATCAACTCAAAGAATATGTTTGAGATAGCTCACGGAATAGCCCGTCAGTTCGGCCCCTGGGGACTGTACAAGGATAACATCCTCTACAACTTCCTTGACAATCACGACGTTAACCGCATTGTGAATATGCTCAGCTCCAAGGATAACCTAAAAAACCTCTACACCCTTATGTACACTATGCCGGGTACTCCCAGCATATACTACGGAAGCGAGTGGGGGATCGAAGGAAAAAAAGACAGAGGCAACGACAACCCCCTGCGCCCCGAGATCGACACAGAAAATCCAAACATCACAGACAAAGAGCTGTTTGAGCATCTGCAAAAGCTTGCAGATGTCCGCCTTTCCTCCCATGCACTCAAATACGGCAAATACGAGGAGGTACAGATTCAGAACGAGGCATACGCCTTTGCAAGAAAGAGCGAAATGGAAACAAAGCTCATCTTCATAAATATTGCAAACAGCGAGAAAATTATGCACGCTGATTATCAGGGCAAGCACTTTGAGGTAAAGCTGCCCCCATTCTCCTCACAGATACTTGATTACTGATAAAAAGACAACAGGATATGCCAAAGACCTGTCGGAGAGCTCCGACAGGTCTTTTTATGTTCGCTTAAACTTATTTGATTATTATTTCCCGATTGGCAAAGCGCTGTGCTTCGTCGCTGTCGTGGGTAACAATGGCAACTGCTCTGCCTTTGAGGTGTTCAAACACCCTGCGTGCAGTCTCTTGCCTGAGCTCCTCGTCAAGACCCGTGAAGGGTTCATCAAGAAACACCACGTCTCCCCTGCCTGCAAGAGTTCTTGCAATGGCAAGGCGGCGCTTCATACCTCCGCTGAGCTCCTCCGGATACATATTCTCCGTACCCTGCAAGGATACAAGGGACAAAAGCATCTGTGCATCTGCACAAGGGTTCACAAAAAG
Source organism: Ruminococcus sp. (assembly GCA_017416065.1). Lineage (GTDB taxonomy): Bacteria > Bacillota > Clostridia > Oscillospirales > Acutalibacteraceae > Ruminococcoides. The sequence continues at coordinate 56,893 of JAFQDM010000022.1, forward strand.
TATATTCTCCTTCACCGTCAGCCAGGGCAACAGCCTGTCCTCCTGAAACAGAAAGCTTACTCCGCCCTGCAGATTCACCCGACCTCTGTCCGCCTTGGTAAGTCCTGCTAAAATCATAAGCAGAGTCGTCTTGCCTGTGCCCGAAGCACCCCTCACCGCCACAACGTCTGAAGGGGAAATCTCCACGTCCACATTCTGAAGCACCGGGTTTTCTCCGTATGCCTTGCTGATGCCTTCGCCAACAACATATCCTCTGTGCTCAAGGCTTTCAGCTTTTGGTTTTTCGCATTCCTTTACTCTTACCGGCAGGTGGAGAGTCGACTTTTTAAGCGCCCATACCACAACACGCTCAAAGATTATGCTGAGTATGACCACTACAACAGTCCAGGCAAATTTACCCTCGGAATCGAGGTACACCTTGGCGTTGTTGAGCTGTTGTCCGACAGAGCCCTGAGTAGAGCCCAATATCTCTGCGGCAATACCAGACTTCCACGCAAGGCCTAAGGCCGTGGAAGCTCCTGCTATAAAGAACGGATACACTGAAGGAACGTAGATGTGCAGAAGCCTTGAGAATGCACCCACAGAAAAGCTTCTGGACATTTCCAGCAGCTTTTTGTCTGTATTCTTAATCCCTTCAAAGGTATTCCCCCAGATTATGGGAAACACCATAAGTCCTACAATAAACAAGGGCACCTGCTGATTTGTAACCCACACGATAATGATGACCGTCAAAGATGCAACGGGGGTTGCCCTTGCAATGCTGATCACGGGCTTGAGCAAAGCATATAGCAGCTTTGACATATAGGTTGCAACGGCAAGTATAAGCCCTATGAAAACTCCGCACAAATAGCCTGCAAGTATCCTCAGCACAGTGGAGCCGGTTATGCTCCAGAAATCTGAGCTGCTCACAAGCTCCAGCACTCTTCTCCCCGTGCCCAGAGGCGATGGAATAATAATATCCAGCCCCACGTTGGTATACACCAATTGCCACAAAAGCACCCAAAAGGCAAAAACCCCCATGGTAATGAGGGTTTTCCTTATAATATTTTTAATTGTAAGTTTTTCTTTTTTCTCTTTAGTCTTCAACGTAGTTGTAGTAGAAGTTGTCATCAGGCAATGTACCTCCTACGGATGCAGGCTTTGCATCATAAAGCACCTGAAGATTTTCCTTAACAAGAGCCTTCATATCATCATTTACAATGAATGTGATATAGCTTGTGGGAATAGCCTTCTTAGCAATGGGTGCTTTGGGAATGATTCCTGCATCAACGATCATCTGTGCCGCTTCGTCAGAAGCTGTATTTATAAATTCAACGGAATCTGCATAGTCGTCAAGGAATTCGTTGATTCCCCATGCGTTTGTGGTTATAGCTTCATTGCGAGCAATTACGCAACCCTGCACAAGCTTTGTGCCGTACTTTGTCTCCCACTCCTTTGTCAGGTCAAGAGCTACAGTAAGCTCTGCGTTCTGAGCAGTTGAAGAGGTTACGTTAGGCTCGGGCAGAAGTGCTACGTCTGCCTGGCCGGATACGATAAGGGATGCAACGTCGCTGTGCTCGGACTTATACTCAACAAATACATCCTCACCTACTGTGAGACCTGAGTCTGCAAGAAGCTTGTTGAGAATAAACTCAGGGGTTGCACCCTGACCTGCAGAAACGATGGTCTTTCCTCTTAAGTCCTCAATGGAATTAACCTCTGTGCCGTTTGTTACGATGTAGGTAACTCCAAGAGTGTTAACAGCTAAGATCTTAACTCCGCCGTTTGTTCTGCTGTAGAGTACGGATGCAAGGTTAACGGGACAAGCGGCAATATCTGCATCACCGTTAATGATAGCTGCCGTGATCTCATCAGGAGCAGAAACAACAGTAAAGTTGTACTCAGAGTCATCATCATTACCCTCTGTGATCATCTCTGCCATACCCATACCTGTGGGTCCCTTGAGTGTGTAAACATTCAAAGGCTCAACGCCTCTGGGAGGAGCTGTAGGAGCCTCAGTTGCTTCAGTTGCCTCTGTGGGAGCAACGGTTGTCGTCTGTGTGTTTTCCTCTCCTTTGCCTGCGCATGCTGCAAGAGACATCATCATTACAAGTGCAAGCACAAGAGAAAGAATTGAAAGTGTTCTTTTCATAATTATATACCTCCTATTGATTTTTCATATATATTATAATATAATTTACTTGTCAAATTCGTTGCCACAGCAACCAAGCAATAATCCTTCGGGTGACATTATGAAAAAATACTATTCTATTATGAAATCAAGTCTGCCTTTTAAAGATTTTGGCACAGATGAACTTGAATACGTTGTAAAAAAACTCAACCTCTCCCTCAGCAGTTTTCCAAAGGGAGCTGTAATCTTCAGTCAGGGCGACACCGTAACCCATGCAGGGGTGATACTTGAAGGCTCGGTCATTGCAGAAAGCGTTTCCTACTCAGGCGAGCGAAGAATAATCCAGACTCATTCAGAAGGGGCGCTCTTCGGCGACGTGCTTATGTCTTCACAAAGTCAGCCCACCCCCGTGAGCGTAATTGCAAGAGAGGACTCCTCGGTAGTATTTCTGAGCTTTGAATCCATAGCGGAGAATGCCTGTGACCCCCTGTGCCGCAGGGTGCTCACCAATATGCTCCACGGCATTGCAGACAAATTCTGGGAGCTCAACCGCAAGATAGCCTACCTCTCCTGCAGAGCTCTGCGTGGAAGAATCGCCATGTTCCTGCTTGATATGCAAAAAAAGCACCAAAGCTCCACCTTTCACCTGCCCTACAGCAGAGAAGAGCTTGCCTCTGTGCTTGGGGTAAACCGCACCGCCCTCTCCAGAGAGCTGAGCAGAATGCAGCAAGAGGAGATCCTCAGTTTTTACAAAAGCTCTTTCAAAATAACTAACGCAGAAAAGCTCAGAAACTGCATCGGAGGCAATTGATATGAAGAATCCGTGGTATAAAAGAAAGGCATCCCTGCTTCTGCTGATGTTTACTGTTACAGCAATCGCCTTCATCATTGGCGGAATGATCTGCAATAAAGACTTAAGACTCAGCAAATATACCGTTACCTCACAGGATCTGCCCCACAGCTTCCAAGGGTTCAGAATTGCACAGGTTTCTGACCTGCACAACCGCACCCTGGGTAAAGATAACAAAAAGCTGCTGAGTATGCTGAGGGAATGCAAGCCCGATATAATAGTTATGACGGGAGATATCATAGACAGCCGCACCCCTAAGGTCAGCATTGCAACAGACTTTGCTCAGGAGGCGGCAAAGATAGCTCCCTGCTACTACGTGCCGGGCAACCACGAGGCACGGGTCCCCGAGGATTTTGAAGCGCTCCTTGCAGGTCTTGGGTCAGCAGGAATAAAGGTCCTGCGCAACGAGAGCACAAAGCTCGAGAAGGACGGGGAATACATTACCCTGCTGGGCGCAGATGACCCGTGGTTTGCAAACGGCAATACCAGTCGGTATGACACACAATATATGAGAGATACACTTGACAGCATTGCTCTCGGAAACGAAGATGAATTCACCCTCTTGCTGTCTCACAGACCCGAGCTCTTTGAGGCTTATGCACAGCACCACATTGACCTTACTCTCTCAGGTCACGTTCACGGCGGACAGATCCGTCTGCCCTTTGTGGGAGGTCTGTACGGTCCCAACCAAGGACTCCTTCCAACCTACGACAAAGGCCTGTATACAAAGGATAACTCCAATATGATAGTAAGCAGCGGCGTGGGAAACTCCCTGTTCCCTCTGAGGATATTCAACCCTCCCGAGGTGGTACTGGTTGAACTGCAGAAATAAAAAGCTTATAAGCATAGCAAAGCCCCTCCTTGTGCAAGGAGGGGTTTTATTTTATCTGTGTATAAATCCGATCTTTTTCATTGCCTTGTCAAGGGTGCGCTGTGCAAAGCGGTCTGCAACCTGTGCGGCGGCACGGTAGCTTTCTTCAAGATAAGCTTTGTCCGCAATTAGCTTTTCGTACTTTTCTCTGATGGGTCTGAGCTCCTCAACAACAGCCTCGCCGACTGTCATCTTAAAGTCGCCGTAGCCCTTGCCCTCAAACTCAGCGGTGATCTCGTCTGCAGATTTACCCGTTACTGCAGAGTAGATACCTATAAGGTTGTTGACCCCGTCTTTGCCCTCGCCAATGCAGACCTTTGCCTCGCTGTCGGTTACGGCGCGCTTGAACTTACGCATAATAGTGTCTGCATCATCAAGAAGAGATACACAAGCGTTCACGTTCTCATCAGACTTGCTCATCTTTCTTGTGGGATCCTGCAGGCTCATAACACGGGCGCCGTTTGTGGGAATGAATCCCTCCGGCACGGTGAACACCCCTGAGTATCTGCCGTTGAATCTCTCTGCAATGTCACGGGCAAGCTCCAGATGCTGCTTCTGGTCTGCACCAACGGGCACCAGGTCTGCCTGATAAAGGAGAATATCCGCCGCCATAAGGGTGGGGTATGTAAAAAGTCCTGCGTTTATATTATCCGCATGCTTTGCAGATTTATCCTTGAACTGCGTCATTCTGGAAAGCTCGCCAAACTGAGTATAGCAGTTGAGGATCCATGCCATCTGTGCGTGTGCAGGCACGTGGCTCTGAATAAAGAACACACTTTTCTCTGCGTCAATGCCGCAGGCAAGAATGGAGGCGTAAGCCTCAAGCACATTCTTCCTCATTGCGGCAGGCTCCTGACGCACGGTGATGGTGTGCAGGTCTGCCAGGGTGTAGATGCAGTTTTTGTCCTCTTCGTTCTGCATAATGACCCAATTTCTCAGCGCTCCCAGGTAATTTCCCAGGGTAATTGCACCTGAGGGCTGAATAGCACTGTATACTATCTTCTTTTTCTCTGTATTAACTGTCTGTTCCATAGTCTGTAATCTCCTTAGAGTATCTTATGTATTAAAGAGTTTCTGCAAGCTGTCCCAATATCTCAATTCCCTTTTTGAGCTGTTCGTCTGTGGGAGTAGAGAAGTTGATTCTGAAATCGTGGGAAACCTGATTTTCGTCTGTGAGGAATGCCGTGCCGGGCACAACGCAAACCTTTGCCTTTACTGCATCCATACAGAACTTCTGCATATCCACATGCTCGGGAAGTGTGCACCAGATAAAAAGTCCTCCGTCTATCTCGCCAAAGGTGATCTTACCCTTCAGGTTTGCACGCAGAAGCTCCATGGTGTACTCTGCCTTTTTGGAATACAGCTTTCTTAAATACTCAAGATGACCCTTAAAGTCATATTTTGTCATAAACTCGTGACACAGCACCTGTGACCACATATTTGTGTGAACGTCACTGCCCTGCTTGCAAACCACCATCTTCTGAGTGACCTCCTGAGGAGCCACAAACCAACCCACGCGCATACCGGGAGAGATAACCTTGGAGAAGGAGCCTGCGTATACCACGATGCCGTCCTCGTCCATAGATTTGATGGTGGGCAGAGTTTCTCCTCTGTAACGAAGCTCTCCGTAGGGATTATCCTCCAGAATAAGCACATTGTACTTCTTTGCAAGCTCGTAAAGCTTGCGGCGCTTCTCAAGGCTCATTGTGATGCCTGAGGGATTCTGGAAGGTGGGGATAGTGTAAATAAATCTGATTTTGTTATGAGTGCTGAGAGTTTTCTCCAGCTCCTCCATATTCATTCCGTCTGCCTCCATGGGAACTCCCAGAAGCTTTGCACCATAGCTGCGGAAGGTGTTGAGCGAGCCGATAAACGAAGGAGCCTCACAAACTATTTCGTCCCCCTCATTCACAAGGGACTTGGTCATAAGGTCCATAACCTGCTGTGCACCTGAGGTCACAATAAGCTCGTCAAACTCTCTGCCTATGCCGTAATCTTCCTTCATATGCTTCTTGAGCGATTCTCTTAAGGGAAGATAGCCCTCTGTAAGTCCGTACTGAAGTGCCAGCACAGGATTCTCTCTCATAAGTCTTTCGGAAATCTCCGCAAGCTCCTTTGCAGGGAAAGCATCGGGTGCAGGGTTGCCTGCAGAGAGAGAGACCACCTCGGGGTCTGCGGCATACTTAAAGATCTCTCTGATTGCAGAGGGCTTAAGTCCGCAGATTCTATTTGCAAATGAATAATCCATAAAATCACGCTTTCTATAAAATTTGGCTATACATCTGTATTTTACCACACAATATGCTTTTGTGCAATAAATTTGGCTTCTTTTCTTATATTCTGTAACATTACTTAAATATTTAAAGCTGAAAAAATTACAATAAACCGCAGTTTTATCACAATTTCTTTACTTTTATTGCCTTTTGACTTATATGTATATTATACTTTACTATGTAAAATTATTTCTGCCTAAATCTTAAATCGGAGGCGACAAAACGTGAAACGAAAAAAGGATGAGTACTTCATAGGTATGGTAGACAGCTTCGCTGCAAGCCAAAGATACTCACGAAACAGAAAGAAAAACAAAAGGAAGCTGCTTCTCAAGCGCGGCCTCATAATTGCCCTTTGTTGCGCAGCAGTTGCGGCAATTGCGGCACTTGTATGGTTCTGCATTGTTCCTGCGGTGGGCTCGCTGTTCGCAGGCTCGACCGCTGACGAAGCAACCCCCGACAGCGCACCTGCAGCAGTTGAGGAGGTAACCACTACTCCCGTGCAGGAAACAACAGAGCCTGTCACCACAGAGCCTGCCACAACCGTTCCGCCTACAACGGCACCGCCTGAGACCACGGCGCCCACAGAAGCTCCTGCTGATACAGAGGAGTTTATTGCTCCCGTAATCAAGGACGACGGAAAAGACGGCACCCTGTACTCCTCTACCCTGTATCTGTACAAAAAAGCAGGCTACAACCTATTTGGAAGCACAAACAAGGTTGCAAAGAACTACGCAAAGGCTGTAAACGATATTGCAAAAACTCTTGATAAAAAAGTCAAGGTCTACAATATGGTGGTTCCCAACCACACGGAGTTCGGTCTGCCCACACGAATCGCAAAGGATATCGGCTGTACCTCTCAGGCTGACAACATCAAGACCATCAACGAAAACCTGAGCAGCAAAATTCAGCCCATCAACTGCTACAACGCACTCTCAACCCATAACGACGAGTACATATACTACAACACGGATCACCATTGGACAAGTCTGGGCGCTTACTACGCATACACGGCATTCTGTGAGCAGACAGACAAAACTCCCATTGATATCAAAGACCTTAAGAAAAACTCCATAGGAGGCTTCACGGGTTCTTTCTACACCCTTTCAGGCTCAGGAGATCTGTACTCAAATGCAGACACAGTAGAGTACTATGACCTGCCTGTTAAAACATCTGCAAAGATGCGTGAGAGAATGAACTCCTCCACCATCAACTGCGATGTTTACTATCCTGCCTCCACCTCAGGCACCCTGACCTACGGTGTGTTCTGCTGGGGCGACACAGCACAGTTTGTCATCAACACCTCTGCTGACACAGGCAAGAAGATCGCTGTTGTAAAGGATTCCTACGGCAACGCCTTTGCACCCTTCCTCACAGCTCACTACGACGAGGTGCACCTGCTGGATTACAGATATTACAGCGGCAAGCTGAACGATTATCTGAAGTCTAACGGTATTGACGAGGTGCTTATCCTCAACAACACCATGTCTGCCAACAGCACATCTCAGGTTGCAACGATGAAAAGCTCTCTGAGCTAAGATTCTGAACGTTAGAATTTAGCAAGGAGGGTCAGATATGATTTCAACAGAAGTTAACGTTACCGTGTACGGCGCAATTTCCGACAACCTGATGTCAGGCTATATTACGGGCAAGGGAATTCAGAATCAGAATGCATACATAGTAACAAGAAAAGGTACGCAGGAGAATTTTGTGGGAATAGTTACCGCTGTGGCTCAATTTACCGACGGCACACAGCGACCTGTAGTTGCCATGAAAAACGAGATAATGTACGAGCCGGAGATCCGCGAGAAGCTTTCTGCTTTGCGGCATATGGAGCTGGAAAAGATCAGTTGCCTGTATGAAAAATCCTGCGGCGCGGTTATTCTCTACAAAGACGCAAAAACAAACGAATACAGCATTCTGCTGGTAAAAAATCACAACGGCAGATTTTACAGCTTTCCGAAGGGCCACGTAGAGCTCCGGGAAAACGAAAAGCAAACTGCCATACGTGAGGTCAAGGAAGAGACTGATCTGGACGTAGAGATTCTTGACGGATTCCGTGAGGTAAGCGACTACTGCCCCTTTGGCAAGATCCGCAAGAGGGTCGTGTTCTTTCTGGCTGTTGCCAAAAGCAACCGCATAAAGATTCAGGAAAGCGAGATCGACAGCTACAACTGGGTGCCCTTGAAGGAAGCTGAAAAGGGCTGCACCTACGACAACGACCGCAGGATCATTCACAAGGTACGCAGATACCTTTCAGAGCACAAAATATAATATCCCATATAAGCAAAAACACTTCCGAGCAAATTCGGAAGTGTTTCTTTGTTTATATAATTACTGCAAAAAGGCAAGGTTTGAATCTGTGCAGAAATTGTTCATACCGTAAAGGAAGAGGATATCGTCTGCTTTCTCAGAAACAGCAAGCTCTGACACGGAATTCTTATAGTACCGCAGATCCACCATTATAACCTTGCTGTAATTTTCAGCAAGGAAGGGCGCCGCACAATGAGCAAAGCTGTCCTTTATTATCAGCAGAGTACCGTCACCTTCTGCATTTTGATTTTCTATGGTCACAAGCGCGTGGTTTCCGTCAAGGAACACAGGGTACATATCGTCCTCACTCAGATGACTGTCAAAGTACATACTTGCGTACTCCTCGGACTTTGCCCCCTCGGTGATCGTCACCCTTACGTTATCGGATACCTGTTTATCCTCCCATATTTCAATGGTATCGGGCTTTGCAAGGAAATACCCAGAGGAGGAGTATGTGGTTCCGAAAAAGTCCGGATACTCCGTCTTTTCAAAGGCATCCTCTGCCTTTGCCTCAAGTCCCATAGCCTCACAGTAGAGCCTATAGGCTGTGTAGGCTCCAAAGCTTGTCCAGTGATGGTCGGTTTTGTAGTAGAGTTGCTCCTCGCCTGCCACCAGCTTCTCAAAGCTTTGGCGCAGGTCAACAAAGCCTACGTTGTCTGCTTTATTCCCAAGAATGTAGTCATACACGTCCTTGTCGGGATAAGGCGCGTGCACCTTTGGGAGCTTATCCGAAAGCATCTGACCTGCAGAGGGCACCACCATAAGCGTGACCTCATCAAAGGAAGCGGCAAAAAGATTTATAAGCTGAAGATTTTTGTCTGCACGGTTTGTGTCAGCAGGCTTTGTGATGATATACCCATCGCGACAAAAGTAATATCCGTTAGAGGCTGTGGCTCCGATTCCCAGATTCCAGTATGCATTTATACCCACGAACAAGCTCCTCAGAGGAAAATGATCTGCAATATATCCAACCTTTTCTCCTCCCTCAAGGGAATTCGTCAGGTTTCCGCTGAAGAAATTCTCAAAGCTGAACTCGGGAGTTTCTGCAAGGTAACGCTTTTCCGAGGAGCTGTATTCCTTTTTGGGAAGGGCAAAGAACAAAACAGAAAGGGTCAGGGTAAAGGCAAGGAACATTGCAACAATGGCAATTTGTGCTTTTTTACTGTTCATACATTTACCCCCTTAAAATCTGAAATATATAAAAGGATTATAGCTGTCGCTTACAAGGGATGCCGTGCAGAGCACCATTACGGACACACAAAAAACACCAAGCAGCAAAGGATAGTACTTTTTGCAGTACAGCTTGCGGTGCAGAATCTTCAGCACGGGTGTGCTGAGCACGGCACCTGCCAGCGTTACGGGCAGATAGCTCAGAAGCACACAGGCACTATGAGCAGAGTAAGCTCCGTCTGAAGCTGAGAACAAGCCGCAGATATACTGCCACAGCACTCCAACATCCGTAAAGTTAAAGATCGCCCAACCTATCATAATAAAAAACAGCGCATAGACGTGGGAAACAAAGGAGGGAAGCTTTGCAAGGATCTTTGAGAGGAAAAGCTTCTCCAGCACCAGAAGCACAAAGAAATATAGTCCCCAGATAAGGAAGTTATACGCAGCACCGTGCCAGAGTCCCGTTGCCGCCCACACTACGAACAGATTGAATATCTGCCTGCCAAAGCCTTTTCTGTTGCCTCCAAGAGGAATGTAAAGATAATCTCTGAACCAGGTGGAAAGAGAAATATGCCATCTTCTCCAGAATTCGGTGATGGACTTTGAGATGTAAGGGTAGTTGAAGTTCTCCATAAACTCAAAGCCTATCATTCTGCCCAGACCTCTTGCCATATCGCTGTAGCCCGAGAAATCAAAATATATCTGGAAGGTAAGCGCCAGAAGTCCGCCCCAACGGGCAAGCACACCCTGGGCGCCTTCGCCCCCAAGATTCTGCCACATTGCAGCAAATTGGTTTGCAAGGAGCACCTTCTTTGCAAGTCCGCAAAGGAAAAGCACCACGCCGCTTGCAAACTTTTCCACTGTTTCCCGCCTTTTCGTCATCTGATCCTCAACGTCCTTGTAGCGGACGATGGGGCCTGCAATAAGCTGAGGAAAAAGTGTAACGTAGGTACCCAGTATCAGGGGACTTTTCTGTACCCTTGTGTCTTCTTTGTACACATCAATGGTATAGGACATAGCCTGGAAGGTGTAGAAGCTGATGCCTATAGGCAAAGACGGCGCCTCAAAGGCAATGTTCACAAAGGGCAGAAGGTTGAGTGTCTCCACGATCATTCCCGAGTATTTAAAGAACACAAGAAGACCCAGATTAACAACTACAGACAACACAAGCCACAGCCTTTGCCGGTTTCTGTTGCCTTTGGCTCTGTCTATAAGCAAGCCTGCAGCATAGTTCACAAGAATGGTGAACAGCATAAGCAGTACCAGCACAGGCTCTCCCCATCCGTAGAAAAACAGGCTCACTACAAAAAGTGCAACGTTACGCATCTTTTTAGGAACTGCATAGTATATCAGCAGAACACAGGGCAAATAGAAAAACCAGAACGTAAGGCTTGAAAAAACCAAAGCACTTCCTCCCTCCAAAAAAGCTTCTAATCAAACTCGCAGTAACACAAACAGCGCTACTACCTCATTATATACTATTATAATATATTAAAGCCAATAAATAGTCAATTTACAGTTTTGTAGGAGATTCCCCGTAGTTCTGACATTATTTGACACATTATCCTAATTTGTTTATAATAAACCTATAAATAAAAGTAAGGTGAAGCAAAGCAGATGTTTGACAAAATCATTAACCTATTAAACACAAATTTAAGCTATGCACTTATTGTGGTGCTGATTCTCGGCGGATTGTACTTTACCATCCGCACCAGATTCGTGCAGTTCAGGCTGTTCGGCGAGCAGATACGCGCCGTTACGGAAAAGCCAAAGGGCAAAAACTCCGTTTCCTCCTTTCAGGCGCTGATGGTATCCACCGCGTCGCGTGTGGGCACGGGTAACATCATTGGTGTTTCCACCGCTTTGTGTCTGGGAGGATTCGGGTCTGTTTTCTGGATGTGGCTCATTGCCATAATCGGTGCATCCTCTGCATTTATAGAAAGCACCCTGGCTCAGATATACAAAAAGCGAGGCAAGGACGGCTGCTACGGCGGTCCCGCTTACTACATACAAACTGCACTCAAAAAGAGATGGCTTGCGGTCATCTTCTCCGTACTGCTGATCCTCACCTACGGAGCAGGCTTCAATATGCTTGCCTCATACAATCTGCAGTCTACCTTCTCCGCTTACGATTTTTACAATACTACCTGCACCGTTTCAGGGGACGGATTCTCTTTTTCCTTCAACATTATGCCCTGGATCATCGGCGGTATAACCGCACTGCTGGTAGGCTTCTGTCTTTTTGGCGGAGGAAAAAGGATCATCAAAACAACAAGCCTTATTGTGCCTGTGATGGGTATGGCATACATTCTGGTTGCACTTGTGATCACTGTAATGAATCTCCCCTCTCTCCCCTCGATCTTCCGCACCATCTTTACAGAGGCTTTTGACTTCAAGGCTATATTCGGCGGATTTTCAGGCTCCTGCCTGATGTTCGGCATCAAGCGCGGACTTTTCTCTAACGAGGCAGGTGTGGGCTCTGCGCCCAATGCTTCCTCCTCTGCTGTTGTAAGCCACCCTGTTAAGCAGGGACTTGTGCAGATTCTTTCCGTATTCATCGACACTATTCTGGTGTGCACAGCCTCAGCTTTTATGTGTATGAGCTCAGGCGTTACCCCCACAAAGGAAATCTCGGGTGCAGTTTACGTTCAGCAGTCCTTGCAGAAGACTCTGGGAGATTTCGGTCCCATATTCATCACGGTTGCAATGACTCTCTTTGCCTTCACCACACTCATCGGAAATCTGTTCTATGTAGATAAATCATTCGACCACATTCTGGGCAGAGAACCCTCCAAAAAGTTCAAAACAGTATACCGCCTGATTGCATCTGCTCTTATCCTTATAGGTGCTGTGCTTGAGGCCAACACCCTTTGGAGCATTTCAGACATTCTTATGGCGTGTATGACTCTTATCAATATGCCGGTTATAGCGATCCTCGGCAAGTATGCCATCAGAGCTCTTAAAGACTACGAATCACAGCGTAAGAAGGGCAAGGACCCGGTGTTCAAAGCCACCAGCGTGGGTATTGCTGAGAAAAACGATTACTGGAATTAATTTTTGCATCTCTTGCAAGCAGGCCTTGCATACAACAAGTCAATATACAAAAGCATCCCCCAAACGAATTTCGTTTGGGGGATATCTTTTTTCAGGAAGCTTCCTGTTTAAATCATATTGTACTTACGGGCAAGATCACTTTTTGCCTGTGATCTGCTTGGAATACTTGGTGCGCAGAACTCCCTGCTCGTCTCTGTACTGAACGAAGGAGCATGCTATCCATGCATCCCCTGCCTGAACATAAGGAAGTGTTACGGAATGGAATCCTGATGAAGTCTGATATTTCTTAGCGGGTACAAACTGAATAACGTCAGAATCGATGGTACCCGTTACAAAGTTTGACTTGATGTAATCCTCTTCTTTTACAAGGAGGAGACCTGCGTTAACAAACGTGTAGCCTGTTTCCTCAGGAACTTCCCAAGAGAACACAACCGTGTTGCTGTCTGCTGTAGAGGTCGTATCCATACCAACACTTGTTGCAACGTCGTGCTGTACCGCGTTGTCCTTTACAACAAGTCCAAAGATAGACTTATCTGCAACGGCTGAATTTGCAGTAAACACATACTCGTCTGTTCCGTTGGAGAAGGTTATCTTCTGCACGTTCTCAGGAATGAGCATTGAATACAGATCGTTGCCGTTCTCGTCTTCCTCTGTAACCGTAGCCTCTACCTCGTAGGTGCCGTTTGCATCCGTATAGGTAACAAGCACCTTATCCCAGTTGCGGTCGTTCACAAAGTAAACGGTGTTCATATTCTCAATGGTGCCTGTGCCATCCCAACCGGGCTTGAGAACAAACATATTCTTCTCATCTGTGGGTGCTACTGTCATATCGGGAGTCTGATTCCATCTATTATCCCAGCTCAGATCCTCTGATGCGGGATTCATTCTGGTAAATGTAAATCCTGAATACTTAACAGGGAGCTGTACTGTGTATACATTACCGTTTACATGAGTAAGCTTTGCCCAGATGTTCTCGTCCTTATTGTTAGTATTCCATGCGTAAACCGCAAACCAGGCGCCATCAGACTTCCAGTCCTCTGATGCGTACAGATAGAGTGTATTGTACTGGATCTCAGTTTCGGGATCGTCTTCGTTTCCGCCACCGCTTGTATTCACTCTGGAATCATCAATATTTACGGCATTACCGTCATTCCAGGTCATACTGTACTGGCGACCGTCAACAAACTCCGTAATATCGGGTGTCTGGTCAACTGCACCGCTGCCGTCGTTCTTGATTCCGCTGATGATCATACCTGTTATGCCTGTGGGTACATCGTAGGAATAGACGTCATAAGTTCCGTTGTTCTCAAAGAAGTTCATGGGAACACCGCGCCAGCCGGGTGCTCCGTCTACACCCCAGTAGTAGATGTAGATCTCTGTCCACAGCCAGTTGTTCTCAAAGTAGACCTTGAAGGTATCTGCGGCTTCGGACTGAGCCTCGGGCTCTTCTGCCTTTGTGCCTACAATGTCCACTCCGAAGGTGGTTGTGGAAATATAGTGAGCTGTTATTACCGCATCTCTGTAGGGATAGAACTTATACTCTTCCTCGTAGCTGAGAACTGTTCCGTCCTCGTCTGCCCAGTAAGCAAACATCTTGCCTGTGGGAGCCTTGTCAGCCTTGATGGTAGTTCCCTTGTAGCCAACGTACTTACCATCGTACTCTCCCTCTGAGTAAGTAACTGTGCCGCCCTTTACAGTAATGTCAAAGTATACATCGTTAACGTTCCACTGGGTTACAACCGTTACGTCCTTGCCTTCGCTGAGTCTGGACTTGATCTCCTCCTCAGAGAGGCTCCAGCCTGCAAATGCATAGCCGGGGTGAGCAACTCCCTCAGGGAACACGATGGTATCTGATGCAGAATAGTACTGAATGTCTACGACCTGATTCGTCTTGTCGTTTCTGAAGGTAACCGTACCCTTACCCTGAAGGTCTGTATCAAACAATGCCACCAATACCTCGTTACCGGAAGTATAGAAGGTGTATGTGAGAGCTGTGGTGAGCATATTACCACTCTTTGCATCCATCCAGCCGATGAAGTTGTTGCCGTTGGTGGTTTCTGCAGAAACAGTAACCTTAACGCCAAACTCCATAGAGGGGTTAACGTACTCAGTACCCATGGGCTTTAAGTCGTTCTCGCCAAAGCTCATATTGAAGTTTGTACCGCCGGATACCTTAACCTCAAGGTAACCGATCTTACCTGCCGTTGTGGCAGATGAGGAGTAGGTTGCCGTTACGACTGTATCTGCTGTGATGTTGGAGAAGTCAGTATCCCAGCCTGAGAAGGTGTAGTCGTACCATACGTCAGAGGCTCTTGTGGGATCTGCAGGGGCTACAGCCGCCGTATTATCCCTTACCTGCTGAGTATCCAGCACCTTGCCGTCATAATTCTTGAAGGTAACCGTGTAGCTTGTGCGGTAAGCCTGGTCGCTTACTGCTGTTGAAGCAGGAAGCACGCAAGCATTTGCGTAGCTGCCGCTTGTTGTTGCAACATATCCGGGGAAGAAGCCCAGAGTATCACGCAGGGTCTCGTAGTTTGCAAAGGTCAGGTTGTTATGGATTCCCCACTTCCACTGCTTAACTGCACTTGACCACATACGCTCCATAAGGCTGTAGTAGTTGCTTGCTGTGCCGGATACACCTGTTTTATCGTATACACCGTTCCACATCTCTACCTCTGTGTTAAGAGCTGCGTAATCGTTCCATACCATAAAGTATCCACCTGCAAGCTGGTCATCCCATATGGTGTACTTGGTTGCATTATATGCAGACATCAGCGTGGGATTCCACTCGTTGTATATATGGTCTTCCTGGTTTCTGTAGAAGGACCACCATGTATTATTTGGATCTCTTGCGTCTCTGCCCTTGTTTGCAGTTCCTACTGAAGAAGCATCAGCTATACGCAGAACATAGTACGTCCAGTAGTTCATACCGTTGTACATTTTTCTGTTCTGATTATAGAAGTTGCTTGCAGGCTGAACTGCACCGTCTGCCGTCCAGTAAACGATCTCGATATTGGAAGCCAGTGCGGGCAGGGTCGTGCCTGAGGGGAGCTGATTAATATAGGTGGATCTGTCAAGGAAGTCGTTATACATTCTGACAGTATATCCTTCATTATTCAGCAGTGTGTTCAGATTATTGACGTAGGTGTAGAAGGTTGCATAGTTCCATGTGTCGGTTGTAGTGAGTCCAACCTCGTCACCGCCAATATTGAACTTGGTGGAGCCTGCATACTGTGTGAAGAAGTCTGCAATATCCTTATAAAGAGCGAAGCAGAACTTCTGGATCGTATCATTACCGAGATTCAGGCAAGCCCATCTGCTGTCAGAGGTGCTTGTTGTACGGTAATTGAGGTAAGTAGGCAGGGTGTATGTTGTTCCGTTGTAATTAAAGCTGTTTGTCAGACCCTTAGCGGAATAGTTATTGTAGTGATTCCAGGTGAGCCAGTCAACGTGAGCAGGTGTGTCAAAGGAAGGAATGATCTCGATGTTGTACTGCTTTGCAACGTTGAAGATCTCAATAAGCTCTGCCGCTGTCAGGTACTTGCCTGCATCGGGGTCTGTCTTATAAGGATCCTTTACCCAGTACTGGGTTCTGCTGCCAACCACCCAGGAGAAGTCGTTGCCGTTGGCACTTGTGAAGTACTCAGGATCCCAGAAGTCTGCACGGAAGCCGCCGTCTTCTGAGAAGTGGAGCTCAAGTGCATTGTATCCCATCCAGGACATTTCCTTAATGTAGTTGTTGATCCAATCCTTTGTCAGATACTTTCTTGCTACGTCAAGGTGAACTGTACGCTCAAGGGTATCGGGCATATCTCTGAGGGTAAAGCCTTCGATTGCATTTGACTTTGCATTGCGGAAGTGCTTCTGAAGAGTATTAAGTCCGTAAAGCAGACCGTTGTCGTCTGCTGCGTAGACCTTTGCTCTGTCTGTAACCTCAAGCTTGAATTCCTCTGCGCCGTATCCTGATGCGTTAGCATAGATGAGAATATCTCCCTGAGATGCGTACTTCTCAAGTCCCCATACAACCTCCATGGGCTTATCTGAGGGGAGCTTATCTGCTGCAAACTGGCTCTGAACAAGCTGTGCAGTCTCGATAACTTCTGCAGAAGGCTTGGTCTCTGTTGCGGTCACAATGAATATCTTGCTGTTCTCTGTGAGTACAAAGTCAGAAGAGCTGTCTGCAGTAAAGCTGTCGTAAAGCACACCCAGTGCACTTGTGTCCACGCCCGCAGGAGCTGAGCCGTTGCCTGCGCTGAACATCATCACCTGAGCCTGCATCTGCTCTGCAAGCTGGAGGAAGGGTGTAAACTTACCGTTTTCAATAGTGTTGCCGTTGTTGTCTATGATGGTGTTATTGATCTCGTCCACGTAAGTGATCACGGGTACGTCGGGCACCTCTGAGGTGTTCAGAGTGTTGAGCTCCAGACCCTTGAGCTTGATGGTCGTGAACGAAGCCATACCCGTAACATCTGAGTCTGCAACTCTGAGGACAACCTGATATCTGTTGTTGTCTTTATCATAGGGACACTCTGTGTAGGGGATGGTGTAGTACTGCTCTGTGGAGGCAGTGAGGGTTGTGAGGGGCTTCCACACAAGCTCACCGTCAACCATAGCGCCGTACTGGATCTCTGCATTTAACAAGCCTGTTTCCTTAGAGCCGGTAAATGCGCCGTAGTCAAGGCCGCGCATTGCAATCTGCATATTGTGAACTGCTAATTCGTCATCTTCTGTCACATAGAATGCAACTGCTGACTTTTCCTCATCTGTGGACTCTATCATATAAAGCTCGTTGTTGGGACCTGCAAGCAGGTAATCAGCAACACTGTTTACCGTGTTGTTGGTCCAGCTCTTGCCACGGTCTGTGGGAACAACGTTGTTGCGGTTTTCGATCCATGTGTTGGTACCGCCGGAAACGGAGAGACCGTCAACGTCATCGTACTTGATTGCAAAGGCCTGACGCTCTGCAACAAGGTTTCTGATCTCA
Organism: Ruminococcus sp.; assembly: GCA_017416065.1. Lineage (GTDB taxonomy): Bacteria > Bacillota > Clostridia > Oscillospirales > Acutalibacteraceae > Ruminococcoides. The sequence goes on from JAFQDM010000022.1 coordinate 74,515, forward strand.
GTAAAGGATGCTCCGTTTTCTGTGTCAAGATATGCGTCGTCTCTGCCGGGTGTGGGAACCTCTGTGCCGTAGACCTCGATCTCGTTAATAAGAGCCAGAGTTCCCTTTGCGCCGCCGATTGCAAACTTGATGTACTTAGCATTCACCGGTGCTGAGCTAATATCCAGAGTTGCCCAGTAGGGAGCTGTCTGGGTAGTATCGGGATTAATGGTCTGCAGGTAAGTGAAGGTGCTTCCGTCTACGGAATAGTATACATTAATATACTCAAAGGTGCCTATACCTGCTGAGTTTGATCCCTTATAGTGGTGAAGCCTTATGGTGTTGATTGCAGCTTCACATTCAAGATTCAGAGTAAATACTGCTCTGTTATTGTTATTGGGATTAATGTTACCTGTGTTTGCGTCACCGGTATTCTTAAATCCGAACCACTCGGAATCAACGAGTGTGGTTTCGTGCTTGCCGTCTGTAAGGTTTGCCGTGTAGGGGGATTCGGGATAGCTTACGGCATCGTGCTTCTGACCCAGGGCAAGGTTTTTGCCATCGCTGTCGCTGTTGTTGAGAGGCTGATAAATACGAACGCCGTCAACGCAGATGCAAGCCTTCTTTGTGGGAGGTCTGTGCTCTCCGTCCCACTGGCTCCAGTCATAAACGGGTACGCCGTTGATGGATACTGTATATTTGCCGTAGGCAAGACCTGAGAAGCGGATGAGAGGTACGGATTCAATGGACTCCGTGCCCTTGTCGTCGCCGTCCTTATCAAATTCTGTGATAACTATCTTTTCGCCTACAACGTTGCCGTTTTCATCCTTAACCACCACTCTCATGGAGGCAGATTCTGTTGCGTGAGTATGGCCTATGATTTCAAAGCCTGTGCCTGTAAATTCAAAGCTTGCGAATTCTTTGTTATCCTTAACCTCAAGCTTTGTCAGGGAGTTACCTGTGATCTCGTCGTTTTCGCTGCCCTGGTATACCTCGTCCTGACCGTACTGCTGGTTCTGGTCAATGTTCTGAGTGAGGCTGCCGGAGCCTTCGCCGTAGTGAGTAAAGACGTTCGTTGTGTCTGAGCTGTACTTAATGCCTGCAAAGTCATCCTCGTAGTAAACCACGTTTGCAGGAAGCACGGTAACCTTCTTGAACATCTGAACTTCCTTGCCGATGTTGATGGGTGAACCGAGAGGAGTTGCCTTGTTCTGTGTAACGTCGCCCTCGTCGTCATCGTCAACCTTGTTCTCGTGCACGGTCAAAGCCAGCCACATACTGTATCTGGTGTCCATAAAGTCTGTGGGAGTGAAGGTAAAGCCTTCCTTCTCTGCATTCTCACCGTAAACGATGTCTGTCTTGTAGGGCATACCTATTCTGAAGGTGTTGTGACCGTTGTCCTGTTTATCGTTGTAAATGGCAACGTGGTTTTCTATACCCATATAGAACTCGGTTATATCGTCGGTCTGATTGTTACCATCGTTGATAACAAACTTATTGTAGCCTGCAGGAATAGTAAAGCTGTAGGTGCCGTCTTCGTTTTTCTCTGCTTTATTTCCGTTCCATGTGGTTCCCTGATCCTTGCCGTTCTGGTCTGTATACCAATAATGAACGTATACGTCGCCCCAGGAGCTGGGTGCCTCTATGTGCAGCTCTGTCTCTGTAAGAGGTCTTGCATTTTTGTAGGTGTAATACTCAATTTTGTTTGTTGTGCCGAGAATCAGCTTAAGATCCTGAGTCTGCTCGCCTGCATTGTTGTTTACGATATATTTCGTTGCGCCGCTGGGTGCATCGATTCTGTAAACACCGTTTGAAACCTTTGTGGCTTCTTCTCCGGGCCATGCCGTTCCGACTGCCTGACCTGCATCGTTAAAGAAGTAAACGTGTGCCTTGGTCCAGCTTGTGGGAACCGTTGCCTCAACTACGGTTTCGCCCTCGCCTGATTTAACGTTAACGTCAAACCAAGTCTCTACACCGGGAGTTATGGTCAGGTTGTGGGTCTGCTTTGCCATTGCCTGCTGACCGTCGTTGATGATTACGTTGGTAACATCAGCAGGGATTCCATCGATGTGATACAGTCCGTCTTCGCCCTTGGTCATGGCAAGTCCGGGCCAGTTGACACCTGTGGAGCTTCCGTTACTGTTCCAATAATAGATAGCCGCGCCTGTCCAGTCCTCGGGCACACTTGCATGCATAGAAACAGTTTCGTTTGAACGGGATGAGGTTGCACCGTAGTAAGAAACGCCTGTTTCCTCGTTGGTGCTCAGAATAGTGTCGTTTACCTCAAGCCAGGTTTCTGAGCCTGCATAAACCACCTGGTCAATGGTCTGCTTATCCTTATCTCCGTTATTAATGATGATGTTTGTAATATCTCCGGGGATCGCAAAGGTGTATTCTCCGTTCTCGTCTACCTCTACAACCTGGGTTCCGGGCCATACTGTAAGTCCGTTATCAAAAGCATCCCAGCAGTAGTAGTAAACGTCGCCCCAACCCTCGGGTACGGTTACGTGCACAATTCCGTCGGCCGTCTTGTATTCAACGGTTGCAAACAGCTTGCCTGCATCGTTGAGCTCACCGGGAATCTCTACCCAAACGTCCTGTCCTGTGTTCAGATGCAGGTCCACGGTCTGAATTCTTTCTTCCGTTGAGTCTGCATTTCCTTTGCTCACAATGATATGAGGAACGTTTCCGGGAATTGCCATCTCAAAGTTACCGTGGCTGGTCTGGGTCATCTTCTGACCGGGCCATGCGTTATTTCTGCCGTCGTCATACCAATAGTAAAGGTATATATCCTGCCAGGCAACGGGACAATCCACGTGAACCGTTACCGTACCTGATTCAGTAAGAGTGTACATCTGAGAGAACTCGTCGTAGTTGATCTTCTTACCCTCTTCAGGAATGGAAATATTTATGTTATAATAGCCGTCTTCGGTCTGGATCTTGTTATTCTGCGACAGATCCTGAGCCTCAAAGTCGATTCTGTTGAAGTCCGTACCCCGATCTGTAACGTTCAGGTAAGAAGGCTGCTTGCTTGTAGCACCCATAAGCAGTGCCTGGGTTCCACTCATTGAGCCGTAAAGCTCGTCATTCTTAAAGAGCTCGCCCTTTACGTCAAGGTTCTCCGTTGACAGGCCGTAATCCAGAACATACTCGCTGTCCTCTACGTCAGCAACGATAATAAGCACTCGAACTATAGCGTAATCGCCAAGATTCATCGTCTTGACCTCGCCTGTGGTGTCGTACATATACATAAGGATAAAGAACTCGTAGATTCCCGTCTCGGGATAGCAGGTCTTGTATCCGTAGGTGCCGTCTGCGGCTCCGTATCCAAGCTCTACGTAGTCGTAATAGTCTGCGGGGACCTCGTTACCCATTCTGTCGCACAGCTTTGTGCCGAACTTGCTTATGTCGCCGCTTACCTTGTTGAAGAAGGCAAGGTAATCGTGGAGCATACTGCTCTCGTTACCTGCCTCAGCAGAGGCATCGTCAAGCACTCTCTGCTTGGAGATATACAGGTCGTGGTCTGCCCACTGGTAGTAGGAAGGAATTGCAGTTACGTACACTCTGTGACGTGCTTCTGACTTCAAAGGTACGTTTGAGGGGTCGCTGGTATCAACTCTCTGAGTTGCGGAAACCTTAACCGTATTGTCAAACATTCCTGCATCTTCCTGATCCTTGGTCATTGTATAGTATATGCCCTTAAAGGTTACGTCTGCATCAACCCAAAGACCTGAGCCCTTCTGGGTCAGCTCCTCGTCAACGGTTTCATTGTCCGTCTTATCGCTCTGCAGGGTTGTAAGGAAGTTTTTAAGTGCCTGGTTATCTTCAAATTGAATTTCAAGTCCATCGTAGTAAATGTGGGTACCCGACCCGTCATCTACTTTTTTGTAGGAATCTCCGTCTTTAACGTAGTTACCGCCTGTGCCAACGTTTTCGTAGCCGGTAACGATAGCCGTCAGATCCTCTGCGTCAAGCCGTCCTCCGTGAGCATCCGTTACGTAGAAGCCGTTGATGTCGTCAAGTTCCGTGTCGTTTCCGTCACCCTTTACGTAAAGTCCGTCGGTATATGTAAGGTAAACTCCGATATCCTCATCCTCAAAGGTAAGGTTATAAAGCTTTGTGTTACCTGCGTTTGTAAGCTTGAAGTTGTACTCGATGGGATCGTCAGCATCAACGATTCCGCCGTACTCGATCTTCTTGCCGCCCTGGTATGCTGTCTTCTCTACACGCAGAGCAGGGTCGGTGATGTGCATGTTTGTAACAATACGCATATTTGCGCCGTAGCCGTGACGCTCCATGTAGTAGAAGTCAAAGCTTGCAACCTCTCCGTCCTCAAGGTCAAGTGCGGTTGCACGGGCAACCTCTGCATCTGTGTAGTCAGAGGGGTTCTTGAGCACCTCGCGTGCCCAGTAAACGTAATCATTAACGTTAAATGCGCAGTTGGAGATGGAGTGACCGCCGCCCAGGTCAAGCACCAGCTGACCGTTGATGTACAGGTAAACGTCGTCGTCTCCTTCGAACTCAAAGAACAGCTCGTCTTCCTCGTGGAATACAAACTCACCGTTGGAAGCAAGAACGTAGTTGTAGTTTCTGTTTTTGTACGTACCGTACTCTGTGTCGTAGCTGCGCTTGCCGTCTTCTGCAAAATAATAAGAGTCAGTATCGCCTGCATACACACCCGTTGCATTTGTTACAGGCAGGAAAGGATAACGGGTAGTGGTGCTACTAGAACTATAGTAATAGAGGTCCTTTTCGTTTACGGTATTAAGCAAAATGGTTTTGGTTTCTTTGTCGTACTCAACCGCAGACTGGGTCTGAGCCTTGTACTGGTCCTGTGTTATTTTTTCGCTTTCAAGGTCTGCAAGAGATGCACCGTTGGAGAAGCCTCCGTCAAACACATATGCGTTTGTGCCGTTGTCAAGCTTTGCGCTGGAAAGCTGCAGATAGCGGTAGTCCGTCTGCTCCTGGTTGTAGGAATTGGCAACAAATATGTTGTTGAGCAGATAGTAAGCCGCGTCTATACAGGTATCAATATTTGGAGCAACCGTCATAAATGCACCCTTGAGCTTGTCTGCTTTTTCAAGGGTTTCGGCATAGGTACCCATCTTGGGTGCAGCTGCCTTGGTATTGCCGGTAAAGTATATATCCAGACAGTTTCTGAGTCCCTGAGCCAGGTCGTTTGCTACCTTATTGCCGTTTGCATCCTCTGAGTAGCCGAACTGATCCCAGTTCTTAACACCTGCAACGTAGTTGTAGTTGTTGTATCCGTTTGAAGCCTTTTGGGGGATTACCAGAGTTTTGCTGAGAACGTCTGCAAGATACTCAACAGTTTCCTGACGGTACTGGGGTGTGCCGTCTGCACCAAGCTGTCCTTCAAGAAGACCTGCGGTCCAAACTCCCTTGGTACCCTTTGTAAGCAGATTATAGCCGTCAAACTCCATCTCAGACATATCAAAGCTTGTAGCACCAGGGTACTTTGTCTGATATGCCGTGGAGCTCATATACGTCTTCGGCATCATATAATATATGTAGTTTGAGTTGCCGATCTCGCTGCCCGTACCGTTGTATCTGCCTGTGGTGGAATCCTTGCCGTTCAGTCGCTTTGAGTTGTAGGTAGAGGCAGAGGAATAGTACTCAGGCAAGCGGTAGCCGATGCTGTGAGTATAATATCCTGCGTAATTTCCGCCGTTTGTAGAAGTCAGAGCATTACCGCCGCCTATGTTCCAAGCCGCACCGTTGGAGGGATGAAGCATACCGAAGGCATCGTTGCAGATACCGTTCCAGTATGTGCCGCTTACATATTCACCCGGCTCTTTGATAAATTCAAGACAGTTTTCGCCGAACTTCTGTGCTTCGGCCTTTGTGCTGAAATACGCAATATGAGAAAGGTCAAAGTAGTCACTATCTGAATCTATTCCCAGTCTGATGTAAACAGACTTGATACCGTCTGACCCCATACCCGACCAGTTTCCGGAACCTGTATTCTCGTATATGTCAATAACCGCGCACTTCCATGTGCTGGAATTACCCACGATTGATCCGTTTACATCTAAAACATTATCGTTTTTGCTAAGCTGCCTCCAACTACCACCACCGGTAGTTGTAGACGTATTAAAGCCGATTATATTAACACCGTTTGCATTGCTAAGTCCGCTTGCACGATAAACAATAGCTATATAACGAACAGAATCTCTTGCTTGCGTACTGCTGAAGTTGGTGATCATACAGTTTTTGTAGCCTGTATCGTAGCTACCATCCCAGGTAATACGCATATACTGAGGACTTGTATAATCAACTGCCGCCTTTTTGGTCTTTACATATGTATAGTCCTCACCATCGTATGCAGTATTTACACTGTCAACGTATGTGTAGTCTGCTGTAAAGTCATGACCCAACGCAATAGTAGGCATAGGTTTACCCAGCACGTACTGTCCTGCGTAGTCCTCAGACGTACCCTTATTGGAAGAATAAAGAATTGAAGAGTCGTTCTGTGCAAACTCAAACAGCATACCGTCTGCAAGATAATCGTATATCTTGATAGGCCAGTTGATGATGCCGTTTTCGTTCAGGGTGCTCTCGTCAATGCCTGTTGTGCCTGCCGCGTCACCCGTAGCAATGTCAAGCTTTGCCGCTAAGGTGCTCAGAGGAAGCAGCGAAGCAACCATAACGAACACCAGCACAAAGGCAATAACTCTTCTGCCGAATTTTGATTTTTTCATGATATTTTCTCCTTTCGTGGGGACTTTCTCTTGTCTTACAACTCAAAAGAAAGAGAAAAATATATGTGAATACAGTATAAAAGTATACTATAGAATTTCCTAAGGCTCCTTTGGGGGAGCTGTCACCGCAGGTGAATGAGGGAGTGTGGCTCCTCCTTTGGGGGAGCTGTCACCGCAGGTGAATGAGGGAGTATGGCTCCTCCTTTGGGGGAGCTGTCACCGAAGGTGACTGAGGGAGTATGGCTCCTCCTTTGGGGGAGCTGTCACCGAAGGTGACTGAGGGAGTGTGGCTCCTCCTTTGGGGGAGCTGTCACCGTAGGTGACTGAGGGAGTCCCTCACAATAAAATCTATATAGTCGCACACACCGCGAAAATTCTCATCTATCTGCCGATTCGTAAACCTGATAACCTTTAAATCATAACCTTTAAGTATTTTTGTACGAAATTCGTCTTTGCCGATTGCATCTTCTGTGTAGTGCTGCGAACCATCTATTTCTATAACAAGCTTGGCTTTATGACAATAAAAATCCGCAATAAAATTATCTATAGCTTTTTGTCTTTGAAACCTGATCTCATATTTTGACAGAAAGTCGTACCACAGATGCTTTTCCTGACGGGTCGCATTCTTACGCAGATTCTGCGCAAGTTTAATGTTTCTTCCGTTATATTGCAGTGGCATATTTTACTCCTTCCGTCACGGCTTTCGCCGTGCCACCTCCCTCAAGAGGGAGGCTCAAGACTCCTCCCGGAAGCTGTACCTGACAATCTTTGAAGTTTCGGAAAAATGTCCCGAAGCTTTTTCGAGCTCTTCTCCGGGTGCCAGGGTATCAAAGCTTATCATATAAGTGATTCCTCCCAGAAACGCTCCATCGTCCGCCGTGTTTTTATAGTAAACACACACGTCATTCAGCGTCTGTTCAGAAATATTGGTTACCGTCAGAACGTTATCCTTGCTCTCAGTCTTCAGCTTATCCGTTGCAAGCACCGCATCCTCCTTAAAGGCGCTGGTGCAATCTTCAAACTCAAAGGAGCTTTTGCCGTCAGGCTTAAACTTGCCTGCTTCCATAACCCAGCACCTTTGCCCTGCAGGAAGACCCGTCACAAGGAAGGTAGCTGTTTCATCGCCGTATTTATACTTAACCGTTGCTCTGTCAAGAAAAGCCTCGGACCGATTCTCCACAAGAATTGCCGCTACATCTTCAACCTTTTCATTCTTGCCGTCTTCTACATAAGCTCCGCTGAAGGTATTGAACTCCAGGCAGTAAAGATCCGCAGAGGATGCCTTTGGGGCTTCGATTACAGTTTCCGGGTCGGTTGTTGCCGTCGAACCTTCTGCTCCCGTGCCGCCTTGAGCACAGCCTGCAAGGTTTAGAGACATTACAAACGTCAATGCCAGAGCGCAGAATGCTCCGAACCTTTTTCTGTATAAGCCCTTTTCTTTGCTCAATGTCTTTCACCTCCGACAGATACACTTTGTTTGAACGAAAAATCCATTATGTTTATATACATTAATATGCGACATCTATACATCATAAATTATACCACTGCACTCACCCTCAGTCAACAACAATATAATCAAAAATAGTAACAATAAATGTGACAATATTGTGATATTTTTCTTCAAAAAAGCACTTGCTTTTTAAAAAAACCGCGTTTATAATATAAGTTGATTATATATAGGCTTGATTTGTCCAAGAATACCTTGGCGCAGAAATTGCTTTTAAAGGCGCAAATCATATTTTCAGGAGGGCAATTATGCATATTGTACCCGGCTTTATTCTCCGCGAGGTCGCAGGGGAAATCATAGCCATTCCCTCCGGAGAGGCTGCAGCCTCTCTCAGCGGTCTTGTTGCGCTCAACTCAAGCGGCAAGCTTCTCTTTGATCTGCTGCAAAGTGAGCAAACAGAACAAAGCCTCACACAAGCTATGCTGGAGGCTTACGATATTGACTGCGCCACGGCACAGGCAGATGTGCAGGAATTCCTTGAGGTTTTCCGCAAAAGCGGAATCCTTGTTGAAGACTGAACACAAATCTTTCAGGAAGGTAGGTTGAACGATATGAAAATGAAATATGAAAAGCCAATGGCTGCCGTAGAATTTTATAAGCTCAGCCAGTCCATCGCTTCCTGCATCATAAAGATCAACTATCTCAGCAACAGTTGCGTTATTCGTGACAGCGACACACCGGAAGAAATGCGAAGCGTAGCCTTCGACTATCCAAACTACTTCAGCACCGATTGTGCCACCGTATGTACAAATAACCCCGATTACGACGGACTTTGCTTCCATACGCAGACTAACGCTACCTTTGTTTCTTAATTTTAGATGAACGACACGTTTTCCTTTTGCATTAATTTTTCAGGGATAACTCTTAGGTTTACCCTGCCCGAAAAAATCATAATTCCCGATTATTTTACAGACCTTCTGTGCGAGGATACCGATGCACCCACTGCGGAGTATCGAATAGAGCTGCTCAGCTCTCCCCTCTGCCCGGAAGGTTGTGCTGTTTTTGAGAGAAATGATTTCAGCATCTATCCCTTTGAGGAGGGTATGCTGAGAATCTACACACCCCTTACTGCCCCTGACGGCTGTCAGGTTGCCTGCCTTATGCGAAAAAGCGGCAAAAATGTGCTCTACTACCCTGCCTGCAGGTGGGAGAAGTATAAAACGGATTGGCACTGCACTCATCTGCTTTGCGGCGAGCTTTTGCTGCGCTTTCAGGACGCTTTATTACTCCACAGCTCCGTTGTAAGCATAAACGGAAAAGCCGTGCTGTTTTGCGGAGAATCAGGAGCAGGAAAATCTACCCAGGCAAGCCTTTGGAAGGAGCACCTCGGCGCAGAAGTGCTCAACGGCGACAGATGCGTTATCAAGGAGGATGCAGGGGCCTTCTATGGAGGTGGCTCACCCTGGTGCGGCACCTCAGAAATCTACAGCCCCAAAAGCTTCCCTATTGCAGGCATAATCCTGATGAAAAAATCCCAGGCAAACACCATTCAGCCCTTGGGTGCAAAGGCCTTCCCCCGAATTTTTTCTCAACTGACGCTCAACACCTGGGACAAGGATTTTGTGGACTTTGCCTCCTCTAAGCTTGTTCATTTATTAAATTCTGTCCCTGTTTTTGAACTTAACTGCCGACCTGACAAAGAGGCGGCACACCTTGCATACAACACCCTCTTCACAAAGGAGTGATTCCTATGGCCCCCACCTCTTCTGCAAATATCCGCAGGCACATTTCTCAGAAATGCGCCGGAATAGGCATCCCCTCAAGCGGCATATTTGAGCTGACCCCCAGGTGCAACCTGAACTGCAAAATGTGTTATGTCCGATTGACTCCACAGCAGATGGCCCCCATAGGCAAAGAGCTCTCCGCAGAAAAGTGGTTGTCCCTTGCAAAAGAAGCAAGGGACGCAGGTATGGTATTCCTGCTGATAACAGGGGGCGAGCCCACTCTGAGGAACGACTTTGCACAGATCTATGAAGGTCTTGCAAGGATGGGACTTTCTATTTCCATCAACACAAACGGTACCCTGATAACCCCCGAGATCAAAGCGCTGTGGAAGAAGCTTCCCCCCTCTCAGGTGAACATCACACTCTACGGCACCTGCGCAGAGGATTATCAGTCTTTATGCGGCAACGGCGCCGCTTTTGATGCTGTAAGCAATGCTATTGGCTGGCTTTTGGAAAACAACATTCTCGTGCACCTCAACGCCACCATAGACCCTGCATCCTACAAAAAATGGCAGGCTCTGGAGGACTATGCAAAGAACAGGGGGCTGGAGCTCAGAATGCAAAGCTACTGCTTCCCTCCCCTGCGCCGCACACAATGCACCGCCTGCAGCGAATTTGCACGAATCTCTCCACAAAAAGCGGGCAGATTGGTGGCTGACGAGATCCTTTACAGAGAGGGTGCAGATGCAGTAAGGCTCCGTGCCGAAAGCCTGGGATCACCCTTGCAAAAAAGCTGCGACCTGGATCTGGGAGAACCTATGCAATGCCTTGCGGGACGTTCTCAGTTCTGGATCACCTGGAATGGAAATATGACCCCCTGCGGAACGCTTCCAAAGCCCGAAACCCATCCCTTGGAAGACGGCTTCAACTGCGCCTGGGACAAAATGCGCGCCGCAATAAACTCCATCAGACTTTGTCCCGATTGTTCAAAATGCGACATCGCAAGTTCTTGTATGAACTGTGCCGCAGTAGTTTTTGACGAGACGGGATCCTTTGACGGAAAACCTGAATATATGTGCGAGCTCAACAAGGCGTACCGCGCCCGAATAACCGAGCTTGCAGAAAAGCTCTGACAACATAATAACGCAAAAGAGGTTGAACCCGTACTGATGGGTTCAACCTCTTTTTAATATTTATTCACTTATATTTATTCACTTGTCAGCCCTGAGATTTATCAATCACCACTGCCTGTCCGCCATCGCCTATCTCAAATATCATATCGCAATACTCAAGCATAGACCTGCGATGAGTGATGATAAAGCAGGTCTTGTCTCTGTTTTCCGTAAGCCTTTTGAATATCCGCTTCTCAGTAGCCTCGTCCAAGGCAGAAGTTGCCTCGTCCAGAATAAGCACGGGTCTGTCTCTCAGAAGTGCTCTGGTAATGGCTATTCTTTGTGCCTGCCCCTCCGAAAGGCCTCCTGACTTCTCGCTTACTACGGTATCAAGCCCGTCTTCGAACCTGTGCACAAAACGTGCTGCATCTGCCATTTCAAGGGCTTTCCACATCTGCTCCTCAGTGGCGTTTTCATTGCCCGTGAGCAAATTAGACCTTATGGTGCCCGAGCTCAAAGTATTGCCCTGAGGCACATAAGAGATAAACCGCCTTGAAGCAGGACTTATCTTCTCTTCTTTTTCTCCCTCCAGAAGATACACGGCATCTCCCGAATCAGGCTCCACCAAAGATAAAAGCAAACGGATAAACGTGGTCTTGCCTGCACCTGAGCTGCCCACGATGCCAACCCTTCTGCCGGGTCTCACCGACAGACAAATACCGCCCAGCACCGGTTCCTTCTCGTATGTAAAAGACACATCCCTTACGCAAAGCCCTACCTTCTTTGGTATTCCGGGCACTTCCGTGTACTCCTCAGTATCTCCTTCCGTCAGCTCTCTTACTCTCTTTGCCGCCACAACAGCAGAGAACATAAGGGGGATGATTCCGCCGATACTCCTTATCGTGCCCTGCAGAATGGAAACCAAAGACAAGAACAAGGTCATTGTTCCGTATGTGTAGCCGTCCTTAGGGTTTGCAAGTCTGTATGCACACCAGCTGAACGCCACCACGTATCCCATATTATATATAAGCTTCATCACCACGTGCATCACCGCACCCAGCCGTGAGCTTTTCATAACAAGTGCAAGCCTCTGCTTTCTGAACGCTTTGAGGCGCTTATTGTTGGCATCCTCAAGCTGAAACGCCTTGGTCACGGGAAGATTGGAGAAAGTCTCCTGAAAGAAGGAATAATACTCCGACTCACTCTCTCTGAGTTTCTTCTGGTATTTTACAAATTTCCTCCTGAATACCGCACCTGCAACAACTCCCAAGGGACCAACCACAAGCCCGATAAACGCCATATACGGGTCATAGTAAAGTAAAATCCCCAGCACAATAACAAATTCCACAGCCGCCACAACAAGGGAGGGCACAATGGAAATAATGGATGACGCTACCGTTCCCACGTCCCCGGTAAGCCTTGAGAGCATATCTCCCGAGTGATATTTGCTGATCTTCTGCCACTTACTGCGCTGAACCTTGTCAAACATCTGCGCTCTGATTCCAAAGGCAAACTTTTCTCCCACATAGCTGCTGAAAAGAGAGGAGAAAAAAGAAATCACAATGGTGATCAAGGTGGTGCCCACCATAGCAACGATGTATTGCCAGAAGACCCTCTGCCCAAAGCCTACTGCCGCATCAACCACGTATTTTCCTATAACGGAAGAAAGCAGAGTGATCAGCATGGAGATCATATTGATAAGTAAAAATCCCCACGTAAATCTGCGAAAGCCCTTCCCCTGCACAGAAAGCCATTTGATGTTTTCCTTATTATTCTTCCATTCGCTCCGAAGATTAAACTTTTTCTTCATTATCCTATCCTCGTAAAAACCGGTATCAAATTCTCAGAATAAATCTTTTCTCACATAATTGTATTGCAAATACGCAGTGTTTGTCAACAAAAAACATATCCGAAGGGCAGGATTTTGCATGTTTCTCCTCGCACCTGCACCGTTTAAGATCAACAAGGCAAAAAAACTCCACTTGTTCAATTAAATAGAGCAAATTTTTTCTTGCCTTAGCATTATTTATATGCTATGATTTGATTAAGACGGATTGCAGTATTTGTCTGCAATTCACCTTAAAAAGAAAAGGAGATGACACCATGAAAAAATTCATTTCTCTTTTAATGGTGCTGTGCGTGCTGTTAACGGCATTCCCCTTCTGCACAGCAGCAGCAGAAAAAGAAACTCAGACCCCAAACCAGAATGCTTATCCATCCTTTGAAACCGAGGCTTGGGAAGCACTTTATGCCCATGCCATTCCCGGCTCAGACAGCACGGATGCCTGGCAAAAATGGATGAAGGACTACGCCGGCATTTATGCCGAAGAGGGAGTACGCTACTTCTTCCTGCCCAAATCCTCCGACGATGGGGTTATTGAGCTCTACAACGGCTACAACGAAGATGCTCTTGTGGGAGATACTCTCATCAAAAACCACACAAGCGCATTTGTTGAGTACACAGAAGGTGAGACGATCTCCGTAACCGTCGGCACAGACAGAAGCTACAAATTCAAAGTTTACAAGAGTGATGCCGAGGCATCTCTTTATGTTAACGATACAACAAACTCCTACGAGGATGCAGAGGGAGTTGTGCAGGAAACCGACCTGTGGAGCTTCCTTATTCAGAACAAAGAAAACTCCTGCTCTACCGCCACCTACTCCATTGTAAGCGGCTCAGGAGTTGAAGACGGCGACCTGAAGAAGATCAAGGGCAGAGGCAACACAAACTGGAAGGAAAGCGACAAAAAGCCCTTTAATATCAACTTCAACGAAATTACAACCATCGGCCACACCACAAGCAAGAAGTTCTCTCTGGTTGCAAATCCCAAGGATTCCACTCTGCTGAGAAATACAATTATGTACAACTTAGCTCATGACGTCGGCAATCCCTACGCCCCCGACCAGAGCTTTATAGACTTCTTTGTAAACGGTGTATACCGCGGCTCGTACATCGCCTGCCAGAAAATAGATCTGGGCAAAAACGCCGTGGTTTCCTTAAAGGATGAATCCGAAGACATAGAAACAGATTTCAACTTCCTTGTTGAGGTTGACGTGTGGAACTACAAAAACGATACTTACTTCAAATCCGGAAAGGGATACCACGTTGTACTCAAGACCCCCGATCTGGAGGATTTTGAAACAAACAGCGAAGCCTACACAGTCAGATACAACTACATCAAAAACACGTATCAGAAGCTGGAGGACGCTCTCTACAGCGGAACCCTTGCAGATATAGAGGCCATCTGCGACCTGGAGAGCCTTGCTTCCCAGTACCTGCTTCAGGAGCTGGGCAAAAACTGCGACGGCGGCTACACCAGCACGTTCTTCACCTACAATGCGGCAGAAAAGAAATTCTATGCTTCCCCCATTTGGGACTGCGACTCTCACTTAGGTGCAGTTGATGTTCTGCGTGAGGGCTGCACAACCTCCACCAGCGACCATACAGGCTGGACAACACGCCTTGCAAAATATAACGGAACAGTTAACCCCTTGGGCAGATCCTTCTACGTTAAGGGCACCTCATCAAAAGGCGAGACCTTCCAGGATATCTGCAACAGACTTTGGACGGATTCCTTCCTGCCTAAGATAGACGTGCTCCTTGGCAAGGCAGAGCCTGCAGAAGGCGACAAGGGTATGAGCATAGACAGCTACGCAGAATCCATCGAAAAAACCACCTTTATCAACTACCTTATGTGGGATTTTATGTGGCTTTGTCAGGACAAAAACCACAGCCTTGAGGATACCTTCACAGACGACGTTGCAGGCGAACTGGATTATATGAAGACCTGGCTTGCAAAGAGAACGGAATGGATAACAAACGCCTTTGAAAACGGCGTCACCGACCCTGCTCCTCAGGCAGACAGAGTTGTATACTTCACCACAGACCTGGATTGGACAGACGTACACTACTACTATTGGGGCAACAGCATTCCCATGCGCTGGCCCGGCGAAGAAGCTGAAGCAGTAGGCACCACGGAATACGGCAAAACTATCTACAAGGCAACCATTTCAGATGACGGCATCACAAAGATCATCTTCAACA
This sequence comes from Ruminococcus sp., assembly GCA_017416065.1. Lineage (GTDB taxonomy): Bacteria > Bacillota > Clostridia > Oscillospirales > Acutalibacteraceae > Ruminococcoides. The sequence continues at coordinate 89,541 of JAFQDM010000022.1, forward strand.
ACGGCAAAGAAGGTGCCCAGACCGTATCAATCATCATCGAAAACACACCCAAAATTTACTTCACAACAGACGTCTCCGAAAGAATAAACGAGGCAGGCCAGCCCTTCTACAATGTGGACTCCACCCCCTACAAGAGCGACGAGCCTGCTCCCACAAAGCCCACGGAAGGATCCTCTGCAACAGATGCAACAGAGCCTTCTTCAGTTGCTCCCACAGAGCCTTCTTCGGCAATCCCCACCGAACCTTCCTCAGCAGCTCCCACAGAGCCCTCCTCTGTAATACCCTCAGAGCCCGCTACAGCTCCCACTCTCCCCCTCAACACCATCTCTGCCTTTGTCTTTGACTCCACAGGCAAAACCGCAGGGGAAAAGCTGGAGGAATACGGCACAAAAGAGGGCTACGCCGCCACCTTGGGCAACGGCACCCTGGTTGCAAGCGTAAACTCAGACGGATATAGAGCGTTGGAGTGGTCCGAGGCTGAGTACGGAGAAAACGAAGCGATAGTGCCCATCCTTTCTGCAGGCAACAAGAACCCCTGGGGTGAGTTCCCTTATGTACAGATGACACTCAGCACCAAGGGTTACAAAGATATAAGCATCTCCCTCACAAGCGCAGGCTCAAAGAAAGCACCCGCCTCCTGGCAGCTTGCTTACAGCACGGACGGAAAACTCTTTACAATTATTGAAGGAGCTTCCTTCACCATTGCACTTGAAGACAGAAAGAGCCTCATCAATTACTTTGACAATCTGCAGCTTCCTTCAAATACAGCGGACAAGGATACTCTTATTCTCAGACTTGCCCCCACATCCACAACCACAGTAAACGGCGGAACAACTGCAGATGACCCCACAGGCGGAGAGCTTGTTCTGAACAATATCATCATCACCGGTGAGCCCATTTCTTCACAACCTCTCCCCTTACTTGGAGATGCAGACATGAACGGTTCAGTCAATGTAAAGGACGCAACCGCAATCCAGAAGCACATTGCTGACCTTATCACCCTCAGCGATACAGCTCTTGAAGTATGCGATACAAATCACGATTCAAGACTAACCGTGTCAGACGCTACCACAATCCAGAAATTCGTAGCAGGACTCATCAGCAAGTTCTGATTTCTGAATCAAAAACCTTTCCATATTTTACCCGAGTACGTGCCTGTGCTCGGGTAATTTTTTGCATTCTCCTATAAAAACACACCTTCGCACATCTTTTTATACATCTTTTTGTAAAATAATACTTTTATATACAATAAACTTATGATATAATATATTAGTTATAATGGGTTCAGAATATCTATATCTTACGAAGGGTGGTTTTAAATAATGAAAACTTTGTTTCTCAGTATTTTATCCTCCGCCCTTACGGATTCCCCCCTTCCGTGCCCAACGCTCAGCACAGAGGAGCTGAGCAATATTCTCAGGCTCTCAGAGCTCCACAGAGTACTGCCGCTTGTTTACGACAAGCTACACTCCTGCGGCCTCAGGCTGCCCTCGGGCACACCCGTGCACTCACAGGTCAGATTGCTTGTATCTCAGCAGACACTGCGCACCCTGTCCTTTGCAGAGGTTTACCGTGCGCTCACACAGCAGGGTCTGTATCCCGTTGTGGTCAAGGGTATCATTTGCAGAAGCCTTTACCAAAAGCCCGACCTGCGCATTTCCTCTGACGAAGACCTGCTTGTTTCCCCGGAGGAATACAGTCTATGCCGCAAACTGCTGGAGGATATGGGTTTTTCTCTCACAAAAGAGGCGGACCCCCTGCATTATCAGCATTCATTCGTAAGAAGCGACGGACTTCACATTGAGGTTCATACCTCTCTTTTTGATTCCCGCGACTCATTCTTTGACAAATGGAACAATGAGTTTGATGCATGGAAGGACAAAACCATTACCGTTTCAGCAGAAGGAACAGAACTTCTGACTCTAAACCCCACAGACCATCTGCTGTATCTCATATTGCACGCACTCAAGCACTTTATCCACAGCGGTGTAGGCATCAGACAGGTGTGCGATATTGCGATGCTTGCAAACCGATACGCAAAGGAAACAGACTGGCACCGCTTTGCCGAAAGGTGCAAAGCTCTTAACGCACTCAGATTTGCAATGGGCATATTTGCAGTAGCCAAAAACCATCTGAATCTCAGCTTGGAGGTATGCAATGCGCTATCCCGCTTTGCACCCTTCCCTTCAAATGAAAGTGATCTTCTTGAAGACATTCTTTCCGCAGGGGTCTTTGGCAGCGCCACTATGTCCAGGCTTCACAGCGGCATCATAACCTTCAGCGAAGCAAAGAATAAAAACAAGGGAATTTGCAGGCGGATCTTCCCTCCTGCAAAAAGCCTCAGCAGTAACTACACTTACGCTAAAAAACACCCCTTGCTTTTACCTGTTGCCTGGGGACACAGACTGCTGCGCTACGGCAAAGAGATTCAAAGCACAGAGAACAACAGTCCCTTTGAGGCTGTTCAGATAGGAAAACAACGGCTGAAGCTTCTTAAAGAATACGGACTTACCGACTTTAGCTTATCATATTAATTCAAAATCAAAACGAGGTATGCATATGAAGAAAAATATTTTTTGCATAATATTGCTTGTATTTTCTATTGCCTCTCTTATCTTCTTTTTAAAGAGAGAGGAAAAAATAAACGACACCGTTGCCCCTGTGCTTACCTGCGAAAGCGACACCATAAACGCAAGCGTTTCCATTACGGAGGAGGAGCTTCTGAAGGGGGTAACTGCATTCGATAATCGTGACGGCGACGTGAGCCACACCATAGTTGTGCAGAGCATATCAAACTTTATCAAAGACAACGAGCGAATAGTCACCTATGCCGCCATAGACAGTCATATGAACGTTGGCAGAATCGAACGCACCCTTGTGTACACAGACTACAAGGCGCCCACCTTCTCTCTCAGCAAGCCTTTAAGCTACGTGGTTGGCTCCAGAGTAAACGTTCTTGCCAACATCCGCGCAAAAAGCGTCCTTGACGGAGACATTACAGAAAAGATCCGCTACGGTCTTGACACCATCATCGACAACCTGACTCCCGGTGTATACCCCGTGGAATTCCGAGTAACCGACAGTTGCGGCAAAACCTCCTACCTGAACACGGAAATAGAGATCTACGACAACTCCTACTCCGGAATCGACGTTTCCCTCAGCAAATACGTAGTCTACGTTAAGAAGAACTCGGACTTTGATCCGGAAAAATACTATAAAGGCTCAAACATAGAGGGCGAGCTCTCAATTGTAAATAACGTAAACACCAAAAAAGAAGGCACGTATACCGTGGAATACTTTGTTAACGGTATAAACGCCAGTGGAAAAAGCAAGCTCCTCGTAGTTGTTCAATGAGGCTCAAAGAAAGGTTTTACTTATGGAAAACAATAACAAACCAAAATATCTTGATATTGCTTACGTAGTACTCAGAGATATTCTGAAAAATTGGATAGCAATTGTATGCATAGCTTTGTCTGCGGCTATCTTTGCCTATATATCCGCCGCACTCTGCTATGTTCCCAGGTTTACCTCCCGATGCACTATGATAGTTTCTGCCAAGGTGAACAACACGGGTGTTTACACAGATACTACAGAAACGGAAAAGCTCACAGACACCATCAAGGCTGTGCTCACCAGCACCGTGCTCAAAAAGAAAACCGCTGAGCACGTGGGAATGGACTCCTTTGACGGAACCATTAACGTCAACGTTATTCCCACAACCAATCTTCTGGAGATTTCTGTCAACAGCCCCAATCCCCACACCTCATTTACTCTGCTGAAGACCCTCCTTGAGATATATCCGGAAATGTCCACAGACATTCTGGGAGATATCGTTATGGAGATATTTGAGGAGCCTTCCTTCCCGTCTTCCCCCTCCAACCCCTTCAAATTCAACAGAAACATTTCCCTGAGCGTGCTTATTTCTTCAATTGCCATCATCCTCTTTGCGGCCCTTTACTCTTATCTGCTGGATACCGTCAAGGATGAATATGATGCAACAGAAAAGCTGGACACCAAGCTTCTGGGAATCACCTACCACGAAACCACATATAAAAACCTGAAGGCCCGCCTTCTCAGAAGAAAGAAGCGCTTGCTCATAGGCGCACCCTCCGTCAGCTTCGGCTTTAACGAAACCATCAAGAAGATCCGCACCAACATAGGATATTACAGGGAGAATCACGGCGGAAAAATACTCCTTGTTACCTCTTATGCACAAGGAGAGGGCAAGTCAACCATTGCGGCAAACCTTGCGCAGGCTTCAGCACAAAGGCACCAGAAGGTACTGCTTATCTCCGGCTCGCCTTCCACCTCAGCCCTGCTTGATCTTTTCAACGTCACCCTGCCCGAAGAATTCCTGAACAAAAAGAAATCCGTACTTGAAGACTACATTTACACTCACAAAAACGGAAAGCTTGACATTCTCATAAACACATATGACCATATGTACACCACAAATTTTTCGGATTTTATCACACAGAACGAATTTGCCTCCTTTATTGAGGAAGCCAAAGATAAATACGACCTTGTAGTCATAGACGGCCCCTCTGCACAAAGCAGCGCAGACACAGAAGTGTTTGCACGCCTTGCAGATTTCTCCGTGCTTGTGGTCAAGCAGCACTGCTCAAAAACCCCCTTGCTCAACGACACCATTGACACCCTCAATAAGTACAACAACGGCCTTGCAGGCTTCATCTTCAACAACGTTCACTCCTCCGCAACCGTCATCAACATAGGCTATGGCTACGGCTACGGACACAAGATAGACTACGGCTACGGAAGATATGGAAAATACGGAAGATACGGCAGCTACGGAAGATACGGAAAATACAGCAAATACGGCAAGTACGGAAATTACGGAAACTACGGAAGATACGGCGCCTACTATCAGCACGGCAGATTTGAAGCAAAGAGGAATAAGCAATGAATAAAAACAACATTGATATCGACAAAGAAAGACCCGAAAGCGTAGACACCCTGGACCAGCTGGTTATCCTTATTGATTTTCTGAAAATACTCCCAAGGCTCTGGGTATGGTTTCTGATCCTTGTTATTCTGGGCGGAAGCATCTCCTACTACAAGGCAAGCTCAGAATACTATCCTGTTTACAAGGCATCCTCTACGTTTACCATCACCATCAAAAGAGAACAAAGTATTATGGGCAGTGTAGCTTTCTACGATAATGCTGCCGCAGAGCAAATGGCAAAGACCTTCCCCTATATTCTCACAAGCTCCCTGCTTCACCGCAAGGTTGCAGCTCATATGGAAAGTCCCGTAACAAGCTCTATAGACGTACACGTAACCCCCAACACCAACCTTCTGACCCTTACCGTCACAGACAAAGACCCTCAGAAGGCTTACGATACCCTCAACGCAGTTATCCTGAACTATCCCGATGTTTCTGAGCCTATAGTGGGTAAGGTTACCATGAAGGTGCTGGATGAATCCGGTCTGCCTACCTCTCCCGCTAACCCCAAGGTATTCATAAAGGATACCCTGATCGGAGCAGGAATCGGCTTTGCGCTGGGTCTTGTGTGGGCTATACTCGTTTTCCTTACAAACAGAACTATCCAGAAAGAAAGCGACATCAAGAAAAAGCTTGGAATAAAATGCCTTGGCATCATTCCAAGAATAGCAAAGAAGAAGCGCTCTAAAGAGGTTTCCAGATATTTTGTCCTCACAGACCCCAAGGCAAAGGACTTCCTTCAGGAATCCTTCCGTATGGTCAGAAACAAGGTGGAATACCACGCTCATAAATATAAGCACAAGACCATTCTTGTCACCAGTGCCGCCGCAGGTGAAGGCAAGAGCTTTTTTGCCGCAAACCTGGCGCTCTCACTTGTAACAACAGGCAAGAAGGTCGTTCTCATCGACTGCGACCTGAGGCATCCTACAGGCAGGCTCATCTTCCAGATGGAGCAAAGCACCGGTCTCGGAGAATATCTTAAGGGCGAAACCGATCTGGAGACCTATCTGCAAAACGCAAAAGCTCAGAACATACACGAGTTTCCGAACTTCTTGTTCCTCCCGGGCGGCGCTCCTGTTCCCGACGGATCCCACTTGCTTTCAAGCACCCGAATGCAGAATCTCATTGAATGCGTAAAAGCAAAGACTGACTATGTAATCCTTGACTGTGCTCCCGCCGGTCTGCTCACAGACCCTGCCGTGCTTGCAAAATATGCAGAATCTGCTCTGCTTGTTATCAGAAAGGACTTTGCCCGTGTTGACTTTATCAGCGAGGCATTGGCTCACCTTTCCGAAAGCAACATTCATATCATCGGCGGTGTTCTCAACGATGTGCAGGTGTAAGCCGTGAAGACTATAGATACAAAGGCTTTTCTTGACACTCTCTGCGAGCTTGCCGAAAAAGGCGAGACCGTATGCACCGTTGTGTCCGGCGGAAGTATGCTCCCCTTCCTTTCAGGAGGCAGGGATCACGTATTTCTGCAAAAGCCTGTAAGCAGGCTTAAAAAAGGCGACATCGTTCTGTTCACACGGAAAAACGGGGATTACGTTCTCCACCGTATAAAGAGCGCAGACTCCAAGGGATACTACCTTTTGGGAGACAGGCAGACTACCCCCGAGGGCCCCGTGGATGAAAGCCGCATCCGCTGTGTTGCCGTTAAGGTCAGGCGCAAAGGGAAAATACTTAGTCCGAACAGTTTCTGCTGGAAATTTTTCAGTATCGTCTGGATCCGCACGGTATTCCTCAGACCTGCCATATTTGCTATGATCGGAATTTTTCACAAGAATAACAGAAAGCCCAAGAGTTAGGAGGCGCCGCTATGATTGATATACATTGCCACATTCTGCCCGGAATGGACGATGGTGCCCGTGATGTTTACGACACCATGGAGATGGCGCTGATTGCCGCTAACAGCGGAGTTAAAGCCATTGTTGCCACTCCGCATTGCAACATTCCCTGGGACAAAAGCAACTACTACAACTCCTTTTACAGAGAATCCCTGCAAAAGGCCCGTGATGCCATTGCCCAGGAGCGCATACCCATAAAAATACTCACGGGAATGGAGGTCTTTGTGACCTTTGATCTGCCCGAGCTTATAAAAGAAGGCAAGATACTCACCATCAACCACAGCGACTATCTGCTGATTGAGTTCGATTTCGGCGAGGACCCGGAGTTTGTGGATATTATGGCAGACCGTTTGATGGAGATTGGCATCAAGCCCATCATTGCCCATCCTGAGAGATATGATTTTGTTAAAGAAGACATTAATTTTGCCAAAAGGCTGGTCAAAAAAGGCTGTATTCTCCAGGCAAACAAGGGAAGCTTTCTTCAGAAATACGGAGAAAGATCAGAGAAGATCGCAACAGAGCTTGCAAAGGAGAATCTTCTGGGGGTAGTGGCCAGCGACGCCCACAGCCCGTACAGGCGCACACCTTATCTGCTTGAGGCTCGACGCACCATCAAAGACATATGCAACACAGAAGCGCTTTTTGAGATAAATCCACAGAGAATAGTTGTTAATCAACCTCTTTAATACACTCTAAAGAACAAGCGGTGTGAAGTTTTTCTGCTTCGCACCGCTTTTATTTGCAAATTTTCTAAAAACATTGACTTTCAGGAATGGTTGGTGTAAAATATCAATAGTTATATAACATATGATATTTACGGAGGTGCCTTATGCCGCCCAAAGTCAAAATAACAAAGGAAGATATTATAAATACCGCTTTGAACATTGTACGCAAAAAGGGAGTTCAGGCTCTTAATGCCCGAGCTGTTGCCTCCGTTTTAGGGTGCTCCACACAGCCTGTGTTCTCCAACTTCAAAACCATGGAGGAGCTCAGCCTTGCGGTAGCAGACAAAGCAGATGAACTGTGCACGCAGTTCATAGAGCAAGAGTCTGCAAGCGGAAAATACCCTGTTTACAAAGCAAGCGGTATGGCATATATCCGCTTTGCAAAGGAAGAAAAAGAGCTGTTCAAGCTGCTCTATATGCGTGATCGCTCAAAGGAGATAATTCCAAAAGACACAAAGCTTGGCAACCAAATGACAGATATAGTGCAAAGCAACACCGGAATGGATACAGAAGAAGCCAAGCTTTTCCATCTGGAGATGTGGGCATACGTGCACGGAATTGCAGCTATGTTTGCAACAGGGTACCTGGACCTTGATTGGGAGCTTGTCAGCCGAATGCTTACAGATGCCTATCAGGGACTTAGAAAACAGTTTGAAGCGGAGTGATACCATGGAAGCCATCAGAATAGAAAATCTCACAAAAAAATACAAGGATGTTGTTGCAGTAGACAGCCTCAACCTCTCTATAAACGAAGGTGAGCTTTTCTCCCTTTTGGGTGTGAACGGAGCAGGCAAAACCACCACCATAAAAATGCTGTCCTGCCTGACCGCCCCCACAGAGGGCGATGCTTACCTAAAGGGCAGGAGCATTCGCAAGGATACAGCTTCTGTCAAATCTCTCATTGCCGTTTCTCCTCAGGAGACTGCAGTTGCTCCGGGGCTGACCTCAAAGGAAAACCTTCAACTGATGTGCGGCGTTCACGGCTTTTCAAAGGAGAAACAAAGAGCAAAGATCAAGGAGCTCACAGAGCTTCTGGAGCTCGGGGAAATACTTCAAAAAAAGGCAGGAAAGCTCTCAGGCGGATGGCAACGCAGGCTCAGCATCGCAATGGCGCTCATCAGCGAGCCGCAGATCCTGTTCCTTGACGAGCCCACTCTGGGACTTGACGTAATCGCCAGAAGCGACCTGTGGGACATCATCCGTTCCCTCAAGGGTAAGGTCACCATAATCCTGACCACACACTATATGGAAGAAGCCGAGGCGCTTTCCGACCGCGTGGGCATTATGAAAAACGGCAGGCTCCTTTTGTGCGGCACACCAAAGGAAATCAAAGAAACAGCACAAACAGACAGCTTTGAGCAAGCGTTCATAAATATCGTTAAGGGGGCAGCAAAATGAGAATGCTAACGTTTGCAGGCAGAAACACAAAAGAAATATTGCGGGACCCTTTAACTCTGTTCTTTGGACTCGGGTTTCCCCTTGTTCTGATTCTACTGCTCAGCGCCATACAGGCAAGCATCCCCGTAAAGCTGTTTGAGATACAGCATCTTGCTCCGGGAATTACGGTGTTCGGCCTGGCATTTATGACCTTATTCTCTGCAAATATCATCTCAAAAGACAGGGGCAGCTCCTTGCTTCAGCGTTTGTACACCACTCCCCTGACTCCCACAGACTTCATTCTGGGCTACACCTTGCCCATTATCCCCATCTCAGTTGCTCAATCCATCATCTGCTATGTTACCGCAATTGCTCTCGGACTGAGCGTTACGGTGAATATTCTGTATGCAATCCTGTTTATTATTCCCGTTTCCGTCCTTTACATTGCTTTGGGACTTCTTTGCGGCAGCAGTCTTAACGACAAACAGGTGGGCGGCATTTGCGGCGCTCTGCTCACAAATCTCTCTGCCTGGTTATCCGGCATCTGGTTTGACCTGGAGCTTGTGGGCGGTGCCTTCAAAAAAATTGCTTACGCTCTGCCATTTGTGCACGCGGTTGATTTGGAACGCGCTGTACTTGCAGGGAATTTTGCGGATATTTTCCCACATTTATGGTGGGTACTGGGGTATTCTGCCGCACTTCTTATCGCCGCAATACTTCTCTTTCTGCGCCAAATGAAAAAACAATAAATTTCTGCTGAGATCTAAGCGGGGTGCTCTTCTTTAAAGGGGCACCCCGTTTTCTTTACTCTTCGGGAGCAATCTGATTCTCTCCATAAAACTCTTTTGTCCGGGCTACCCTTGTAACCTTGCTTTTGTGGCTGTCAAGGAGCTTTGTAATGGCGTATAGGTCCACCCATATCTCGTTACTGCTCTCTTTTTGGCTTTCATCAAAAATAAGCTCCAGCCCTAAGTGAAGGTGATTTGTCTCTATTCCGTTTACGTTCTCTTCTTTAGAGTATCCTGTTCGTCCCACATAGCCGATGACCTGACCGGCCTTGACCTCTGCCCCCTCCTGCAGATCTGCGTGGTAGGGGCGGTTTTGCCGAAGATGGGCATAGTAATAATACCTCAGCTTATCATGGGAGCGAATCCCAACCCTCCAGCCTCCGTACTCATTCCACCCCATAGCCTCAACCGTCCCATCCTCTATAGCCACCACAGGAGTACCAACAGACGCCATCATATCATGCCCCAGGTGCTGTCTTTTGTATCCATAGGAGCGATCCGCCCCAAAATCGTCATAGTGAGAATAGGCAAAGCCTGCCGCTATGGGCGAATAGACCGCAAGCCCGTACTGCACGCTTTCTTTTATATTGCCCTCAGCGTCCTTTTCCTGCACCGTATATTCACTCAAAAAGCCCCCAAGCACTGCTGTATACACCTGCTTATAATAATCGTAGTATTTCAGCTCTTTGCCAATTTCTTCTGCCGCTTCGCCCTCAGAAAGTCTTTTTTCGTATTCTCTCAGGTGAGCCGTTCTGTATTTTGAAAAATCTCCGCCGTACCTTGCTCCCAAAAAGCTCAGCAGATCTATCCAGCTTATGTGAGCATCACTCCCATAGCTTTCTATGTCTGCCTCCAGAGCATCACAAAGAGCCTTATAGGTCACGTTAAACTCTGCATATTTAATGTAGCCATCCTCTGCCTTTGCACCCAAGGGCAACATAGCAAGTATCCCCATCACAAGAGTCAGCGCAAGCACCAGTATTCTCTTCACATACATTCCTCCCAAAAAGAATATATGAAAGCCTTTCCGTATTAATTACGGACAAACAGAAGCTCCGTCGGCAAAGTCACCGACGGAGCACACTTCATATATTCTTTTTGCAAAATTCCTGCATACAGCAGTTTTCGCACTGTGGCTTTGGAGCCTTGCAAACTGCTCTGCCGTGGAGCACCAGCCTGTGACAAAAGTCGTTGGACTCCTCCGAAGGCAAAAGCTCCTTAAGGATCTTCTCTATCTTCTCCTGAGCTTTCTCTGAATGCAGTCCCAGCCTGCGGGTTATGCGGATGCAATGGGTGTCAACCACAACTGCAGGCTTCCCGTAGATATCCCCCACAATCAGGTTTGCGGTCTTTCTCCCCACACCCTGCAAGGTTACGAGCTCCTCTATGGTATCGGGCACCCTTCCGCCGAAATCAGAGATTATCTTCTTTGATATCTCCACCAGATCCTCTGATTTTGTGCGGTAGAATCCGCAGCTGTGTATAAGCTCTGCGATCTCCTTTGTATCTGCCTGAGCCATACTCTTTGCATCAGGGAAGCGCTCAAAAAGCGCAGGGGTGACCATATTCACCCTTGCATCCGTACATTGCGCCGCAAGTCTTGTTGCCACAAGAAGCTGAAAGGGATCATCGTACTCAAGGGAGCATATTGCCTCCGGATATTCTTTTTTTAAGGCCTCCACAGCCAGAAGTGCTATATCTTTTTTTCTCATTATTCTTCTCCTTTCGGTGTATAAAGGTACGAGTTATCTCATTTTCAATGCTAAGCCGTATCTGCGTAAGTCTTCTTTTTAATTAATTTATAAAACTCCTTTATTTTCGGCAAACCTTATGATATAATCAACACATATGCAAAATTGGAGGAAACCTTATGTTCCAAAACTATATATTTGATCTTTACGGCACATTGATAGACATTCGTACAAACGAGGAATCCCCGGAGCTTTGGAAGAAGATATCCGTTTTCTACGGATACAGGGGAGCCGTCTATTCTCCAAAGGAGCTTATGCTGAAATATAAGGAATTCTGCAAGGAAGAAAAAGAAGCGCTCAAAGCCGCCCACCCCGAACAGAAGTATGTTGACATAGATCTTACCAAGGTGTTCTGCAGACTTTATGCGTTCAAAAACGTCGAAGCATCACCCGAGCTCTGCTCTCTTACGGCAAACGTGTTTCGCTGCTACTCAACAAAGCTCATCCGATTATACGATGGGGTTCTGGAGTTTCTGGAAGCATTAAAGAAAAAGGGCAAGAAGACCTTCCTGCTTTCCAACGCACAACACGACTTTACCGTACCCGAGATCCGTATGCTTGGACTTGAAAAGTACTTTGACGACATCATCATCAGCTCAGACGTTGAGTGCAGAAAGCCTGACCCTCATATGTACCGGATCCTTTTCAGCCGCCACGGCTTAAAGAAAGAAGAAAGCATTATGATCGGCAACGACTTTCAGACAGATATAGAGAGTGCCTTCAACTTTGGAATCAAAAGCCTCTACATTCACCAGAAAATCTCCCCTCCCATCACAGGGGAGCTAAAATGCAACTGGTCCGTAATGGACGGAAAATTCAGGAAAATTATGCCGATCATTCTCAAATAACCACAGCTTTACCCGCCGCAACCGCCTTAGGTTGCGGTTTTATTTTGCTTACACATTATATGTTATCATAAACAACTTCACTTTTCAACCTGCAGGCCCAAAAGCACCCATACCTCAGCAACCCCCCATAAACAGTAAGGATTCTACTATCGGTAGAGTTTCGTTCTGCACGGTATAGACGGTAGAAAAAGGTAGAGAGTGCCACACGCCACAATTCGGTTGATTATTCCCTGTTCTGTTTATATAATTAAAGCGTAATTTGCAAATTTTCTCAGAATAACAATATCAAACTTAAAACGGAGGAATTTTAATATGGCTTACGATTACATTCTCAGTTGCTGCTCATACACAGATCTTTCAGCAAAGGAAATGAAGGACCTTGATATAAAGTATATCTGCACGCCTTACATGGTAGACGGCAAAACATATATTGACGACCTTGGAGAAACAACCTCATACAAGGACTTCTACCAATCAATGAAGGACGGCGCCGTAACCAACACCTATCAGCTTAATCAGAACGATTTTGCAGACTACTTCCGTGAGCTCCTTAAAACCGGACAGGACATAATCCACGTCAGCCTCTCATCGGGTCTTTCAGGTGTGTCAAACTCCGCAAGACTTGCCATAGAAGCAATGAAAGCAGAGTTTCCTGAGCGCACGATCTACCTTGTAGACTCCCTTGCAGCGGCGGCAGGCCTGGGACTTCTTATGTATACAGCATCAAACCTCCGAGCTCAGGGAATGGGCATTGAGGAGCTGTACCACTGGCTGGAGGACAACAAGCTCAAACTTCATCACTGGTTCTTCACCACAGACCTTACTTACCTTGTAAGAGGCGGAAGAGTCTCCAAAACCAGCGGCTTCATCGGCGGTGTGCTGAACATCTGCCCGCTTATGAACGTAAGCAACACCGGAAAGCTTATTCCCCGCGCAAAAATTCGCGGCAAAAAGAAAGTTATTACCGAAATGGTAGAGCGCATGAAAGAGCACGCACGGGACGGACTTGCATACAACGGCAAGTGCTTTATGTGCAACTCCATGTGCGAGGATGACGCAAAAGAGGTTGCCGCACTTGTAGAGGAAGCCTTCCCCAATCTTGACGGCAAGGTTCAGATCTACACCATAGGCACCACCATCGGCAGCCACACAGGCCCCGGAACGGTTGCCCTCTTCTTCTGGGGAGACGAAAGAGTAGACTGATCTCAAACAAAAATTACTGTTTAATCATTTTCTTTTAAAAAGCCAACAGCAATTTATGCTGTTGGCTTTTTGTTTTGCCTGCATATTCCGCAAAAACACGTATGAATATGCAAAATAAAGCACAAAAATATTTATTTCAAAAATTTTCTGCAATCCCGTTGACAGACATCATATTACAATTTGTAAAGAATTACCTTACAAAATCCCTTAAAAGAAAATAACACGACTTTTTAAAACTTATTGCAAAAATAGAAAAAAACATAATTTTCAGATAGAATCAAGGATTTATTCCTTAGTTGTTCACATTTTCCACAGAGTTTTCCACATAAATGATGATAAATACGAATAATACACTCAGTATAGTTCTTTCAAAGGATTTTTAATGATTTTGTTAGAGAATTATAAATCGCGCTTATTCTTTCTTTTTCTTCATTATTCGAAAAATACTCTTTTATTGCAGAAAAAACAGCGTATGCTCTTGTATACAAGCAAAATTTTTCGTCAAAAATAAATTTGCAATATTTATGCTACACATATTAAAGCAAAGGGCGTGCTGACAAAGATATGATCAAAGGAATCAACAAACAGGTAATTGAGATCAACAACACGGGGAATCCATACTATGAAAAAGCATGGCTGATCGTAAAGCCGGAATATACCTGTCTGCACATGAACATTCTTGAAAGAGAGGCACAAAAGCTTCTCAAAGACACAGACAGGCCATCCTGCATGAAAACCAAGCGCAACCTTGCATTCTGGGCGCTGAGGCTCGGTGCCTCAGCCCTGCTCGGCGCCGCCGTTTGCGCACTTGTTCAATCAGCTTTCTTATAACACATTATAGCATGTGTGATATTTCTCCCTGACCATCATATATATAATATTAACGGGAGGGGTATTATGAACGAAAAACTGTACAGAAGACTTGAAATTGCAGGAGGGGGCGTGGTATTCGCCATAGCAACCTTCCTGCATTTTCTATATGACCTGAGTGGCAAAAGCGTTGTTGGTGCGTTGTTTGGTTCTGTTAACGAAAGCGTCTGGGAACACCTGAAGATTTTTTCCATTGCATACATAGCCTTTGCGGCAGTTGAGCTTTTATGGGCAAAGCCGCCCTTAAAAAAATTCGTATGGGCAAAGGCGCTGGGCTTGTACGCTATGTGCATCTCTATTGCGGTATTCTTCTATATATATAACTTCTTCACCGGCAAACCCATTCTTTTCCTTGATCTTGCATCAGGTATAGTCTTTGCGGTGCTTGCCCACTATCTCTCATACGTTCTGACTCTGAGCAGTTCAAACACGGGCCAGTACTTCTACACGGGTATTATGCTGATCTTTCTTGCCTTCGTAATGATTCTTTGCTTTACCTATTACCCGCCTGATTCAGCTCTTTTCCGCGATCCCGTGACGGGTCTATCCGGAGTGCTGCCGGATTCTTTTGACGAGGGAGCCGCAGTTCTTGACACACTCTGCCAAATTCGCTGATTTATTAAGCAAAACAAAAAATAACTACTTAAATTTTGTAAATTCCTATTCTCAAAAACGACCTTTTGTGATAATATATAATATGTATAAGTATATTTATCCGTCTTGCTTGATGCAGGCAGATATAAAAGGAAGAGTTTATTATGGCAGAGTTCAAAAACGAAAGAAACATAAACGATACAGAGAATAAAGGCGACGTTATATTCGGCAGAAATCCCGTCAGCGAGGCCATTCGCTCAGGCAGACCAATTGACTCCATCCTTGTAGCCAAAGGAGCAAAAACAGGAGCCATAGTCGGCATTCTGGCAAAGGCACGGGACAAAAAAATCAGAATTAAAGAGGTCGACCCCAAAAAGCTCGATTATATGTGCGCAGGAGGCACCCATCAAGGAATTGCCGCTGTTGCCGCTGTTTGTGAATACAAGGAGCTTGAAGACATCCTGAACCTTGCAAAAGAAAGGGAAGAAGACCCATTCATTCTGATCCTTGACGAAATTGAGGACCCTCACAACTTAGGAGCCATCATCAGAACCGCAGAGTGTGCAGGCGCCCACGGAGTTATTATCCCCAACCGCCGAAGCGCAGGACTCAGCTACACTGTGGGCAAGACTGCCGCAGGGGCTGTTGAATATGTTCCCGTTGTGCGTGTGCCCAACATCCCCGCAGTAATAGATACCCTTAAAGACAACGGTCTGTGGGTATTCGGCGCAGATATGAACGGAGAGGACTACCGCAAGTGTGATTTCAAGGGGCCCGTTGCCCTTGTTATCGGTAACGAAGGCAAGGGAATCGGCAGACTTGTCCGCGAGAAATGTGACGTTATAGTTTCCTTGCCCATGAAAGGCAAAATAAACTCCCTTAATGCATCCGTTGCCGCAGGTATACTGATGTACAAGGTAGCCGACTCCAGACCCTGACAAACCCATATTCAGATACACAGACATCCAAGGAAGTGAAATGCTATGAGCAAAAAGAATAAAAATAAAAAATCGATCCAAACGCCTCCTGCACAAACCTCAGACCGCACCATAGATTCCATTATTGAAGAGACCCGTTTTCTCAGCGAGCAGGAAAAAATGGAGAAGGAAGCAGCAAAGCTCTCCGGCGGACCGAAAATGGAGGAAATATACAGCAACAAAAGCAAGGAGGTAAGGCTTACAAGCCAAAGCCCCCTTGATGTTGTCAGCGATGAAGACGAGCCCCTGCAGGAAGAAGTCCCTGAAGCCCCTGCGCCCGACCCCAAAGGCTCTGAAAAAGAAGAGGAAGAAGCAGAGCAAATAGATGTAAAGCTTTCCCCGGAATATGACGAGGACACCACTATTTCCGAGGATGTTATTGAAAACGTAGACAGCTTTAACGTCCGTTCCATACATATGAAGGACGTAGACGGAATAGACATTGACCTTGACGAAGCAGAGCCTGAAGCAGATGCGGATTCTTCTGATGCGTCCTCCTCTGAAGAAAGCAAAAAAGCAGACGAAGGACTCAGTAGCTTTGAACGACTTTTCGGCAAGCCCAAGCCTGTTGGTGCAGTGCAGACCGTTGTTTCCAAGGTACCTGTTTATCAACACGAAAGCAAGGTGGACAAGGTCCACGTCCGTGCAGGCAAATTCTCCTCAGTTGTAGAGACGGAATACAAAAAGTACATAGCTTCTCCCAATCCCGTGATCTCTCAGAATCTTAAGCCTGAGCCAGACAATGCATCAGAGGAAGAATCCGAGAAAACCACCCCAAAGAAGATCGCCTCAGGAGTTGCGGGCAAGGTTGTGGGCTTCTTCTCCTCTCACGAAGATGACGACAACGAGGATTTTAAAGAAAAAACTATTCAGATCGAGGATTACCGCAGTCAGCAGGATGCAAAGTCCATTATGCAGGAGGTCAACTCCAACATTCGCAAAATGTTCGTAAACAGCATCTTTACAGGCGGAATCTTCATTCTGTCACTTATCCTTACCATTGTAGGCAGAGCGATCACTCACAGCTTCACCTCTGCTTTGGTGCTCTCTCTTCTGAATCTTATCCTTCTGTTTGCTGCAGGCTGGATATGCAGAGTCACCATAATCAACGGTATCTCACCTCTAAAGAAATTCAAGGGTAACTCCGACACGGGCACCGCCGTTGCCGCAATTGCAACTGCTCTGCAGTGTATAACCGCCATGTTCATTCCCACCTCCTTCTTTGGAGGCAATAAATATCTGTATACTTCTATTGCCGTATTGGCACTTGCTCTCAATTGCCTTGGCAAGCTGTTTATGGTTCTGAGAGTTAAGGACAACTTCAAGTTTGTTTCCTCCAAAAACACATCTGCCTATTGCGCAAAGATATATACAAACGAAGACGTTGCTCAGCAGTTTATGAGCGGCACCACTCACGGAGGCAAGCCCATCATTGCTTATCAGCACAGAACTGACTTTATGAGCGACTTCCTCAGACTCTCTTACTCTCCTGACCCAAGCGAGGATATGGCAAGCAAGCTCTCTCCCGTCACCATCCTCTGCTCCCTGTTCGTGGCGGTTATGTACGCCGTTTTCTCCAAGGATATCTGGGGCGCATTCTCTGCCCTTGCGGTTATGGCTTGCGTTTCTGCTCCAATATGCGACCTGCTTGCAGTTAACCTTCCCATGAGGATCCTCTGCAAGGACACACTCAGCAAAAATGCTATGATAAGCGGCTACCCTGCTGTACGTCAATTCTGCGACACAAGAGCCGTTATCTGCCGTGCACAGGACCTTTACCCCATTGACAGCATCACCCTAAACGGAGTAAAAGCCTTCTCTAACCACAAGCTTGAGGAGGGTATGCTTGCGGCCGCCGCAGTTCTTAAAGAAGCAAACAACCCCATGGCCTGTGTCTTTGACCACGTGGTTGAAAGCAATAAGGACAAACTGCCCAAGGTAGAAAGCATTCTTTACGAAGACAGACTGGGTCTTGTGGGCTGGGTAAACGGAGACCGCATCCTCTTTGGAAACCGTTCCCTCCTTGATAAATACGCAATCACACCTCCCTCAGAGGAATTTGAGGAAAAGCAAAAGAAAGAGGGCAGAATAGTCAACTACCTTGTCCGTTCCAATGAGCTGCTTGCTATGTTTGTAGCAACCTATGATACCACCCTGCGCATTGCCGAGCAGCTTCAGAAGGCAGAGGCCTCCGGCATCAGCCTCCTTGTTCACACAACTGACTGCAACGTTACGGGAGAAAAGATTGCCGCAGACTTCGGCATCTTTTATCGCAGCATCAAGGTGCTGCCTACAGGACTTGGAAACGTATGCCAGGAGATCACCTCCGCAAAAGAGGACTCCAGCCGTGCATACCTGGCAACCAGAGGCTCCTTCCTCTCCTTCCTGCGAGCCGTGTCAGGTTGTGTCCGCCTGAGAAACAACGTATCCATCGCTGTTGTGTTGCAGCTTATCGGCATTATAGTCGGAATGCTTTTGGTATCCACCATTGCACTTTTTGCGGGAGTTGCCGCGCTTAAGAATATAGAGCTTCTCATTTTTGTTGCCTTCTGGGCAGTAGCATGCATTGCCGCACCTGCATTTCAGAAGCCGTAAATTCATCAAAACCTCAATCAATAAGCAATAACCCCTGTCAGAGTTATTGACAATATAAAATCAAAATGTTATTATAAAACTGTCTATTAGTTTAGATGTATAAGGAGTGATCTTCTGATGCTTATAGCCCCTTCCCTACTCTCCTGCGATTTCTCCCGCTTTGGGGATGAGATTGCAAAAATGGACAAAGCAGGTGCGGACTTTATGCACCTGGACGTTATGGACGGACATTTTGTGCCCAACATCACCTTTGGTGCACCTATCATCAAATGGGTCAGGAAATATTCCCAAAAGCCCTTTGACGTGCACCTGATGATCTCTGATCCCCTCAGATACATTGATGACTTTGCAGATGCGGGAGCAGATATCATCACATTTCACGTAGAATGCGACAGCAACATTCAGGAAACCATAGATAAGATCAAAAGCCGCGGAATAAAGCCGGGACTTGTTATCAAGCCAAACACCCCTGCAGAGGCGGTCTTCCCCTATCTTAAGGATCTGTATATGGTTTTGGTTATGACCGTTGAGCCTGGCTTTGGCGGTCAGAGCTTTATGGCTGATATGCTGCCCAAAGTGGTAAAGCTTCGTGAGCAAGCGGATAAGCTGGCCCTTGCAGATTTTCTCATAGAGGCAGACGGCGGCATTGGCGAACAAAACATCAAGCTCCTATCTGATGCAGGAGTTGATGTCTGCGTTGCAGGCACTTCCGTCTTCAAGGCAGAAGACCCTGCTGAAGCCATCAATGCTATGAAGAAAAAATGTGAGTAATATAAGCTCTTTTGATCTCACACAAAGCAGGTCAACCTGTTTCTATTCAAACTATAATTAAACGGAGGTAAAAATTATGAAAAAGATTCTTTCTTTTGTACTCGTACTTGTACTTATGCTCTCCTGCCTGGCAGTGACCGGAGTTTCTGCAGCAGAGGACACAACCATCTATTTCCAGGTTCCCGAGGATTGGAACAACTACAAAAACGTATTCTGCTACATCTGGGAATACGACGGCGATACACTCATGGGCTGGCAAGTTAAAGCTGGCAAGTGCGAGGACCTGGGAGACAAGCTTTATTCCTACGACGTATCCAAGGTTGGCGGCCTTGAAGAAGGCAAGACCTACTGTGTTATCTTCAGTGTCAACACAGGTATTCAGACATATGATATGTTCCTTTCCACAGATTGCTACGGTGACACAGCATACTGCGACGGAACAAAGTTTGAGAACCCTGCAGACAGCAACAAAACTGCAATCGCAGCATATTGGAAGAATCAGGACAAGACCCTTTACGGTCCTGCTATGGGAGTTACATCCATCGGCAACGTTGTAGGCTCATGCCTTGCTCCCGACGAAACAGCTGAGGGCCTCTTCACAAAATTTATAACAGGCCCCAACCTTCTGAGTGCACAGGCAAGCTCAGGCAAAGATGATCAGGCTATCATTGACGACCTTGCAAGGGATCTGGGACTTTCTGCAGATACGGTAGAAGCACTTATTGCACAAGCAGGCGTTGAGCTCAATTGGGACAAGGCAAACTCAGCACCTGCTTCTCCCGACGAAGCAACAAAGGACGAAGACACAGCTGTAAACCTCTATCTCGGAGATGCAGACCTTTCAGGCGGCACCATCACCGTCAAGGATGCAACCATCATCCAGAAGCACATTGCAGGCTTTGAGGTTGCAATCGAGCTTATCTGCGCAGACGTTGATCAGAACGATGCAGTTAACGTCAAGGACGCAACAACGATTCAGAAATTCATTGCAGGACTTCCCGTTGATGCCGCAATCGGCTTGCTGCTGGGAACTTTATAATAGCTATCTGTATTCTGCAGAATAAAAATCAGCCTCTATGCAAAAGGAGAAAATTGTTATGAAAAAGATTCTTTCTTTTGTACTCGTACTTGTACTTATGCTCTCCTGCCTGGCCGTAACCGGAATTTCTGCCGCAGAGGATTTTATCCCTTCCAATGACCCTATTATCTACTTTGAGGTTCCCGACAACTGGGCAGACTACTCAAAAATCTACTGTCACATCTGGGAGTACAACGGAGAGCCCCTTGCAGGTTGGCAAACAAAGAAAACCGTGTGCACCGAAACAGAAACAAAAGGCACATATTCCTTTGACATTTCAAAGGTAGGAATCCTGCAGGATGACACTATGTATGCCGTGATCTTCAGTTCAGACAAAGGCTCACAGACCTACGACTGCCTTATGGACAAAAACTGCTTTGGTGATACCCTCTACTGCGACGGACTCCTCATGGAAAACCCCTCTGACAGCTCAAAGAACTGTCAGGCTGCATTCTGGAAGCATCAGGACAGACTCCACTATGGTCCCATCCTTCAGATAACTTCCATTGGCAATGTTACCGGCACGGCACTTCCTCCCGGCACAACAGTCGAGGATGTGGTAATCAACTTCGTAACCGGTGGCAATCTTGAAAACGCATTAGAGTATGCCTTTATGACAGAGGAAGAGATTTTTGCAGGAATCGCAGACGCACTCAGACTTTCCCATACAGAGCTTGTTGCAATCCTTGATTCTATCGGTTACATAATAGGAGGTACAGCTACCCCTGACGAATCAACAAAGGACGAAGACACAGCTGTAAACCTCTATCTCGGAGATGCAGACCTTTCAGGCGGCACCATCACCGCCAAGGATGCAACCATCATACAGAAGCATATTGCAGGCTTTGAGGTTGCCATCGAGCTTATCTGCGCAGACGTTGATCAGAACGACACAGTTAACGTCAAGGACGCAACAACGATTCAGAAATTCATCGCAGGACTGCCCGTAGATGCACCGATCGGTCTGCTCCTCGGGGAGCTTCCTGACAAAGAATCAGGTCTTGACTCAAGAATATTTGGCACTTGGGAAGGTACCGTTGATGCCGCACACATCATCAATACGCTTCTCCCAATGTTCTCAGAAGATCCCCTTGTTTTAGAGCATATAAACATCGAGTCATGTCCCGTTAAGCAGATCTACACCTTTAAAGATGATGGAACTTACTCCATTACTGTAAATGAGGCAGCACTTGCAGAAACAATTGCCACAGTCAAGGTTGAACTCAAAGGGGATATAGAGCACTTCCTCATAGCCTATGCAAATGAAAATGCCATTTCTATGACCCCTGAACAGATGATCCAAGCATACGGCTTCGAGAGTATTGAGGCTTTTATAGAGGAAACGATCCCTGCTGACATGATATCAGAGAATACCGCACCTCAAGAAGGAACCTACAATACCGTAGGCAATATGTTGATCACACAAGAATTTTTAAACACACACGAAACATACACCATAGAAGGAGATACTCTTACAATTGACATTGGCGCAGAAAACCTCTTCCCCGAAATGTACCCCATAATTCTCACAAAGGTCAAGTAATTAATAACCATAAAAAGCTAAACTCCGCAGAGAATCAAATCTCTGCGGAGTTTTTATTATCTTTTTGATAAAATTTTACTATGAAGCGAGTCGTATACCTTTAGTAGCGGATTTTCAACAACGTATACCCTTATTAAATCAATTATACTACATACAATAAACACACCTACACAGCAGGCAAGCATATATACAACACTTAAAGAGGAATCTGCGTAATGCTTAACCTTAAGCAGATCCTGCCACAGCCACTGTCTCATAGCATCACTGTTTGAATGAATAAGTAATACTCCAAAAGTTGTTGCAGAAACGGTGTTTATAAACTTGTTATATCTAAGGTTAATACTTTTAAAGAAGCAGAAAGCCGTCACAGAAAAAGCAACTGCCAATGGCTTGGGACAATCTGACACAAAGGTATACACCTTTGTGTAGCCTGCAGCTCCCTTAGACACTCCATACATTCCTCCTGCAATACTCAGCAGACAAAGCACAAACAACAATGCAGCGGCAATTCCGCATGCCTTCTTATTTTCAAGAAACGCAACAGGGTATCTGCGAATATAAGATGCAATAAAATACAATACAACAAACCACGTCAGGTAGTTATATCTGACAGTCATCCACGGTAAAGAAACAAACAGCGAATATGCCACCAACAGAAGCACGTTCAACCGAAAATGAATTCTTTTGTCCATATTATCAACGAGAATATTAAGGAACGGAATCGTCAGATAAAATACGAGAAAACAATCTGTAAATCCATCACTCAAAGAAGTAATAGGAAGAAATGTTCTCAGAATAGCTCCCCCGGATATTTTCTCGTATCCGCAGGCAAGAAACACCATATAAATTATAATTTTATAAAGCATCACTTCAAGTAAAAGCTTAAAATACTTTCTGAAAGTAATTTTTGATGTACACATAAAGTATCCGGTTATCAATACAAAACAGTTTATCCCTATCTTTCCAAAACCTGCAAGTAAGATCATAACATAGTCACCTACTGAAAAAACAGATTTTGCAAGAATAGTCTCAAAAAGCCCGGAATTAATTACATAATGATGCATTACAACAAAAAACATCACTATAATTCTGAAAAGTTCCAAATTAGAGCTTCTAATCTTTTTATTTAATGTATTAACCTGAACGATCGAGTCTGCCATTAGAAACCACCTCCTGCAATAACTTGATTACATATTAGCACATCATACTAAGGTAGCACAAGACTTTATTTTATACTCCATTTCAAGGCAATTCCATTCTTCTCCGTTTATGAAGAATTTGTCCTCACCATATTGTCTGAATCCTACAGACTCATAACAGCGCTGAGCCTTGGGGTTATTTTCAAATACACCTAAAGTAATGCGTTCACACTTAAATTTATCCAAAGCGTATTTAAGTGCAGCCTCAAGCATCTTTTTTCCATATCCCTTACCGCGCAATGAGTTGTCAACAATTATAAAACCAATTCTGACGGTATTAACTGACCCATCACTCAACGGACGAAGGATAAAATGACCGACAGCTTTCCCGTCATGGCAAAAAATCAACGGAATTGCTCCGTTGGGTCTGATGCTGTCATAAAAATCATTAACATCCTCAGGCATTGCAGGATAATTCTCATACTTATCCGCACTCCACTGCCTGAAGGTTTTTTCATCTGTTATCCAGCTCAGGATAATCTCTGCATCCTGTGGACTATATTCTCTAATACTAAGCACACTCTCACCTCAGAAATTGCAACTCTATACAATAAAACAAAAGACCCAGAGTGGTTACTCTGAGTCTATGTAAAAGGGTTATGCACCCTGAAAACTGAATAAAGAATGAAGAGATAAGGAGAAAATTTAGTAAAGACCAAAGACTGACAAATCCTGAGATTGTCGTTTGTGGTCAAGCCCTCGACCTATTAGTATTGCCAAGCTGAACATATCACTATGCTTACACACGCAACCTATCAACCTCGTAGTCTACAAGGGGTCTTACTCGTTA
>JAFQDM010000023.1 GCA_017416065.1 Ruminococcus sp.
CAAAAAGCCCTTAACTGCGGTAATCCACAGTTAAGGGCTTTTTAATCGTCTAATACAGATTTAATTGCTGACAACAACCACTTAGTAATTATTTTGATAACCTACAAACCACTCGTGGTATAGAATAATAGTCGTTCTAAGGATTGTTATCAAATCGTTATCAAAAGGGGTGGGCGAAGTCCGAAAACCCTTGATATTACTGAGTTTTTAGGCTTTCTGTGATTATTCCCACTCGATG
The DNA here is from genome assembly GCA_017416065.1 of Ruminococcus sp. GTDB lineage: Bacteria > Bacillota > Clostridia > Oscillospirales > Acutalibacteraceae > Ruminococcoides. Next base: position 239 of record JAFQDM010000023.1, read on the forward strand.
GTGCCGGTGGGCTTGGGAGTGAGGTCAAAGAGAACACGGTTGATGCCCTCTACCTCATTGGTGATTCTGTTTGTTACCTTGTGGAGAACTTCGTAGGGAACCTCCTCAATAGTAGCTGTCATGGCGTCCTTGGTGTTTACAGCGCGGATGATTGCGGGCCAGCCCTCGTAGCGGCTGTCGTCCTTAACACCTACGCTCTTCATATCGGGAACGGCAATGAAGTACTGCCACACCTTGCCTGCAAGACCGAAATTGTCAAACTCCTCACGAAGGATGGCATCTGCCTCGCGAAGTGCGTGAAGTCTGTCGCGAGTGATGGCACCTAAGCAACGAACACCAAGTCCGGGACCGGGAAAAGGCTGACGGTATACCATTGCGTGAGGAAGACCCAGAGCCTCACCTACTACGCGAACCTCGTCCTTGAAGAGGAACTTGAGAGGCTCAACAAGCTCAAACTGGAGATCCTCGGGAAGACCACCAACGTTGTGGTGGGACTTAACTGCTTTTTTGCCCTCTGCCTGCTTGATAGACTCAAGAATATCGGGATAAATAGTACCCTGTGCAAGGTATGCAATACCTTCAAGCTTTCTTGCCTCGTCTGCAAAAACGTTGATAAACTCTGCGCCTATGATCTTTCTCTTGCTCTCGGGCTCGCTTACACCTGCAAGAAGATCAAGGAATCTGTCTGTAGCGTCTACATATATAAGGTTAGCGTCAAGCTCTTTACCGAACGTTTCGATAACTGCCTCGCTCTCGCCCTTACGCATTAAGCCGTGATTTACATGAACACAAACCAGCTGCTTGCCGATTGCTTTGATGAGGAGTGCTGCTACTACGGAAGAATCAACACCGCCCGAAAGCGCCAAAAGAACCTTTTTGTCGCCTACCTGTGCACGAACCTCTGCGATCTGCTCTTCGATAAACTTATCTGCAAGAGCTTTTGTTGTTATACGCTCCATTGTTTCAGGACGCTTGTTGTTTTCCATTCAAAACACCTCTCCAAATTTAATAGAAATATTATACGGCAATAAGATTAGATTTTCAAGTATTTATGCATAAAAAATATGCAGGAAATTACTACATATTAACATACAAATTTATGTTTAAATTATACATAAAAACTACAGTATACCTGTAACAAAAATCTCAAGTCCTATCAGGATCAATATCACTCCCCCAAGGATGGAAGCTTTGCCTGCAAGCCTGGTGCCAAACTTTTTGCCTATGCAAAGGCCAACAAAACAGATTATAAATGTGACAAGGGCAATTATGAGTGCTGACACAAGTGCAGAAATTAAATCGTAGTCAGCAGTTGTGAAGCCTACTGACAATGCATCTATGGAGGTGGCAATGCCCTGCATTAAAAGGGCAGAAAACGTAAGCTTTGATTTGGTCTCCCCTTGTTCGTCAGAGCGCAGGGCATCTACTATCATTTTGATACCTATGTAAAGCAGTAAGGCGAGGGCTATCCAAGGAATGAAGATCTGAAATGAAGACAAGAACCTCACAAACAGATGGACACACACCCAGCCAAGCATTGGCATTAAAGCCTGAAAAAAAGCAAAAGTGCCGGCTATAAGAGACATTCTGCGTTTGCGCATTTGAGGCTGAGCAAGTCCGTTTGCAAGGGAAACTGAAAATGCATCCATAGCAAGTCCTGCACCTAATAATATACTGTTAAGAAAAAACATTAAATTCCAAGTCATTGTTTGCTCCGTAAATCTTATATTAAATGGAAAGAAAGGCAAGCTGAAACAACTTGCCTTTCTTTGGTGCCGGTAGTGGGACTCGAACCCACACGGTATCGCTACCAACGGATTTTGAGTCCGTCACGTCTGCCAATTCCATCATACCGGCGTGCAAGTGGTATTATACACCAAAGAAAAAGAAATTGCAAGTGTTTTTATCTTTAAATAAAACTTAAACAGCCCCTTTGACGCATCAAAGGAGCTGTGACAAAACAAATTAAAATTCGCCGTTTTCTATCTGAGAGATCATCTCTACTCTGCGAGTGTGGCGGTCGCCGTCGAAGGGAGTATTGATGAAAATATCTGCAAGGCGCACTGCAGTTGCTTCGTCAATAACTCTGCCGCCCATTGTGACAACGTTTGCATCGTTATGACGACGGGTCATCTCTGCACAGAACTCGTTAGTAACCGTAGCTGCGCGAACACCTTTTACCTTATTGGCAACCATGGCAACGCCGATGCCTGTACCGCAGCAGATGATGCCTTTTTCGCACTCACCGTTTGACACTGCCTTTGCTACCTTGTATGCATATTCGGGATAATCTACGCTGTCTGGAGTGAATGTGCCAAAGTCAACATACTCCACACCCTTCTCGTCAAAAGATTTAATGATGGCATTCTTGATATCAAGTCCGCCGTGATCGCATCCTATAGCTATCATAATTAATTCTCCTTATCTTTAAAAATCAGTTAGCATTATCTTCTGAAGCCTGCTTTACAGCTTCCTTTTCTTTGCGCTCGCGCTCTGCCTGAGAAAGACGAAGATATGAGGGCAAAAGCTCTGCTGACTTGAGAGGCTTCTCCCCTGCCGCAAGATGAGCCTGTGCTGCAGCCGCTACAGAGGATGCACGCTGAAAACGAATGGACTCAGGTGCCATTTCTACAGACATGGGAAGATCCATAACCTCTCTCATAGTTATTGTTGAACCGTCGCCAACAAGGATAACTCTTTGACCGTTGTATTTTTCTGAGATCTCTGCCTTTAAGTTTGCAAGAGAAATCGCTCTGTCCTCACAAAGGCGTTCCACCTCGCCGAAACGGATGCGGAACATTGCGTTGTATACCTGGTTGCGCCTTGCATCCATAACAGCGCAAACAATGCAATCCGTAAGGATCAAGTTATACGCCATTGACTCTAAGGTAGATATTGCCATACAGGGCAGATCATCTGCAAAGGCAATGCCTTTTGCAACTGAAACACCTATTCGAACACCGGTGAAGGAGCCGGGTCCGTTGCTGACTGCGATAAGATCTACGTCATAGGTAGTCTTGCCTGAGACCGAAAGCAGGTTTTCGATCATAGGAGCCAAAGTGCGGCTGTGGGTAAAATCAGTATTTGTAAAAAACTCACCAACGAGTTTTGAATCCTCTGTCAAAGCGGCTGAGGCGGCTGTGGCAGATGAATCTATTGATAAAATAATCATTTGTTACATCCTTTTTATGATGCGTGTATTTTCGTCTTCGCCGTAGGAAAGTTCTATAAACACCGCATCCTCAGGGAGATATTCAAGAATGTTTTCGCTCCATTCTATTATTATAAGTCCCTTACCTAAATAATCATAAAAGCCTGTGGAATACAGATCATCTTCGTCCATAACGCGATACATATCAAAATGATACACGGGAACCGTACCCTTGTACTCATTGACTATGGCAAACGTGGGACTGTGAACTCCCTCTGAAACTCCAAAATGAGCAGCAAGGCCGCGGGTGAAGGTGGTTTTGCCAACCCCCAGGCCGCCCTTCATGGCTATAACCTCTGTCCCCTTAAAGGTTGAAGCTATATCCTTGGCGATTCTGTCTGTATCCTCAAGGCTGTGAGAAATATACTCCGTCATATCAGAAAAGTCCGCTTATAATGCCGTTTGAATCTACGTCAATGCGCTCTGCGGCAGGAACCTTGGGTAGACCGGGCATAGTCATAATGTCGCCTGTATACACAACAACAAAGCCTGCACCGTTTGAAAGCTTCATATCGCGCACTGTGATTGTATGACCTGTGGGAGCGCCCAGCTTTGCAGGGTCATCTGAGAGAGAATACTGGGTCTTGGCAACACATACGGGGAGCTTATCTCCGCCAAGAGCTGAGATCTCTTTCATTGCTTTTTCTGCTGCAGCTGTGAAGTTGACGGAATCTGCACGATAGATCTCGCGGGCGATGGTCTCTACCTTTTCTCTGATAGTCATTGTGTCGGGATAAAGGAGCTTGAAGTCTGAGGGCTTCTCGCAAGCCTCCACAACCTTCTGTGCAAGCTCAACTCCACCGTCTCCGCCGTTTGCAAAAACGTCTGAAAGAGCAAAATCCGCACCCTTTTCTATGCAATACTCCTTGATGAAATCAAGCTCTGCCTGTGAATCGGTAAGGAAGCGGTTAATTGCAACAACTACAGGTACTCCGTACTTTCTCATATTTTCAATATGAGCACCAAGGTTTACGATACCATCCTTGAGAGCCTGAAGATTTTCGTTTGCAGTCTCTGCCTTAGGAACGCCACCGTTATATTTAAGTGCTCGGCAGGTTGCAACAAGCACAACTGCAGAAGGCTTAAACCCTGCATAGCGACACTTGATATCAAAGAACTTCTCTGCACCTAAATCTGAGCCGAAGCCAGCCTCTGTGATGCAGTAATCTGCAAGCTTAAGCGAAAGCTTGGTTGCACGGACTGAGTTACATCCGTGAGCGATATTTGCAAAGGGGCCGCCGTGCATAACTGCAGGGGTAGCCTCAATAGTCTGAACAAGATTAGGCTTAAGCGCATCCTTAAGGAGTGCTGTCATGGCTCCCTCAGCTTTAAGGTCGCGGGCATACACAGGCTCGCCTGCGTAATTATATGCAACAAGGATATTGCCAAGTCTGCGCTTCAGGTCATCCATATCTGCAGAAAGGCAGAGGATAGCCATTACTTCTGTGGCAACAGTGATGATAAAGCCATCCTCGCGGGGGATGCCGTTCACCTTACCGCCAAGACCAACGTTTACAAAGCGCAGGGCTCTGTCGTTCATATCAAGGCATCTCTTAACAAGGACTCTGCGCTGGTCAATACCCAGAGCATTACCCTGCTGGAGATGATTATCAAGCAAAGCACAAAGAAGGTTATTGGCAGATGTGATAGCATGCATATCACCTGTGAAATGCAGGTTGATGTCTTCCATGGGGAGCACCTGGCTGTATCCGCCGCCTGCAGCGCCGCCCTTAACACCGAAAACAGGACCTAAGGAAGGCTCGCGCAGGGCAATGATGGCATTCTTGCCGATCTTTGCCATTGCCTGACCCAGGCCACAGGTAGTGGTGGTCTTGCCCTCACCTGCAGGTGTGGGATTGATGGCGGTAACTAAAATGAGCTTGCCGTCAGGCTTATCCTTAAGACGAGCAGAAAGCTCATCGCTGAGCTTTGCTTTGTATCTGCCATAAAGCTCAAGCTCCTCAAAGGAAACACCAAGTTTCTCTGCAATCTCAGTTATTGGACGAAGTTCTGTCTGCTGCGCAATCTGAATGTCGGAAAGCATAATATCGCTCCTTTGCTTATTAATATAAAAATACACATTAATTATATCACTTAGAGTGTGCATCTGCAAGTATTTTCACAACTTTTATTATTCGTCTTGATATTTCACACAGGTTTATATATAATAAATAAGCACGAAAGGCGGTGTGCAGATGAAAAGATTCTTTTCAAGCGTCGGTGACTATATACTGAACTCTGACAAAACCATCTGGCTGTTCACCCTGTCTGCTACCATATACAGCTCATTATTGCTTTCAAGCGTGGAGCGTGCCGGAGGTAGCTTTGTGCGAACACAGATAATGGCGGCTGTTATCGGATATGTTGCGGCAATCATTATCTCTATGATCGACTATGAATATATTGCAAGATACTGGTATTTGCTGGCAGGAATATCTCTGGTGCTTTTTGCGGCAGTATTCTTATTCGGCATTACCGTTACAGGTACTGACGACACTGCATGGCTGAGACTTCCCGGCGGATTTACCTTTCAGCCTTCTGAGCTTATTAAGATATGCTTTATTGTTACCTTTTCAAAGCATCTTGACTATCTAAAAAAAACAGGCAAGCTGGAAACATTAACAGCAGTTGTTACCTTGCTTTTACATGCATTGGTACCTGTAGCCATCATTCACTTTCAGGGTGATGACGGCTCAGCGCTTATCTTCTTGTTCATAGCACTGATACTTATGTTCGTGGCAGGAATACAGGCAAGATACTTTACCATTTTACTTACACTTATTGCAATAGGCGTTCCTGTGCTTTGGAACGTGGTTATGAACGATGAACACAGGAACAGAATACTTGCTCTTTTTGACCTTGACGGCAATGCTATGACAGACTACGGATATCAGCAATATCAAAGCAAGGTATCTATTGCTTCAGGAGGAGCCACAGGATACGGAATCGGAAACGGATACAGAACAGGAATCGGTTACGTACCTGAGCAGGAAAACGACTTTATCTTCTCTGTTGCAGGTGAAGAGTGCGGATTCTTTGGCACTATCCTAATACTTACTATCCTTTTGGTGCTGATAATCAAGGTCTTCCTGAACGCAACAAAAGCAAGAGATGAGCTGGGCGCATACATCTGCTACGGAATGTTTGCTCTTCTTGCGTCCCAGACTGTAATCAACATTGCCATGGTGCTGGGACTGCTCCCCGTTATAGGAATTACTCTCCCATTCTTCAGTGCAGGCGGTTCATCTGCAATGTGTCTTTACTTTGGAATCGGTCTTGTGCAGAGTGTGCATATGCACAATAAGAATGTGGACAACATTAAAATCAGCTACACAAGAAATGAACGTATTAAAATTTAACATCAGATATAAAGAAAGCCTCCCGTTTGGGAGGCTTTTCTTAGTTGTTATTAGTAATTATATAAATTACTGAAGCTCATAGATCCAGGGAATGATCTGAGGCATAACCATACGCCATGCGTACTCGTTATGAGAGAATTTGTCCTCATGGCAGAAGATAACCTTGTCTGCAGGATAACCTAAGTCTACCATCCACTCGGGCATAGCCTTTGCATAGGGGTTAAGCTCCAGCTCTAAGGAATCTCCGCCGCCGTTGTAGAAGAAGATTCTGGGGAGCTTTGAGGCATCTGAGAAATCAAACTTCGCAAGGTATGCGTCCCATTCTGCCTTATCAAAAAGCATAAATGCAGGAGAAAGTGCACCTACACCGCCGAATTTATCCATATGCTCCATACCGATATAGAATGCTTCTATACCACCGGAGGATGCACCAATTACTGAGTTATCCTTTGCAAGAGTTGATGCATTGTAGTTAGCTTCTACATAAGGCTTTACTGTATTGGCTACAAAGTTAGAGAAGGTCTCTCCCACTCCGTTTTCGAACGGGTTCTTGTAGTTTGGAGCAACGTCACCGATATCGGGAGTAAGCTCTTTATCGCGGTTTCTTGTGTTATCAATTCCAACTAAGATAAATCCTTCGTGTCCGTTTGCCTGCAGACAGGTTGCGATTTTGTCACTTACCCAACCGCCGTATCCGTTGGTTGTGCCAAGGAACTGATTCTGTCCGTCAAGAAGATAGATAACAGGATACTTCTTTGTGGTATCTGCAGGATCGTAGCCATTGGGAGTCCAAATGGTGATAGGCTTCTGATATCCGTCGGGATAGTCAAGCTTTACTGTTGTCTGGTTGCCGTATTCGGATTCATTGAATGCATATACACCCAATGCCATTGAACTCTTGGGAGTCTCCTTAGCAATATAGAAGCCTGAGCTTGCAACAGAGACAGCCGCATTCATAGACTGGCTGACACCGTTATTGAACACGATACGGTTATACTCGGAAACATCTACGTCCATGGTGTAGATCTGCTCGCCGAAATCGTTGGTGCTGTGGAGATTCATTGCAACTCCAGGCCAGGGAGCGAGCTCCTTGCCAGCCTTCTCATTATAAAGGTAAGCGTTTACTGTAGTCCATTTTACATTGTTTGAGAAATAGATTGAGATGTTAGTATCCATTTTTTCCACCGGCTCTGAAGGTATTACGGGATCTGCAGGAGCTGTTGTTTGGGGCTGTGTAGGTGCTGATGTACCGGGTACTGTTGTTCCGGGTTCAACATCGGAAGCCATTTCTTCTCCTACAGGATGGGAGATCTCGAAGCCTGCTGTAAACTTCTGAATAAGAGTTGCATCTCTGACGTTGATATCGTCACTTTCGTCAGCATCTGCCGCTTTCTCGCTGAACACAGCAACAGCCATACCTGCTACATACTTCTGAATAGCTGTTGCGTCCTTAACGTTAACGGTACCGTTTGTGTCTGCATCACCTAAGAAGAGCGCTTCTGAATTTGCATACACACACAGAAGAGTGCCCATACAAAGAAGGACTGCTAACGCAAGGGCAATGAATGATTTGATTTTTCTCATTATAAAACCTCCAGACTTTCTGATAGATAGACCGAATATATAAGACAGGATATGACAGGTTTGCCCGTGATCTGCTCCACTGCTTCCTTATAAAGCAGAATCTGCTTACGGTAGCGCCGAGCAAGCTCTGAGGACTCCTGTACCTTGTCCGTCTTATAATCTACTATAATTATACCATCTTTCTTCAATATTGCAAGGTCTACTGAGCCTTGAAGAATAACAGGATGATCTTTTATCTCATCGGCTACGTTTTCATCTGCCATATACGCAGGGATATTAACTGTGAATCTGTATTCTCTGTAAAACACATCTGCACTCAGAGCACTTGAAACAATGCTGCTGTTTATGAACGCCGATGCTTTGTAAACATCAATGGAATCTGCTTCCTGCGGAGTAAGCTTTGCACAGCTTCGAAGCCTGTTTATCTCATCTTCCAAGCTGGTACGGGCAGATGAAAAATCGCAATACTGCATAAACTTGTGCAGAGCTGTACCTTTCTCTGCAGCGGTAAGAGGAGAATCTGACATAAAGGCAGGCTTTGCAAGTATTCTGGAAAGATTTGCCATACTTTCCTTGTGAGTAAGTGCCGAGGCGGTCACCTTCTGCGGCAGATTACATAGGGCGGAATACTTATACTTCCAGCCGTCAAAGCGATCTCGGATGATCTCAAGGGTATTTAAGGGAACATCCTCAAACAGAGTTTCCTTTACAACGCTGCCCCCTAACCAATCAAATTCAAAATCAAGGTCGTCTGCAATAACAACTTTGAAATTGCCCGTATCTTCGCAAGGAAAGTCGGATCTTTCCATTTCTGCGAGATCTCTGAGGTTGTCGGCAGCCGGGTGCATTAAAGCGCACATAATAAGCCAATCGCTCATATGCTTGCAATCTCTGACAACAAAAGGTGACAGTATATTATCGCTTGAAATATTCTGAGCAAGCTTTGAAACATAGGAAGAAAGCTTTTTCTTTGTTGCAACCATTATAAGCTGTTCTTTGGCACGGGTCATCGCAACATACAAGACACGAAGCTCCTCGGACATCTCGCTCCTCTTAACTTCCAGGGATACTGCTTCACGGGGCAAGGTGTTGTAGCTGCACATAAGAAGGTCGTCTCTGCGCTTTGCGGCAAAGCCCAGCTTTGAATGAAGCAGTACGTTATCCTTAGTGTCTGAATTAAACTCCCTTGCAGTATTTGCAAGAATACACACAGGAAACTCCAGGCCTTTACTGCCGTGAATAGTCATAATACGCACTGCATTCTCGCCATCGTCCCCTGAAAGCATGGCTGCAGGAAGATCGGTACCGTTTGTTTGCAGCTTATCAATGTACCTTACAAAAGCAGAGATTCCCTTTGAGGCGCCCTGCTCATAGTACCTTGCATATTCCATAAGCAGACGCAGATTATTAAGAGCCAATTCTCCGCCTGTTGCAAGACTCAGAGAAAGCATTCCCGTATGCTCGTAAAGAGCACCTATGAATAGATCAGAGGGCAAGGTCAGAGCTAAATTGCGAAGCATATCTATATGAGATATAAAGTGCTGTGACTTTGCATTGCCGCTTTCTGCAGAATTTTTAACTGACATATACAAAGGAATCCTGCGGTTTTCTGCACGCATAATTGCCAGGTCATCGGGCGTGAAGCCATACACGGGCGACATCATAACGGAAAGCAGAGGAACATCCTGCAAGGGGTTATCGATGACTTTCAGAAAATCAACTGCAACCATTACCTCTTGAGAGCCCAAAAATCCTGATGCGCTCTCACACACAGCAGGTACACCGCAACGACGCAGTTCGTTTGCATACAAGTCACCGTATGTGCTTTTGTTACGCATAAGAATTGCAACGTCACCAAAACGGACGTTACGTTGTTTATCCCCGTCTTTAATCTGTGAATTTTTGCATTTTTCAAGTATCAGGGCGGCGATGTACCTTGCCTCTGCAATTACCGCGTCTACATCTCCTATCTTGTCCAGGTCCAGCAAATGAAGCTCATTGCACGGAGCGACCGCAGCAGGGAAATCTGCCGCTGGGACAAGCTGCTCCTCTTGGGTGTATTCCATATCTCCCACTTGCTCGGACATAAGAGTTCTGAAAATATAATTTATGAATTCAGTTACCTCACCACGGCTTCTGAAATTACGTTCCAGAATAACCTTTGAAGGATAGTTGTCCTCATCTTCATTATATAAAGGTAAAGCGTTCTTTCTGCTGAGGAATATCTCGGGCATTGCCTGACGGAAGGCATAAATACTCTGCTTGACGTCTCCCACCACAAAGAGATTTTTCCCTTTGTGAGAAACTGCATTAAAAATAAGATCCTGCACTTCGTTTGCATCCTGGAACTCGTCTACCATCACTGCGTCAAAGCGGTCAGAAATAATATCTGCAACCTCGGTATATATAACTTCTCCCCGTTGGTTACAATCCACGAGTAACTGAAGGGTCCTGTGCATAATATCGGAGAAATCTGCAACGTTCTTTGCGTTTTTAAGCTCGGTGTAGTGCTTGTCAAAGGCTTTCACACATTCAAAAAGCTCTGCCACAACGTCTGATTGCATAAGGATATCCTGCCTGATGTCTTCCTCTTGCCTTACAAAAAGCTCCCGGATCTTTTCTATATTCTTTTTGACAGTCTTGCGGATCTCTGCCACCTGAACCTTTATGGGATGAGTGGTGTAACCCTTGGCGCGAAGAGTCCCGGGAACAAATGAATCTGCAAATGCAGAAATTTCATCCCACGAAGAGTTCTGCAATTTGCTTTTTAAAGTTTGCAGGTATTGAAGATCCGAGCCGAAAAGATCGCAAACAAGGGAATAAAGCTCAGGCTCTGCCTCTAAGGCGCTGAGGGCTGTCTCTGTCATACTTATACAATAATCCACAGCAGACAAAGCATACTCAATTATTATCCTGCCCCACACACTTTCAGCAGCAGTAGTGAATTTGGTGTAAAATTCCAGCTTTTCCTCCAGCCACCTGTTGCCAAAGGGATGGGACATAAGGAATTCGTGCATCCGAAGTATGTCTGATTGAAGCTTTCTGTCGTCACGAGGGGTGGCGAAGGTCTCTACAAGCTTTGAAAACCCTACAGATCTTTTTGCGTAGAACTCCTCTAACGTTAACTGCAGAGCTTCTTCTTTGAAAACAGACAGCTCGCTGTTGTCTGCAATTCTGTAATCACGGCTGATACTGAGCTTCTGAAAAAACTCGCGCACTACCTCACCGCAGAAGCTGTCCACGGTAGAAATGTTTGCAAAAGGAAGATACGCAAGCTGTCTTTTGTACCAATCATTTGCAGGGTCTGCGTTAATAAGCGAATTGAGGGTGGCTGAAATTCTCTCTTTAAGCTCTGCTGCCGCCGCTTTTGTGTAGGTTACTATCAAAAGGCGCTCAATAGGCACGGGCTCCACGTTATCTGTAACCATACGGGTTACACGCTCAACCAAAACTGCGGTTTTGCCTGAGCCTGCGGCGGCACTGACTAAAAGAGAGCCTCTGCGGGCATTGATCGCTAACTGCTGATTATACGTCCAGTTTCTGCTCAAGGTGCCACCTCCTCTTCTTTGAGTCCAAGTTTTTTTATTATCTCTGCTCTGTCCAGCTTATATATCGTCCGTTGACGGTCCGAATCCTTATGTCCGCACACTGCTTTATAGGGACAATACTCACAGGCATCGTAGCCGCCCTTGGCCGGCATAGCCTCTACCCTGCCGTTTGTAAGCTCTGTTGCCATTTGAGCAATCAATCTGTCTATGTGAGCGAACACCGCGCCGAATTCCTCCAGGCTCGCAAGGTTATCTGTTCCTTTGACGGAGTCGCCTTTGCTTGAAACGGGAATATAAACGCCCATACCATTGCGTTCCATTCCGTCAATTACATCCATATCCTTAAGAATAAGACCGTTCATTCTGAGCTTCTTATTCTGTTCCGCCATAATCTTCTCCGCAGAATCGTCAAAAGCGGCGTTAATAACCGGCACCATTGACGGCATATACAAAACACCTGCGGGAATCAGAGCTTCATCTGTAAAGCCTGAGCTGTCTTTGGTAAGTGCGGAAAGATAGATAAGCATCTGAAGATTCAGTCCGTACATTATATCGGAAAGATCAAAAATCTTTGAACCTGTTTTATAATCCACAACCCTGATATAAGTTCTGTCGTCCTTGCGCATAAGGTCAGCTCTGTCCACCTTACCTCGAATAGTAACCGTCTGACCTGTTGGCAAGGTGAGTGAATATGCAGGCACATCTCTGCCTATGTCAAGCTCAAATGCTTCTGGGGTAAAGCTACTCTGCGAAAGCTCTTCGATTAAGTGCTTGATAAGCTTATGAACATAAAGAGAAACCCTGCTGTAAAGATATAAAAAGCGCTCTGATTTATCCTGCGTTCCGCCAAAATGCTCGGCGGCATATTGGCTCATCAGGGAGTTAATATCATCTGAGATCTGCTCGTCAGAAACAGAGAGCATCTGCTCTTTTGAATACTTTTTAAGAAAATGCTCCAAAATATAGTGCACAAAGGAACCGTATTCCATTGCATCTATCTGTGCGGCTCTACGCTCTTTTATGCGAAGTCCGTAGGTGCAGAAGTACATAAATCTGCAAAGATGGTACTTCTCTACCTGGGAAGCTGACAGATACATATTCTCGCCAAAGAGCTTACGGGCATTGACGGGATCGGATATTCTGAAATCTGCCCTTGAAACTGCTCGTTTCAGAGCTTTTGCGGAGGATGAAAATTCCTCATTTGAACTGTAGTACTCAGAAAGTGCATTTGTGAGCTCATCCTGCGCTGCGGACCTTCCGGCATATATACGAAAGGCGGCCTTTGGTGACCACAAAAGTTCAAGAGGCGGAACATCGGAAAACAAAACAGCCTTGACAGCGGGACACAATACATTGAGCTGAGTAAAAAGCTTTGAGGGATAGATAACATTTCCCTTAAGATCTGCACAAGGATAGCTGACAAAAAGCTTATCAGACGCACTTGTGAGAGCATAGTAGCAAAGGTATTCCTCTGTAAGCGCCTGAGTCTGAGGTGATGTATCCCTGAAAAGTCCTGCATCTGCAAGCAGCTCCCTCTCGCTTCCTGTGAAGAGTCCCTTGGTGGGATTTGTGCGTGGGAATTCACCCTCAACTGCGCCAATAACAAACACCGCTTTTTTTGAACTTAGGCGCAGTCTGTCGATATCTCCTACTATTACCTGATCTACAGCATGAGGTATAAAAGAAATATCCTGGGCGGTAAACTGCAGATTCAGAAGCTCACAAAAACGTCCGGGGGCTACTTTTCTGTTACC
>JAFQDM010000024.1 GCA_017416065.1 Ruminococcus sp.
ATCGTTAAGAGCCTTAGCCATGGGAGCAAGGCAGTTTGTTGTGCAGGATGCAGCAGAGATGATCTGATCCTCAGCTGTAAGAGTATTCTCGTTAACGGAGAATACAACTGTCTTCAGGTCGTTGCCTGCGGGAGCAGAGATAACAACCTTCTTAGCACCTGCGTTGATGTGAGCCATGGACTTCTCCTTGGAGCAGTAGAAGCCTGTGCACTCCAGAACAACCTCAACACCGAGCTCACCCCAGGGGATGTTGTTTGCGTCTTTCTCAGCGTAGATTGTGATCTCCTTGCCATCAACTGTGATGGAGTTGTCTGTGCTTGTTACTGTGTCTGCAAGAGCGTAGCGGCCCTGAGCAGAATCGTACTTGAGAAGATGAGCGAGCATCTTGGGGCTTGTAAGATCGTTGATTGCAACAACCTCATAACCCTCTGCGCCGAACATCTGTCTGAATGCAAGACGGCCGATACGACCGAAACCGTTAATACCAACTTTTACTGACATAATAAATACTTCCTCCTGTATTTTATTGGTAAATAGATTATATAACTTTTTTTTGATAAATTCAATAGTTTGTGAAGAATTTAACCGATTTTGTGTAATGTTAATTTATTCACAGGCATTAATGTATGAATTTTAGGCAAAAAATACACTTTGCAAAAAGAGCAAAAAACAGTGTATTCTGCAGTTTTAGAGAATTGCTCCATATTCTCTGAGTATAACATAATTATTATGTATAAAAATAAACAAATTATTCTTGACAAAAATTATGTTATGATTTACTATAGTATAAAACGTAATATTATTAAATTACGCTCTGTTTGCTGTGCATATATTTACAGCAAGCGATATACTTTTTTAATTGGACTCTTAGATGAGCCGTTACTTATAGATATCCCTTATTAATTTTGTACCTTTATTATATATTTTCGGGCGGATATCTTGTTTTACCCGCAACTGCATATGCTTTTTTTGCCTGCCATAGTTGTCTTTTTTTTAGAATTCTATGGTCAGAATCTGCAGTTGTGCTTTTTATCCGACCCGATTTTTGTATTTTTACGGTAAAATCCATAATGGCATATCTAATTAACGGCACCGCGAGTTGAATCTGAAAAAGATCAAATCAAGGAGGTGTCAAAACTATGGAACTTTGGCTTGCACTGGTCATTGCGGCTGCAACCCTTATCGTGGGCGCGCTGGTTGGTTTTATCAGCGGTGTTGTTCACAGAAAAAGGGTGGCCGAGAATGAGATAGGCAGTGCCGAGCAGGAAGCAAAGCGTATTATTTCAGACGCTATGAAGACTGCTGAAACAAAGAAGAAGGAAGCCATCATCGAAGGTAAGGACGAGGTCCATCGCCTGAGAAACGAGGCGGAAAAAGACATTAACGATCGTCGCAAGGAAGTACAGCGACAGGAGAGAAGACTCCAGCAGAAAGAGGAAACTCTGGACAAAAAGCTGGATAATCTGGAGAAAAAAGAAGAAGTAGTTGCCGGCAAACTCAAGGATGCTGACAAAAAACTGGAAGAGGTAGAAACCATCAAGAAGAGCCAGTTTGAAATGCTTGAGAGAATCTCCGGCTACTCTGTGGAGCAGGCAAAGGCTTATTTGCTTGAGCAGCTTGACGGCGAGCTCACACACGAGAAATCCGTCAAGATCATGGAGTATGAGCAGCAGCTTAAGGACGAGGCTGACAAGAAGGCAAGAAACATCATCTCTCTTGCAATCCAGCGTCTTGCTGCTGACCACGTAACAGAAGCAACCGTTTCTGTTGTTCCTCTGCCCAATGACGAGATGAAGGGCAGAATCATCGGTAGAGAGGGCAGAAACATCCGCGCTATCGAAACACTCACAGGCTGTGACCTGATCATTGACGACACACCCGAGGCAATCACCCTGAGCTGCTTTGAGCCCGTAAGGCGTGAGATTGCCCGTGTTGCACTTGAGAAACTTATCTCTGACGGACGTATCCATCCTGCAAGGATCGAGGAAATGGTAGACAAATCCCGTCGTGAGGTTGAGGCTACCATCAAGAGTGCCGGTGAGCACGCAGTTATTGACGCAGGTGTGGGCAGTCTTCACCCCGAGCTTGTAAAGCTTCTGGGAAGACTTCGCTACCGCACAAGCTACGGTCAGAACGTGCTTAACCACTCTCTGGAGGTTTCCTACATTGCAGGTATGATGGCAACTGAGCTGGGACTTGACCCTGCAGTTGCAAAGCGTGCGGGTCTTCTCCACGATATAGGCAAGGCTCTTGACCACGAGATGGACGGAAGCCACATTGAGCTTGGCGTTGACGTTGCAAGAAAGTACAAGGAAAGCGATGCAGTTATCCACGCTATCCACGCACACCACGGCGACATTGAGGCTAAGACCATCGTTGCCTGCCTTGTTCAGGCAGCAGATGCAATCTCTGCTGCACGTCCCGGTGCCCGCAGAGAAAACCTTGAGAACTACATCAAGCGCCTTGAGAAGCTGGAGAGCGTTGCTTCCTCCTTTGAGGGCGTTGATACTACGTTTGCAATTCAGGCAGGCCGCGAGATCCGCATTATGGTTAAGCCTGAGGTTGTAAGTGACGAGAAGATGGCTGTGCTTGCCCGTGATATCTGCCAGAAGATCGAGGCTGAGCTTGAGTATCCCGGCCATATCAAGGTGCACATCATCCGCGAATCCAGAGCAATCGATTTCGCAAAATAATACTTACTGTATTTACAAAACCCCACGGTCTTCCGTGGGGTTATCTTTTTGCATAAATTTTCAGTTTGTTGCACAATTCTGTGCTTCTTGATTGTATTAATAGGTGAAAGGAGGTAACAGCTTGGAAAACGGTACCGAAAAAGCAAAGAAAAATATGCTTATAGAAAAAACTTTGAGAAAATATGCAGATATGATATATCGTCTTGCATTTCAGTACACGGGCAATGAATACGATGCACAGGATATTCTGCAGGAGGTGGGCCTGTCTTTGGTGAGGGCAGATGCGCCTTTTGATGATGAGCGTTACCTTCGCAACTGGCTGTGCAGGGTGACGGTGAACAAATGCAGAAATCTGAGTAAACAGAAAAAGCTTCGGGTGTACGAGGAGCTGGACGAGAACATTGCGGTATTTGAGGCGGAGCCTTTATCTTTGAGCTGTGAGCTTGCGGCTTTGCCCGAAAAATACAGAACCGTGCTGTATCTGTACTATTACGAGGAATTTTCTATAGAAGAAATATCAGCTATAACCGACTCTAATCCCAACACGGTGGGCTCAAGGCTCAGACGGGGCAGAGATAAGCTCAGAAAAATACTTTCAGAAGGAGAATGACTTGTGTACAAAAACATTTTTGATGATTTTGATAAAATAAAAGCACCAAAGTCCCTGGTGGAAAAGGTGGTGAAAAAAGCCGCAGAGGCTAAAGAGGATGAAAACGTGAAGGAGTTTAAAAAGGTAAACGGCAGATTTGCCTTTGGTGTGTTGGCGGCTTGCCTGGCGGTAGTGTTCACGATTACTGCTGTGGTGGGGTTAGGCGCAAAGCCTTCGCCTGTACAAGGGGAGAAAAGCAGATTTATAATTACTGCCAATGCAAAGCAGGTGGAGCTCCTTGGAGATAAAGCAGATCAAAGCACAATAGGAGCATATTCAGAAGAGCTCACGGGGGGCTGGGCAATGTACCCGAATCTTGAAAAATACGAGGACGCTTCCCCTAATTTCTTTCAGAGCTTTGCTCTTAGTATGTTCGAGATAGAGGGGGAGGATATTGTTTCGGTTACCTTTAAGGCAAATTCCGAGGGGGTATATTTTGCGCTTTCTCCCGCAGGGTATTTTCAGGGCGAGGACCGGGAGTTGCTCAGCAATTACTCAGAAATGAGCCTTGAGAATTCTCAGTATACACCAGAAGAGCTGAAGGAGTATGGTGACGGCTTATCCTACGGCAAGACCTACTGCGACACCTTTACTTTTATTAGTACGGATGTAAGCGGTGAAGGCTCAGACAAAATCGACTTCAGCAAAAAGCTGGAGCTTGTGCTGGAGAGTAACCGCAGTAACGCGCAAATGGCGGAAAAGCTTGACCGCCTGTGGGAATGCGAGCAAAAGCTTTTAAAGCTCAGAGAAAACCATACCTTTGAGGGGGGAGAGCTCTCAGAGGAGGAAGAGGCTTTGTGGGCAGAGTCAGACGTGCTTTCTCAGCAGATAAGAAAGCTTATCCTGCAGGATTCAACCATTGACGTTGCGGTTACCTTTAAGGACGGAACAACAGAAAAAAAGGTGCTCAGAGCAGACCTTGTCAACACGGACGACCAGCGAATGTGGCTCACAATAAGCGAAGAATAAAATGCACCCCGAGGGATTTTTAGAGTCCTTCGGGGTGCACTTTTTGTTATGTATAAGGTGTAGTTTCAGCCTCCCTTGTGTAAAGGGAGGAAAGATTGCCGCAGGCAATCAGGAGGGATTGCGAAAATAAATCAGTCAATTTCATAATTCCACAAGGGAATAAAGCTCTCGTCTGCAGATTCAAGCTCCTGAGCAAAGCCGTCTATGTCAAGGTTAATCAGGTGAGAGAGCACCTTCTCGTATTCTCTCTTTGTAATTTTGCGGTTGAGCTTTGGGTGGTCCATAGCCTTGCCGTGGGGGATGTACTGCCCCATAAGGCTCAAAGTGAGGTCGTCTCCAAAATTCTCTTTGAGAATATTAAGTGCGTTTATGCTGTTGCGGGTATGGTTTGGGAGCACCAGATGCCGCACAAGCACACCACGCTGTGCAATTCCCTCTTCGTTTACGGTAAGCCTGCCCGTCTGCCTGAACATTTCTTTTATTGCATCTGCAGCAACCTGCGTGTAGTTTTCGGCTCCTGAGTATTCCTTTGCTAAGGCGTCGTCAGAGTATTTGAAATCGGGCAGATAAATGTCAACGATACCCTCCAGAGCATTAAGGGTTTCCACTCTTTCGTATCCTCCGCAGTTGTACACAATGGGGAGTTTCGGTTTGTAAATCTCAAAAGCTCTGAGAATAGCAGGCAGAAACTGAGTGGCGCTGATAAGGTCAATGTTGTGCACACCCTGTACCTCCAGCTTCCTGAATTCTTCGGCAAGAACAGAGGGGGCGATCTCCACCCCGTAGTTGTCTGCAGAGATCTCAGAGTTCTGGCAGTAGATGCACTTTAAGGTGCAACCGCTGAAGAAAACGGCGCCTGAGCCTTTTTCTCCGCTGAGTACAGGCTCCTCCCAATGGTGGGGAGCTATTCTTGCTACCTTTATATTGGCAGAAACACCGCATTTGCCGCCGATAGTATCTTTGTCTTTGTAGGCGGCGCATTTGTGTGGGCATAGATTGCATATCATATTTATCACCTGTGGGTATTATATCATATATATAGGGACTTGCAAACTAAAATCTGACCACAAAATACGGCAAAAAGACAAATCTTTTTATTGACAGCCTATGCGTCAATTTCTATAATATTAGTATGCTGATTCACGAGGATGTATCAGCTAAAGCTCCGTACTCCTGACCTTGTTCGGAGCTGCTGATTTTCACGAGGGTAGAGTACTGCGCTCAGCATACACAGAATGTAGTTACCCTATTTTGTGCTGCAGTATTTTTAACCGTTATGTTTTAAGGTAAGGCCTGAACCGTGTAAAGGTCTGCCTGAAAAGGAGTGAAAATATGAAAAACAATGAGATTATGATTCAGGTCAGAGACCTGAAAAAGGAATTCAAAAAAGCTGTGAAGGAGCCCGGGCTCAAGGGCAGCTTCAAGGCGCTGTTTAAGCCTAAGTACGACGTGGTCAAGGCTGTAGACGGCATCAGCTTTGACGTGCCCAAAGGGGAGATAATCGGCTTTATAGGCCCCAACGGAGCAGGCAAGTCCACAGTTATCAAGATGCTTACGGGAATTCTGACCCCTACCTCCGGCACCTGCACCATAGGCGGCAAGATCCCCACACAAAACCGCAAGTCTTATGTGAAGGAGATCGGAGTTGTTTTTGGCCAGCGAACACAGCTTTGGTGGGACCTGGCACTCAGAGAGACCTATATGGTGCTCAAGGAGATATACGAGATTCCTGAGGAGGACTACAAAAAGCGGATGGAGTTCCTCAACGAGGTTCTGGAGCTTGACAGCTTCATAACAAGCCCCGTGCGTACTCTCTCTTTGGGGCAGAGAATGCGTGCAGATATAGCCGCGGCACTTCTGCACAATCCAAAGGTGCTTTTCCTTGACGAGCCTACCATCGGACTTGACGTTGTGGTTAAGGATAACATCCGCAAGGCTATTCAGAAGATCAACGCAGAAAGCGGCACTACCGTGATCCTCACAACCCACGACCTGGAGGATATTGAGCTTCTGTGCAAGCGTATCGTGATGATAGACAAGGGCAAGAAGGTATTTGACGGAGAGCTGTCTGAGCTTCGACACAGATACGGGCAGATGCGTGAACTTGCCTTTGAGCTGAAGGATGCAGAGGATATAAGCCTTCTTGAGTATGATAAGAATTTCAACCTTTCTGCAGATGACCTGAGCGTGGAGGTGAACAGTGCCGCCGTGAAGGTAAGGTTCAATTCTGATATTGCATCTGTGGAGGATATGCTTTCTTACACCTTATCGAAGGTGCACGTTAAGGATATTAACGTTAAGGATGCGGATATTGAGGAGATCATCCGCAGGCTCTACATAGGGGGAGGGGATATTTATGAAACGTCGGTTACGGATATATAAGCCCTTTACCCGTGCAGGAATTCTTGAGATGGTGGCATTCAGGGTAAACTTCATCTTCTTCCTTTTGGGAGAGATAATGAAATGCTTTGTTATGTTCTTTGTGTGGAAGGCTGTGTATGACAGCTCAGACAGCACCACTCTCTACGGATTTAGCTACGATAATATGGTGGTGTATCTGTTTGTCACCTTTTTAAGCGGATACCTGACCTATTCAGACGGCTCCTATGTTATTGGCAAAGAGATTCTGGACGGTTCCATTGCCATGCGTATGATAAAGCCCGTGAACTTTGATATGTGCTTTTTGTTTCAGGAGCTGGGCGGCAAGATCTTTCAGCTGCTCATAGTTTTCCTGCCCATCACAGTCGGGCTGGAAGCGTACAGATGGATAGTCAGCGGCTGCTTTATGCTGAACGTTCCCATGTTCCTGCTTTATTGCCTGAGCCTTATTCTGGCTTACGGCATCAACTTCTTCTTCAGCGTAACCTACGGCTTCCTTGCCTTTTACCTGAAGAATCTGTGGGGCACGGATATTATCAAGGGAGTTATCATCAACTTCTTCTCAGGTGCAACCGTACCCCTGGCATTTATGGGCGGCTTCGGTCATATTCTGAGCTTTCTGCCCTTTGCCTCACTTTCCTACACACCCGTTATGATCTATATGGGTATGTACGATATGGGGCAGATCGCCTTCTATCTTAGCCTGCAGCTTGTGTGGCTGGTGTTCTTTTATGTGCTTTCAAAGCTTGTGCTTCAAAGTGCAATGAAGCGGCTTGTGGTGCACGGAGGTTAAGAGTATGAGAAGATATTTAAAACTACATTCCATTTTTATAAAGCAGGATTTAAAGAAGCTTATGGAGTACAAGGTGGATTTCCTCCTTGGAGCAGTAGGCTTCCTGATGGAGCAGGCGGTGCAGATATTCTGCCTGGGAATTATATTCAGCACGATTCCTGCTTTGTGCTACACGGTAAACGGCACGGTGGTGGATTCCTGGAGTTTTCACGAGGTGCTGTTTATCTACGGCTTCTCTCTCATTCCAAAGGGTATAGATCACCTGTTCTTTGACAATCTGTGGGGAATGGGTTACTGGATAGTGGACAAAGGGGATTTTGACAAATACCTGACCCGTCCCATCAACTCCTGGTTCTATGTGCTTTGCGAGAAGTTCTGCGTGGATGCCCTGGGTGAGTTCATAGTTGGTATAGCTCTGCTTATCTACAGCACCCTTTCCATGCCTGCAGAAGTGGTGGCGGATATAAACTGGTGGAGGGTGATCCCCGTAGCGTTGGTTCTGCCCTTCTGCATTATGATCTTCACATCTATCAAGACCGCCACGGCGGCCATCTCTTTCTGGACGAAGCGAAGCGGACACATTACCCATATGTGCTATATGACCAACGACTTTGCAAAATATCCTGTAAAGATATATAATACAGTTGTAAAGACCGCAATAACCTACATCCTGCCCTTTGCACTTACGGCGTATTACCCGGCAATCTTTCTGCTCAGAGGAGAAAGTGTCTGGAGCCTGCCTGTGACGGTGCTGATTTCCGTAGTGCTTTTCGGACTCTCTCAGTTTATCTGGCACAAGGGGCTCAGAGCATACGAATCCGCAGGAAGCTGATAACCTTGAAACGAGTGGTGTTATGACTAATCCTTTCATTGGCTTTGATGAAAAACAGAATACAGAGTTTACCTCTCCCGTGTGCTCCATCAACCGTGTGCGGCTTGCAAAGCTGCCTGTTTTAGGAATCGAGGATTCCGTGGAGGGGTTCCGCGCCAACGAGATATTCTCTGCAAAGATCATAAGCGACGACGTGCTTGCAACGGCACAGAAACTTCGGGTGGATGTGTCTGATTATTCTTACAGAGAATTACCAAGACTGCTGTCTGACGGAATTCTCTCAGATGATGCTCTCAAGCACAGAATTGCAGCAGGCCTTTCCACAAAGTACGGCAACCGCTTGGGACTTATCTTGCTTACTTTGCGCACGGGACTCAAGGAGAACAGAATCGTTCGTGACGATTGGGAAGATGCTCATTGGCAGTACTGGGCAGACGTGAAGAATATCATCCTCACGGGAGGTCTTGCTTCGGGACTTCTGGGCAAGCGGTTCAAGGAGCAGATACATTATGTATTTGACGTGGCAGGGGTCAAGCCCTACAACATATCTCTCTTTGAGAATTCCTCCCACGTGGGCACAATGGGTTGCACAAAGCTAATAAAAGACAAAGATAAAGCCTTTGCTGTGCTGGACTTCGGCCAGACCAACATCAAACGATGCCTGGTCAGAAAACGAGGGGGAGAGGTTTCCTCAATCACAACTCTGGACACAGTGCCCTCTGTTAATATGGACCTGACCTTCTCGGATACAAGGGAGAATTTTGACAGAGCCCTGGAGCTTCATCGCTATCTGCTCAACGTTATATGCGATACCTGCAAGGACCTGGAGCTTTCCAAGGACGAGACGGGTGAGGTTATAATCAGCATTGCAAACTACGTGGTGGGCGGAGAACTTAACCGCCGCCGAGGAGGCTACGCAAAGCTTCATCTGCTCAGCGATGATTACGCATCCCTGCTTTCTCACGAGCTTTCATCCCGAATGCACCGCCCCTACAAGGTCCGCCTTGTACACGACGGCACCGCGATTGCTCTCAATTTCAGCGGCAGCGAGGACTCTGTGTGTATGTCCATCGGCACCGCCTTCGGAGTAGGCTTCCCTGATATAAAGCTTACTTAAATATATTAATATGGTAAAGTAACAGGCAATTCGGTTAAAATCGGGTTGCTTGTTTCTATTTTTTGCAAAAGACTATTGCATTAGATGTTATCGTGCATTATAATTAGGCTATATCACGACAGCGTGATATAGTTTATGGTTCAACGGAGGTAATCTATATGAAGAAACGAACGTTCACTCAAGTTTTGTCTTTTGTATTGGTAGTCATTATGATTATTGGTGCTTTCCCCGTGTTCGGTGCATCTGCGGAATTAACAGGAATTACAAAAGACGGCTTTGAGTATGTGATTGAAGATGAAGAGGTTACAATAACACGTTACGCAAGTGATAATCCAATAGTAAATATTCCGTCAACTATAGATGGTTTTCCTGTAACTACAATAGGTAGACGTGCTTTTAGTAACGTGATTTCAGATCCCAAGCATATAACTGAGGTTACCATTCCTGATAGCGTAAAAATAATAGAAAATAGTGCATTTTCCGGTTGTTATATCAAAAGTATCACAATCCCTGAAAGCGTTGTAAGTATAGGATCAGAGGCTTTTTATTGGTGTCAGTCATTAGAGGAGGTTTCACTTCCAAAGAGATTAGAGTATATTAACTCCAATACATTTTTATATTCCAAATATGAGAGTAATAAGGATAATTGGACAGATGGAGTATTATATATTGATTCTGTATTGATAAAGGCTGATGAATCTATCAAAGGTGACCATAATATAAAGAAAGGAACAACTATAATAGCCGAAAACGCATTTTATGGTTGTTCATCACTTAAGAATGTTACTATCCCCGAAGGTGTTGTTATAATAAGTAAAAAGGCTTTTTATGAATGTACAGCACTTGAAAGCATTACAATTCCCGATACTGTTATAGATATAGGTGAAGCTGCTTTCTATAGATGTTTATCTCTTAAGAGTGATATAAAAATTCCCGAGAGTGTAACCACCATAAATGATGAGACTTTTTATGGCTGTGAATCAATTGAATCTATAACAATTCCGGAGACGGTAACAGATATAGGAAGAAGCGCTTTTAGCACTTGTTATTCTTTGAAAAATATATCTTTGCCTCCTAATGTTAAAACAATATCACAGGGGACTTTTGGATCATGTACTTCTCTTGAGAGTTTTACAATTCCCGATGGAGTAACAAGTATTGGAGAAAAAGCATTTATAGGTTGTACTTCACTTACTGACATCACAATTCCCAGAAGTGTATTAAAGGTTGGCTTTGAGGCGTTTAAGAACACCGGATATTATAATAATCCTGATAATTGGCAGGACGACGTGCTGTATTTGGATTCGGTTTTGCTAATGGCAGATGACTTTCAATTTACTATCAAAGATTACAAAGAATACAACATTAAGGACGGAACAAGAATTATTGCAGATTATGCCTTTTTTAATTGCACCGAAATTGAGAATATCACTATTCCTTCCGGTATGCTAATAATAGGAACAAAGGCGTTTGACGGATGCAGAGCTCTTGTGAACATAACGATTCCGGAAGGCGTTGAAAGCATAGGTATGAGTGCATTTGGTGGGTGTAACGCTCTTGAAAATGTTTCAATACCAAATACTGTGACTTGTATAGAAGATAGTGCATTTTCAGGTTGCAGGGCTCTTGAGAAGGCTATAATTCCCGAAAGCGTTACAAGCATAGGCTATTCGGCGTTCAGGGATTGTTCTTCGCTTGCAGATATCACAATTTTCGGTAAAGTTGAAAAAATAGGGTCAAGTGCATTTTACGGTACCGCTTATAACAACGACAGCAACAATTGGCAGGATGATGTGCTGTATATAGATTCCGCATTGATATTGGCTCAGAAATCTATCAGCGGAGATTATACGGTTAAGGAGGGCACAACAGCAATTGCGGATCAAGCATTTGATCGTTGCGCAACTCTTGAGGGTATAACAATTCCCGAGGGAGTTACAAATATAGGCGAAATGGCTTTTTACGGCTGTGAACACCTCAAGACCGTTGTTATTCCCAAGAGCATCGTGAATATAGGTGATGGTGCGTTTAGTGGGTGCAATTCAATTACCGATGTGTATTTTGGCGGCACACAAGCTCAGTGGGAGTCTTTCCCGAAACAGGTAAAAGAGCAATTAGCTGATGCAAATATCCATTTTGCAAATGAACAGCAGCCCTCTGAGCCTGAGAGTAATCCTTCTACTTCTGATGAGGCAGAATACCTTATAGGTGATGCGAACTCTGACGGCAAGATTAACGTCAAGGATGCAACTCAGATTCAGAAAGCGGTTGCTTCCCTTGTGACTCTCGACGATGTTCAGGCTTTTGCGGCGGATGCTGACCTTAACGGAAAACTGAACGTCAAGGATGCCACAACCGTTCAGAAGTACGTTGCAGGTATGCCTGTGAACTCTCCCTTGGGTGAGGAAAGAATATTTTAATTAATAATTTTCAGTTTGCAAAACTTAATGCCCGGCGGTGTTTTTCATCGTCGGGCTTTTTTGTAACCTTTGTGCTTATAACTTTCTCATCAGAGGTTGATTTAGCAACAGCAATATCATTATATACAAATAAAAAGTCAAATTCTTGTGCATTTCGCGGTCAAAAAATAGTGGTAAAACTGTTTATTTTTAGTTGCCTCTATGCTATAATATATGGTGCAATAAAGTGCGAAACCTATGCACTAAGAAGGAGAGGATTTTTTTGAAATTGCGCAGATTGTTTTCTTTGATGCTCAGCGTATTGATGATCGCTTCCGTTGCAAGCGTTTGCGTTATCAACACCTCAGCAGCAGAAACAAACACAGCTGAAACAGGTGCCAAGCTTGGTAACTACTACAACGTAGATTACCTTGAGGCAGAGGCTAAGGCATATCTTGACACTCAGGAAGATATGACTCAGACCAACCTGGGTGCTACCTACACTCCCGAGGCTACAACCTGGAGAGTTTGGTCCCCCACAGCAACTAAGGTTCAGCTGAAGCTGTACACCACAGGTTCCGATATGGAAAGCGGTGCAGCTCTTATCGGTAAGTACGATATGACCAAGGATGATGCTACAAGCGTTTGGTCCTACACACTTACCGGAGATCAGAAGAATGTATACTATACATACCTGATCACAAACCCCGGCAGCACAAACGAGACATTTGACATCTATGCTAAGGCAGCAGGTGTTAACGGCGACCGTTCCATGGTTGTTGATCTCGACTCCACAGACCCCGACGGTTGGGACAAGGACCAGCACGTATTCCCCGAGAAGATGACCGATGAGGCTCTTTGGGAAGTTCACATTGCTGACCTTACAGCTAACGACAACTCCGGCGTTGACAAGAACTATCAGGGTAAGTTCCTCGGCTTTGCAGAGGGCGGTCTGACCATCAACGGCGAGGACGGCACAAAGAGTGTTGGTATTGACTACCTTGTTGAGCAGGGTATCAAGGCTGTTCACATTCAGTGTCCCTTTGACTTCGCATCCGGTGACGAGACTAACCCCTTGTCTTACAACTGGGGTTACGATCCCAAGAACTACAACCTTCCCGAGGGTATGTACTCCACAAACCCCTACGACGGTAACGTTCGTATCAACGAGTTCAAGCAGCTCATTCAGGCTCTGCACGACAGAGGCATCACTGTTATCATGGGTGTTGTTTACAACCACACATACGTAACAGAGCAGTCTGCTTTCTCTTACACAGTTCCCTGCTACTACTACAGAATGTCCTCCGGCACATTCTACATCAACGGTACAGGTTGCGGTAACACACTCGCATCCGATAAGGCTATGTTCCGTAGCTATATGATGCAGTCCCTCAAGTACTGGGTAGAAGAGTACCACATCGACGGCTTCCGTTTTGACCTTATGGCTTGCCACGATACAGAGACCATGAACATGATCCGTGATATGTTCAACGGTATGCTGGACGGCGAAGGCAAGAAGATCATTATGTACGGTGAGCCCTGGACAGGCGGCGCTTCCTCAGGTCTTGACGGCGGCAACGAGACTTCCACACCTAACTTCGGCAAGCTCAACGCTAACATCGCAGGCTTCTCTGATCAGGTTAGAGGTCCCATCCAGTCCGCTTTCTCCACATCCAACTCCATCGCAGGCGTTAAGGCAGGTATCAAGGGCGGTACAATGGGCAAGTTCCCCAACCACTCCATCAACTACTTTGACTGCCACGACGGTGCAACATGGTGGGATAGAATCCTTACAAACCAGAAGGTTGCAAACGCTAACGACGTAACAACCTACGACACAACTGCTGAGCAGTACAGATCACAGCTCAGAACTTCTTTCACATTCCTGTGGACATCACAGGGTATCCCCTTCACACTTGCAGGTACTGAGTTTGCCCGTACAAAGCACGGCCACACAGACTCCTACAACCTGGGCGATGTAAACGCATTTGATTGGGATAGAATTGAAACCTATGCACAGGAAGTTGCATATGCAAAGGGTATGAGACTTATCCGTTCTGCTTTTGCTCCCTTCACAGAGGACACAAACAGAGTTGATCCCACATATCTCACAACCTCCAATTCTTCCAACATCCTTGCTTACCACCGCACCAACACCACAGCTGGTGAGTGGACAGATGCAGTTGTTATTCTGAACAACGGCACAGCAGCAGGTTCAGTTACTCTGCCTGCAGGCGAGTGGACAATCGTTGCAGACGGCAAGACCGCTGGTCTTACATCTCTGGGTACTGCAACAGGCACATACAACGTAGATGCATTCGGCTCTGCTGTTCTCGTTAAGGGAACAACAACAGATGCAGCTCCCGAGTTTGACACAATCACAGTTAACCACTATGTTGGAGACAAGCTCCTTAAGACATCTGAGGTTAAGTACGAGATCGGTACAACCTGGAGAGCAACTCCCGATACATACACACTCTTTGACCACAAGATCACTAAGGTTGAGAACTCTGCAGGTACTAAGGACGGCAACTCCGTTTACGGTACAGTAGAGAAGGGTCAGGACGTAACAGTCAGCTACTACTACGAGCAGGTTAACACCAGTGGTTACCTGACCATCAAGTATGTAAACGAGGACGGCGAGAGCATCTCCTCTGACGTTACATACAGACTTATCAACGGCTCCGAGTACAACGTTCCCTTTGAGAACATTGCAGGCTTTGAGCTGGTATCTGACAAGTATCCCACAAACTTCAAGGGTACATTTGATGCAGAGAATCCTGCAACTATCAGCTTCGTTTACAAGCAGATCATGTCCGACAAGATCACAGTTTACTACTATGACGCTCTTGGCGCTGGCAACGGCCTCAACCTGAGAATGTATGCTTACACAGAGCAGATGGACGAGAACACCAAGGACGTTGAGAAGCCTCTCGGCGGCTGGAACGTTAAGGGTCAGAACATGAAGAAGGTTGATGACCTTTCAGAGCTTCCCGAGGGTGAGGAGCTTGGCAACTGGTACAAGTATGTTATCGACGACAGCACAGTTGTTATGAAGGACGAGGACGGCAATCCCAGAAAGTTTGCAAGCTGTAAGGTAATGTTCCTCCTTTCCAACAACTCCAAGCAGGAGCCCCTCAACGGTGAGGCTGGTTACGATGCATCCGGTACTATCTACGTTAAGAACAAGATCGTTACATTCAACTCCAAGATCATCACATCTCACATCGATGCTGAGACAGGTGAGAAGCTTGCAGAGGACGATGTAAAGGAATACAACAACGTTACAAGCAACGATATCTACATGACAAGTGCTAACAAGAGCTTGGGCTATGCAGCTGCTCCCACAAACGCTTCTGGTAACCTGAAGGCAGGTACAACTTGCGTTGTTTATATGTACAGCGGTGAGGCACCTGCAGTTGGCGACGTGATCCTGGGCGACTCCGATATGAGTGGCACAGTTAACGTTAAGGACGCAACTCTGATTCAGAAGCAGGTTGCAGGTCTTGCAGCATTTGAGAGTGCAGACGCAGAGGTTGCTGCTGACGCAGACCAGAGTGGTTCCATCAATGTTAAGGACGCAACAGCTGTCCAGAAGTGGGTTGCAGGCATCCCCGTTACTACACCTATCGGTGATCCCATTGCAGGTACAGGCGGCGATGACCAGCCCGGCGAAGAGGATGACACTCAGGCAAAGCTCACAGAGCTCTACACAACAGCAAGCGAGCTTCACAAGTCTAAGGCAGGCTACATTGAGGAGTATTGCCTCAAGACAGATTCTGCAGAGCTGAAAGAGAAGGCTGAGAAGTACGGCTTTGACCTTACTAAGGAAGACACAACAAAGAACGAGTATCAGAAGTTTGATTCAGTTCTCACATCTGTTTCCTTCTACGTAATCCAGGGCGGTAAGCCCGAGGAGCTCACAGCAGCTTACGAGACTCTTGAGAAGGCTTACAACTGGTACAACCACTACGTAACAGAGCTTCACAAGGAGCCCGTTCTTGTAGATCCCAACGGTCCTAAGGATCCCTGGAGCATTGATGTTTCCAACGGCGAGTATCCCATCGTTGACGGTTACTACACAGTAGTATTCTCCACAACATGGAACACAGCAAGCGTTTACTCCTGGGGTGGCTCAGCAGGCGAAACAGCAGGCTGGCCCGGTGTTGCTATGAAGTATGCACTTACCAATGAGTACGGCGAGAAGCAGTACGTTGGCTACGTTCCCTCAGGCTGCACAAACTACATTATCAACGGCGACGGCGGTCAGACAATTGACCTGGAGCTCAAGGGCAACGTTGGTATGTACATGGCTGATATGACAGACGGCAAGTACAACATTGGTACTTGGGAGCCTAAGTTCTACGAGGTAAAGTAATATCTTCAGAACCTTTTAAGACTCAGCATTTTATCGCTGACGGCTTAATATAAGAATCGGCGCACAGCTTTTGCTGTGCGCCTTTTTATGTCTTAAATTTGATTTTAAAATGAGAATCTGACTCTATATTAAGTTCCTGTTTATCAGTATAAAAAAGCGCACAGAGGGGCAATTCTGTGCGTTTAAAGGTCTGATATAAACTTTGATGTTTCGTTATGAAACAGAGAATATGTATTAGTTCTGTTTTCTGACTATTTTATATTCGTCGTCAGGCTCATAATAGTGGCAATCAAAGTTACTGCCGCGCAGAAATTTCTCCATTTCATCCTCGTCAAGGTTTATTTCACAGGTGTAGCATCCTGCGTAAAAGTCATATACGTAGTGTGCACACATCTCACAGCTATCCTTTGCCATTGCGATTCTCCTAACATTGTATGATTTAAGATACATCTCAAAAATAACTCCTTTGCATCTGCAGAAGCTATGTCTGCGTGCAAAGGAGTTGATTTTTAATTATAGTCCGTCTTCCAGGTCTGTAATTATTTCGTTTGTTTCCTGTTCAACACTCTCTACAAACTGTTTGTTAAACACGGGATTATGTGCAGAAGCGGGAACATCCTCGTCTGTTTCTTCATCCTTATTGCGGATAATGCTGATAAGGTTAATAAGCTCTGTGCTGAAGGCAATTATGATAATTGCGGCAAAAGCGGCAAGTCCGTACCATTTGCTGAAGAAGTCGTAAAGGGATCCCAGTATGGGAATCTTGTACAGAACCTTGCCCATAACCTGAGTATCATTGATCTGAGGGTCGTCTATGGCTCCAACCTTGATACCTCGGGTCGTAAAGTAGTAGGTTCCGTCTTCTTCGTAAGGCTCCTCAACTATCTGGTGAGTTATCAGCTTGCCTGCAACCGGACCTTCCTTACCATGGTAGGTGATCACATCGCCTTTCTTAAGGGTTGAGGGATCCACCTTTTTAACCATAATGATGTCTCCGATATTCAGTTCCGGCTCCATACTTTCAGAGGAAACTCTCAGCATTGCATGCCCGAACAGGGAAGGAGTCTGGCCGGAGATCCTTGCAAATAATACATACACAAGTACCAAAGCAAAGGCAATGATAACTATAAAGCCAATAATTTTTTTTATTTTTTGAAACATAGGGTTAAGCTCCTCGCTTGTAAGAGTGTTTTAGTTGTTAGTAAAATAAATATTATCTAAAACGAATTTGCCGGTAGCTTCGGGACTGGTGCTGTAAATGCACCATTCAACATTCCTGGTGCTGTTTCTGCCAACTTCAATTCCTGCAAGTATCGGATACCATTCAACTGTGTGCAGCTTTGTGACGTTGTTTGCTGCCTCTGAGGATACCAGACCGCCTGCTTTGGTCACAGGGGTGGTAATTCCTATCATCACGTTTGTGTTGATATCGGTGTGATGCTTAGAATCAATGAACAGGCTTGTGTTTGTGACAACGTCTTTTGAATTTGTGATAACAGTCTTAAAGTAAATGGCATCATCCGGTTCCAGATCCGTTTCTATGCTCAGATCACCTGTAAGGTCAAGGGGGGCTGACTCATCGTAGATGATGTTGCCGCGTTTGTCCTTTTTAACCATTCCTGTTTCTTCGTCAATCACTGCTCTGTAGGTTACAGCGGAGCACCCCGTACCGTTTACGTGGTAGCCCCTTTCAGGAGTGACCAGCTTAATTGCTGTGAAGTAGGTTTTGTCCATGGTGAACTCAGAGCTGCCGTCTGTATTGTTGCCGCCCATAAAGCCGCCGCCTTGTACCGCAGGACGGGTTGCCCATGAGAAGGTGTTGCATATAAGAGTGAAGGTAAACATCAGAATAATAATAAGCTGAAGCTTCAGAAATCTTTTGGTTGTCATGGTCTCACCGTCCTTTCGGTATTAGTTGGAAATAGTAACGTTGGAAGAATTGTTGTTGAGGAATGTGGCTTCAATATCCCACGTGCCGACTGTGTGGGTCGTTCCGCTGCCGCCGGAAATATAGAAGCCCTTCATATCTGTGATGTTCTCGGTGATGTTGGAAGTCTGTTTTCCGTTATTGTTGTTGTTGAATATGATTCCCGTAGAGTCGGAGGGAACAAGTGCACAATAAACGCTGTCTCCATCACTGTTTGTACCGATCATATACATTGTATCACCGGGCCATCTGTCAGAGGTGTTGGTATGACCGCCCCAATAATGAATTGCAAGGGTGTTCCATGCCCAGTTATCAGTTAAGTAGATCCTCTTCCAGTTAGCCTGGTTGGAACCTGTCTTCCACTGAAGTCCGTTGGTTGCCGTATTCTTATTGAGTGCATATGCGGTTGATGATGCCGTAGTACTTCTGCCGGATGTTGTGTTCCAGTATCTGGAAGTGGTTGCGGTCTCATAAAACCTGATGGTGGTAATAGTGCTGGGGATACAAGAAGTGCTCCAGGTCAGGTTGTCGCTACCCTTTGTAAGGGGAAGGTACATATACGCTGTCTTGCTTGCACCGTTAACGGTGATTGTGGGTCTGATTCTGACGTACATATCTGCGATCTCAGAATTATAATGCTTAAAGTTTACTGTGTTACCCGTAAGCTTTGAGCAGAAGTTACCCGAAGCTGTAATAGAGCCTGATTTGGTGGGTTTGTAGGGATAGAAGTAGTTGGAGGTTGAAGATTTACCAAATGCTTCATTTCCTGAAAGGGATCTCCACTGCATACCGCTGCTGTCTGTAAAGGTTATGGTCGTTACGGAATCAGGGATCTGATTTGTGAACCAATCTCCTGCAGCATCCTTTCTCAGGGGCACGACGTATTGGTTGCCCTCATAGGAATAGGTTGCAGTTACACTTGTAGTTGCATACATGGGAACGAAGTAGATGGGGTATGTACCTGATGGAATGGTAATATCGCCCCAGACACCTGTAGTATGTGTTCCTTCAAATGCGTTCAGATCTGTTTCTGTTTGTGTAAGCTCTATGTTGAGATAGTAGTTGTTTTTGGCGTTAGGGCCATACATTGTAGTTACTGAGTATATGTGGAAGGTATTATTATTGTTTTGCTGCAGGACATTGATACCAAAGCTTGTATTGATGGGAACCTCTGTGTTGAAGTTGAGGTTACTTCTGTTCCAAGCTGTAATGGTGGTACCTGTAGCAGGCTTCTGTGCGTAAGCAATGTAATAAAGATCATCGCTTACCTTAGTAAGAGGCTTAAGACCCAAAGGCCACGTATCCTCAGAGGGGTTATACAAGGTTCTGTCAAGATCGTCCTGCTTATTTGTTGTACCGGTTACGTAATTTATGTTATCGTAGCCTGTGTAGGAGATTGCAGGCTCATAGCCTTCTACATAAAGCTTGGAGCCCAGACCTGAGGCAACA
Organism: Ruminococcus sp.; assembly: GCA_017416065.1. Classification (GTDB taxonomy): domain Bacteria; phylum Bacillota; class Clostridia; order Oscillospirales; family Acutalibacteraceae; genus Ruminococcoides. Next base: position 19,586 of record JAFQDM010000024.1, read on the forward strand.
GAAAGGTAGAGGATGTATGTTTTGTCTTCTCCTAAAACACCGCCCGATGCTTCGTTTGTTGCACGGTATATGGTGTTGGTTCCTCTGTTTGATGCCGTCCAATAATTTAAGATGGTGGTTTCATTGGAGGAATTCTGACCTTTAAGCAGGAAGCTTACATCTTTAACCTCATTGGGGATCCAGCAGGACCAGGAGTTGTTACCGTTGTGGTCCTGTTCGGGGGTATCAGTCAAGCTGTACTCAAGAATTCTGCCGTCATAAACGATTCTTGTTGAAAGCTTGGTGGAGTTGCCCATATCGTCTGTATCCTTGATGCCCATATAATCGCGGAAGTGGATCTGCTTCAGTTCGCTTGGCTGCAGATCCCACACACAAGCTGTAGAGCCCAGCATGGTGATTTCAGTAGAGTTGTATCTGTTGGGAGCCTGCCAGGTAGTGTAATTATTGTAACTGCTTGAGGTTGGGTTGTTGGTAGGTCTCCAAAGAAATTCGCAGTTCTGAAGTCCAATTGGAATAGATCCTGTCCAGGAATGTGCAGAACTGTTATATTCAAGTTTATAAAGCGCTCTGTTAGTTACTGTGTCATCGCCATCCATATTGCGAACATAGAGGGCGGTTGTGTTGTTTGAATCATCTTTATTGTCTATCCACCTGGTGGCAGTATAGTCATACACGGTAATGTTTCTGTAAATAGACCAGGAGGAGCAAAGCTTAAGTCCAAAGGAGATATCGTTGCCCTCTACCGGTTTATATTCGGTATTGTTGAGGCATTCGTAGTCAAGAGCCTCCAGCCATATAGAAACTCTGATGGTCTTGATCTCATCTTTTTTAAGGTGGAAGAGAGGCTCAAGCATTGTGCCGTCTGTCTGCTCTCCGCCTGCATCCGGTCCGTCTATGTGAGTAAGATGGTCTTTATAGTAGCTGTAGCGCCTTGTTCTTTCAACAATGCCTGTCTTGATGTTGGCTGTGTTGTCTGATTTCAGTGAAGAAACAGCCTTCTGATTAACAAAGGAATTCTCCTCTTCGGTATCAAGAACGTTATTTGTGCTGAGCACGTGAGTTGTTTCTCCGTCGCTGAATCCAAAGCGGTAGGGGTAGCAATATTCATCGTTGTGCTCTACTCCGTTGATAAAAACTCTGGGGACTATCTCAGAGAGATAGATATCCGTGGGGCCGTCAGGAGAAGAAAGGTTGAACTGAAAGGTGATGATGTTTGCGTTTATGTCCTCAGGACTTAATTCGCGGTATTTGGTGCCATCTTCTCCGGGAGTTCCCTCGTATGCGGCAAAGAAGCGTTTGCCGTCTGCGCTGGAAACAGGGGAGAGGCGCACATCCCTCTGAGCGTCAAAGAACTTTGTAAGGTCTATGATGTCGTCTATCTCAGCATCATCGGATGCTTCAAATTCACCAATCATAGCGTGGGATTTAAGCTCAGGAGCTGTTCTGATGTTCTGACCATACATCTCAAGGGAGGTGAGTCCCTCAAACCAGGAGAAGGTCATAGAAGTGAGCAGCAGCAAAAGCTCCAAAACTGCAACCACGGAGAGTATAATACTGCGGACCTTCCTTGGTTTGCTATTCACTTTTTTTGTTGAATGTTCGCCTTTCATATTATACCCTCCTTTCGGATTTGAATTCTTTATTTATCAAGGGTTGCTTACGTATGACCATTCACCTGTGATATACCACTCTTCTTCATCAAAGCCTGTAATGCTGAACAAGTTGTTTGTTCCGTATGTAGCTAATCTGTCGGGAGTCTGGTAGTCCGGAGCATAATCCCAGTGCCAAACAGGGGCGTTAGGATTACATACTGCAAATAGAACTGCGGGACGGTAATTAGTGAATGTACCGTAAGTTTTGTCAGAATTTGCATAGAAGCCGATTCCGTCATACAGAGAAACGTTTCTGATGTCATTGGTTCGCTTACTGCTGCTTCCGTTGTCACTAAAGAGCAAACCGGTTGTGTTCAGAGGAATCTCTGCTTTGTAGATATACTGACCGTAGCCATTCTTGTGGGACTTGGTCATTGTGATTCCGGGCCAGGTTGTGAGTTCGTTGTCTGCACCGTTTACGGTTTCCCAGCAGTGAACCTTGGGAGTGGTCCAATTGTTGTTATTCGTGAAGTAAACTGTGATGGTGTTGGGATCTGTATCCACCATATTGCTCTGCATAAGCTCAGGGGGAACGGCCGCCTTATAGCGGCCACTGTCAGTTTTTGCATGCATGGCAACACCGGCATTGAAACTGGACTCAGTATCATAGAAATAGGAGACGAGGGGATCACCATAGCTGTAGTTGTTTTCGAAGTCTTCGCTAATATTTACATAGATAAGCTCGTCGCTCCAGTAACCTGTTGTAGTTGTAGCGTACATAGAGCCGTCATCACTTTCTGCACCGTTAAAATATGCAGAGAAGTATAACTCGTCTGTTCTGTTTGTTTGCCATGTTTTGTCAGGAGCTGCAATGTTTACGATCTGACTTGTATTCTTACCGGATTCTCTTACAGTATCATACCACTTGAAGTTGATATCTGTTGCCTGTGAGGGAATGTTGATCTGCCATTGAGCTCTGTTATTGTGGTAGCTGAGTTTGTAGTTGTGAGAACTCATATTGCCGTTGCCATCCTCAAGCTCAAAGGAGACGTGCATAATATGGGGAGTGGTTGAATTTATATTTTCGTGAACATTGGAGAGTAAGCTTGCGTTGGGAGTTGCGTCAAAGAGCGTGATGGTTGTGGGGGAGAAGCTTTCTGCCCACATACCTGCACTGTGACCGAAGGCGTTGAAGGTCTTGCAATTGCCAAGCTCTCCGGCCTCCCAATAGTTCCACTCCTCGTGCGAGGCATTTACCGTTTCCGGATTCAGTCTTACAAATCGCACGTTGGTAATATGCTCGGGAATTGAGCCGAACCAGGTGTAGTCACTATCGTAATTGCTTGATTTTTCAAACTGTATCAGGTCAGTAGACTTAATATCATCCTTGTTGATGTTGGCATCTACTGCGCAGATATAGCAGTTGTCGTCTTTTACCCACTTCTCAAGGGTATAATCCTTGAAGTAGTAGGTGTCTTGCGCCTCGTATGTTGTAGAGAACTTGATTTTAATGTCAAGGTCGTCAATATCCATAACCGAGTTTGTACAGTCAGGATCTGTGCCTTCAAGCCAGATGTTGACCGTAATGTGCAGGGGAACACCTGCCTCAAGCTTAAACAGAACGTTGCCGTCGCTGTTATTGCTGGTGTATTCGTTGAAAGCATGGGGCCTGTAAATAATGTTTTTTGTTACTACAGGTCCTGTACCATCACGGTTAATTCCGCCGATGGGCTTGTAATGATCGTTGTTAAAATTCTCCATAGAGTCATCTTTTAAGGGAGAATTGTCAAACACAATGGATTTACCTTCAACTACTTTTTCAATAAAAGCAACTCTTACTGCGTTTGCAGAGGTTTGATCTGCACTTTTATTTTTGATGTAGCTGTCGGCAGAAAGCCAGACGTTACTGTCGTTTTCAGCAGAAAGCTCCAGGTCGAGAGAAAGGTATTTCTTGTTTTTGTCAAGACCTGTAGCCTCACGGTAGATGAAGTCATCTGCATACTCAATGCCGTCTGTGAAATCCATGTCACTGTCTGCACCGTAGGCAGAAAGCGGGAAGTAGAAATTCCTGCCGTCTCTGCTGGAGCATTCAGTCAATATGCAGTCCGGGGGAATCTGCATGGTGCCCTGGTTGTTGTCTCCGTAGCCGTAGTTCATATTGAGTCCCGCGTCTGCGGTGATGGTTATGAACTCACTTGTATCCACCTTTGAAGATGTGGTATCTGAGAGCCAGGCGTGGGTAGCTGTTACCAGAAACGTAAGAATAAGGACAAGTGCGACAACAGACCTTATGAGTTTATTTAGTTTTGAATCATAAAACAAGCTGACGCACCTCCTTAGATGATGTTCAGATTATCAGATATAAATGGTTAATTCACGGGGGAAGCCGTAAAATCAAGGGCTATTGAATATTGTCCCTTGGAAAGAGCACGGGTCGTCTCCGGGTCACATCCTTCAAGCCAGATGTTTATGGTTGCGGTTGCCTGGCAAGAGCCGCCCTCCTGCAGGGTTGTGGTTGCGATGGGACGAGGGTTTGTGCCAAGGCTATCAACAACGTCAGCAGAATCCTCAAGGATATAGTAAGGAGCGCTGGTGGAGTTGACTGACTTGTAGTAAGTGTGAACGGATGTTTTATTCGTAACGTTCTCACTACCTGTATTAACGGCATAGCTTGTAACACCGTTTGTAATAGTTTTGGTCATTTCAATATCTTTTCTGGGAATGTAAACGTAAACAAGATTATTGTTGCTGTTTACTGCAGAAAGCCTCAATGCTCCCACAATGCAGTCATTGGAGAAAAAACCGGTTTCTGCTTTTCCAAACTCGCTATTATTTCCGACATTCTCAGATTCGTTACTTGAGAGCAACTTGCCGCTTTTTTCTGCAGATGTAATGAAAGATGTGTCTTCACTGAGGTATATGTTAGAAGGGTTAGCCGTCTGGAACACAATGCTCAATGAAATATAGGAGTTATCTCCGGCAGCATCCCAGCTTTTGTAGGGGTCGGGAGTTCTGTCTGTGCTGGAATCATTATCCAGAAACTCAGGTCTGAAAAAGCTGAGTCCGTCAGAGGTAATATCCCTCATATAAAGCAGATCCTTAATGGCATTCTCGGGACTGATGTACTGCTGGTCATCTTCTGCCATAAGGTCAATAGCCGGGCGGAAATCCGAGCCGCCGTTGAGCGATATGAGCATATTGTTGTTAGCAGTCATGGTAACTTGTATGCCTGTAGCTTTAGCTGTGCCTTCACCGCCGGCAAACCAGGCGAATACCGCAAATACTAAGACGAATGCAGTAGCTAAAAGCAAAGATATCTGCTTCAGAAGAAACATTTTCTTTGGCGCATTATTCAATTTTATTTTACTCATAAAACTGAATTTTTTCATATGATATTATCTCATTTCTTATGGAAATAGATGCCGAATCTCTTCGAGCCGATATGCTTTGATGTTTCTTGTCTTTGTTCATCCTTTGCAAGGCGCGCAAGCTCATCCTCGAGCTCCTTTTTGGCCTGAGCCTTGGCTTGGAGCTCTGCCTGGCGGCGAGCTCTCTCTATTTCAGCCTTAGCCTCTCTGCGGATATTCTCAGCAAGCTTATCGTATTCTTTCTGCTTTTTGTCCAGCTCTTTGTCAAATCTGGCGCGTTCAGCAGAAACTTGCTTTTTAGCATCTTTTTCTTTGTCTTCAAGCTGTTTCAGATAGCTCTTACGTTCTGTATCAAAGCTTTGCTGAAGTTTTTGGATCTCAGATGCATGCTGTTCGTCACGTTTACTGAGAGCAGTTTGCTGTCTCTGTGCTTCCAAAGCCATCTTTGCCTCAAAGCCTGCAGCAGCCTGAGCGAGCTTGCTCTTGCTGTCCTCAGTGAGAGTGGTGATTTTGCCCTCATAGTCTTGGCGCATAGCAGAAACCTCTGCAGAGTGTTTCTCGGCAGCAGCCTGAGCCTCTGCCTGATGCTCAGCAGTAAGTGAGGATACCTCAGCCTTATGCTTGGAGTTCAGGTCTTCAACAGAAGCGTTATGAGTTTCGATCAGCTTGCTGATCTCTTTAGCATGGGCAGACTTAGCTGCCTCTGTCTGCTGTTTAAAGTTAAGATAAAGCTGTTCTTTATCCTCTTCGTGAGCTTTCTTGAGGGATTCTGTCTCCTGAATATGCTGTGCCTTTGCATCCTCAAACTGAGTTTTTACTGTTCCAAGCTCCATACTAAGGGCAGAAATCTCAACTCTGTTCTTCTCCAGTGCGGCATCCTTCTCTGCAATGGAGTTCCTGAGTATTCCAATCTCTTCTGCACATTTGTAGAGCTCTTCTCTTGTTTTCTCAAGCTCTGCAGTAAGAGAAGCGATAGAAGCCTCCTGAGCTGCAACGGTTGATTTGAGAGCAGTATTTTCTGTGTTCAGCTGCTCACACTGAGCAGTGAGCTTCTCCACAGCCTCGCGGGCGGCGGCAATAGTTTCAAGATGCTTTTGAATCTCAGCGCTTTTAGCCTCGATCTGAGCTTTAAGCTCTGCAATCTCTGCATTCTGAGCAGAGATTGTGGCCTGCTGAGCAGATACGATAGCGGTAAGCTCCTCAACCTTATCAGCGAGTACCTTGTTCTCTTTTTCAAGCTCAAAAATCTGATCCTTGAGTTGCTGGATTGTGGTTTCGTGGAGGTTTATGAGTCCTCTCATCTCCGTCATCTTAGCTTCATTCTGACGGAGGGTGAATTTGGCGTGGTTGAGCTGAGAGTTCAGGTCGTTGATCTGCTTTTCTCTGTCCTTGATCTCATCAAGGCGGATCTGAGCTTCTTCTGCACGGACCTGAGCAATTCTTTTTTCTGTTTCTGCAAGGATCTGCTCCTCAGGTCGCAGGGCTTCTGTTTCAAGCCTTGCGTTTTCCTCAAGGTATTTCTCGTGGAGCAGACGCCTGAGAGCAGGGTTGGTTGCAATGCTTACTACAAAATGCTGGTAAGACATTACGTTGTACATAGCAAGCTGAACTTCTTCGTCCATCTTGCCTGAATATTCTTTGCCGACAATTTCAAAACCGGTCTTCTTGTAGGATGTAATGAAGAGGTAAAGATCAAGAGCCTTTTTGAAATTGGGGTTTTTTGTCATAAGGTTGGTACGCTGAATGGGGGGACGTACCATTTCTGTATTTGTAAGTGCACGGATAAGCGCAGATGCAGAGAAGTCTGCAAGCACTCGTCTTAGTCTGCGAACACGCTGGAAGTCAGTCAGTGTAGAGATATCCGCGTTAATGTCAAAGTCCTTTTCCTCGTGGCTTTCGTTTGCATATGTAAGCTCAAAGTCAAGCTTCTGATGGTTGAGGGAAATACTTCTGGAAATATGTATTTTCTGATAAGAGTCATTGGGAGCGTGCTTCATCTCTTTGTATCTGTCGTCAACAAAGCGGGAAGCATGAACAAGGAGGGTGCGCAGGAAGCGGTTCTCGTAGATTGCAAAGCTTTCCTCACGCTGAATATCCAGAATACGCTCCGGAGTAACGTCATCACCCTCAACTCGGGCAATGAGGTTTGTATGCTGAGCAAGGTGGCGAACGGATTCAGAGGTTATCTTGCGTGCCTTTTCAATAGGTACGATATCCTCGTTCTGAATGATGAACCTGCGCTGTTCGCGGATAGCCTTGTCTATGTAGGGAATAGCGTCCTCAATAGCTTCAACCCAGTCCATATCAATAACTCGGCTGTAGTTTTTACCGGACAGTTCATCTGTACCCTTGTCGCCGTCTGCTAAGGTACTGTTTATGTATTTATGAGTGAAATCCCCTTTTAGTGTTTCCTGCATGAGGATAAACGCACGGTAATATTTGTTAAAATCTGCCATTTAGGATTTCCTCACCTCTTTCAAAATACTTTTAACCCCTGCAAAGGGGACTTGCTCCAACCCATCCTTGTGTAAGGAGGGTGTCAGCATAGGCTGACGGGAGAATTGTAATTACAGTGGAGGTTCATTAACCTCCCATAGGGAATTTATGAATCGTCCCTGCAAATTACCCGATTATCTGTTGTGAACAATACACCAGGAAAAGTGTATATATAAATGTAATATTAAACCTATTGATTAAACCAGCTTCTGGAGTCTTCTGAGATATTCCTTGCACTCCAGCATATTTGCCTCGCCAAAGAGGAAATCAAGGTAGTCAACAAGACCGTCGATCTCATCTCTGATGAAGCTCAGGTTCAAGCTCTCAAACTTTCTGAGAACCTTTCTTGCCAGAACGTAGTCAAGGCCGTCAAGCTCTGTGCCGCCGCAGCCAACAAAAGCAGGAACATACTCGCGCAGCTGCTTAACGATACGGTTACCGAATGCAAGTCTGAAGTGCTCAATAACGTAGTCGTCAAGAAGCTCGATCTTGTGCAGGTTTTCTTCTGATACCTTGTTGTGCTCCTTGCAGTAGTCCAGCATAGCCTCAAGGTGTTTGTAAGAAAGGTTGAGGGGCTCTGTTTCAGGAGCTTCGAAGGGAACGCCCTTTGTATTGATATCGATAGGCATAGCACGGTCGTATACCTTATCTGTGATAGCAAAGGTAGAGTCGTCGTTGTTGGCGGTACCGATGTACCACATATTCTGGGGAAGGTGGAGCTTACCATTGTCCAGATGCTTGGGGTCGTTCTCCCAAACGTTGGGAACAAGGTCAACTATCCACTCGTCTCTTGAGGGCATCTCAAGGATAGAGAGCATTTCTGCAAAGTAATACTCAACACGGGCGATGTTCATCTCGTCCAGGATGGTCAGGTAAATGTTCTCGTTATAGGTTGCTTCGTACATAGCACGGAGAAGCTCCGTTTCATTGTAGCGTTTTGTGAATTCGTTGAAGTAGCCGAACAACTCAGAACGGTCACGCCAGGAGGGCTGAATGGATGTGATTATTGCGTCGTTCTGCAGGAACTTACCGAAAGCATAGGGGAGAGAGGTCTTACCTGTACCGGAAATACCCTGCAGGATGATAAGTCTTGTAGAAGCAAAGGAGGCAAGGAACAGACGAATGATCTTGATATCGTAGTAAAGACCCAGCTTTGAGCAGGCAAAGTTGCGGAATCTTTCGCAGATCTCGGGGAGGGTGATCTGATTATCGTAAACAGGGGGAACATAATTTGCCCACAGCTCATCAACCTGAGAAAGCTTGAAGAATCTGCTTTCTCCCTCCTCAAGGGGAGTATCCTGCTTGTTGAGGGTCTCCAGCTCTTCGCCTGTAAGCTCAGAGATCTCGTTGGGATTAAGTCCGATCTGAGAAACCTTCATAGAGAGGATCTTGTCTCTCTCAAGGTTAAGGCGCATAACCTCACGGTTGAGGGCATTAACCTCTTCAATAAGGTCGTTTGTATCTCTGACCTTTCTCTTAAAGCGGAAGAATCTTTTGAGTCCTGAAACCACAAGGTAAACAAGGAGCACAAGCACTGCAATAACAAGGAGCATACCAATGATTGCGTATACCCAAGCAACGCCGCCTAAAGCGGATGTGTGCTCGTTAACGATCTCCACGTAACGGGGGAAGTTGAACATCTCCTTGATTCCTACAAATATATTGGAAAAGGCAGTCCACAGTCCCGACAGGAACTGTCCAAAGAAATCGTAGAAAAATTTTAAAATGCCGTCCATAATATTCAGTCTCCTTTTCAAAAGAACTTAAAAGATAGCCTGCAGAGCCTTTGCTCTTTGCGGCAACCTGAAGAATACACAAAAGTTTTAGCCCTTCCATTGAGGGGAAGGGAGATTTGCCGTAAGGCAAAGAGGGATGAGGTGTTGCTGACACGTTGGCTGATTTTGTGGTTTACGAGTGTAACGCTTTGCACACCCTCAGTAACCTTCGGCGACAGCTCCCAATAAGGGGCAAGCCTCATAATAATTTACTTTTGTATATTATTCAGATTGTCAGATTCTACGGACATCAATAGTTCATTAACACTCTGCTGACGTATTAATGAACTATTGGGAGTCTGTAAAAGTCATAATAAAAAGCTTCCTCGCTTTTATATTATTTACTCGTCGTCAGCAGTATCTACCGTCGACGACGCAGTATCATCTTCGGCAGCCTTTTGCTGCTTAAGGTATTCTTCAGCTATGAGCTTCTTCTGCTCTTCAGAAAGCTCGCCTGATGCCGCAACTGCAACCTTCTGAGCCTTGTAGGCAATAAAGTTGCGGATAACGCGGATGGTCTGGATGATTACGAAGATAGCAATGGGAAGAATGATGCAAAGGAAGAATCCAAGGCCACTCTGCACAAAGTTGGAGAAAGCGCCGAATCCTGCAAGACGAACACCTGTGTAAACAGCTTTTATCTCGCTTGCATCCTTATAGTTAAGGTCGGGGAGGGAATGCTCGTTGATTCCCTGTGTGCGGTACAGTGTTGTACCGTCTTCCGACGTGGTTATCTCTACAATGTTATGGGTAACGTAGACGGTTTCCAGTGATTCATGGGGTGCACATTCCGTGAAGGTGCCGTCGTCATTACGCTTGACGGGCATCTGGAACAGAACCGTGTCGCCAACCTCATAGGTCTCGTTTGCGTTATTTGTAACCTTGCAGATAACAATGTCGCCCTTACAAAAAGCACCATCGATCAACTTGCCGTTTTCATCGTATGCTTCCATTGATTCAGACTGAATGTTTCTGAATGTATAGCCGAAAATCTGGGAGACGCTGCCCGGTTTTTCAACTTTCTGAGATAATGAAACCACAAGAATGAGTGCTGCAAATACAAGGAAAAGTACTATTACAACATCAAGCAGTACGTTCATTATGCTCTTAAATTTTTTGTTCATGGCAAACGCCTCCCAAAATCGTTAAACTAAATTATACTTTTATGTACGTTGAATTATTTGAACTCAAGTACGAGGTCGATGTCGTTTACAGCATCTGTATCCTTACAATCGATGTCCTCACCCTCGAACCATACGTATACGTCGAATGCGTAAACATCATTTGCGTTGATAGTGCCGATCTCGATCTCACCGAACTGCTGTGCTGTGTACTGTGCATGCTGGTAGCCGTCGGGATACTGAGCTGTGATGTTGTTTGCAAAGTACTTTGTTGTGTAAGTATCGATTGTTGTGATGTCCTGATCGTTAGCACCGCTGGGAGCAACAGCTACACGATAGTAGTTGAGAGTACCGATAGCTTTTGTGTTTTCCTCATCGATCTGAACTGTCTTAACTGCGGGAGCAACGTTTAACTTGAGGTTATGTGTGTTGCCGTCAGCAGCATCATACTTAACGTAGATAGTCTTCTTGATGTAGTTTTCGCCGGACTTATCCTCTGTGTATCCGCCGTATGCCTTCTGAGAGTTGTACTTCTCAGCCTTAGCAGTCCACCATGTGGAAAGGTTATCTGTTGTTACAGGGCTCATCTCTTTCTGTACATCATCGCCTGTTAAAACGAGGTCCTGTGTAAAGCCTGTGTCTTTAGCATCGGAGATTGTCAGGTTGCTGCCCTGTGTTGTTGTGGCATTGATGCCGGTAGCAGTAGCCAGAGAAGCAGTTGAGAACCATGCGAATGTTGCGCCACTCAGTGCAACGATAGCAACGAGAAGAAGTGCTACGGAAGAGATGAGTGAACTTTTTCTGAATGTTGAGTGTTTCATAAAGAAAATCCTCCAATATAATTTTTTTGCCGAATTGCCCCTCGGCTTTGGGGTAATTTATAATCCAAATGGATCAGGATACCGCAGGGGAGGTGTTACTCGTTACTCGCTTTGAGTTCAGCAGCCTCAAAGTTCATTGCAAGTCTCATGTGTCCGCCCATGATATCATTGATACATTCTGAATCCTCGCCTTCAAACCAAATGACAACGGAATATTTGTCAACCTGACCGACCTCAAAGCCGGTTCGAAGCTCTGTGTATACCGTATCATTATCAAAGAAGAGTACCGCATCCTCTGTCTGGGGTCCTGCGATCTTTTCAGGGGAGTCCTTGGTACCTAATTTGGGTTTTGCGTAAATAGTGGGTACGCCGTTTTTGTAGACCATGATTCGTGCGGCTTCGTCGCAACTCTTTGACACACCGGTAACCTCCAGGGTTGCGTTGTAGTCAAAGGGCTCCACTCCGTTGTTTTTCATATAGAAGGAGTAGGCAAAGTAGTTCTTGCCGTTGTGGGTGCCGTCAATGTTATCAAGATTTTTGAGCACACCCTGTGCTTCAAACCAGTCGTATGTATAGTGGTAGACCTCTTCGGCACGTTCACCGCTGAGGATGATCTGCGGATCTGCAAAATCCTTCGTTTCAGAGAGCAGAAGTCCCTTTGTCTCCAGCTCGTCGTCCATACTGACAACCAGGTCGCCGTACTGGGTGGTGAAGCAGGACAAAAGCCACAGGATGATGATGATGGCAATTATAATGATCATCAGGATGCGGGCTCGTTTTCGCCGCTTTTGCTCCTGAGTCATTTTGTCAGCATCACGCCTGAGCCCCTTGTGATTGAACCAACCGGTTGTGTTCAGAGATTCCAAGTCCCTCGGAGTAAAAGGCTCTTGCTCTTTATTCTTTTTCTTAAACAATGTGTTTTCCCTCCGTTCTCCGGAATAACCGGGATAGAGTTTAGTTCTTGCAACCCGTCAAAGGGGGATGCAAAGCCCTTCTTGTGCAAAGGGGGAAGAAGTATCAGTTAACGGGAATGTTGTTCTCGTCTGTTCCTTCAAAGTTGAACTGTGCCTGCAGATTGGCAAGCTGAACATCGTCGTCACACTCGGGGTCTTCGCCCTCGATCCATATTCTGACTGTGATCATCTTGGGATCAAGCTTGTTAAGACTAAAGAGCCTTGTGCTGTTGGAAAGCCCCATAGGTGTAGGCAGATCAAAGGTAGATTGACCTGCAACAGGATTGCCTTTGTTGGGCTCGTAGATGACCGTTGTGCCTGCTTCGGAATCTGTGAAGCTGATGCGCACACAGTTGATAACGTCTGCTTTCTCTCCTGTGCTGGAGGTGAAGATCTTTGTGCCGTTGTCAGCACCTGCCTCACTCTCGTTGGAGGTAAGGTGAACCCACATATCCTCAGTAGCTATAAAGAAAAGCTTGAATTCAAGGAAGCTTTCGTTATTTTCATTTCTCTGAACACCGCCCTGAGTGAAAAAGCGTACACCGTCAGAGGAGGTGAGAGGTTCAAGGGTTATATCATCCAGAGATGTGCTGTAAGCAGAGAGCTGCCTGTTGATCGCATCACTGTCCACTTCGTTTGTGTAGAGGGAAATGTCCTGTCCGTGCTCTTCATCAGAGATGAGCAGCTGAACGCCTGTGCCGATGTTGATCTCCATATTGTGAACAGAGGAGAGACTGGAGATGGTAAACCAGGCAAAGGTGGTGGTTATCATAGAGAGCATCAGCAAAATAAGCAGAAAGACAGAGAGTCGTGTTCTTGTCTGCTTAATGCGACGGCGCTCGATCTTTAATTGTTCGATCTCTTTTTTCAGCAATTCGTTCTGGCGCTGAAGCTGGGCGGTTTCGTCTGCGATACTTTGTGTCAAAATTTCTCGATTTTCCATAAACGAAGCCCTCCTTTTGTGGTTTTGATGTGCAAAAATATATTGAAATTAAAAATACATAATAATAAACATAATTATACTATTCTACATACAAGATATTATATAATAATTTGTGAAATAAAGCAATAAAAAATATCACAAAAGTTACAAAAATTATAAACAAACTTACCAAAGAAAATTCGTGAAATTAATGCGTAGACTTTTTCTGTTTTGTTAAATATTAACAATAACGATTGAACAAAATTGAACTGTATTTACAAAAAATCTGCTTTTTGTTTTTCCGGTTTAGCCGAGTATGAACCTTATAAATCTCAAAAATAACAAAACGGTAACACAAGTGTGTTACCGTTCGCGTGAACTTGTATGATTATTAATAAGCGGCAAGCAGGGGATTAACGTTTGCAAGGCTGTTGTTCTCTGCATCGGAGATATAGTCGATTGCTATTCCGCAACCCTTTACCACACAATCGCTTGCATCCTGAGCCAGGTGGACCTGAAGCTTTGTAAAGTGGGAAATGAGCTGGCAAAAGCCCTCAAGCTGTGCAAGTCCGCCGGATATGGTGATGCCGTCTGTGTAAATATCTCCTATAAGCTCAGGGGGAGTTTTCTCCAGCACCTCCATTATGCCTTTGACAACGGAAAATGCGGTTTCTCCTATTGCTTCGTAAACCTCAGAGGATTTCATGTCCACATATCTGGGCAGGCCTCGCATGGAATCTCTGCCCTTAACACGGAAGATCTTCTCTTCAGAGGGGGGCACAACACAGCCTATTGCCATTTTACATTGCTCGGCTGTGGTATTTCCTATTATGAGGGAATATTTGCGGCGAACGTATTTGATGATCTCCTCGTCCATCTGTTTGCCGACCTCTTTGATGGTCTTGCTTACGGAAACTCCGCCCAATGACAGCACTGCAATGTCCGCAGTACCGCCGCCGATGTCCACTATCATACAGCCGTGGGGGCTTGTAATGTCCAGCCCTGCACCCATAGCTGCCGCCTTGGCGGATTCTATCAGATAAACTCTGCGCACACCAAAGCTGGAGATCGCGTTTACAACGGCACGCTTCTCAACCTCTGTGATCTCTCCCGGAATGCAGGCTACAACACGGGGCATAATAACCTTGCTGTTGCTTACGTTTGAGAGGAAGATGCTTATCATTTCCTCCACCAGGTCAAGCTCTGCAATAACTCCGCCCTCCAATGGGTAAACCGCGTGAATACGGGTGGGGGTTTTGCCCAGCATACGGTATGCTTCCTTGCCTGCGGCAAGGATCTCGTTCTCTATTGCGTCATAGGTGATAACGGAGGGTTCATCAAGAACCTTTCCTTTTTCGTTAACATATATTCTGGTGTTGCAAGTGCCCAAATCAAGAGCAATGTCCATATTGTTCAACATCCTTTCAGGAAGATAGCTCTAAAAGCAGGAATAATGAGTTAATTATATTATATGATGCTTGTTATTTCAAGTCGTTTTTACTACTGTAATTGCAAAAGTTGCGCATTTTACCGATGCAGGCTTGCATTTGTTCAGGGTGCTTGCGCATTCTCCCAAGGTGTAGCCTGTGGTGATGATATCATCCAGCAGAAGTATCCGCTTGTTTTTTAGCAGCTCCTTGTCAATTACCCTGAATGCACCTTTTACGTTCTTTTCTCTGTCGGCGGGCTTCTTTAAGGTGTGCTGAGGGGCTGTGTGCTTTGTTTTGATCAGAGTGGATTTGTATGGAATACCCAGTATTCTGCTGAGCTTACGGGCCAAAAGCTTACATTGGTTGTAGCCGCGTGTGCGGTGTCTTTGCTTATGCAGAGGAACATAGGTTATAAGGTCAAATTCCTCTTCCGGGTAATTTTTGAGTATGCTGTCTGCCATCATCCGTGCCATAGGGTAGGCGTACTGCTTTCTGTTGTTGAATTTAAATCTTGTGACAGCCGCCTTGTGTTCACCTGTGTAAGGAAAGACGCTTGTGCAGTCAAAACCGCCTTTTGCATAGGTTTTATACCTGATGAACTTAAGCTTTTTACTGCAATCCTTGCAGTAAAGCTCACCGGGCTTTACTGGTATGTCGCAGAAGGGGCATCTGTCAGGCAGAAAAGCACAGCCTGCCTTGTATAGTAAAGTTATTTTTCTGTCAGTTATTTTCATATAAAAATATATCAATCCGTTGTGAGCATACTTCTCAGACCGCTGTATCTCAGAGTACGCACGTTGTTATCTACCATAAATTCTACGGTTTCTTTATTTCCAACCAGAATCAGCAGTTTTTTTGCTCGGGTCACTCCCGTGTAAAGAAGATTGCGGTAATACAGATAGCGGGAGTTCTTGATGACGGGGATGATCACCGCATCAAATTCATTACCCTGACTTTTGTGCACGGTACAGGCGTAGCTCAGCTCCAGATCCTGCACACAATCTCCGTCATAAACTGCAATCCTGTCGTCAAACTGAATCTGCATTTTTCTGCTGATCTTATCTATTTTTTCAATTATGCCGATATCTCCGTTAAAGATTCCCTCGCCGTATTCTCCCGTATCAGGCTTGAGCCAGGTTATGTTGTAGTTATTCTTAATCTGCATTACCTTGTCGCCGGTACGGAAGGTTGCAAAGCCGAAGGTGATCTCATCTTTGCCCTTGGAGGGTGGGTTGAGAGCTTCTCTCAAGGCGCTGTTCAGCTCGTAGGTGCCAAGGATCCCCTTTCTGCCGGGGCAGAGCACCTGAATGTTGTGGACGGGGGAGAAGTCGTAGCTTCTGGGCAGTCTTTCGCTGCAAAGGCTGACTATCAGATCTCTTGCGGCGCTGGGGTTTGTGCTTTGCAGAAAGAAAAAGTCGTTATCCTTTGTATTGAGCACAGGCAGCTCTCCGCCAACGATTCTGTGAGCATTGGTGACGATAAGGCTTTCTCTGGACTGTCTGAAGATCTCTGTAAGAGCCACAACCGGGATCACCTCGGAAGCTACCAGATCCGCAAGAATGTTGCCTGCACCCACGGAGGGAAGCTGGTTGCTGTCGCCTACAAGGATGATCCTGCATCCCAGAGGCAGAGCTCTGAGCACACTTTCAAAGAGCAGGGTATCCACCATGGAAAGCTCGTCCACTATAAGCGCATCACAATTGAGCATATTGAGTTCATTTTTTTTGAATTCCGGCTGGTCGTTCTGATTCCATTGAACCTCAAGGAGTCTGTGGATCGTTTTTGCTTCGCAATGTGTAAGCTCACTCATTCGCTGGGCAGCTCTGCCTGTTGGTGCCGCAAGAAGTACCGACTGGCCTTTTCGCTTGAGAATCTCAATGATTCCGTTGAGTGTGGTCGTTTTGCCTGTTCCGGGACCGCCTGTGAGCACAAGCAGACCCTTGCACAAGGCCTGCATTATTGCTTCCTTTTGAAGCTCTGCATATTTGATGCTGTTTCTGTTTTCAACTTCCTCTATCAGTTCCTGTGCACCCTTGATAGGGTCAACGGGAAACCGCAGAAGCATTTTCATTCTGGCTGCTATGTAGCTTTCACTTCTGAACAGATCCGGCAGAAAAATGAACATCTTGTCGTTAATTTCTGTTCTTATCAAAGTGTTGTCTTCAACCATATCGTCAAGGGCGGCTTCCAACTTGAAGGGCTCCGTTTCAAGGAAGCTTGCGGTTGTGGCAACAAGCTTATCCTGAGGCAAACAGGTGTGACCGGAGCGCCTGTTGTGGGAAAGAACATAGCAAAGACCGGCTCTTAGCCGCAGGCTGTTATCTCCTGCAATATCCTTGCCTTTGGCTATCATATCTGCAGTTTCGAAGCTTATGGAGCTGCCGTCAAAGCAAAGAGAAAACGGATTGTCTTCAATGATCTGTATGGTTTCGTTGCCAAACTTTTTCCAAAGGGCAATTGCATCCTGTGCACCTACTCCGTAGGCCGCAAGGTATGAAAGCAGATCCCGGATGCTGCTGTTCATTTTAATCTGCTCGCTGAAATGCTTGGCTTTTTCAAGAGAGATTCCTTTTATTCTTGAAACCCTCTGAGGGTCATTCTCAAGCACTTCCAGAGCTTTTTCTCCGAATTCCTTAACCAGTCTTGCGGCGGTTGAGGGGCCTATTCCTTTGATAGCTCCCCCTGACAGGTACTTTAGAATACCCAGTACGGAGGTGGGTACGCTTCGCTCAAATGCAGAGACGGAGAACTGCTGTCCGTAGGTTGCGTGGCTTGTGAACGTACCGATAAGCTTCAGCTCTTCACCCTCGTAAACCTGGGGCAGAATACCCACAGCTGTGATGCTGTTGTCTTCACAGCCCACTTCAATTACCGTATATTCATTTTCTTCGTTGCGATAGACGATTCTTTCAACCGTGCCGCATACTTCGTACATTTCTTGATTAGTCATTGCGATTCCTTTTCCTATGGTTTTAGAAAATAAACGTATATATAAGCAATTATAATACATTTTATTTTGGTTAACAATCTTTTTTGCCAATATTTTGTTTCAAAATTTTACTCAGCTCATCTGTAGTCATCAGTTCCATAAAATCATATTCCATGCAGGCAAGGTCGGCTATTCTTTTTCCCTCGCGGGTCATATTATCTGCTATACAGATTACTCTTTTTGGCCGCAGATTTCCCATCCACTTAACGCTTTCTGCGTAGCTTCGCAATAAATATTCGGGGTTGTTACATTCGGAAATCTCAGGAATTATCAGAATCGTAGTGTTTTTGGCAGGCTTTTTGTATATTGTTAACACCAGTGCCTTTAGTATTCCGACAAAACCTGCCACAGCAAGAATCACCATAATGATCTCCGTTACTATGTATCCCATAAAATCACCTCTTTACATAATAAACTTTTCCAAAAAAATTGTGCATGGATTGTTTGCATATAAAGAAGGTGAATGCAGATAATATATTCGAGGTGAGAAAAATGATGGACAACAACATTAATAAGAGTATTCATTGTTCAGTTCATAGTTGTGCATACAACAATAATGAACAGGGCTATTGCAAGCTGGACTCTATTATGGTAGGTACTCATGAATCAAATCCTACAGAAAAGAAGTGCACAGATTGCGAGAGCTTTAAGCTTAAGGGCTGCTCAAGCTGCTGCTGATAAAAAGAAAAAGCGCGGACGGGTATCATCCCGTCCGTTGCTTGCTTGTCAGGGAAAATCGGGAGCTTTCGGCTGTATTCAGGGGAGTATTGGATTCGGTGTAAAACACTCACTAAATATGTTAATAATAAATTAATATTTTTTATCAATTTTACTTGTTTTTAAAGAAAGTTTGTGATAATATATTAGATGTATAAGTGTTATGATGTTGATTTTGTGCCTTTTTGGTGCAAAAGACAGTAATTTAAGGAGTATTCAGAAATATGAAAAAAGAGAATTCAAACAAGCAGGACTATTTTATTATTGACTTTTTACATATTGCCAGAACCGTATGGCACAGGATATGGATAGTTATACTTTCAGGTGTGATTATCGGTGCTTTGGGATTTTGCTACGCAACCTTCCTTATTCCTCCCAAGTACTCGTCTTCCGTAATGCTTTATGTAAACAACAGCTCGTTGCTTGGAAATACTACCTTCAGCATCAGCTCCTCTGAGCTTACTGCTGCACAGGGCCTTGTCAAGACCTACACCGTTATTCTCAAGAACAGAACCACCATCAACCAGGTTATTGAGAAAACCGGCCTGGATTATACCTACGAGCAGGTTTATCATATGATCGATGCCAAGTCTGTAAACGAGACTGAGGTTCTCAGGGTAACGGTTACCAATGAAGATCCCTATGAGGCGGCAGCCATAGCCAATTGCATTGCAGAGGTATTACCCGATCGTATATCAGACGTTATTGAGAAAAGCTCAATGAAGGTCGTTGACCTGGGAGTTGTAAATACCAAGAAGGTCGCTCCCAGTATTACGAACTATACTCAGACGGGTGTTCTGCTGGGCGGTCTGGCGGCTCTGATAGTTCTTGTGATTCTTGCACTCCTTGACGGTACTGTTCATGACGAAGAGTACGTTCTCAAGAATTTTGATTATCCCATTCTTGCCAAGGTTCCCAACCTTTTAGGCACACCGGAGAAGAGTTATTCATATTACTATCAGAAAAAGAAGCCTAACAAGGAGTGATCAGCAAAATGAAGAAGAATAAAAAGTTTTCCATATTTGATTCCAGCATAAGCAAGAAGACCCTACATAAAAACTTGTCTTTTACCGCAACAGAGCAGTATAAGCTGCTCAGAACCAACCTTTCTTTTACCTTGCCTGATGACATTAAATGTCCCATCATCGGTGTTACAAGCTCAATGAGAGGTGAGGGTAAGAGTACAACAGCCATCAACTTGGCTTACGTGCTTGCTGAGAACGGTAAAAAGGTACTCCTCATTGACGGAGACCTCAGAATCCCCAGTATCGCAAAGAAGATGGGACTCAAGAGTACTCCCGGTCTTACAGATCTGCTTATGGGATTTGAAACTCAGCAGATGA
This sequence comes from Ruminococcus sp., assembly GCA_017416065.1. Classification (GTDB taxonomy): domain Bacteria; phylum Bacillota; class Clostridia; order Oscillospirales; family Acutalibacteraceae; genus Ruminococcoides. Next base: position 39,113 of record JAFQDM010000024.1, read on the forward strand.
GTTCTTTTAAAACGGATATTCTTGAGAACTGGTACGTTATCCCCTCAGGAGAGCTTCCTCCCAACCCTTCAGAGCTGCTGGGCTCCAGAAGAATGGAGTCGATCCTAAAGATCATGGCAGAAAAATTTGACTACATTATTGTGGATTTGCCCCCTGTCAATATTGTTTCCGATGCGTTGGCCATTTCAAGTCTTATCACCGGCATGGTGATCGTTATCAGAGAGGACTACACAGAGAAGAAGGAGCTGGAGCTCTGCTTCAGACAGCTTGACCTATCCAACGTCAATGTTCTGGGTTGCGTTCTCAATGAATCAGATAGTGCCGGTGGTACAAGAGGAAAGTACAAGAGGTATTCAAAGTATTACCGCAAGTACTACTATTCTTCAACCTACGGCGCTTACAAGTCTCACAGTAAGAGCCAGCAGAGTACAGAGGGATGATAGATTTTCACAGCCATATCCTCCCGGGTGTGGATGACGGCAGCAAGGATGTCAAGGAAAGCCTCAGGCTGATCTCTATGCTCAGAAGGCAAGGGGTTGACGTTGTTGTTGCTACTCCTCATTACTACGCGGGGAATGAGCCCCCGGAAATTTTTGTTGACAGACGGCAAAAAGCGTATGAACAATTATCCGCAGAGCTTCCTGAAGGAAGTCCCCGAATTCTGCTTGGAGCAGAGGTTGAATATTATGAAGGGATCAGTAGTCTTCAGGGACTTGATATGCTCACATTTGGCGCAGATAAGCTGTTGCTGGTGGAAATGCCCATGAGGAAGTGGTCAGAGCTTGCAATCAAGGAGCTGAAGACCCTTTCCTGCGTTAAGGGATACACCGTAATTCTGGCGCATATTGAGCGATATATGAGGTTCCAGAATCCCGACGTCTGGAAAAGACTCAGGAGTTTTGGAATTCTGATGCAAGTGAATGCAAGCTTTTTTAACGGGGTGTTGACCCGAAGAAAGGCGCTTTCCATGCTATACAAGGGTCATATCAACGTTATCGGCTCAGATTGCCATAACGTTGAGAACAGACCGCCTGCTATAGGTGATAGCTTTGAAACTATCAGGCTCAAAGCGGGAGAAAAATTTTTATCGGATTTTACCGAATACAACAGATCTTTGTTATTTGTTGAGTGATTCGGTGGGATTAATATTATTTTTGCACATTTTTTGAAAGGATGATTATAAAATGAAAAAGGTATTTGCAATTTGTCTGGCACTTATGATGGTGCTCTCTCTCAGCGTTAATGTTATGGCTGCTCCCAATTTTGTTGAGAGCCCCACAGGTAACCGTGCACCCATCATCGTTGATTGCGAGAACGAGGATGAGGATTGCACAGCATCTATCGTTGTTACTCCCTTCGGCGACAGAGACACCCTCTCTGACGAGCATAAGCAGGAGCTCCAGGATGCTTACGATCAGATCGTTAATTCTGACAAGCTTACTGATATGTTCTCAGGTATTGAGGATCTGCTCTTACCCGGAATGCTTGAGACCGACCTGTCCATCAGCGATCTTTTCCACATTTACTACGATAACTGCGAGAATCACCCAACTCACGGAAAGTTCGATATTACACTTTCTACAGATACACTTCAGGGCTTTGTAGGTCTTATCCAGTTTGTTGACGGCGAGTGGCAGATCGTTACTGATGCAAAGGTTGAGGGTAACCACCTTTCCTTCACATCTGATAAGCTCTCTGCTTATGCAATCGTTGTTGACAGAACAAAGGCAGAGTCCACTTCTCCCGTAACAGGAGCACCCACAGCAAGCTACCTTACTGCTGCAGTTGTTTTTGCAGGATTAGGCCTTGCCGTTGTTGCTGTTGTTACAGCTAAGAAAAAGGCATGAGAAAGCATCTGACGTTTAATGAAAAGAAGTTTGAACTTAAAAGAATACTGCGTGCGGCCGCAATTATAATTGCGGTTGCCGCGGTTATTGCAGCAGCTTTGTTTGTTCTCAAATGGTGGGAGAATAGTCAGCAGGGCGGTGTTGTTGTGCCTGCACCTTCAAAGGTAGACGACAGCATTACAGTTGACGGAGTTAAGTACAATAAAAAGAAAAATATTGAGACCTTGCTTTTAATGGGACTTGATAAATTCGACACAGAGCAGGTCGGTGATTCGTACAATAACGATCTTCAATCCGACTTTCTGATGCTCTTTGTTATTGACCACGCAAGCTCCTCCTACAATGCTTTACATATTAACCGAGACACAATGGTGGATATTGATATTCTCGGCCTTGCAGATGAAAAGACAGGCTCTGTCAATAAGCAGCTTTCTCTTGCTCATACTTACGGCAACGGAGGCTCAAGCAGCTCCAGAAATGTAGTGAACTCCGTCAGCCGATTGCTTAATAACATTGAGATAGAGCACTATCTTTCCGTTACAATGGACGCTGTGCCCTATATTAATGATAAGTTGGGCGGAGTAGAGGTTCAGGTGCTGGATGATTTTACGGGTATTGACGATACCCTCGTTAAAGGTGAAACCATCACCCTCAGCGGTAATCAGGCACTCACATATGTTCGGGCGCGTCAGGGTATGGACGACAGCACAAACAGCGCCCGTATGGTAAGACAGCGTCAGTATCTTGAGTCATTGTTCCAAAAAGCATCCTTTATGGCAAATGAGGATGAAGCTCTTATTGCAGAGGTTACTGAGGAAATGTGGGAGGATACTGTTTCCGACTACGATATCGTTGAGATGCAGGAGGTTTTAACCTGTATTTCCGACTATGAATTGGATTCTTTCTGCTCACTGGAGGGTGAGAATAAAAAAGGCGAGAGATATATGGAATTTTATCCCTCTGCAGAATCTGTAAACAATACGATTCTCAAGCTGTTTTACACATCAGCACAGTAAGGGCTGTGTTGGCATTCGTTGCTTTAAAAGCAACGGGATAATACCATCGGATTTGGAAAATTGATCCTGCGACTACTGCCGGCTTGCCGGGTAGAGCAGAGATGTTATATATAATTGCAGATAGCAGATCACTTTATTTTTGTGTATGCAGCAGAGTGCGGTATGCTGTGCAGGTTGCAGGCGCAAAAACGGATTTGCAGTGCAAAATGAATTGGATGCGGTTTTGATCGGAATTCAGCATCCTTGATTGACTGAGGAATAGTATCATGAGATTTGAAGCGTTTGAAAAAACAATATGGCTTGCCACGCCGACTAAGCGTGACGATGAACTAAAGTACATCCAAGAAGCATTTGATACGAACTGGATCACAACAGAGGGTACAAACCTTGTGGAGATCGAGCGTCAGGTGTGTGAAAAAGTAGGATGTAAATATGCAGTATCGCTTACTAACGGAACGTCGGCACTCCATCTTGCCGTAAAGCTTGCAGGAGTGAAGGAAGGAGATACCGTGTTTTGCACGGATATAACCTTTGGTGCAACCGTAAACGCTATTATATATGAAAAAGCCAAGCCTGTATTTATTGATACGGAATACGACACCTGGAATATGAATCCCTTAGCACTTGAAAAGGCGTTTGAGCTTTATCCCGATACTAAGGTGATAATGGTTGTGAACCTGTACGGAACACCTGCGAAATATGACGAGATCTGCTCGGTTGCAGAAAAGCACGGAGCAGTGATCATTGAGGATGCGGCTGAATCCTTTGGTGCAACGTACAAGGGCAGACAAACAGGAACCTTTGGTTCTTATAACGTAATCTCCTTTAACGGTAATAAGATAATCACCGGCTCAGGCGGAGGTATGCTTCTGACAGACGACAAGTCTGCGGCAGATAAAGCCCGCAAATGGTCTACTCAGAGCAGAGAGAATGCCGCTTGGTATCAGCACGAAGAGATCGGATACAATTACCGTATGAGCAATATTGTGGCGGGTGTTATCCGTGGACAGCTTCCTTATCTTGAAGAACACATTGCGCGCAAAAAAGCAATCTATGAAAGATACAAAGAGGGACTTCGCGACCTTCCCTTATCTATGAATCCCTATGACCCCGACACAATGGAGCCTAACTTCTGGCTTTCCTGCATACTCATTGACAAGGATGCCATGTGTGAGCAGATCAGAGGCGAAAACTACACTTGCTATAAAAGTGAATCGGGCAAAAGCTGTCCTGATGAGATCCTTGAGACCCTGGCAAAGTACAACGTTCAGGCAAGACCTATCTGGAAGCCCATGCATATGCAGCCTGTTTACAGAATGAACGACTTTGTTGCAATAGATGACGAGGGAAGAGGCGTAGTTACCAGCTGGGATTCAGACAATAAATTTGACGTAGGCGCAGATATTTTCCAGAGAGGCTTGTGTCTGCCCAGCGATATTAAAATGACTGCAGAGGAGCAGGAGAGGATCATACAGATCATCAGAAGCTGTTTTGAGTGAGGAATATATGGCAGAAAAGCGGAAAAAAGGATTTTATGAAAAGTACATAAAGGTTGTGCAGGATGTGTTTCTTGCAGCAGTAGCCCTGCTTGTGCTCAGTCCGGTTCTGCTTGTGTTGGCTGTTCTTGTTCGTACAAAGCTTGGTTCTCCTGTGATTTTCAGGCAGGAGAGAGCAGGAAAAAACGGAAAGCCGTATTATATGTACAAGTTCCGTTCCATGTCTGATGAGTGTGACGAGAATGGAGAGCTTTTGCCTGACGAACAGCGTCTAGGAAGATTCGGAAAGATACTGCGCAGTACATCCCTTGATGAATTACCTTCATTGTGGAACGTGATCCGCCGTGATATCTCTCTTGTCGGTCCCAGAAGCCTTTACATAAAATATAACCGTCTGTATAACGACAGGCAGGCTCGCAGGCTTGAGGTCCGTCCGGGAATCACAGGCCTTGCACAGGTCAACGGACGAAACGCCATCAGCTGGGAAAAACGCTTTGAATATGACGTTCAGTACGTAGACAACATTACTTTTATCGGCGATTGGAAGATAATGTTCAAGACCGTCGGTAAGGTTTTTAAGAGTGAGGGAATCACTTCTGCAACCTCGGTTACAATGGAAGAATTTAAGGGCACACCCGAAGAGGTAGTTACAGTTGAATAGATTTATTATTGTTGGTGCAGGTGGTCACGGAAAGGTGATTGCAGACAATGCACTTAAAAACGGATATACGGATATCTTCTTTGTCGATGACAATGCAACAGGCGAATGTATGGGATTTCCCATTATTGGCAGGTGCAGTGAGCTTGAGGCTTTGAACGACGGAAATACGGATTTTATCATCGGCATCGGAAGCAATGCGATCAGAAAGAGAATCGCAGAAGAACACAGCATCAATTGGGTTTCCCTTGTACACCCTTCGGTGCAGGTGGCAGTTAACGTCAGCATCGGCAAGGGTACGGTCATAATGGCAGGCGCCGTGGTTAATGCCTGTGCCCAAATCGGAGAGCATTGCATCATCAACACCTGTGCTGTAATAGAGCACGATAATGTGGTTGGCAGCTTTGCTCATATATCTCCGGGCGCAAAGCTTGGCGGTACGGTGTGTGTCGGAGACCTGACCCATATCGGAATCGGTGCTACAGTCAGCAATAACATAAATATCTGCAGTAGCTGCATCATCGGAGCAGGTGCCGTTGTGGTAAGTGATGCTGTAGAATGCGGCACGTATGTAGGTGTCCCTGCAAGAAGAAGTGAGTAATCACACAAACAGAAGGGATTGGTTACTTAATAATGCGGATCTTGTTTTTATCCCTGTTGGATTTTAGTACATTTGAAGAAAATAACATATACACTGACCTGTTGCGTGAATTTATTAAAAACGGTCACGACGTTTATTGTATTTCTCCCGGGGAGAGAAGAACAGGACTAAAGACGCACTTAAAAGAGGACGGGCATCTTTTGAAGCTCAGAATCGGCAATACTCAAAAAACAAATATCATTGAAAAAGGCATTTCAACCCTGATGATCGAAGGTCAGTTTGTTTCAGCAATTAAGAAATACTTTTCAGACATCAAATTTGACCTTGTTCTGTACTCCACTCCGCCCATCACTTTTGCAAGTGTTGTTCGGTTTGTAAAGAAGCGGGATGGGGCAAAAACATATCTTATGCTTAAAGATATTTTTCCTCAGAACGCCGTTGATATTGGCTTAATGAAGAAAAAAGGAATTCAGGGTTTAATATATAAGTACTTCAGAAGCAAAGAAAAAAAGTTATACTCCTTGTCTGACAGAATAGGATGTATGTCACAGGCTAACGTGGATTACCTTTTGCAGCATAATCCGGAAATATCTGAGGATAGAGCAGAGGTTTGTCCCAATTGCATTGAGGTTTGTGATGTAAGGCTTAGTGAGAAAGAACGTGCAGCTATGCGTCAGAAGTATGGACTCCCTCAGGACAAAAAGATTTTCGTCTACGGCGGCAACCTGGGAAAACCCCAGGACGTACCCTTTATTGTGGATTGTCTTAAGAACTGCTCTGAGCAGGAGGATTCGTATTTTGTCATCGCAGGAAACGGCACAGAACGCCATATCCTGGAGCAATACAAAGAGAAGGAAAATCCGACTCACCTGAAGCTTATGGGTCAACTGCAAAAACGTGAGTACGATGAAATGATAGCGTGCTGTGACGTGGGACTTATCTTCCTTGACCATCGCTTCAGCATTCCCAACTTCCCCTCAAGATTACTTTCTTATATGCAGGCAGGCTTGCCTGTGCTGGCATGCACCGACAAGCAGACTGATGTGGGAAGGGTTATCACTAAGGGAGGTTTCGGCTGGTGGTGCGAAAGCACGGACTGCCGTGAATTTTGCCGTATGGTCAAAATGATCTGCAACAAGGATTTATCGGCTACAGCAGAAAATTCCTTTGAGTTTCTGCAAAAAAACTTTAGCTCTGCACATTTGTACAGCATTCTGGAGCGTTCTTTTTATTCAATGGAGGGAAATGGTGAAAACTGAGCTTTCTTTACAGGAAATTAAAGAAATATCATTTGATGTGCTCAAGCACTTTTGTCGGTTTTGCACTGAGAATAACATCCGTTTTTTCCTTTCAAACGGAACGCTGCTGGGTGCAATTAAGTATTCCGGGTTTATTCCCTGGGACGACGACATTGATGTTTTTGTTCCAAGGGAAGATTACGACAGACTTGTTAAGTCTTATCAGGACAGCGACAGGTACAAGCTGTTTTCTCCCGAGCGGGTAGCGGAATACAGATTCCCCTTCTCAAAATTATGCGATATGACCACGCTGAAAGAAGAATACAATATTGACAACGTAGTTTCCCTGGGTGTGGATATAGATATTTTCCCTCTGGATTACTGCTCTGAGCATATACTCAGACCGAACGTGCAGAGAAAACTTAAAATATATCAGATAGGCTGTGTACTCTCTAAGTTTACCTCTTCAAAGGGGAAACCCATTCATAAACGATGTATCATCAGAGCTTGTCGTATGTTAGGCTTCAGGTTCTTTTCAAGCAGACTTATTAAGACTGTAAACAAGGAGAGTGCTTTGGGAAGCAGTCATATAGGTTGCCTTATGTGGCCTATATACGGTCAGCGTGAGGTTGTGCCTGCTGATGTTTTCTCAGATACCATAGAGGTGGATTTTGAAGGTGAAAAATTCCCGGCTCCTGCAGGTTATGACGTATATCTTCGCAGTTTGTACGGAGATTACGAAAAGGATCCGCCTTTGGATAAACAAAAGTCCCATCATAATTATAATGCGTATCGAATTTAGTTAATGTTTCCATTAAAAAATGGATTAATATTAAAATACATAAAATATAGAAAGGAGCTGTTAACCACCCCTTAATATGAACAAAGTTTTTATTTAATGAAGCTGATCTTCGACACCTTCATTAAGTAGCGCAGAAGTGTCGAAGGTGAAAAATTAAAAAAGGAGTGTTAAAATGAAAAAGACATTCAAGAAAAGTGTATCATTTCTGCTTGTTTTTGTGATGGTATTGAGCCTTTTCACTATCGTACCATTCACAGCACTTGCAGCTAATGACTACACAATCAACAGTGCCGTGAGCACGGACAATTATTACAATCTTGTCTCTAAGAAGGATTGGGATATTGCTCCCGGTATCACAGAGTCCGAGATCGTTCTCAACAACGATGCAGGCGATCATCGTCAGGCCATTTACGTTATGGAGGCTGACCTTAACAACGAGTACGTTAAGGTAACTCACAGCTACAACGGAATGATTCCTAAGTACGGTGATTACAAGACAGGTGTTATGTCTGAGCAGGCTGCTTATGCAGAGGCAAACGGCTACGGTAACGTAGTTGGTGCTATGAATACCTGCCTCAGCTGGTACACCGGCTATCCCGCAGACCGTGTAGGTGAGCCTCTGGGCTTCATCATGATGGACGGAGAGATTATCTTCGATCCCGGTAACTGCGGTTATGCATACGGCAACGTAGGTTTCCCCTCCGTTGTTGTTATCAACAAGGATTTCGACGAGAACGGCAATCCCAGACCTGCAGACATTCCCAAGGTTGAGATGCCCCAGATCCGTTCAGCTGCTGACCTTGACGGTTGGGAGGAGCAGGTTATTCCTTGTTCTTCAGGCTACATTTTAAAGGACGGCGTGAACCAGGCATCTCCTAGCCACTCAGGTGTTGATCCCCGTTCAGTTGTAGGCATCAAGCCAGACGGTACAGTTGTAATTATGCTCAACGACGGTCGTCAGGCTCCCTACTCAACAGGTATGACTATGTACGAGCTTGCAGAGGTAATGCTTGACCTGGGTTGTTCTTATGCTGTTAACTGTGATGGTGGTGGATCCTCCACATACCTTTCTCAGCGTCCCGGCGAAGAGCTCAAGGTAAACAACTCTCCCTCTGACGGTGCAGAGCGTCCTACCACAACAGGTATCCTGTTCTACACCACAGCTCCTGCAAACGGCGAGTTCTACAAGGCTCACGTTGCTGCAGAGAATACTTATTACACACCTAACTCAACAGTTGAATTTGAAGCAATCGGTACCGATATGGGTGGTACAGAGGTAGAGATCCCCGCAGAGGCAGTATGGCAGCTCACAGATCCTTCCTTCGGTACTATCGAGAACGGCGTGTTCAAGTCCAACGGCAAATTGGGTGAAGTAACCGTACAGCTTGTTTACAATGACAAGGTTGTTGGTGAAAACACAATTACAATCGTTATCCCTGATATCTCATTCAAGACAGATACTATTATTATCGGTTATGGCGATACAACAGTTCTGCCCATTGAGGTAACCACAAACGAAGGCCGTAATGAAGTTACATACAGCGAAGGAGACATTGTTTATACATTGTCTGACGAGAAGCTGGGTACCATTTCCGGCGACAACTTCACCGCTTGTGCTGAAGATTCCGGTATGACAGAGGGTACTGTTACCGCATATATCTGCGGACAGACAGACAAGACTATCTCTGCAGCTATTCGCTTCGGTAAGGCATCCGAGATCGTTTATGATTACGAAGACGGTCAGTTAATTCTGGACACTGATCCCGAGGTAGATCCTCCCGAGGGTGAGCCCTATGGCTGGTTTATCCGCGATACAAGAGCAAACGGCTATTTTGCATACAGATTCTTTGCAAAGAAGAACTATACTCCCGTAGGAATGGATATTCCTGCAAGACTGTACATTGCTGACAGAGAGACAGGCAAGGTAAGAAACGGCAACTACTCTATGGGAGTAGATATTGACTGGACCAACGTTACTGCTTCCTGTCACGGACAGACGGATATTTTCTTCCCCGAGTCACTTGATCTGACAGATGCAACAAGTGTTGGATTCTGGGCTTATATTCCCAAGGAGCTTGTTACATCTTCAATGAATTTCCGCGGAGGCTTCCGTAAGGCAGACGGTTCCATGACTACCGTGGATAAAACTATGAAGGATATGCTGGTCAATACATCCGGTATCGGAGACGGCGGTTGGCTCTACTTCAACTGGGAGGTTCTGGATAATTATGCTGCATTTGAGTATTTCCAGATCAACAGCCACTATACAGCAGGCGCCGGTAGCTACAACTATTATCAGGATGTTAAGTACTATATTGATGACATCACAGTTGACTATTCCGATGCTACAATCGACCGTGAGAACCCCTACTTCACAAGCATGACAATTGCTGATGATTACACAAACGGCGCAGAGGTTTCCGGTCAGACCATCACTACTAACACAATTACACTGATGGCTCAGGCTTACGAGAATACAACCAAGCCCAACGCTACAGGTCTTGACCGTAATTCCGTTAAGCTTTATGTTGACGGTGTGCTGAGCGATGCTGAGATTTCAGTATCTGCAGGCGGCACCATCACTGTTTCCGACCTTTATATGAACGACGGTGTTCATACTCTCCTTATGGAGATCAGCGACGGTCAGGGCAACGTAGGTAACATTGCACGTAAGCTCGTTGTTAACACAGAGAAGAGTGCAGTTCGCCTGGAAGTTCCTGCTCCCCAGGTTGATCTTCTTCCCACAGGTTCAATCTATTGGGTAAATGTAGTTGCAGATGATCTCGCAGCTGTAGATTCCGTTACAACCACAATCAGTCTTGACTATGTCAACGATTGGGAGCTGGAGGGTATGGAAGTTGCTTACGGCTTCGAGGCTGAGTACTATGTAAACACCCATAACGATGCAGTTATCACATTTACACGCACAGGCACAGAGGTTGCTGATACAGACGTTCTTGCAAAGCTTCCCATTCGCATCTGGTATGCAAAGGGCTGGCTGGACGACAGCGGCATTCGTGCAAACTATATCTCCAACGATCCCAAGATGCAGGATAAGTACTATATCCTCACACCTCACGCAATGTGGTATTCCGACGGTACAAGAGACTACAGACTGGTAGTTGGTGCTGAGGCAGGTAACGTAACATTTACTGACGGCAGCACAATGACCTTCTCAGCAAAGGATACAGTGCTTCAGACAGAAATGAACCGCTACTATACCAACGCTGACAGACAGGGTAAGTGGAGCTTCCACATCTGCACTGAGGGTACTGCTCAGAGCAAGGATGCTACATGTACAGAGGCAGGATACGAGAATCGTACATTCTGCGTAGGCTGCGGATGCGAATCCGTTGCAAACCTTGGCACAGAGTGCTACACACACAACGGCTGCGGCTCCGTTCTTGATTGGGGCACAATCGTTCCCGCACTCGGTCACGAGTACGATGTAGTTGACGGCAAGCTCACTTGCGTAAACGGCGGCGAGCTCTTCAGCGGTGTTTACACTGACGGCAAGACATACGTTGACGGTGTTGTTGTTGCTGACGGTTGGAACGCAGACAACACATCCTACTATGTTGACGGTGTGAAGCTCACAGGCTCTCACATTATCGACAAAGCAGTTTATACATTTGATGACAACGGCGTTTATATGCCTGACCACATCTATAACGGCTTCATTACAGACGATGGCGTAACAATGTACTTCTACACCAATACAAACTACGAAGATGAGTATCTGTATGTTAACGATGCAGCTTACTACTTCGTAGACGGTATTGCTAAGGAAGGTACTTACACAATCAACGGCGAGACCTGTCTGTTTGAGGGTGGTAAGTTCATCTCTTGCTCCACAGCAGACATCATGGATGCAGGCTGGGAGAGCATGACTGTTACATACATCATCTACTCCGACGGAAGCATGATCCTAGGCGGTGAGGGTGCTACATACAAGTACACTTCACGTGCACAGCTTCCCTGGTACAAGTTCAGAACTAAGGTTACATCTATCCTTATCGGCAAGGATATCACATCTCTCGGCCACTATGCACTGGCTGATATCTACTACACCAAGTCCATCACATTCGAAGAGGGCAGCAAGCTGAACTACATCGGCGCAGGTACATTCCTCTCCTGCTACGGAATCACAGAGATTGTTCTGCCTGATTCTCTGCAGACAATCGTTCAGAACTCCTTCAAGATGTGTAAGAACCTTGAGGATGTATATCTGCCCGCAGGCGTTAAGTACCTCAACAAGCTTACTTTCGTAAACAACCAGAACGTTGTTATGCCTAAGATCAAGCTTCACGTTTATGAGGGTACTTATGCAGCAGATTATGCAGTACAGTACAACATTCCCTACGAGTATCGTGTATTCGTTGACTCCGTAATTGCCAGCGGCACATGCGGCGAAAACGCAACTTGGGAATTCTATAAGAGTGGCAAGATGGTTATCGGCGGCAGCGGTGCTATGGATAACTACACAGGCAAGGATGCAACTCCTTGGGCAGATTATCTGACAGCTATCAAGTCTGTTGAGATCGGCAAGGACATTACTTCTATCGGTAACTATGCATTTGCTTACGGCACAGACATTGAGAGCCTTACCTTCGAAGAGGGCAGCAAGCTTGAGAAGATCGGTGCAGCAGCATTCCTGTACATGGTTTACACAACAGAGGTAGAGATTCCCGATACAGTAACTCTTATCGGTAACTTAGCTTTTGCATACTGCTCACACCTTGAGAGCGTTATCGTTCCTCAGAACGTAACCCTCATTTATCCCCAGTCCTTCAAGAAGAGCGCAAGCGTTGTTCTGAACGTAGCTGAGGGCACATATGCTGAGTCTTATGCAAAGACAAACGCAATGGCATACGAGACACGTGAGTTCGTGGATATGGTTATTGCAGAGGGCACCTGCGGTGCAAATGCTACATGGACACTCTATGCAAGCGGTACTATTGTAATCGGCGGCAGCGGTGCTATGGATAGCTACGCAAGCAAGGACGTAACTCCTTGGGCAGATTACCTCAAGCAGATCAAGCATATCGTAATCGGTAAGGATATCACATCCGTTGGAAATTACGCATTTGCATATGCAACCAACACAGAGAGCCTCACATTCGAAGAGGGCAGCAAGCTTGAGAAGATCGGCGCAGCAGCATTCCTGTATATGGTTTACACAACAGAGGTAGAGATTCCCGATACAGTAACTCTTATCGGCAACCTTTCCTTCGCATACTGCTCACGTCTTGCAGATGTAGTTGTTCCCCAGAATGTAACTCTCATCTATCCCCAGTCCTTCAAGAAGAGTGAGAACGTTGTTCTGAACGTAGTTGAGGGCACATATGGCGAAACATATGCAAAGACCAACGCAATGGCATACGAGACACGTGAGTTTGTTGATATGCTCCTCGCAGAGGGCACATGCGGTGCAGATGCTGCATGGACACTCTATGCAAGCGGCAAGATGGTTATCAGCGGCAGCGGTGCAATTGATAACTATGCAAGCAAGGATGTAACTCCTTGGGCAGATTATGTTAAGCAGATCAAAGAGGTTGTTATCGGCAAGGACATCACAGTTGTCGGCAACTACGCATTTGCATATGCAACCAATAACAAGAGCGTTACCTTCGAAGAAGGCAGCAAGCTTGAGAGAATTGGTGCAGCAGCATTCCTGTACAACGGATATGTAACAGAGGTTGCAATTCCCGATACAGTAACTTATGTTGGTAACAGTGCATTTGCATATTGCTCCAGACTTGCAACCGTAAAGGTTCCCGCAAGCGTAAAGACAATGTTTGATAAGACATTCAATAAGAGCTCCGCAGTTACTCTGAACGTTGCTGCAGGTTCTTATGCAGAGAGCTTTGCAACCACATACGGTATTGCTTACATCGTAAAGTAAGCAACTTCTCGTTACATTAACGTAATGTAAGAGGGGAATGGCTATCCCCATAAAGGTTAGCCATTCCCCTATCTATGTTAAATATCAATGGGAGAAATCTCTATGAAAGTGCTTTTTATTAATTCTGTGTGCGGTATCCGCAGCACAGGACGTATTGTTGCACAGCTTGCAGAAGATTATATTAAAGAAGGTCATGAATGCCGTATAGCTTACGGAAGGGAAGAGGTCCCGGAGGCTCTCAGTCCCATTGCTGTTCGCATAGGGTCTGAGTTTAGTGTGAAAAGAAATGCAGTTTTGGCTCGACTGCTTGACAACGAAGGCTTTAACGCCAAAAGAGCCACAAAACAGTTTATTAATTGGGCAAATACGTATAATCCCGATGTGTTGTGGTTGCACAATCTTCACGGGTATTATCTTAATATAGAATTATTATTTGATTGGATCAAAAGTCGTCCCCGGATGCAGGTGAAGTGGACTCTCCACGATTGCTGGGCATTTACGGGACATTGTTCTTATTTTTCATTTGTTGATTGTAATCGTTGGCAGCAGAGCTGCGGGAGCTGCTGTCAGTCAAAAAAATATCCTGCAAGCTTGTTCCTGGATTCTTCCCGGAGCAATTTTAATCGTAAGAAGCAGGCTTTTTGCGGTGTTAAGAATATGACGTTGATAACACCGTCAAACTGGCTTGCGGATCTTGTGAAAAAAAGCTTTCTGAAGGACTATCCCGTGGAGGTATGCTACAATACAGTGGACACAAAGGTGTTTTGCAAGTCGCCCGGCAACTTCCGCGAAAAACACGGTCTGAACGGAAAGAGGATAGTCTTGGGTGTTGCATCTGTTTGGGATGAACGCAAGGGACTTGCTGATTTTATAGAATTATCTTCCTTGCTGGATGAAAGCTTTGCAGTAGTTCTTGTGGGAATTACTGAACAGGAGGCAAAGAATTGCCCCTCCTCAATAGTATGTATTCCCCGTACCAACTCAGCAAAGGAGCTGGCGGAAATCTACACGGCGGCAGATGTGTTTGTAAATCCCAGCAAAGAGGAAACCTTTGGCTTAACTACCTTAGAGGCCTTGTGTTGCGGAACTCCTGCCATTGTGTATGAAAATACGGCATGCGAGGAAGTGGCACGTATGCACGGTGGAATTGTGGTAGAACAGTCAGTCAAGGCTATAAAGTCAGCTATTGAGCAGTTGAAGTTAGGCGGTTGAGGTTTTGAAGATCCTGTATCTGGGCACAGTATGTGATTTTGATAAATACGAACAATTATTAAAAAAATGCAAAACCAAGCCATCGGTGGCCTCTGTGGTTTTTGAAACCGCTATGATGAAGGGTTTTGCAGAGAATGGTTCTGATGTACAAATTCTGAGCTATCCTATGATCCCCACTTTTCCAAACAGCCGTTCATTGTTTTTCGGCGGTCACACGGAAAACTTGTGTGGCTTTCCTTGTCGCTGGCTTAAAACTCTCAATCTTCCATTTGTTAAACAATGGTCACGCAGAGCAGATGCGCGCCGTGCAATGAAGGCCTGGGCAAAGGAGAACAGGGGAGACGGAGTGATACTTACTTATTCGGTACCGCCTTTTCTCATTAAGGATATTCTGCAATTCAGTAAACGCTATGAGCTAAAAGCAGTTGCAGCTATTCCTGATCTGCTGGCTAATATGTATATCAATCATAAGGGGTGTGCCCTTGTGAATTCTTTAAAGCAGCTGTATCTGAACAGAGCACTGAAGCTGCAAGGGGAGTATGATGGCTACGTTTACCTTACTGAGGCTATGCGTGAGGTTGTTTCCCTTGAAAAGCCCTACATTGTAATGGAGGGAATATTGGATCGCACAGATGCTGCAAAGGAAAAAACTTCGGTTTCATCACCCCGTGTAATAATGTATGCAGGTGGTATGCACGAAAAATACGGAGTTCTGAATCTGTTGGATGCCTTTGAGCAAATTGAAGATACCAGTGCTGAACTTTGGTTGTTCGGGGAAGGTACTGCAGTCAGCGAGATTCAGCATAGAGCAAAGAATAATCCCCGTATCCGTTATTTCGGAAGTGTAAAAAGGGAAGAAGTCCTTGAGTATGAGCGAAAAGCCTCACTTTTGGTTAATCCCCGTTCTACCAAAGAAGGCTTTACAAAATACAGCTTCCCCTCAAAAACCATTGAGTATATGGCATCGGGTACTCCGCTTCTAACTACTAAGCTGGAGGGAATACCGCAGGAATACTCTGATTACGTCTTTACTGTCAGGGACAATGACGCTGTTCTGCTCAAAGAAGCTCTGAACAAGGCGCTGTCTTTATCTGATGCAGAGCTTAAGTCCAAAGGTAAAGCGGCGCAGAAGTTTGTGTATGAGCATAAAAACGCCAAGTCACAGGTGGGACGTATCATTAAATTTTTAGAAAAACTTAGTGGAGAAGATCATGGAGTTAACGTTAAGGAAAAAATATGATCCTTTGCAACTTATTCAGTACGCTTTGATTCTGTTAATGAGTCTGAATTTTGCAAATTTATATTTCTATATTATATTTTTAGCCTTTTTTATTTGCTTGGCTTCCAACATCAGAAGCCTTAGAGTTGATATTGTATCTCTTCTTATTTTTGCACTTTCCGTTTGCTATATCTTGTTTTACCCTCCTACAAGGGACACAATAACAACTTCCATAAAACAATTTGCGTATCCTATGTGTTACATAATAGGTCTGAACCTGGCAAATTCCAACCGTATGATAAATCAGGAGAATAAAGGAACAGATGAACGCATCAGACTTTCCATAATTCTCGTTTCCTTGGGAACCTTTCTTCATTATCTGTTAAATGCTACCGTAAACATCGGCAGCTTGCTGCGTAATACCAAGGACTTCTGGACAGGTGAGGTTGCATCGGCAACAGACCAGGCGCTTCTGGCTGTTATGGCTTTGGGCGTTTTCAGTGTGTGGCTGGTTGGAGAGCGTCCCGTGTGGGTGAAGATTTTATCCTTGGCAGGACTTGTAGTTGTATTTGCATATAACTTTGTTTTGGCAGGACGAACCATCTTGCTTCTGGAGGCAATCACCATAATAGTTGCATTTTTCTTTATGCAAAGGAATATGTATGCCGAAGGCCGCATTAAAAGCTATTTGTTTTTAGCCCTGATTTTTGTTGGCGTGCTTGTTTTGTTCCTTAACAACGCATGGGGACTCAGAGATTGGATCTTGAATTCAAATCTGAGCGCCAGATTCGATACTCAGGAGGCACTTACAGATATTCGCCTTGAAAGAAAGTTTTTATATTTAGGCCGTTTCTTTGAGTTTCCTTTTGGCGGGGGACATTTAAGAACTGCAGTTGGCGGGCACGCTCACGAGCTGTATCTGGATGCTTTCAGCGATGTGGGAATTTTGGGATATGTATTGGTAATTGCCATTGTTGTATCAAGTACTGTAAGCGTTTTCAGACTGTTCAGAGATAAATCCTTGAACGTTGAAACCCGTTCTTTGGTATTGTGTGTGTTCCTTGGAATCAATATTGTGTTCTTTTTGGAGCCTATATTGCAGGGAGAGCCCTGGCTGTTCTGCATTTTTTGCTTTTTGTGCGGAGTAATGCGCAGTGAAAGGCTGACGTTAAAATACAACTAAGATTTTGATTTTTAGAACCGGATGAAAGAATAGGAGAATTATGACATGATAAAACCTGCTATTGTTGCTGTTGGCTATAACAGACCGGATGGTATGAAAAGATTGCTAAATAGCCTTGCCAAAGCTAAATACGAGGTGTCTGACATTCCCTTGATAGTGAGTATTGACGAATCTGATAAAAGTGATGAGGTGGAGCGTGTTGCCAGAGAGTTCAATTGGGAGCACGGTACTCTGGAGGTTCGTCGTTTTCCTGAAAGGCAGGGTCTGCGCAAGCATATAATTCAGTGCGGTGATTACAGCGAGAAGTATGGCGCAGCAATCATTCTGGAAGATGATCTGGTGGTTTCTGAGGATTTCTATTCCTATGTCTCAAAGGCACATCAGGCTTATGCCGAAGATGAGAGGATCTGCGGTGTTTCACTATATTCACACAGGACCAACGAGTTTACCCGCTTTGCTTTTTGTCCTGCACCCTCTGTGTATGACGTGTATCTGGGAGATATGGTGGTTACATGGGGTCAGAGCTGGACCTGTAAGCAATGGCAGAATTTCAAAAAATGGTATTTTGAGCACGAGGACAAGCTGCCTCAGGTGAACCCTAAGCTTCCAAGAGAAATCTCAGAATGGACTCGAAGCTGGGGAAGATATTTTGCCAGTTATATTGTAGATAAGGGACTAAGCTACATTTATCCCTATCAATCCAGAACCTCCTGCTTCTCAGACTACGGAGAGCATAATCAAAGTGTAATACCCATCACCTTTGTGCAGGTTCCCTTAATGCAGGGCTGTCCCTCAGAATACAGATTTGGTGAATACAGTCAGCTGGTACGATACGACAGCTTCTTTGAGCGAGTGCTTGACGAACGGCATACAGTCTGCGGAATTTCAGGTAAAGATATCTGTATGGATATAAACAATATGAAGACCTCTGCCGCAGGAAGAAAATATGTGGTCAGCAATCAGGAGCTCCCTCACAAAAAAATTGCATCCTTTGCCTTGGTACTTCGTCCCGTATGTATGAATGTTCTGGATGGATACAAGGGAGATCAACTGCATCTGTATCAGCTTGAGACAGATGAGATCCGCCCCTGGACAGGCAAAAAAATACGCTACTTTGCAGATCGTCGCCGTTTAAGGTATGAATATTTTGACAGACCCTGGCGTAAGGCGTTTCACTATGCTTTTAAGGAATTCATCGGACGACTCAAAGAGTCGTTGTAAGGTTTATGGTATATGCTTGGATTTATAAAGAATAAAGAAATCAAAAATGCAGGATGGATCATTGGTGAAAAGATCGTTCAAATGGTTCTGTCCTTTGTTGTAGGCATTTTGTCCGCCAGGTATCTGGGACCCGGCAACTACGGCTCACTTAATTATACTGCTTCATTTGTAACCTTCTTTTCCTCCGTTGCAACCTTGGGAATGGACGGTGTCATCATCAAAAAGATGATAGAACAGCCGGACAAAGAAGGCTCGTTTTTGGGCGGAAGCATTGTTTTAAGATTTATATCTTCAGTAGTAACCTCTGCACTGGTTGTTGGAGTTGTTGTTTTTCTGAATCCGGGAGATACGGAAAAGCTTATTCTGATCTTGCTCCAAACGATCCAATTGCTTTTTCAAACTCTGAATATATTTGATTCCTGGTTTCAGCGCTACCTGAAATCAAAATACATCTCAATCGCAAAGATTATTGCAAGCATTGTCGTAATGGCATACAAGCTGTGGCTTCTTGCTACGTCAAAAAACGTAACCTGGTTTGCTTTTTCCAATTCACTGACTGCGATAATTTTTGCAATACTTTTGTTGATCTTCTATAAGAAAAGCAAAGCCCCTGCTTTGAAATGGGACGTCAAGTCCGGTTTGTTTGTTTTAAAAGACAGCTATCACTACATTTTATCCGGCTTGATGGTTGCCATATACGGACAGATGGACAAAATTATGATCGGAGAAATGCTTTCTGACAACTCTGTCGGCTTATATACAACAGGTATAGCAATATGCAGTATGTGGGTCTTCGTGCCCATTGCCATCATAGATTCATTTCGTCCCACTATTCTTACTCTGCGTCAGTCAGGGCATATGGAACTGTATAATAAAAGGCTAAGACAGC
Source organism: Ruminococcus sp. (assembly GCA_017416065.1). Classification (GTDB taxonomy): domain Bacteria; phylum Bacillota; class Clostridia; order Oscillospirales; family Acutalibacteraceae; genus Ruminococcoides. The sequence continues at coordinate 58,400 of JAFQDM010000024.1, forward strand.
TTTATTCATTTGTCATTTGGCTGTGCATAGGCGTTTCCGTTGTGGTTTGTCTGCTTGCTCCTTTTATCATTTCCGTGTTGTACGGCAAAGAGTATATGGGATCAGTCAATACACTCAGAATTGCAATCTGGTACGAGACCTTCTCAATGATAGGCACCGCACGCGGAATCTGGATACTTGCCGAGGAAAAGAACAAATACGTTAAGTATTATCTTGCAATCGGCTCAGTTGTGAATCTTGCCTTAAATGCAGTTATGATCCCCGTGTGGGGAATAGAGGGTGCGGCAGTTGCTACGCTGATTACTCAGATCACAACCAGCCTCATAGCTCCGCTGTTTTTCAAGGCTACCAGGGAGCATACAAAAATTGTTCTGGAGGCGTTCTGTTTAACCTGGTGGTTTAAGGACAGATCAGCTTCCAAGCTGAAAAAATGATAACGTAATGTATACAAAAAGGAGGATGCATATGAGCGTATCTTTGGCGCGTCGTTTGGTTGGAAATATAAGAAGCTTTGTGTTTAGTGCTTCTACCTGCATTTCTCCTGTTTTGAATACAAAGCTAAGGTACAGATACCTTTTTAAAAAGAAGCTAAACTTAAAAGATCCGCAAACCTTTAACGAAAAGCTGCTGTGGCTAAAACTTAAAAAGTACAGTAAGGATCCTCTGGTTATTAAGTGTGCTGATAAATACCGTGTCAGGGATTACGTGAAAGACTGCGGATATGAGGATATCCTGATAAATATGATCGGTGCATGGGACCGTGCGCAGGATATTCCCTGGGATGACCTGCCCCGTCAATTTGTGCTTAAATGGAACTTTGGTGCGGGAATGAACATCGTCTGCAAAGACAAGTCCTCACTTGAGAGGTCACAGGTTATCAAGCAGATGGACCGATGGCAGAAGAACAAGTATTGGTTAAGCCATTCGGAGATGCACTATAAATACATACCAAAGAAAATAGTATGCGAAGAATTCCTTTGGTGTGAGGACACATCGTCCATACCGGATTATAAAATCTATTGTTTCCACGGTAAACCTCAGGCTGTGTTGGTAATGTACGACCGAGGCAGTAAAAAAATGTCCACGGAGTTTTTTGATACCAATTGGCAGCCTTTGGAAAATTCAAGTAAATACTCATCCACGCTCAAGGCAACGCAGAAGCCTGCCTGCCTTGAAAAAATGCTGCAGGCAGCAGAAAAGCTTGCTTCGCCGTTTCCTTTTGTCAGGGTGGATTTTTACGTACTTGGAGATTCTTTTTATTTTGGTGAACTCACATTTACTCCTGCGGGAGGAATGTACACATCCAAAACAAAGATCAACGGACGGGATATGACGGAGTTTCTAAAGGTACCGTAAATTTTACGTGTGCTGAAGCCCTCCTCATTTATTCTGAGGTTTTTAATTTGGATTATATAAATTTTTGAGTTGGAGATTGTAATTATGTCACTTTTTGCAAATAAAACCCTTATGATCACAGGCGGTACAGGTTCCTTCGGAAATGCGGTCTTAAACCGTTTTCTGCAAACCGATATTGGGGAAATTCGTATTTTCTCCCGTGATGAAAAAAAGCAGGATGATATGCGCCACGAGTTTCAGGTGAAAATGCCTGAGGTATCAGACAAAATCAAGTTCTACATTGGTGACGTGCGCGATATCCAGTCTGTTCGCAATGCTATGCACGGGGTGGATTATATATTCCACGCTGCAGCCCTCAAGCAGGTACCCTCCTGTGAGTTCTTTCCCATTGAAGCAGTAAAGACCAACGTGCTGGGCACAGAGAATATACTCACCGCCGCTATTGATGCAGGCGTGAGCAATATTGTCTGTCTTTCTACAGACAAGGCGGCTTATCCCGTAAATGCCATGGGCACCTCAAAGGCTATGATGGAGAAGGTAATTGTAGCCAAATCAAGGACGGTAGACCCTGCCAAAACCAAAATATGCTGTACCCGCTACGGCAACGTAATGTGCAGCAGAGGCTCGGTCATCCCTCTTTGGATAGATCAGATAAGAAGTGGCAACCCCATCACTATCACAGACGGAAGTATGACCCGCTTTATTATGTCTTTGGACGAAGCGGTGGATCTTGTGCTGTTTGCATTTGAGCACGGTCAGAGTGGAGATATCCTTGTTCAGAAGGCTCCTGCTTGTACCATCCGTACTCAGGCGGAAGCAGTCTGCGAGCTTTTCGGCGGAGATAAAGACAACATCAAGGTGATAGGAATACGCCACGGCGAGAAGATGTACGAAACATTGCTTACCAACGAGGAGTGCGCTAATGCCATTGATATGGGAGATTTCTATCGCGTTCCCTGCGATAAACGCGGACTTAACTATGATAAGTACTTTAACAAGGGTGATGTGGAAAGAAATACCCTTACGGAGTTTAATTCTAACAATACAAAGCTCCTTACTGTGGAGGAAACCAAAGCAAAAATTGCAAGCCTGAAATATATTCAGGAAGAAATGGCAAAGGACTTAAAGTAATATGAAAATTCTTGTAACCGGCGCAAAGGGCTTTGTAGGCAAAAATCTTTGTGCAGCACTTAAAAATATCCGTGACGGTAAGGACAGGACCCGTCCTGATATTCATATCAGCGAGATCTACGAATACGACGTGGATACTGCTCCTGCCCTTCTTGATAAATACTGCCAAAAAGCAGATTTTGTATTCAATCTTGCAGGTGTAAATCGTCCGCAGAAGCCCGAGGAGTTTATGCAGGGGAATTTTGAGTTTTCAAATACTCTGCTTGATTCTCTGAAGAAATATGCAAACAACTGCCCTGTTATGATATCTTCTTCCATTCAGGCAACCTGCATCGGTCGCTACGACAGCGAGTACGGCAGAAGCAAAAAAGCAGGCGAGGAGCTGATATTTGCCTACGGAGAGGAAACGGGGGCAAGGGTGCTTGTTTATCGTTTTCCGAATCTTTTCGGAAAATGGTGCAGGCCGAATTATAACAGTGCGGTTGCCACATTCTGCAACAATATGGCAAATGATCTGCCCATAACCGTAAGTGACCCTGCCGTAGAGCTTGAGCTGCTTTATATTGACGACCTTATAACGGAGATGTTCGATGCCCTTGAGGGCAAAGAGCATCGCTGTGAGTTTGATGGCATCAGCACCGTCTTTTGCGATGAAGGCAGGTACTGCGCCGCTACGGTAACTCACAAGGTTACTCTGGGAGAGATCGTTGATCTGCTTCAGAAGTTCAAGGCTCAGCCTTCCACCCTTGTTATGCCCGAGATTCCCTTTGGCAGCTTTGCCAAAAAGCTCTACAGCACGTATCTCAGCTATTTTCCCAAGGAGAAGGCTTCCTTCCCCTTGAAGATGAACGTGGATGCCAGAGGCAGCTTTACAGAGCTGCTCAAAACAAAGAACTGCGGTCAGTTCAGTGTGAACATTTCAAACCCCGGCATCACAAAGGGTCAGCACTGGCATAATACAAAATGGGAGTTCTTCATTGTAGTTGCAGGACACGGCCTGATTCAGCAGAGAAGGATCGGAAGCGATGAGGTCCTTAATTTTGAGGTTTCGGGAGATAAGATCGAGGCAGTTCATATGCTCCCGGGTTATACACACAACATCATAAATCTCAGCGAAACAGAAAACCTGGTAACGGTTATGTGGGCAAACGAGGAGTTTGATCCGTCCCATCCCGATACCTTCGGAGAAACCGTGTGATTTTATATGATTTTACAATAGTATTATATAAACTGCTGTGAATCTGATGTGTGAGGAGATTTGAGATGCTCTGCCGTGAACAGCTCAGATCAATATCATATCAGATCAAACGTTATATTTTAGGAGATTTAGTATGCAATCTGAAAATAAAAAAGTATCTTTTAAAGACAACGGAAAATTAAAGCTTCTTATAGTTGTGGGCACCCGTCCGGAGATAATCCGTCTTTCTGCAGTTATTACCAAATGCCGCAAGTATTTTGATACAATTCTTGCGCACACAGGTCAGAATTACGATTATAACTTAAACGGTGTGTTTTTTAAGGATCTTAAGCTTGAGGATCCTGAGGTCTACTTAGATGCCGTTGGCGCGGATCTTGGAGAAACAATGGGCAATATCATTGCTAAATCCTATCAGCTTATGGTTGATATCAAGCCTGATGCAGTGCTTGTCCTGGGTGATACCAACTCCTGCCTTTCCGTTATAGGTGCAAAGCGTCTGCATATTCCCATCTTCCATATGGAAGCAGGCAACAGATGCAAGGACGAATGTCTGCCTGAGGAAACAAACCGACGTATTGTGGATATAATCTCCGACGTGAACCTGGCATATTCTGAGCACGCCAGACGTTACCTTGCAGATTGCGGACTTCCCAAAGAACGCACATACGTGACAGGATCCCCCATGGCGGAGGTGCTTCGCAACAATCTTTCGGAGATAGAAGCCAGCGATATTCACCGTCGCCTGGGACTTGAAAAAGGAAAATACATTCTCCTTTCTGCTCACAGAGAGGAAAATATAGACACAGAGGCAAACTTTGAGAGCCTCTTCTCGGCAATTAATAAAATGGCAGAAAAATACGATATGCCAATTCTGTATTCCTGCCATCCCAGAAGCAGAAAGCGCATAGAATCAAGCGGATTTGAGCTGGATAAGCGTGTTGTGCGCCACGAACCCTTGGGCTTCCACGACTATAATTGTCTGCAGATGAATGCCTTTGCTGTGGTTTCAGACAGCGGCACGCTTCCGGAGGAAAGCAGCTTCTTTACAAGCATCGGAAAGCCCTTCCCTGCAGTATGTATAAGAACCTCTACAGAGCGTCCCGAGGCTCTGGACAAAGCATGCTTTATCCTTTCGGGAATTGACGAAAAGGGACTTTTGCAGGCAGTTGATACAGCAGTTACTATGAACGAAACAGGAGATCACGGTATCCCCGTGCCTGATTATATAGAGGAAAACGTTTCAACAAAGGTAGTTAAGATCATTCAGTCCTACACAGGTGTGGTGGATAAAATGGTCTGGAGAAAATTCTGATATCCGTTAGGAGTATATTTATGAAGATCGCAGTTGCAGGTACAGGATACGTGGGCTTGTCCATATCCGTACTTTTAGCACAACATAATAAAGTCACGGCTGTTGATATTGTGCCTGAAAAGGTAGAGTTGATCAACAATAAAAAATCTCCCATTCAGGATGAATACATAGAAAAATATCTTGCAGAAAAGGAACTGGATCTGACAGCTACTCTTGACGCAGACATGGCGTACAGAGATGCAGACTTTGTGGTGATCGCAACTCCTACAAACTACGACAGCCAGAAGAACTTTTTTGATACCTCTGCTGTTGAACAGGTTATAGGCAGGGTTATCAATTGCAATCCCAATGCAGTTATGGTGATAAAATCAACCATTCCCGTTGGTTTCACAGAAATGGTCAGAGAAAAATACAAATGCGATAATATTCTCTTCAGTCCGGAATTTCTGCGTGAGTCAAAGGCTCTTTACGATAACCTTTATCCCAGCAGAATTATTGTGGGAACAGATCTTGAGAATGCAGGGCTTGTTAAAGCGGCAAATGAATTTGCTCAGCTTTTGCAGGCAGGAGCCATAAAGAAGGACGTTGAGGTGCTCATTATGGGGCACACGGAGGCAGAGGCGGTCAAGCTTTTTGCAAATACATACCTTGCTCTGCGTGTGTCTTATTTCAATGAGCTTGATACCTATGCAGAAATGAAAGGCCTTGACACAAAGCAGATTATTGACGGTGTATGCCTTGACCCGAGAATAGGCACCCATTACAACAATCCCTCCTTTGGCTACGGCGGTTATTGCCTGCCTAAGGATACAAAGCAGCTTCTTGCCAACTATGAGGATGTTCCTCAGAATATGATGTCTGCAATTGTAGAGTCAAACAGGACCCGCAAGGACTTCATAGCAGACCGTGTGCTTCGTATGGTTGGATATTACGGGTATGAAGAGGATAATACCTACAGCAGGGTAAAAGAAGTCCCTCCCGTGATTGGAGTGTATCGCCTTACTATGAAGGCATGCTCTGACAATTTCAGGCAGTCCTCCATTCAGGGAGTTATGAAGAGGATCAAAGCCAAAGGTGCAAAGGTGGTCGTTTTTGAGCCTACCCTTAACGACGGAGAGACCTTCTTTGGCAGCGAAATAGTTAACGACCTTGAAAGATTCAAGAGTATGTGTGATGCAATAATTGCCAACAGATACGATTCCTGTCTTGATGACGTGGCACAAAAGGTTTATACACGCGACGTGTTCAGAAGAGACTGAGTTGCTTTGTATATAAACCGGGTTTTGATCTGTAGGTCTTTATCATTAAATGTATCGGTATGAATAATTGAGAATAACCATAGGCTATATATGGTTTTTAGGTGGTGAACTATATGTCGATCCTTATAACCGGAGGTGCAGGTTATATCGGAAGCCACACCTGCGTAGAGATGCTCGCTGCAGGGTACGAAGTTGTGGTAATTGATAACCTTTCAAACGGCAGTAAGCTTGCAATTGAAAGAGTAGAGCAGATAACGGGTAAGTCTGTGAGGTTTTATAACGCAGACGTTCGAAATAAAGAAGCTCTTTGCAGAATATTTGAAGAAAACAGCATTGACGCTGTGGTCCACTTTGCAGGTTATAAGGCAATAGGGGAGTCTGTCAAGGAACCTCTGATGTATTATGAGAACAATATCGTCAACACCCTGACCTTGCTTGAGGTTATGAGAGAATTCGGCGTTAAGAAAATGGTGTTTTCATCTTCCGCTTCGGTTTACGGCAAAAGTGAAGCAATGCCTGTTAGTGAGGATGCACCCCTTTGTGCAATAAGTCCCTACGGCAGAACAAAGCTTTTTATTGAGGAGATGCTCAGAGATCTGTATGCCTCTGACAACAGCTGGTGTATGGCTTTGCTCAGATATTTTAATCCCGTAGGTGCTCATCAAAGCGGGATGATAGGAGAAGCTCCCAAGGAAATTCCAAACAATCTGATGCCCTACATATCCCAGGTTGCTGTGGGCAAGCTGGAGCATCTGAATGTTTTCGGCAACGACTACAACACCTCGGACGGTACCGGAAGCAGGGACTATATCCATGTTGTAGATCTTGCCAAGGGTCACGTTAAGGCCGTGGAGTGGACAATGTCAGAAAGCGGCTGTGAGGCCTTTAACCTTGGTACAGGTAAAGGCACAACGGTTATGGAGCTCAGAGATGCTTTTGTGAGGACCAATGGGGTGGATATCCCTTATGTTGTAACTTCAAGGCGTCCCGGTGATTGCGACGTTCTTTATGCCTGTGCAGATAAGGCAAGGAGTGAACTTAATTGGCAGGCGCAGCTCAGCATTGAGGATATGTGCCGCGACACCTGGAATTGGCAGAAAAATAATCCCGACGGATACGAAAAATAAAATACTTTTAAAGCAGATCGAAGGTGCAGTGCTTCGGTCTGCTTTGTGTTTTACGGGTTATTTTATATGAATTTGCAAGTATAAATCTGTGAGAGAATTATTAGTGGTATTAAATATAATTATTTCGTATTTTGTGTTAAATTATAAGAAAATTACCATTAATTCGGTTGAAATAAAGATGCTTGTATGCTATAATTATTATGAATGAATATATGCTTTTGTATGGTATGCAGAAGCTTAAAAATAGCCTTGTAGGAGGTCTATTATGAAGCGCGGTATTTTTAAAAGAACAGCAGTATTTATATTGATGCTTTGCCTTATGCTTACGATGATTCCCTTGCAGTTTTCTTATGGGGATGTTGAGGCTGTAGGCGGCATCAACAGCCTGACCTGCTCAGGGTTTATCTCCAACTCAACTGCCAGAAGCTACATAGACACAATGATGAGGTACTATATCAACAACAACTCATCAATCAGGAATTCCCTTGATAACGGGCAGTCTGCCGTGTTTATGTTTGAAGGCGGCTCAGATAACTACTGGGGAGGCAGTACATACGCCAACAATGCCTACAATATTCGCAATCAGGCGGTGATCATTGTTGTCAAGAAGAATTCTGAAGGCAATGCATACATTGATTACTATTGCGAAAACAGCTCCTCAGTTCCCGGTCAGCCTACCTGGTGCACAGGTGCAGCGTATTCAGGCTCCACCACTCTGATGGACGGAATCTACTCCTTCTACACATGGAACCACACAGGTCCCTATGCCGCTTTTCAGGTGAATCTTTCCTCTTCAAACGGAAACGGCTACTACACCCCTCCGGGAAACTTAAACGGATATCAGAACGGAGCAAGCGGCATCAATATCCACACACGCTCCAGCAATATTGCAGGAGGCAGCTCCCTGGGCTGGGTGTGGTCTGCAGGCTGTCAGTGCATAGGCTCAGGTAACGGCACAAGCAACGAATTCAACGGGCTTATGAAGTCTGTCTGTAACATCAGCTGGAATTCCTGGATAAATTATTCCAGCAAAATATTCAACACCTTTGCAAGTGTGGGAACGTATAAGGGTTACTATATTGTAGATCGCCAGTTAGCGCTGAAGAACCCCTCAGGCACTAAATACGGCTCAGGCTCTCTCATAAATCTCTACAACACAACTGCCCTTACAAATATCACCGCAAAGTCCACCTCTGCCATGAAGGCGGCAGGAGCAGACAAGATAGACTACGTTTCTCAGTGTACTTACTACGCTTCTCACGCAAAGCTCAAGGTTAAGCAGGATGCAACCTGGTCAAGGCTGCTCCCTTGCAGTAGTTCGGTTGATTCTGCGTCAACTGCTGTTTCCTCCTACAACGCAGGGGAGACCCTGACGGCAACGGGTCTTTATAAAAACACAAAGGGAGAGTATTGGTACCGGACTGTTTCCAAATCCGGAAGCACCGCATACATACTCTCTTCCGATGTGGATTATGTTGACGATATTTATTCAGACGTTAAGATCTCCGGCCATACACCGCCTAACGGACACCTGAAGGGTACGGGTTACATAGTGTCGGGCACCGTCTCAACCCAGTATAATCAGCTTACCAATATTGCGGCTAATGTGTACAAGGGCCTGGGTACCTCAGGTACCAAGGTCACGGGAGCCAGCGCCGTACCCTCAGGAACCTCCTACAACATTGCAAACAGCACAGTTGATGCAAACGTTTTGATGGGTATTCTTGAGGACGGACCCCATACCCTGGTTATCACAGCTTCCTACAAGAATTATTATATGTCGGGCTCGACCCTTAACAGCAACACGGGAACCCTGACTCTTATTACGGATTATTTCCTTGTTATTCCCTCCTCAGTAAGCCAGAGCTCCTGCTCTCACAGCTATCAGAACTATGTAATAAAATCACCTACCTGCACCGCAAACGGCGAAAGCCTGCAGGCGTGCCCCACCTGCGGACACGTTAAGGGTACCGTGGTCACCACGGGAAGCCATGCCTACGGAGAATGGGAAATTACGGATGCAACCTGTACAAAAGAGGGTGTGAAGGTTCGCACCTGCTCAAAGTGTAATAATAAGGAATCCCAGGTCATCCCCGTTAGCGGTCATACTTATTCTGAAGAAAAGATAGATGCTACCTGCTCAGACCTTGAGAAGGTAAAATACACCTGCTCCGTATGCTCTCATACCTACATTGACTATGCGGACAAACGGGCAAATTGGTCAGAATCCAAGCCTGAGGTTGATAACGAAAGCCTCATAGAAACAAAGGTGGAACACCGCTACTCTGACTACAGTCAGCTGACCTCTTACTCCTCTGCTGTTGAGGGCTATACCCTGGAGAAAACAGAGTGGGAGAAGAACGTAAGCGGAGTTGTTCAGTATGTGAAAAGCTGGCCTGCAGGCTTTAATACCTCAAGCTCACTCTACACAACCTACAACAAAGCTCCCAAAACAGCAGTCACAAACACAAATGATAAAACTGTTGTGGATTCAGATGCGGTGGTGGGATATCTTTATTACCACTGGTGCTATGCAGATTCATATTATTCGGTGGAATCAAAGAAAGACAGCTACACGACCTTCCATGCATATTACAGCACAACTGCTCCCAGTGCATATAGGTGCGACACAAGCGATATGAGCTACTGCACGGCTCATTCCTCCTGCAGTAACTCTGACTGGTTCTTCGTTTGCGAGGTTCGTGAGCAGAAGTATACAACCTACAAGAAGCTTTACACTCTGTCAAAGTGGTCAGATTGGTCCCAGTGGAGCGAAACCCCTGTCACAGCCTCTGACACAAGAAAGGTGGAAAGCCGCACACTCTACAGATTTATAGACGAGGCAGCATTTGGCGCTCATAATTATCAGGATGGAGTTTGTACTCTTTGCGGCAGAGGAGCACCTGATTATTATCTCTTCGGATTTATTAACGGCGCAGACTATGCCTGCGAGGCAGATTCCGAGAACATAGGTGTTTATAAATTTGAAAACGGCACCCTTACCGCAGAGTTTACGGAGAACAGCTATGTTGCGGTTAAGAGCGGCGACAATATAGATTGGTTTATGGCGGACGGATACCCCGGAGACACCGCAACCTCAACAACTCTTTACAATGTAAACAAGGGTATCAACGCAGAGAAGCTCTTTGTGCCCAAGGGCGTAGAGGTTATCTTTACTCTCAAGCACAACACCGACGGTTCCCTCGGCCTTAGCTATGTGTTTGGAAAATGCGAGCACAAAAACCACAACACAAGCGGCATATGTACCGCTTGCAGACAAAAGGTTGATCACGAGTACGAAAACGGAGTTTGTACAGTCTGCTCAAAGGCTGCACCCGTTTATTATCTCTTTGGCTTTGTGAACGGCGCAGACTATGAGGGTCTTGACTACAGATTTGTTAACGGCTCTTTGATTACTGAATTCACCTCTGACAGCTATGTTGCAGTTAAAACGGGAGACAACTCTGCCTGGTATATGACAGACGGCTACCAGGGCGACCAGGCAACGTCAGCAACACTCTATGATGCTGCTTCTCTTGACGGAAGAGGCGACAAGCTCTTTGTTCCCAAGGGTGTTTCTGTTGCATTTACTCTCACAGACAATGAGGACGGAACCTTCACCCTCAGCTACAGCACGTCTGTCTGCAAGCATTTAAGGCATAACACAGAGGGCGAGTGCCTGTCCTGCGGAGAAAAAGTTGAGCACTATTTCTTAAACGGCGGATGTGTATCCTGCGGCCTGCCTTGTGAGCACTGCTGGGGAGAAGACCGCATCTGTACAGTATGCGGCAAAGAAAAGCCCGGCTACTACCTTTTCGGCTTTATAAACGGCGCGGATTATGACGGCATGGACTACAAGTTCACAGACGGTGAGCTTAAGGTCAAATTCACAGACACAACCTACATAGCGGTGAAAGACGGAGATAATGTTGTCAGATATATGACGGACGGCTACCATGACGGAGCTACTCAGGTTCAGCTTTTTGACTCAAATACTCTCAGCGGCAAGGGCGACAAGCTCTTTATCCCCAAGGGCAGAGATATAACCTTCAGACTTGCTGAAAATTCCGACGGAAGCCTTACCCTCAGCTATGATGCGGCGCCTTGTCCTCATACGTTCCACAATTCCAACGGTGTGTGCCTCTCTTGCGCAGAGAAAGTGGAGCATATGATCGTGGACGGTATCTGCACAGGCTGCGGACTTAACTGCAATCACAATTGGTACAACGGCTTCTGTACTAAGTGCAGATGCCCACAGCCTCTGTTCTATCTGTTCGGCTTTATTAACGGTGAAGACTACGAAGGCACGGATTACAGGTTTGAAAACGAAAAGCTTGTTGCTGTGTTTGAGGAGGATGCCTACGTTGCAGTTAAGTCTAATGAGGATATTTATTATATGGCAGAGGCATTCCCCGGCAAGGATGTGACGGAGGAGCTTCTATACAACGACGTTCTTCTCCCTGACTTGGGAGAGAAGATGTTTGTTCCCGGCGGATACACCATCATCTTCACAATCTCTGAAATGAACGACAGCTCTCTTATCCTCAGCTACAAGGTAGGGGAGTGTGCCCACCTGGAGCACAGTGCAGACGGAATCTGCAAGACTTGCTCAGAATCTGTGGAGCACAGCTTTAAAGACGGCTGCTGTACTCAGTGTGGCTGCAAGTGTATCCACAGCTTTGAAAAAGGTAAGTGTACTGCTTGCGGAGCCCTTGAGCCTGACTACTATCTTTTTGGATTTATAAACGGAGCAGAGTACGGTTGCGAAGGTGATGCTGACAGAATCGGCATCTACAAGTTTGCAGAAGGTAAGCTTGTGACTGTATTTACTCACGACAGCTATGTTGCAGTCAAAACAGGTGACAACACAAAGTGGTATATGGCAGACGGGTACAAGGATGCAAACGTTCGCACTGCCACACTTTACAATACACAGCTTGGAATCAATGCTGAAAAGCTCTTTATTCCCAAGGGCAGACTTGTTGAGTTTACACTTGTGAACAACGGTGACGAAACGCTAACAATTACATATACCATAGCAGACTGTGAGCACACCTCTCATAATGCTGACGGAGAGTGCACCACCTGCGGTGAGCTTGCAGGTCATAGCTTTGTAAATTCCGTCTGCACGGTCTGTGCCGCAAAATGCAGTCATAACTGGGAAGATTCCATTTGCACGATCTGCTCTGCTCGGTGTGAGCATATCTGGATAGACGGCAAATGCACCCTATGCTCGCTTGTGTGTGAGCATAGATTCGAAGGCGGAGTCTGCCACAGCTGCGGATATGAATGTCCTCACAGCTTTGAGCAGGGAAAATGCACCCTTTGCCAAATTGTGTGTGCACATAATTACATAAGCGGCACTTGCTATGTCTGCAAGGAGGTCTGTGAGCATTCCTTCTTAAGCGGAGTGTGCACAGTATGTGAGTACAAATGCAAGCATAATTATGCTGACGGAATATGCTCAGTATGCGGCGTTGTGTGCGGTCATAAGTGGAACGGCGGAGAGTGTATAGTCTGCGATGTTGTGTGTTCCCATATCTGGGAGGATGGTGTGTGCACCGTGTGCTCACTTTCCTGCACTCACAGCTTCACAGACGGCATATGCTCTGTTTGCACTCTTAAGTGTGAGCACAGCTTTGCAAACGGAATATGTACTGCCTGCACCTTAAGGTGTGAGCATAGCTACGAAGGCGGAGTGTGTACCGTCTGCGGTATCTCCTGTGCTCATAATTACACAGACGGTGTATGTACCATTTGCGGCAAAGAAAACGACTTTTATCTTATTGGTAACATAAACGGCAAGGATGTGGGCTTTGAGAGCGATTATCGCAACACAGGTGCCTACCTCTTTGAAAACGGAACTCTCAGCGTAACCTTCACAAAGGATAGCTTCGTTGCGGTTAAGGCAGGAGATAACCTGGATTGGTATATGGCAATGGAGGAAAATTCAGGCAAAACCTCGTACCTTTACAACACCTTGACAGGCAAGGTAAGCGACCTTGTGTTTGTGCCGGGCGGTGTGGAGGCAACCTTTACTCTTGAATCTATGGGCATGGATTCCTTCAAGCTTTCCTATGCGGTGCAGAATTGTCAGCATCAAAGCCATAACGTAAAGGGTAAGTGCTCGGGATGCGGTATTGATGTGAAGCACACCTTCTCAGATGGCTTCTGCACTCAATGCCACGCCGCTGACCCCGGTAAGGATATGTATCTGTTTGGTACAATTAACGGCGCTGACTACGGATATAACTCAGATGCCGCAACCATTGGTGAGTATAAATTCACAGACAGACAGTTGACTGCTACCTTTGAGAAGGATTCCTATGTTGCAGTTAAGTCTTTTGATAACAAAGACTGGTATATGTCAGACGGCAGTGACGCATACAGCGATAGTGCGATTCTTTACAATACAAGGCTTGGCAAGGGCGCAGACCTGCTCTTTGTCCCCGGCGGGGTAGAGGTTGTGTTTACACTCAGCCGTCAGCAGGACGGAAACTATCACCTGAGCTATACCTGCTCGAACAATAACGAAAAGCGCATAAATCTTAAGTACACCTCAATGAACGTGGTTGATATGAGATACGAGCTGTACTTTACCGCAGAAGGTGTGGAGAATGTGCCTCTCTGTGATATGGGTATGGTACTCTATGATTCTGCTCAGGAGGGTGCAATCAGCATCCTTTCAGGCGCTGTTTCTGATGGTGGCTACTACCTTGTGCAGTCAGCCCCTGTCCACGCAAAGCATTTTGGCAACAAGGTTGTGATGAAGGCTTATGCAAAGCTTCCTGACGGAACGTATCTTTACAGCGAGCCTGTGGAGTACAGCGCTTTGCATTATGCAAATTCGGTTCTTGAAAGCAAAAACAGCTCCAAGGCTCACAAGGCAATGGCAGTTGCAATGCTCAACTACGGAGCCTCTGCTCAGCAGTATTTTGACTACAAGACAGACAGCCTTGTAAACTCAGGGCTTACAAAAGCACAGCAGTCACTTGTTGAGAGCTACTCAACTTATATGGCAGAGAATGTGTCAGCGGTATCCCAAACCAAGGCAGAAGAGTTCAGAAAGCAGGGAACAGGCTTTGTGATGTATCCCGGCGCAAACTTCTCCAACACAATGTTCACGGTCAGCTGCAATTTAAAGACGAGCAAATTAATTGACGGTGACGTTACCCTTTACTATTGGGATGCAAAAGCCTACGCTTCTGCAAATAAACTTACAAAGGAAAATGCCACCGGCATACTTACAATGGAAATGTCAGTTGACGGTGCCTACTCAGCAGAGATCGCTTCCATAACCGCCAAGGATCTGGACGATACGATCTATATTGCCGCAGTATTTGAATCAGAAGGTGAAACCTGTTCGTCAGGTGTCATTGCTTACAGTATGGCAGAGTACTGCAAGCTTAATGCTCAGAACGATTCTTCACCTATGCAGGAACTTGCGCAAGCCGCAATCGTTTACGGATATTATGCAGAAAAGCATTTTGGAGAACGATAACTGCAAACTCATTTATTTAACATATTGACTGATCCTGAAGAAAGGAGAGCATGGGAACGCCTCTGTGTGTTCCATGCAATTATGCAAAATGAGAATATTAAAACAATGCTTGTGTATGTTCCTTGTACTGCTGACTGTGGTGTCGCTTGTTGCGATTTCTCCTCAAAGCCACGTTCATGCAGCTTCTGCCAATGATTTTATTTCAGAAAGCTTTGCTTCCAATATAAGCGTCAAAACAACCAAAACAGTAAGCTTTATGAGTTATCCCATAACGGGTAACGGCTCAGTAGTGAAGCAGACGGTGCCTGCAGATACTGTGGTAACCGTCAAGGCCCTGCATAAAAACACAAAGGGTGAGTATTGGTACGAGATATCCTACTTTAACCTCACTCTCTATGTGGACGCTACTGCAACTCAGATGCTTTCTCACCTTACAGGCGACATAAGCCTTACGGGCAATTCTTCCCCAGCAAGCCTTACCTACGGCAACGGCTTCCCCATAAAGGGAGAGATAAGGGCACAGAGAAACGACCTGGGCCGAGTTACTGTTTCTATGTACAAGGGTCAGAATCTGACGGTAAAGCCTGCGCTTACAGCAAGTGCCGACGTTAACGGTAAGTCGTATACACTCACAAACAGCGCCATAGATACGGCGCTTCCCTTCAATGTGCTTACCCCCGGCTCGTACAACTACGTGGTGTCTGCAGAGGCTGTCAGCTATTACATAAACGAAAAAGGTGCTTTCTCCACCTCAAAGACCACGGTTATCCTGCAGAATAACATTTGTGCGGTAACCAACGGAAGCAGTCCTAACCCTGTACTTCATAACGGCATTGACGTATCCGTATGGAACGGCGACATAGACTGGTCTGCCGTAAAATCTCAGGTTGACTTTGTTATTATCCGTGCCTCCTGGGAGGAAACTGCGGACACAAAGTTTACTACCAATGCAAACGGATGCGTTAATAACGATATCCCCTTTGGCGTATATGTTTACTCCTATGCAGAAAACGAGGCAGAGGCAATAGGTGAGGCAGAGTACGTGCTGGGTCTTGTAGATAACTACGATATGGACCTGCCCATCTTCTTTGATTTTGAGGATGAGTGTGCAATGAACCTGAGTGCAAGCACTCAGCAGAAGATCTGCCGTGCTTTCTGCGATACCATCTATGCAGGCGGACGTCAGCCCGGAATCTACACCTACACGTGGATCCTCAGAACAGTTCTGACAGATACATATTACAGATCCATTCCCATGTGGACCGCAGAGATCAACAATTCAAGCTATACCTCCTACAAGGGCGGCTTGTGGATGTGGCAGTGGTCCTGGGTTGGCAGATTCAACGGAATGAACGGCGACGTTGACTGCAACAAAATGTACGTGGAGATTCCCGGCAAAAACAGCAGTGACACAAGCTATCTCAGCAAGTGTACCTCATATCCCTCCAATCTGAACGTTACGGTGAATACCGCCTGTAACGTGCGTCAGTACCCAAGTACGGACTATGCTCAGACGGGAACCTATTCCGTAGGCACCCGTCTGCACGTAACGGGACTTTATAAAAACACCTACGGAAACTACTGGTATCAGGTGGAGAAGGACGGTACAACGGGCTATATTGGTGTGGATTGCGTGACGATAGACGAGTATCTGTACAACGATGTAGCGGTCAGAGACCCAAAAATGGCATCAAATCTTGATGTGGGCAAGGGGTTTTATATTGAAGGTGTGCTCTCGTCGGTCTATAACAAGCTCTCCAAGGTTTACGCCAAGGTCTATTCAGAGGAAAATACCCAGTCAAATCCTGCTTTGAGCAGTAGCGCTGCAGAGAATTCCAAGAGATACTCACTCTATAAGAGCGCAGTAGACTACGGGCTCAACTTTGGCAAGCTTGCGGCAGGGTATTACACCTACGAGGTTTCCGCTGATGTTACAAATTACTACTGCAGCAATGGCTCCCTGAGCTCAAAAACTCAGAACGTTGTTGTGTGGAGGACACCCTTCACAGTAGGCGGCATCACCATAACTCCACCTGAAACTGCAGTTTGTGTTCACGATATTGTGACCCTTGAGGGTAAGGCTCCCACCTGTACCGAAGAAGGACTTACCATAGGCAGCAGCTGCTCCAAGTGCTCAGAGGTCATCACAAAGCAGGAGGTTATCCCTGCTACGGGCCACAGCTACGAGGGCAAAAAGGTAAGCTCCAGCTGCCTTGATTACGAGAAAATGCAGTACACCTGCTCCTATTGCGGAGATTCTTACACAGAATATGCAGAGTATCAGTGGGTTGAAACCAAACCTGAGGATTACAGCGATACAAAATACGAGACTAAAACCCAGTACCGTTATTCTGATTTTCAGAAGACCTGGACAGACAATGGCAGTACCACGATCAAGTACGTAAAGTCCTGGCCTGACGGCTTTGAGAAGAGCCATTCCCTTTACGGGACATATAACGTAACTCCCAAAACAAACTCAGAAACGGATACAACAAAGATTACGGTAACCTCCACGTCTTCAAGTCCTGTGGGTTACCTCTATTACCACTGGTGTGCAGGGACCTACGAATACGGTCCCATTAACCGCACAACATCTGCAGTCAAATCCGGAAAATACGTTGCATTCCACGCACACTACGATACAAAAACTCCCGAGTCCCTTGACGACGGACGTGCCACAGACGGAAGCGTGCCCAACGGAAACGCCTCTGCCTGCACGGATTCTTATTGGTATTATAACGTACCTGTTTACAGCCAGACCTACAAAACCTATACAGCAGGTGCGGGCACCTGGTCAGAATGGTCAGGTTGGTCAGACACGGCTGTGTCTGCAACAGACACAAGAAAGGTAGAAACAAGAGTCCTCTACCGCATGCTCCCTCAGAAGGGAGACCACAGATTCAGCCGCGGCAAGTGCCTTGTTTGTGACTTTGTCTGCTCACACAGCTTCTCAGACGGAAAATGTGAGATATGCAAAATGAGCTGCATGCACAAGTGGGAATCAAGCGGTAAGTGCTCGATTTGTAATCAACCCTGCTCCCATAGCTGGCAAAACGGCACCTGCACCATATGCAGTATGGCTTGCTCCCACAGCTGGCAAAGCGGCTCCTGCTCAGTTTGCGGTATGGGCTGTGCACACAATTGGCAGGACGGAGTATGTACAAAGTGCTCCTTTGTATGCTTGCCCCACGCTTATGTAAACGGTGTTTGTTCCGTTTGCTCTGCGCATTGCCCGGGACACAACTGGGTTGACGGTTTCTGCAGTATCTGCAATATGCGATGCATACACCAGTGGACTGATGGAGTTTGTACTCTTTGTGCCGAGGTGTGCGAGCATAACTGGCACAACGGCGCCTGCTCCGTGTGTTCAATGCCTTGTGAGCATAGCTTCTCAGAGGGCAAGTGTACTGTGTGTCAGATGCTGTGCAAGCATATCTGGCAGGACGGAGCGTGTACGGTATGTAACCTTATTTGTAAGCACGAAAGCTGGCACAACGGAATGTGCACAAGCTGTTCTCTCAAGTGCGAACATACTTGGGAGGATGGAGCTTGTACCAACTGCAAAATGTCTTGCCCTCATAACTTTGAGGACGGAATCTGCACGGACTGCGGGCACGTGTGTACCCATGATTGGGACAACGGAGTCTGCCTTGTTTGCGATGAATTCTGCAAGCATAGCTTCTCAGACGGAGTCTGCACCATCTGCAACAGAATATGTGTTCACAGATATCACGAGGGAGTGTGCCTTATCTGCAATATGGAGTGTGAGCACAGCTTCAAGGATTCTGTCTGCGAATTTTGCAAAATAGATTGCCCCCACAATTGGGAGCTTGGTGTGTGCACTCTTTGCACGAAGAAATGTGAGCATAAATGGTACGATGGTATCTGCGAGATTTGCGGTTGTGATTGTGACCACGAGTGGTCAGACAGCACTTGCACAAAGTGCGCCAAGGTGTGTGCGGTGCACCGCTACACACAGGGGGCTTGCGCTGTGTGTTCCAAGGCTGAGCCGACTTACTACCTGGTAGGCTTCATCAACGGCAAAGATTACGGAATCGGTGAAGATATCCGTACTCTCGGCAAATATAAATTCGAGGCAGGTACGCTACGGCTTACCTTTGAAGCTGACAGCTACGTTTTGGTTAAAACTCAGGACAATACCCTGTATATGACCAATGGCTATCAGGGTGACAATGCGGCTGTAGCTCTGCTGTATAAGTCGGATCTGGTGGGGGATAAGGCAGATAAGCTCTTTGTTCCCGCCAACAGAGAGGCAACCTTTACTCTTGTTGACAACGGAAACGATACCATCACTTTGTCCTACACCCTTGCACCTTGTCTGCACGAGTCACACACCATCTCGGGCTATTGCACAGTCTGCAACTGTAAAATGGAGCATACCTTTAAGGACTCCTTCTGCACGGTTTGCAACCTTCCCTGCGAACACAGCTGGAGTGAAGGCAAATGCTCCGTATGCGGATCTGTGTGCGCCCATGATTGGGAGCACAGCAACTGCACTCTCTGCGGTATGATATGTGAACATAAATTCTCAGACGGTATATGTACAGTTTGCTCAAAGAAGTGTGTTCATACGTGGACAGACGGCGCTTGTCCCACCTGCGGAATAGCTTGCACTCACAATTGGAGAAACGGAGTCTGTGCCCTTTGTCATCAGGTCTGTGAGCACAATTTCTCAGACGGCGAGTGTCAGCACTGCGGATTTATCTGCGCTCATAATTTTGCAGAAGGTGTGTGCACAAAATGCCATATGATATGTGAGCATAACTACCTTGATGGAGTATGCACTGTGTGCTTAGAAAAATGTGAGCATTCCTACAATAAAACAGAATGTACTATCTGCAAAACAGCAAAATACTACCTGGTCGGAGATATTAACGGTGCTTGCGTTGGATATAATAATGATTATGAATCCTTGGGTTCATATCCCTTTGTTGACGGTAAGCTCAGCGTCAGTCTGAAGCACGACAGCTATATGTTCATAAAGACCTCCGATAACAGGAATTGGTATATGACAGATGGTGCTGTATCTGATATGTATGCACATATGCAGAACACAAGAACAGGCAAGGTGAGCGATTTTGTATTCCTGCCGGGCGGAGTGAACGTTATCTTTACCATCAATGTCGGCATAAACGATACCTTGGGACTTACATATACAGTTGACAGCTGTATTCACAAGATGCACGACAAAGACGGAATATGCCTTGCCTGCAAAAAGCAGGTAAGCCATACCTACTCAGGCGGAATTTGTACCGTTTGTTCTGAGCCCAAACCGCAAAAGGATATGTACCTTTTTGGCATTATCAACGGTCAGGATTACGGCTGCAACAGCGATGCAGCTTCCATAGGCGAGTACAGATTTACAGACGGAAAGCTTACAGTTGAGTTTACTCAGGACAGCTTTGTTGCTGTCAAATCTCAGGATAATGCAGAATGGTATATGACAGACGGCGCAGGAGCAGAGGGAATCACGGAAACTACCTTGTTTAATACCGTTACCGATATTGATGCAGATATGTTCTGCATCCCCGGCGGAGAGCGCTACGAGCTTACACTTGTCAACAACGGGGATGATACCTTCTCTCTCAGCTATGAATCCCTCAGCAAGCCTAAGCTTCAGATCAAGCCTAAATATACAACCCTTACTCTGGATAAAGACATCAGATACACGGTCTGCTTTACGATCGATGAACCCGGTGTTACTACAATGTCAGATATGGGACTTCTGACCTTCGACGTAAACGTAGGTCAGGCAACCATCGAAAACGCATCGCAGGTCATCCCGGGAGCAGATTTTGACGGAACGTATTTCTCTGTCAGCACAAACGCTATCCATCCCAAGGCCTTGGGAGATACGGTGTTCTTCAGAATTTATGCAAAGCTTTCAGACGGAAGCTACGCTTACAGCGATATGATGAACTACAGCGCTGTGCGCCATGCAAACTCAGTCCTTAAAAGCAAGAACAGCTCAAAGGAGCAGAAAGCCCTTATGGTAGCTCTGCTCAATTTCGGCGCAGAGGCTCAGGAATACTACGGATACAAGGCAGACCGCCTTGTGAATTCCGAGCTTACCGTAGAGCAGAAAAAGCTTGTTTCAAGGTACAGCTCAGACCTTTGTGCAGACGTTCAGGTTGCAGACAAGGCAAAGACAGCGGATTTCGAAAAGAAGGGTATGGGCTTTATGCTGTATCCGTCTACGGAGTCTGAGGCTTCAACCTTTAACCTTACCTACAATCTCAGAACGACCAAGAGCATCACAGGCTATGTAACTCTCTATTATTGGAGCGCTCAGACCTATAAAACTGAGCAAAAGCTCACAAAGGCCAATGCAGACGGAATCCTGATTATGCCTAAGAATGAAAGCGGCAATTACACAGCTCAGCTGGCAGATATCTCCGTAATGGATTACGACGATACAGTTTACACCTCAGTTGTGTTCAAGTCCCAGGGAGTGACCCATTGTACGGGAGTTATCTCTTACAGCTACGGCGAATTTTTGAAGATCAATGCAGAAAACTTCAGGTCTCCCATGCAGAGCCTTGCTCAGGCAACTATTGTCTACGGGTATTATGTAGATAAATATTATGTATAAGATCTGATATTACGAAACTACCCCTTTGTTATGTGCAAAGGGGTAGTTTTATGTTTGATCTGTTGCATTAACCGGTCATTAGTGGTATAATCAACTTATCACATCAAAGGAGTAGTTGGTTATGAAGAATTTTAAGTTAATATCAGTTTTTATTGTGATACTTATTATGATGTTTGTTGTTGCAGGCTGTGGCAATAAAGAAGATAACACCCATGAGACTGCTCAGCAGACCACTGCAGCTGACACAACTGCAGAGCTGACCTCATCAGCAACTACCGCAACAGAGGGCACACAGCCCGATACTCATACAGAACAGGCAGAAGCAACCGAGCCTTTTTATACAAGAGAGGCTGATGAGCTGGAGATACTCACCCCCGATGCAGGAGATAACTCAGGGAATAACACCACAGAGCCTGATGTGCAGGAGAACACAACCCCTCAGGCAACAGAAACCTTCCCCGATCTTGATGATATTATAGATGAGCCCATAGAGCTCCCCTTTGTACCTATACAGTAAATTTCATTTGTATTCAGTTCACTCCGACCGGGGACTTCGGTTGGGGTGTTGTTTTAAAGAAAAATCAGGATCAATTGGAAGTGGGAAAAATGGAGGAAAGAGTAAATAGTATTATAGAAGACCCCATAGGGAAATCAGATGCTGAATTCAAAAGAATAATTTCGGAAATTGAGTAAAGGGTTCTGAAGTTGCCAGAAATGTTGCGTAAATGATTGTTTTTATAAGTAGATTCCGGTTCAGCGAGGTGTGGTATGAACATTGAATATAAAGACATTCACGATTTTAAGTGTGAGGATTTAGAGAGACTGTTTCTTTCTGTCGGGTGGTCGTCAGGGCATTTCCCCAACAAACTTGCAGTTGCTATGAAAAACTTCAGCACGGTGTATTCCGCATGGGATGCAGATAAACTCGTGGGAATGATATGTGCTATGGATGATGGGGTTATGAATGCTTATGTTCATTATCTTCTTGTTGATCCCGATTACCACGGGCAGACTATCGGCAGAACTCTTGTGGATATGGTAAAGGAAAAGTATAAGGATTATATGCGGATCGTAGTTGTTGCTTATGATGATGAGATGCATTTCTATGAAGCTTGCGGCTTCAAGAAAAGCGAAAAATCGTCGCCTATGTTTATCACGTCCTTGTGGACGTAAGAACGCTCTGCAGGGGATCTAATGATGATGGTTTTATTTTCAGGTGCATCCCATACGGGGAAGACTTTGCTTGCAAAAATACTCCTTGAAAAGTACAAGGTGTATTATGCGTTCATTGATGATAAGTATGATATTACTGTATAGAGGTTCATTATGATTCGTAAACTTTATCCCTTTGGAAGAAAAAAAGCATTTAACGTTACGTACGATGACGGAGTTTTGCAGGATGTACGCTTTGCAGAGCTCCTTAACAAATACAACCTCAAGGGTACCTTCAACCTGAATTCCGCTTTGATGGAGAATGAGTTTGAGTGGATACATGAAAGCGGACTTGTGGTGAAAAGACTCAACAAAGAGGATGCCGTATCCTTATACAAAGGTCACGAAATAGCAAGTCACACCGCTACCCATCCCTTTATGGACAGCCTTACAAGGGAAGAGATAATCCGCGAGTTAAGCCGTGATAAAATGAGTCTTGAGAAGCTGTTTTCGCAACCTGTCAGAGGTTTTGCTGTTCCTTTTGATCATTACAGCGAGCTTATTGCACAGTGCGTGAAGGAGTGCGGCTTTGAATATGCCCGTATTTCAGAGGAAAGCCTGTGCTTTAAGCCTCAGAGTGATTATTATAACTGGCGGGCAACTGTTTTTCATCTGGATGAATCTTTGGAGAGTATTTCTCAAAAGTTCATCGCCTCCGATGAAGAGCTGGCTTTTTTTCAGATCGTAGGTCACACATACGACCTTGATGTGGAGAATAAGTGGGAGACTATTGAAAATGTTTTCCGAGAAATAAGTGCCTGTGGGGATATACTGTCTATGACGACCATAGAGGCTGTCAGCTATCTCAGGGCAATGAGCAAGGCAGAAATCGCAGATGGTTATATTAAAAACAACAGTGATGTGAACCTGTGGTTTGAGGTGGATAATAAAGTGTGTAAAGTTAAACCCGATGAAATATTGAATTTTGAGCCAAGCTCAAAGATACTCAGGACGGAAAGACTTATATTGCGCCCTTGGACTGAGGCGGATGCAGAAAGTCTGTTTGAATATGCCAAAAACCCTGAGGTCGGACCCGTTGCAGGCTGGCCGCCTCATAAGAGCATAGAAGAAAGCCTTGAGATCATCAGAAATGTTTTCACAGGTGAGCAGTGCTACGCTATATGTGAAAAGGAAAACGGCAAAGCAATAGGTGCCATCGAGCTTAAGCTCAGGGGTCATACGGATATGACGAACAGAGATGACGAGTGCGAACTGGGTTACTGGTTAGGTAAACCGTACTGGGGCAGGGGCTATATGCCCGAAGCCGCAAGGGAGCTTCTGCGCCATGGCTTTGAGGATCTTCATATGACCACAGTATGGTGCGGTTACTACGACGGAAACCTAAAGTCAAAACGAGTTCAGGAGAAGCTGGGCTTTGAGTATCACCACACCTGCAGTGAGGTGGAGGTTCCGCATATGAACGAAATCAGAATAGGTCATATAAACTATATGACCAAAGAGCGATGGCGTTCCACATTAAATAATAATCAGTGAGGATTTGAAAATGTCAGATTATATCATGGAGCTGAGAGCCCTGGTGGGGCACAGACCTTTGCTGCAGGTTGGTGCAAGCGTAATCGTTGTAGATTCCAAAGACCGAGTGTTGCTGCAGCTTCGGAGTGACAATCATTGCTGGGGATACGCAGGCGGCTCTGTTGAGATAGATGAGGTTGTAGAGGATGCCGCAAAAAGGGAGCTTTTTGAAGAAACGGGATTAACGGCAGAGGAGTTGGAGCTGTTCGGAGTATTCTCAGGAAAAGATATGCATTATATTTATCCCAACGAGGATGAGGTCTCAAACGTGGATATTGTATTTGTTTGCAGGAGATACAAAGGAGAGCTCAGGTGCCAGAAAGGGGAGGTTGAAGAGCTGAGGTTCTTCTCCGTTTCGGAGTTTCCCGAAAATATCTCACAGCCGAATAAAAAAGCTCTTGATAAATGGATAGAGCAAAACGCTCCCTCGGCCTCACAGCTTTAAAACTCAAAAAGATATAAAAACCAAGGTGCCGATTCCTTTTGGAGTCGGCACCTCTTGCATATCCTGCGGTGCTATTTATCCTTTTTAAAGCATTTTTTGTCAAAAGAGGGATTAAAAGCATAGAAGTTTTTAGAATCAAGCTTATCTGTCAGAAGCCGCAGATTTTCGCCGAATCTCTGATAGTGCACTATCTCTCTTTCTCGCAGAAAACGGATGGGATCGATCACATCAGGATCATCGCAATATCTCAGAATGTTGTCATAGGTGGTCCTTGCTTTCTGCTCTGAGAGAGATTATAAACACAACGTCCTGAATGCTGCATAATAAAAGTTTGTAAGGTACATCCCAAATCTTTACAAGACAGCTTATCGTATTCAGCTTCACAGTATGCCACAAGCAACCTTAGTTAACTCCTCACAACTTCATTATGAAACAAAACACGGATGAGCCCAAAACTCATCCGTGTTTTTTCTTCTTATTCTGCTGCTTTGAAATTATATATAGGCTTGATGTGAGCGATGATTTCTGCAGTAGGCTCAATATTTGCTACGATCTCATCCATATTCTTGTATGCCATAGGGGATTCATCCAGAGTCTGTGTGTTTATGCAGGTGGTGTAAATGCCCTCCATTTCTTTCTCGTACTCCTCCATTGTGAGTCTCTCAAATGCAGCGGAGCGGGACATTAAGCGACCTGCGCCGTGAGGAGCGGAATAATTCCAATACTCATTACATTTACCAACACAGATAAGGCTTCCGTCACGCATATTAATAGGGATAATATATGTAAATTTCCTCTTTTGTCTATAGCAGTACGAAAGCCATCAAGGGTTAATCTGTAAGGAAGCATCTATACTTGTGGGTACGGGTATCCCCGACTGTACACATAATTTGGGGCAGTACAAACTACCGTAAGGGGGGAGTTTTTGTATAGTGGTGATTAGGAGTTGTTTATCTTTTTGCAAGAGTTTCTGACTTCAAGCATGCATGGAAGTTTTATTCGCATGGCGGTAGGTAGTGACTTGTTGCCATCGGTTATGAGACTGTTTACTATTGAAACGCCGTAAAAACCCATTGCGTAAACAGGAGCACTCATAGTTGTAAGAGAAGGGTTGGTATAGCTTGCAATTTCGATATTGTCAAAACCAATTATTGAAATATCATCAGGAACATTATATCCCTTGTCCTGCAATGCTCTCATTGCACCAATGGCGATAGGATCACTGGCAGCGAAAATTGCGGTGGGCAAATCGCCCTTTCCTATCATCTCTGCCATTACTTTGTAACCTGCTGAGATATTGAATTCGCACATACCAATATAGTTTTCGTATTCGATGTTATGAGCAATACAAAAGTCTTTGAAAATATCAAATCTCTCATCTCTCAAAGCAGAATTGTCCTGAGGCGTTTCGATTCCTCCTAAGAAACCTACTTTTTTGTGACCGAGATTATAAAGATATTCCATAGCAGTATTCACTGCCTGACTAAAGTCGAGTGTTATCGATGTGATGTCAGGATCTTCCACAGGCATATCAAGAAAAACAAGATTTGGAGTTAAGTCCTTTAAATCTGAAATTTCCTGTTTGCTGAACTTACCTATACATATAATACCGTCAACCTCTTTTAGTGCCTCGAGATAATCAACA
>JAFQDM010000025.1 GCA_017416065.1 Ruminococcus sp.
GGCTCGAACCGTCGACCTCTAGCGTGACAGGCTAGCGTTCTAACCAACTGAACTACCGGGCCACAACTGGTGGGAACAACAGGGCTCGAACCTGTGACCCTCTGCTTGTAAGGCAGATGCTCTCCCAGCTGAGCTATGCTCCCACGTGGTTGCCATTTTTCGTGACGCGTATTATAATACATCATCTACATCAAAAAGTCAATACTTTTTTGAAACTTTTTTTGAAAAAATTTTGATTTTTATTTCTTCTGCTTAATAAGCTCCTCCAGGTCCTCAGGAGTGAAGATATATTTTTTGTTGCAGAAGTGGCACTTGGCAGACGCAACCCCACTCTCATCAGGGAGCTCTCTTATCTCCTGCTCGGGCAGACCGATTATCACGTTCTCCAAAGATTCCCTTGTGCAGCCGCAGCGGTAGCCTACCTCCATCTCGTCCAGCACCTCAACCTCAAAGCCCTTGAGCACCTCTTTCACCATATCCAGAGGGCTCATACCCTTTGTGAGCATAGCGGTCACGGAGTCCATATCGTGAACGTTCTTCTCAAGCTTTTCTATGGTATCCTCAAAGGCTCCGGGCAGAAGCTGAACCAGAAGTCCTCCTGCAAAGAGCACCTCTCCTGAGGCTTTGTCCACAAGCACACCCAAAGCACAGACCGTGGGAAGCTGCTCAGAGGTAGCGTAGTAGCTGGTGATATCCTCTGCGATCTCACCGCTGACAAGAGGCACCTGACCGATGTACGGATCTCCTGAGCCGAAATTCTTCATAACGTTCAGCACACCCTTACCCACAGCGGCACCCACGTTCAGCTTGCCGTTCTGGTAATGCTCTGTGGGGCAAGAGGCATTGCTCACGTATCCGCGCACGTATCCGTCGCTGTCAGAGGCGGCAATGATAACCCCCAGAGGGCCGTCACCTGCCACACGCAGGCTGATGGTAGCCTCTTTCTTCTTAAGCTGAGCACCCATCATGGAGGCGGCAGTGAGGAGTCTTCCCAAGGCCGCAGTTGCCACGTTGGAGGTGCGGTGTATCTTCTGAGCCGCATATACCAGGTCAGAGGAATCAATGGCAGAAGCCATGACCGCCCCGTCAGAGGTAATGCATCTTATGATCTTATCCATAATATATTCTCCGTTTCGAATAATAATTACTTATTTTGTGGGGGAGACCAACGGTCTCCCCCACACATTAAATATATTATATCACAAACAAATCTTTCTTGCAACAAATATGAGCCTTTGCTCGTCTTCCTTGGGAGCATCAAGGGTCATATCTCCGTATATCCCCTCTAACTCAAAGCCTGCCTCTGAGAGCATCTGCGTCAGATCCTCCACGGTGTAAGCCTTTTCGCAGAAGGTCTCGGTCATTCTGCAGTAGCTCTCGCCCTCAGGGATGAAGAAGTCAAGAGATATCTCCACCGCATCATCCTCCAGAGGAGTGTTCTGCCAAACGCAGTAGACCTCCTCCGTGTCAAAAACAAACACATTGTCACTGAGCACATTGCGGTGCTTGTAAACGCTGTTAACATCAAACACAAAAAGTCCCCCGGGATTCATAAAGAGAGAGACCCTGTTGAAGGTTTTCTGCACAAGCTTTTTGTCTGTAAGGTGATTGATGCTGTCCAGAGTGCACAGGCAGGTGTCTATGGTGCCGTAAAGGTCAATACTCTGCATCTTCTGGCAAAGATACAGTATCTGCTCCCCCCGGTCTGCCGCCTTCTGCAAGGCTACTGAGAGCATATCCGCAGAGCCGTCTATGCCGTAGATATCCACCCCAAGCTTTTTGAGCTCTAAGGTAAGTGAGCCCGTGCCGCAGGCAAGGTCAAGCGTAAGCCCTGCTTGGTGGCTGTGCTTTTTGAGCAATTCCAGTATATATTTTGCACGGCTTTCATACTCCACGTTGCCGGTCAGCCTGTCATAGTAATCTGCAAAAACCTCATAGGCCATATAGCTTACTCTCCGTCTTTTGAAAGTCTTTCCAAAACTATTCTGTAGCCGTCTGCACCATGCTCCAGGCTTTTGTTAACACGGCTGATGGTAGCGGTAGACGCACCGGTCTCCTTAATAATACTATTGTATACGCTTTTCTCAGAGAGCATTTTTGCCACAACAATGCGCTGGCTGATGGCTCTCAGCTCTGCGTGGGAGCAAACGTCCACAAGGAAGCTGTGCACCTCCTCCTTGGATTTAAGGGACAGAATTGCATTGCAAAGTAAATCTATATATTCTTCTTTGATAGTGCTGTTCATTTTGTATACTCCTTCAAAATAATTATTAATAGCATTATTATACATTTTAACATACAAAAGTATAAAAGTAAATCAATTTTCAATCTATCGTCACTTAAGCCAAATTTACCCCGTCAGATTTGTACACTATTACCCTCAAATATCTATTGACATTTTGGTTTATTGGCTATAAACTAATTACAGAAGGTTTACTCGCGATAAACCAGATTGTTGTATAAAAAACATCGTAGGGGCATTCACGAATGCCCCGCGGGAGGTTCGTGAACCTCCCCTACAACATTGAATCCCCATACCGAAAGGAGACATAAATATGGAAGACTTAAAGCTCGGCACGGTAGAATCCCGCTTTGCAGACATCATCTGGCGGGAGGAGCCTCTGTCCTCAGGGGAGCTTGTGAAGCTCTGTGAGCGTGAGCTCTCCTGGAAAAAGCCCACCACCTACACGGTACTGCGCAAGCTCTGCGAGCGCGGTATCTTTAAGAACGAAAACGGCACGGTGACCTCTCTCATCTCCCGCCCTGACTTTTTTGCCATGCAGAGCGAGAAGTTCGTAGAGGAGACCTTTGAGGGCTCTCTGCCCGCATTCATTGCCGCTTTCACAAAAAGAAAACAGCTTACAAAGGAAGAGATAGATGAGCTTAAAAGGCTCATAGAAAGCAGCGAGGAGGGATAATTATGACCAACATTTTTCTGCATCTTGTGAATATGAGCATCACCGCAGGATGGATAGTGCTTGCTGTGATGCTGCTCAGGCTGTTGCTCAGAAAAGCTCCCAGGTGGATACATTGCCTGCTGTGGGGACTTGTGGGTCTGCGACTTCTGCTGCCCGTAAGCATCGAGAGTGTTTTAAGCCTTATCCCCTCAAAGGAGACCATCCCTCAGGACATAATATACTCCCCCGCACCCCAGCTACAATCCGGAATTCAGATCTTCAACAACACGGTGAACCCTATTATTTCCGAGTCACTTGCTCCCGACCCTGCGGCAAGTGTAAACCCCGTGCAGGTCATTCTGGGCATTGCCTCCTATGTGTGGCTTGCAGGAATTGTCCTGATGCTTCTGTACACGTTGGTAAGCTACCTGAGACTCAAATCCAAGGTAAAGGTAAGTCTCCCTGTGCAAGAAGGAGTCTACATCTGCGATCAGATCAACACCCCCTTTATCCTGGGCATAATAAGACCTAAGATATATCTGCCCTCTACCCTCTCAGAGGAGGATTTGACCTACGTGCTTGCCCACGAAAACGCGCACATAAAAAGGAAGGACTACCTGTGGAAGCCTTTGGGATTCCTCCTGCTCAGCATCTACTGGTTCAATCCCCTTTTGTGGGTGGGCTACATCCTGCTCTGCCGAGATATTGAGCTTGCCTGCGACGAAAAGGTGCTCACTGGCGGCGAGGGTGTGAGCAAAAAGGAATACTCCACGGCTCTGCTTCACTGCAGTGTACCCCGCAAAATGATATCCGCTTGTCCCTTAGCCTTTGGAGAGGTGGGAGTAAAGCACAGGATAAAGACCATCTTAAACTACAAAAAGCCTGCATTCTGGATAATCTGCGTGGCACTTATTGCAAGTATTGTAGCCTCTGTGTGCCTGCTCACAAACCCTGTGACAGAAGACGAAAAAAAGCTCAACCCGAACGTCATCTCTGCAGACTCAGACATTGAGGGAGTATCCCTTGAGATAGTGGACTTAAACCTTGAAGAGACCTCCACCTCCGTCCCCTATATCGAGATAAAATGGAAAAACGAAAACGACGAGTCCTACACCTGCGGCGAGCCCTTCTTTATGTACAAAAAGGTGGACGGGGAGTGGGTGGACCTTCGTCGGGGAAAATCCGTCTTTACCGCCATAGGCTACACAATTCCGAAGCACGGAGAATTCACCCACAAATACAGCCTTTGGAACATGGAGATAGACGAGCCGGGAGAGTACCGCTTTACCTCCCACTTCCTGCGGGATAAGGGCGACACCTCCCCTATCCGCCACAACGCACGGATAGATTTTGAAGTGACAGAGATCCCGAACGCAAAAGACTACAGCTTTGCCATGGTGGAGCAGGGCAACAGCAGAGCCGCAGACATAAGCCTTGATGTGGTAAGGGTACACACAAGCACAGACGACCCATTCATTGAGATCTGCTGGAGAAACAACACAGACCACGACTTCACCATCCAGAACGAATACAAGCTCTACAAGCACAAGGGCGGCACGCTGTGGGAGGAGCTTGACGGCATTCACTCCTGGGAGGACACAGGCGATATTGTACCTGCAAACGACATCTGCACAAAGAAATACAGCCTTGAAGACTTTGACATAGGCGGAATACTTGAAAACGGCAAGTACCGATTTGAGGGCTTCTTCTCCTCTGCAGGAGACAGTGCCTGGGTAGACTTCTACTATCCTCTCACAAGGCCCACCGTCACCGATTCTTATGTTTCATCAGACCTGGGCGGGCTGTCAGTTGAGGTGCAGTCCCTGATTCAGGAGCTGCAGCCAGGAGAAGATTACCTGAATGACAACTCCGCAATCAGAATAATGTGGAGAAACCAAAGCGGTCAGACCCTCACCACCACAAGCGACAGCTTTGCTGAGCTCTACAAAAACGTAAAGGGAATTTGGGTAGATACTACCGTGGTCAAAAAGCAGATCTTTACCTCAGACACGGATCATCAGGTTATAAAAGCTCAGGAGATAGAGAACAACGCAGGGCTTGCCATCCGTCACAGCCTTTTTGGCAAGAGATATCTTGAAGACGGCGAATACAAGCTCACGGCAACTTTTGTCACAGAAAGCGGCAGCATCTACCTGGCAGACGTGTACTTCACCGTAGGCAAAATAACCACAGCCACTAATATAGAAGCAGAACCCGAGCACGTGGATTACTTCTGCAGCGACGCACAGGAGTCCATAAGCGGTACCCGCCCACAGCTCAGACTCTACCCCACAGAGGAACGCTTTGAGCTGATGCTCTCCTCCCTTAGCAGTTACCTGCCCACAGGCACCTACCGCTATGAGGACGACAAGCTTATCTTAGAGGCAGACTACGGCAACAAGTACGTGTTCAGAATTAACGAGGGAGGCTCAGACAATACCCTGGCAGACGAAGACGGAAATTACTTCTCCATTATGACCAACAGCTTCTCTTTCATAGCTGAGGAATCCACAGAGCTTCCCAAGTATCAATATAAAAATAACGAAAAGGCAAAGTATCCCTTTGAGGACGGTGCGGTCTTTGAGATAGACGATGAGACCCTGAGCACGGGCGCTCACACGAACTACATCTACGATTCCATCTACTACGACATAGATGCAGACGGAGTAAATGAGGAGCTGCTCCTCACCTTAGGTCCCACTTACGGAGCATTTTCCATGTCTTTGGTAGTAAAGGAAAACGGCAAAGCTCAGAGCACCACCACCTTCGATGACTGCTTCGGCATAGATAAATTTGAGGAAAAAGACGGCAAGCTCTTCCTGACCTCAGGAGAGATTCTCGACGGTGAAGAGAGATTTATCGAGGTAACCTACGACAACGGCATAGTGCTCAGAGAAAACGGCTTTATCTTCGGAAGCACCTTCGACTATCCCACAGAGCAGGCGGCAAATGTAATAAACGGGTATATTGAGGGATTCAAGACCCACGACGTTGAACTCATAAACTCCTTTCTCCACGAGGACCTGCGCTTTGACCCTGAGGACACAGACACCGTCAACGCACTTGTAAACACGGTTGAGGACTGCAAGCTTGTGTCTGCAGACCAGGAGTATTCCAATCTTCTGAGAATGACTGTGGAGGTCACATACGAGATAACCTACAATGACAACTACATCCCCACAGGCAACAGAGATAAGGGCAAAAACCGCATCACAAGCACTTTTACCATTGAGTCAACGGACGGCAAATACCTCATAACGGAAATCAGCAACGAAACAGTTCAAAAAGAAGATTAATATCTACACATCCAAACAGCAAAACAGGATGCAGAGGCACAGACCTTTGCATCCTGTTTTTGGCTCCTTCTATGGAGAAATTCCCCCACAATTCACATCAAAACGTTTATCGTAGGGGCGGGTCGGAGTGAGGTAAGAGGTAATAGATAAGAGGTAAGAAGGAAGGCTTAAAGGCTCCCCCTTGAGGAAATTCCCCTGCAATTCAAGTCAAACGTTTATCGTCTATAAATGTGTATACCATGTCCTTACACCGTTGTATACTATGTTACTCTTGACATCCGTTGCCCGCCCGAAACACTTCCTCTATGCGAAACCTTTCGGGCGAATCGTGATTCGCCCCTACAATCCACTCCTTCCGGTAAAGGGAGCTCCGCCGAAGGCGGTGAGAGATTGCTGTTTGAGAGAAAATAGAAGACAGAAAAGAGAGAAGAGAAAAGAGTACAGATGCATCGTAGGGCAGGGGCTTGCTCCTGCCGAGGGGCTTGCTCCTGCCGAGGGGCTTGCTCCTGCCGAGGGGCTTGCTCCTGCCGATCCTATTCTCCTTGAGGAGTTTCCCTACAAATATTATCAGACGTCTATCGTAGGGGCGGGTCTCTGTGCCCGCCCGAAACATTTCCTCTGTACAAATCCTTTCGGGAGGGGATGGAACCCCTCCCCTACAAAACACTCCACCGTCATTTGCTATGCAATTGCCACTCCCTCAGGAGAAAAGGCAAAAAGTCCCCCCTTGCCTAAAGGGGGAAGAATTGCAAAGCAATTCAGGGGGATACGTATTGAGGTAAGAAGTAACAGGTAATAGGTAATAGGTTTATGATCCTCCCCTACAACATATCACTTGCGAAGCAAACTTCACTATCGAAGATAACTTCACTGCGTTATCGCAACTTCACTTGTCTGCAAGACAAACTTAGTTTGATGCTTTGCATCAAAAGGCTTCACGCTTGATGGTATCCAGGGCACCCTTCTCTATTCTGCTCACCTGAGCCTGAGAGATGCCGATCTCCTCTGCAACCTCCATCTGGGTCTTGCCGCGAAAAAACCTCAGGGTCAGAATCCGCTTTTCTCTGTCTGAAAGCTTGCGGATGGACTCCTTGAGAGCGATCTCCTCCAGCCAGTCCTTGTCGCTGACGCTGTCTCCCACCTGGTCCATAACGTAGATGGTGTCTGACCCGTCGGAGAACACGGGCTCATAGAGTGACACAGGCTCCACTATGGCCTCCAAAGCCAGCACAACGTTCTCCTTGGGCACCTGCATCTCCTTTGCGATCTGCTCCACCGTAGGCTCAAAGCCCAGCTTGTTTGTGAGCATCTCCTTGACCTGCATTGCATGGTAGGCGGTATCGCGCATACTGCGGCTGACGCGGATGGGATTGTTGTCCCTGAGGAAGCGCCGCACCTCGCCTATTATCATTGGCACTCCGTAGGTAGAGAACTTCACATCTAAGGTCGGGTCAAAGTTATCAATCGCCTTCATAAGCCCGATAACCCCCACCTGAAACAGATCGTCAAGGTTTTCCCCTCGGTTCACAAACCGCTGTATGACCGACAGCACAAGCCGCAGATTTCCCTCAATCATCTTGTCCCTTGCCTGCCTTTTTTCGGCCTCGCTTCCGTTTCTTATCACCTGCAGAAGCTCGCGCTTTTCTGCCTCCTTCAGCACCTTAAGTGCAGAGGTGTTCACTCCGCAGATCTCAACCTTGCCGTAATGCAAACAAATACCCCCGTCAATACTTTCTGCACTTAGTATTGACGGTAATCTTCTTGATAATTCAACATATATTCTTTGCTTCAAGATTGTTTTCGGCAAAGCAGAAGAAGAAAATGTTTGAAAGTGTAAAACAGAAAGTGGTATAATAATATATATCAATATGAGAAGCAGGTGACTCTGAATGAACATAATCGTGCTCACTGCACTTGGAATCGGCTCAGCAACTATCGTAGGAGCTGTTATAGGATTTCTTTTTAAAAACATCTCACACAAATTTTCTGATATCGTGCTCTCCTTTGCCGCAGGAGTTATGCTTGCGGCGGCGGTGCTGGGGCTTGTGGTTCCCTCCTTGGAGTTTGGCGGAAAATACAAGCTCCTGTTCACCATTGGGGGCATATTCACAGGTGCCGTGTGTCTCAATGTTATTGACAAAGCAGTGCCCCACCTGCACAGACTTGCAGGTAAAGATATTGAGCATCACCAAAACACGAACCTTAATAAGGTACTGCTGTTTGTGTGTGCCATTGCCATTCACAACCTACCCGAGGGAATTGCCGCAGGCGTAAGTTTTGGCTCAGGGGACACCTCAAAAGCACTTATGATTGCAGGGGGAATTGCTCTGCAGAATATCCCTGAGGGGCTTGTGATAATAAGTCCTATGCTAAACGCCGGAGTCAGTCCGCTTAGGACCTTCCTTATAGCATCAGCTACGGGACTCATAGAGGTAGCGGGAACACTTTTGGGATATTTTGCAGTGAGTGTATCCTCGTCAGTTTTGCCCTTTGCCCTTGCCTTTGCAGGCGGTACCATGCTATATGTAATTAGTGATGAAATGATTCCCGAGACCCATCACAGCGACTCCCGCGGAGTCACCTACGCCTTGCTTGCCGGCTTCTGCCTGATGCTTGCAACAGACACCCTCCTGAGCTAAAAAAACATCCCCCAACTTAACCCATTGATTTGGTTTAGTCGGGGGATATTATGTTAATTCATATATTCACCAAGTTGTATTTGTACACTTACTGCCACTGGGCTTCATAGTAGCTGTTATAAATTTTCTCTATAGGAACAAGGGTCATTCCGTCCTTTTCAGGCATAGCGACAGGTTTTGTATCGTACCCATTGTCATCAACAATGCTGATACACTTAGCCTGAGCAGGCACCATCAAACTGTAGCCACCCCTGAGAGCGTCAAACGCACCCTCAACACCCGGGTATTTAACCATATCTCCCTCTGTCTCATTATAGTAATAGAAGGTCATTTTGTCGCTGTGCGGCCAATCCACGCCTTTCCGGGTGAAAACCAAATATTACAGGCGAATATCTGTCATCTCTCCGATATCAAGCCCTGTGTCCATACCCGCAACGTACTTCTGGATTGCTGTGACATCCTTGATATTGAGGGTGTCGTTTGAGTCTGCATCAGCAAGCTTGAGCCCGCTATCGGAAAGCACCGTAAGGTCTGCAAGGTGCTTCTGGATAGCGGTTGCATCCTTAACGTTAATCGTTCTGTCTATGTTAGAATCTCCTCTTTTGCCAAAGCACTCGTCATTGGTGGTCTCCATCTGTGTTGTAGCTTCAAAGGTAATCATGTTCTCCAGTGCATACCTATGAGCCGCAGAGCCTATCTCTCCGCACAGCACAAAGTTGTAGTGACGGTACTTGGTAATACGTTCACCGGTTAATCTATCGTGATACAAATAACCCTCATAGCCGAAAGCATATTCGCCGATTTCCGTTACTGAGGAAGGTACGTATATTTTCTTAAGCCCTTCGCAAGTCGCAAAGGCATAGGCACCTATCTTGGTAACAGTTTCGGGAATCTCTATGGAGGTAAGGCTTTTACAATTAGTAAATCCGCGTTCTCCAATGGCGGTAATACCGTCTTCAATTTTAACATCCGTGAGTTTTTCGCAACCGGAGAACAACCTGTCTGCCACAACCCCGTGCTCTACGGGAACAGTGCCTTTTTCCACGGTATTTATTGTAAGATATTCAAGTCCGTGAGGAATAGTTTTTGGAAATACAACTTCCTTAATTACCGTATCTGTAAAAATAACAGCACGCTGAGAAACGCAGGTTGTACCCTCACGCACCACAAGGGTCTCGGGCACGTCCTGCTTAACCGCCATAAGATTTGTACCAATGTATAAGACACCGTTGTCCCAATTATCTGGATTTTTGTAATATGCTATATCATAAATAAAATCCTGATACACAATATCCACAAGAGATGAGGGAAGGTTGATTTCCTCTGCCTTTTTGAAATTGTACAGAAACATACTGCCTATTGTGAGTACTCCCTCAGAAACAGTAAGGCTTTTTGCCTCTGCGGCACCTTGGAATTTCTGTGCGTAACCGCTGACACCCGTTACCTTGTGCCCGTCAACCTCTGATGGGATCACAACGTCAACAGAGTCTTCGGGTGCACCGCAAACTACGGCTGTATTATCGGATCTCAGGCGATACATATATCCCTCCTTTGTGGTGTATACCTTTTCGGAAAGTTCTTCCTTTTCAGCTATAATGCCTGCTCCTACTTCTGCTTTTGACACTGCGGCAAAAACAGAGGCACCGCAAGCTGAAACAGAAATCACAAGCACCATTATAAAGACAAGTATTTTCTTCATACCGAAACCTCCTTTGTTCACTACACTAATTCTAACATTTTAGACAGCATTTGTCAACAAAATTCCCCGCCAACAGCAAAAATGTTGACGAGGAATCTTATGTTAATTCATATTAATATATTACGGAAACATCCATATTTTTCGGGATGACTGTACTCATTGTATGTAATCAGATCTTCTCCTTTATAAATTGTTGAAGCTATATAAAGACCAATTAGCTTTAGTAGATCCAAGCGGATTTCCAGCCGACAGCTTCATCCTGTCTGCTTGAACCAATATTCACCCTGGGAGCATCCCATCTGATCGGCTCAGAGATACCATTGTTATAATAGCCGTTTTGATACAAACTGCCAAACGTATTGTCGTAAAAGCTATAATCAAACTCTCCAAAGGGATTCGTCATGCTTTCATAGGGAATCGTGAATGGCTCAATCTGTATTTTTTCAGTCTCCTTATTTTCTTCTGATTCATAGTAGTAATCATCTGAGTAGTCGTCCGAGTAATCATCGGAATAATCCTCGGTATAATAGTCCTCTGAATAGTAGGTATCCTCATACTCATAGTACTGTTCAGGCTCTGTAGGCTCTTCTGTCTGAGGCTCGGTTACAGGCTGAGTCGCAGGTTCCGTTTCGGGCTCGGTCTGAGCCTGTGTGTACTCTGTATATTCCTCTGTAACCCTGCCGTCGGAGTATATCTTGAGCATATCCTGCTGTGCCGCGGCTATGGGGTCTGTCAGCAGGCAAAGAGAAAGCGACACTATAAGCACCAGCGCAAAAACTCCGATAACTGCCGCAGGACGACGGTACTTAAGGGTCTTTTTGATCCTCATACCCACGGAGTTTTCTCCGAACGCAATGGGATAGACCGCCCTGCTGCCTGAGGGCATTTTGCACTTGAGAAGCGCCATGGCGTATGACTTTTTCTGCCCAAGCTTATAGTTCCTTATTACCTTTTCGTCGCAGGCAACCTCCACATCTGCACAGAACAGAAGGTACGCCGCCCACAAAAGAGGGTTGAACCAATGCACACACAAAAGCACAAAGCCCATAGGCTTCCAGATATGGTCAAGGCGCTTTATGTGGGCCTGCTCGTGAAGAAGCACCTGCTTCCTTGTTTTTCTGTCCAGGTTAAAGGGGATGTAGATCTGAGGTTTTAAGAAGCCCATAACGAATGGAGAGCTTACCTTTTCAGACATACGGATGTTGTCCTTATATAGCACAGCATCTGCAAAGCGGCACCTGGCTCTTAAGTAAGACACTGCCCCGTACAGCATCATAAGCGATGCTCCGAAAACCCACACACAGCTCACAACGTCTGCAAGCTGAGTCTTCCCCAAAGAGGCTTGGGACTGTGTTTCCACGGGAGGAGTTATCCTTGTGAACTCCCTGTCCTGTGATTCGTCAAAAACCAACGCCGTGTCGATGTTTTCCTGCTCAAGGGAAGCGCTCTGCACGTAAAATGTGTTTTGCGGAATTACCGACAGCCGACTCTGGGGCAGCACAGGGCACAAAAGCCGCAAAGCCACCACCATCCACATAAGGCAGGTGATCCACCTGGGGGCACCCTTGAGCAACAAGCGCGCCAAAAGCACCACCGAGGTCACAAGTGCCGCGGTGATGCTGATTCTCAGTACACTAAGGAAAACAAAGGTCATTATTTCTCTGCACTTTCTATCATGCGACGCAATGCGTCTGCCTCATCCTTTTTAAGCTTTCTGCTTTTGGCGAATGCCGCGATGAACGCAGGCAAAGAGCCCTCAAACTTTTTCTCCATCATCTGCTCAAACTCAGAGATCTGAGCCTCTTCCTTGGAGATAAGAGAGCTGACTATGGTGTTCACGTTCTGAACCACTCCACGGTCAGAGAGTCTCTTGATTACCGTGTAGGTAGTGGTGCGTGACCAGCCCAGCCTCTCTTTGCAAAGCTCTGCAAGCTTTGCGCTCTTTACCGGCTCAACCTCCCACAGAATAAGACAAAATCTGTACTCGCTGTCAAAAATTACAGGTACATTCATTTTTTACCCACCCTTTCAAAAAATAAATTTTGTCATTGACTTTCATCATCTAAAGTGTAACACAAAAAAAATAAGGATGTCAAGTTTTGGAAGCATTAAAAGCCGAAAAAATCGCAAAAAATCTCCCTATCTGAGCATTTTGGGTCAGACAGGGAGACAATAAAGCAATATTTACTGTTTCCGCCAAGAAGTTATTCCGCTTCTTCGGGGAGGGCATCTGCCGTGCCCAAGGACTCAAGAGGCAGAGGATTCGCCTCAACAGAGGACAGCTTGCGGCAGATCTGACGGGTTCTGACTCCCACCAGCTTGTCAAGCTCTGAGTTTGCCTGGTCAAGGCGCTGTTGGGTAAGGGCGAGCACGTCGTTGAATTTCTCGAACTCGGTCTTTACCGCCCCCAGAACCTTCCACACCTCTGCGGAGCGCTTCTGCACCGCCAGGGTCTTAAAGCCCATCTGCAGAGAATTAAGCAGAGCCGCCATAGTGCTGGGACCTGCAATGTTCACCTTGTAATCTCTCTGCAAGGTCTCAACCATACCTCGGTTGACCGCCTCTGCATAAAGCCCCTCGGTAGGCAGGAACATAACCGCAAATTCCGTTGTTGCAGGGGGATCTATGTATTTATCGCGGATATCCTTAGCTTCCTTTTTAAGAGTGGTGATAAGAAGCTTTGCGGCGGCCTCCACCTGCTCCTTGGAGCCTGATTCGTAAGCCTGCTGCAAGGCGGCGTAGGTGTCTCCGGGGAACTTTGAGTCTATGGGCAGGTAAATAAAGCCCTCGTCCTCTGCAGGGAGCTTCACCGCAAACTCCACTCGCTCCGTACTGCGGTGTTTGGTGACCACGTTTTCCTCGTACTGCTCGGGAGCCAGTATCTCTTTGAGTATGGAGCCCAGCTGTATCTCGCCCAGTATTCCGCGGGTCTTCACGTTGGAGAGCACCTTCTTAAGGTCTCCGACTCCCACGGCAAGTGTGCGCATTTCTCCAAGCCCCTTGTACACCTGCTCCAGCCTTTCGTTCACAAGAGCAAAGGACTGGGTCATTTTATCCTCAAGTGTCTTCTGAAGCTTTTCGTCCACGGTCTTGCGCATTTCGTCCAGCTTGCGGTTGTTGTCCTCCTGCATATATGTCAGGCGCTTCTCAACCGTTGCACGGATGTTGTCAAGCTTCTGCTCGTTTTCAAGGGAGAAGGTCTTGAGCCTTTCTTCAAGCTGTGTCATCTTGTCGTTCTGGCTTTCTGAGGCACTGCGCTGATTTGTGGCTATCATATCCCCCAGATTCTTCACAGTTTGCTGAACGTTTGCTCCCATCTCCTGCCGAAGGGTGGCACCCTCTGAGCGAAAAGCCTCCTGCATTCTGTGCACGGTGTCCTCTGAGCCCTTGGGGCCTTTGTTCACCTTCAAAAGCAGGATCAAAACCCCAATGCAGAGCACACAAAGCAGGGCAATAATTACGTAATCAAGCATAGCCTGACCTCCTCTCAAACTCTGAGATAATCATAGCACCTACCCTGCCCCACTGTCAACACAAAAACCCGTCCAAAAAAAGCACAGACCTGTTTATAGTACATCAGAATCTTCTATTCAAACACGGATTCTATATATTTTTCGCACCCTTCGGGGGAATAGAGGAATCTGTCCATATGCTCCCCCGTGTAGTAGTACTTGGGATTCTGCGGAGAGTATTTGTAGTCAAAGGTCTCCACGATTATAAGCTTCACCTTCATTTTATCGGGGATTATGCTCTTTATGTACACGCTTGCCTGCTGACCCACTTTTATTCCCTCCTTGCTCTCTGCAAGACCTGCAAGGTTTGGAGCAAGCTCCACAAAGGCACCGTAGTTTTCTATTGAACGGATAACCCCTGCCACGGTCTCTCCTGCGGCAAACTGCGCCGCGTTCTCCTGCCATGTGCCCAGAAGTTCCTTGTGGCTCAGGCTTATCCTGCCGTTTTCCATGGATTTTATCACAGCCTTTATATCCATACCCACGGTGAACCTCTCTGATGGATGCTCTATCCTTGATACTGAGATGGCATCAATGGGCAGAAGCGCCACGATTCCGCAGCCTATATCCGCAAAGGCCCCAAAGGACTCAAGGTGGGTTATCCTTGCACTCACCACATCCCCCACCCGCAGGTTATTAACGTAAGCCTCCAGGCATCTTTGCTGTGCGGCCTCTCTTGAGAGAAGCGCCACGGTAGCACCGCTTTCGTCGCGCTCAAAGCCCGTTATCACAAAGCTTACGGGTCTGTTCACCCTGGAGATGACCGCAATGTCCCGCACTCTGCCCTCGCGAATTCCAAGGGCACCCTCACGGCGGGGAATCACTCCCTTGATGCACCCCAAATCCACCGTCAGATTGTGAGAGGAATCGCAGACAGTTGCCCTTGCCTCCAGAATCCTTCCGTCACGGTAGGCATCACACAGGGTAGACACACTCTCCAGATACATATTGTTCTCTTTTTTCTCCATAAGACATCCTTCAGGTAAAAAGTCCGTCATATTATAAGCCTCCGAATATATTTTCTTTCATAAACAAATCTATGAAAACAGGCGGATTAATATGACATAAATAATTCACACAAATTCCTATTGAAAAAATCTGCAATATAATGTAAAATATATAGTATCTATTGTTAAAGAAAAGAAGTATGCGTATGAAATCAAAAAAACTCACGGCAATTTGCCTTTGTGCCGTGCTCCTTGGAAGTATGGCTTTTACCGCCTGCAAAAAGGCAGAGCCTGCAAGCGCTACTGCAGACGAGGTGACCGTTACCTCCTCTGCCCCTGCCACAGAGGCCACCACAGAGCCACAGACAGAGCCCACCACTCAGCCGCAGGCAGAGACCAAGCCTGCCACTACCGAGGCTCCCAAAACAGAGCCCGCAACAAAGGCTCCCTCAAAGCAAAACTCTGATTCAGGCAACTCAGGCAATACAGCAAACAAGCCCGACAGCAGCTCAAACAGCAACTCAGGCAACAACTCAGGCAACAGCTCGGACTCTGCTCAGAATAAGCCCGTCACCTGCATCATCACCGTTGACGGCAAAGACCACAAAGTAAACCTTGACGATACCCTGACCTACACCTGCTATGTTAAAACTCCAAAAAAGATAGAGAACGTGCAGGCAAGCCTTAACTACCC
This sequence comes from Ruminococcus sp., assembly GCA_017416065.1. Taxonomy (GTDB): domain Bacteria; phylum Bacillota; class Clostridia; order Oscillospirales; family Acutalibacteraceae; genus Ruminococcoides. Next base: position 15,685 of record JAFQDM010000025.1, read on the forward strand.
GGGCACCACCCTTGAGCTTCTGGACACGGTGCTTGTGGCAGATCAGGAGGATCCCTCCAAAATATCCCCCGAAGAGCTCCAAAAGGTCTTCCCCGTGCTTAAGTCAAGCGTTATCTACAATGCCTTTAATCACAACATCATCAAGTTCAACGCCTCCAACATTTCAGGAATGGACTTCACAAAGGGAGATTACCTCATAAAGCTCCGCTTCAAGGTCATCTCCGGAATAAACGGTGCAGTTTCCACCAAGATCGAGTTTATGGACGAGGTAGGCGGCAAGCCTTACGTTGACGACTTTAAGATCTCAGAACAGGTTGAGTTCAAAGAAGAGCTCACAAAGTAAACGCGATAGATCAACATAAAATATTCAATTACCGAAAGGAAAAACTCAGATGAATTCCAAAAAGATCATTTCCCTGGCACTTACGGGAGTTATGGCGCTGAGCTCTGCCTTTGCCCTTGCAGGCTGTAAGGACACAAAGCAGGACACCTCAACCACAACCGCACCTGCGGCCACCTCATCTCCTGCCACCACCTCTGCCGAGCCCTCCATCCCCCCTGTTGAGATCATAAGACCTGAGCTCAACCCCAAGATCAAAAAGGACACAGAGCACAAGGTAGGCTATCAGCTTGAGATGCCTCAAAACGGAGACGAGATTGCAATAATCCACACATCTATGGGTGATATCACCCTGCGCTTCTTCCCCGAAAACGCACCCAAGGCTGTTGAAAACTTCAAGGCACTTGCAAAGGACGGCAAGTACGACGGCACCATCTTCCACCGTGTTATGAACGACTTTATGATCCAGGGCGGTGACTACGAGAACGCAGACGGCTCAGGCGGCACCAGCTCCTTCGGCTCTGCCTTTGAGGACGAATTCTGCGACACACTCTACAACATCCGCGGCTCCGTTGCCATGGCCAACTCTGGAGAAAACACCAACGGCAGCCAGTTCTTCATCAATCAGGCAAAGGCAGAGTCCTTCTCTGTCGAGGGCTTTGATTACGACACGACCTACACTCAGCTTCACGAGTATTACTACCAGTTCATAGCTCAGTACGGCGACGAGTTCAGGCAGAGCTTCCCCACGGTGCAGAGCTTTATCGACGACTACTGCGGCGGCATCTACCCCTTGAGCTACGCCATAACGGATGAGGTTATGGAGCTTTACAAGGCAACCGGCGGCAACATCCACTTAGACGGAGCCCTGAGAGCCAAAGGCGGCCACACGGTATTCGCCCAGGTCATTGAGGGTATGGACGTGGTGGACGCAATCGCCGCAGTTGAGGTTAACGCCGACACACACAAGCCCAACGAAGACGTAACCGTAACCTCCGTTGAGATCACCACCTACACAGCACAGTAATTATTTTACAATACATTTTAAACTCAGAAAGGAAAATTACTATGAAACTCAGAAAGATTCTCTGCATTGCTATGGCAGCAGTGCTCACAGCAGGATGCGCAATGGCTCTGGGCGGTTGCTCAAAGAAAGCAGCAAGACCCGAGCTCAACGCAAACATCAAGAACGACACAGCCCACAAAATAGGCTATCAGCTTGAAAAGCCTGCAGACGGTGAGGAGGTTGCAATACTCCACACAACAATGGGCGACATCACCCTGCGCTTCTTCCCCGAGAATGCTCCCAAGGCAGTAGAAAACTTCAAGGCACTTGCAAAGGACGGCAAGTACGACGGTACCATCTTCCACCGCGTAATCAAGGACTTTATGCTCCAGGGCGGCGACTATGAGAACGCAGACGGCACAGGCGGCACCAGCTCCTTTGGTGAGGCTTTTGAGGACGAATTCTGCAACACACTCTACAACATCCGCGGTTCAGTTGCAATGGCTAACTCAGGAGAGAACACCAACGGCAGCCAGTTCTTCATCAATCAGGCAGGCAAAGACAGCTTCAAGCGCGAGGACGTAGACTACGACAAGACCTACGACCAGTACAAGGATATGTACAACCAGTACGTTGCATCCTACGGTATGCAGTTCGTTGCACAGTATGCAGATGCTGATGCATTCATCAAGGACTACATCGGCGGCATCCACCCCTTAAGCTACGCTATTCCCGAAGAGGTTTGGAAGCTCTACGAGGAAAACGGCGGCAACATCCATCTTGACGGTGCACTTCGCTCCTCCGGCGGCCACACAGTATTTGCTCAGGTTATTGAGGGTATGGACGTAGTGGACAAGATCGCAGACGTTGAGGTTGACGAAGAGGCAAACAAGCCCAAGGAAGACGTTAAGATCACAAAGGTTGAGCTTACTACCTACAAGGCAAAGTAATCCTCACACCCACAAAATTCTCCTAAGGAAGCGGTAATATGAGCGACAAACCCATCATTGCCATAATGTACGACTTTGACAAGACCCTCAGCACCAGAGATATGCAGGACTTTGCCCTGATACCCAGCCTTGGAATGGAATCCGCTGACTTCTGGCAGGAGGCAAACGACTTTGGCCGTGAGCAAAAGATGGACGGCATACTTGCATATATGTACACCGCCATACGCGAAGCTCAAAAGCACGGAAATCCCCTGCGCAGAGAAAAGCTTCTCTCCCACGGCAGTTCTGTGGAATTCTTTGAGGGAGTGGAGTCCTGGTTTGACCGCGTAAACGAATACGGCAAATCCCAGGGAGCTGTAATCGAGCATTACATAATCTCCTCAGGTATGAAAGAGATCATTGAGGGCACTCCCATCAGGGATAAGTTCAAGGAGATCTTTGCCTGCGAGTATTACTACGACGAGCAGGGCGACGCAGTCTGGCCCAAGACCGCCGTTAACTACACCAACAAGACCCAGTTTGTTTACAGAATAAACAAGGGCGTGCTGGACGTTTCAAACGACGTGGACCTTAACCGTTCAATGCCCGACGACTCAAAACGCATCCCATTTACCAATATGATATACATAGGCGACGGACTTTCTGACGTACCCTGCATGAAGATGATGCAGGCCTACGGCGGCACCTCCATTGCCGTGTACCCACAGGGACAAAGACAGAAGGTAGAGGAGCTCCTTGTAAACGACAGAGTAAACTTTATCTTCCCTGCAGATTACAGAGAGGACTCTGAGCTTTACGGCGCAATGCAGAGCATCATCCGCAAAATCGTCATATGCGATACCCTGACGGAGATAAATCAGAACCAGCTTAAGAATATATAAGCAAATAAACTAACAGATCCTCTACACAAACTGTGTAGAGGATTTTCTTTGACAAAAAGTGCTCATATACTTATAATATAGAGTGCACTAAAAAGGAGGTATATTATGGCAAATACTCTTGCAAAGCCCAGAACCGCCAAATTTGACAATGCAAAGGCTTTTCTGATACTCTGCGTGGTCTTCGGTCACGGGCTGAATCCATATCTTTCATCCCCCGGGGTCAAGTGGGCACACCTTTGGCTCTACACCTTTCATATGCCCGCCTTCATATTCCTTGGAGGACTTTTTGCAAAGCGAACTGTGAACATCTCACCCTTTAACTTCAAAAAGGTGTTCTCCTACTTTCTGCTGGGAATGTTCATAAAATCCACCATTTATCTGACCGGGTACTTTTGCGGAAGAAACCCAAAATTCAACCTGTTTTCCGAAAACGGAGTTGCCTGGTATATCTTCGTTATGGCGGCACATCTGTTGATTGCCCACGTACTGCGGAACTTTAATCGCAAAAAAGTCCTGTGCACAAGCATCCTGCTTGCACTTCTGGTGGGATACGCAGACCAGATCGGCAACACCATGGTTTTCTCAAGGATCATCGTTTTCTTCCCCGTGTTCTACTTAGGCTACATCACAGACAAAGATAAGCTGCTGAAAATACTCAACAAGCCTGCTGTGCGGATTTTGTCCCTTGTATTCCTCATCGCCTTTACGGTGGGACTTTACTTTGTAATCACCAAAGTCTATTCCCTCAGATACGTTTTCACAGGCAACAACCCCTACTACGAGTTCGGCGCAGAATGGGAGCCCTACGGAGCATTGCTCAGGCTTGGATGCTTCGGCGTTTCTGCCCTTATGAGCTTTAGCCTGCTGGCAATTATGCCCAACAAAAGAGTGCCCCTGATGACCCACACAGGAGGCAACACCCTGCAGGTCTACGCTCTGCACAGGCAGATCCAGCTTATTATAGATGCCCTGTTCCTCAGAGAGCTTCTGAGCAGTGCACAGCCAAGGTACATACTTGTGGTAACAATGCTCGTCTCTGTGGTGCTCACCCTGGCACTTTCTCCCGAGGCAGTCAGCTACGTGCTCTACCCCTGCACAAGCTGGCAGAGATTTTTCTCCCCCTTGATCCGCTGGTTTAAGAAATAATCAGACACCTCCGCAAAAAACTCTCCCCCACAATTCAAACCAATCGTTTATCGTAGAGGCGGGTCGGAGCGAGGTAAGAGGTAATAGATAAGAGGTAAGAAGGAAGGCTTAAATGCTCCCCCCTTGAGGAAATTTCCCTGCAATTCAAATCAAAACGTTTATCTTAGGGGCAGGTCGGAGTGAGGTAAGAGGTAATAGATAAGAGGTAAGAAGGAATGCTTAAAGGCTTTTCCCTGAGGAGTTTCCCTACAAATATTATCAGACGTCTATCGTAGGGGCGGGTCTCTGTGCCCGCCCGAAACATTTCCTCTATGCGAAACCTTTCGGGCGAATCGTGACTTGCCCCCACAGATCAGTTCACCATCCATCGCAGAACAGCAAACACACATCAAAGCATAGAAAAAGCCTCCTCCGAACTCAATCGGAAGAGGCGTTTTTTGTTTATTGATCACTCATTTTTTATCAAGCACTTATTTGTAACTGAGTGTATATGTATCGTTTCCGTTGTCTGCAAGGTAGAGAGTGTGCTGACCCTCGGGAACATACATCTTGTCAAAGGTTCCTGTCAGGTTCTTTTCGTTAATAAGTGTAACGGGGTTCGCGAAGTTTGACCAACCGTCTGTGCAATACTGCACACCTGTGTCATAGTTGCGAACAAACACGTAGCTGTCACCTGCGAAATCATAGGTCAGGGTTCCGTCTGCAGAGAACTCAACTTCCTTGTTTCTGGATGCGTCATCTGTACCGGAAGCCTCACAGTATACGATTGCTACAAACTTATTGCTGAGGTTACCGCCCGGTGTGGGAGTGGGTGTGGGCTCCACATCCTCTGAACCGCTGGGGGTTGTGGGAGCAGGCTCTACGGGGTCAACCACCGCACCTTTATCGTAACTGAGCGTGTATGTATCGTTTCCGTTGTCTGCAAGGTAGAGAGTGTGCTGACCCTCGGGAACATACATCTTGTCAAAGGTTCCTGTCAGGTTCTTTTCATTAATAAGGGTAACGGGGTTCGCAAAATTTGACCAACCGTCTGTGCAATACTGCACTCCTGTGTCATAGTTGCGAACAAACACGTAGCTGTCACCTGCGAAATCATAGGTCAGGGTTCCGTTTGCAGAGAACTCAACTTCCTTGTTTCTGGAAGCATCATCTGTTCCGGAAGCCTCACAATAGATGATGGCAACGAATTTATTGCTCAAAGTTGTGTTACCGGGGTTAGGCTGTGTGGGAACAGGCTGTGTGGGAGCAGGCTGTGTGGGTGTAGGCTGTGTGGAATCGCCTCCGGGCAGAAGCGAGGGATCAAGGGGGAACTTTGTAACATCTACAAAGTCAGAAAGGTAACCTGACCAGGAGCCTGAAGCATAATCGTAGATTGCAAAGTTGCCGGGAATCTGCAGGTTCTCTGTCTGATTGCCGCTGTCCATAACTCCATCGTTGAAGATGATCATATTTGCAGCATTGTCTACAAGTGCAAAGAACATTCCGTTGCCGGCAGACTGCATTGCTGTGCCGGGCCACTCGTCAAAGGCTCCGCCGCCGTCTGTCCATGTATGAGTATAGGGATTTTCATAGGGAGAGTTCATAAGAACGATCACCTGTGAGCCGAGCTGAGTCAGGTCGATGGTATCCCCTGCAGGCTGTGTTGCAGGCTCAGTTGCGGGCTCGGTTGCAGGCTCAGTTGCAGGCTCGGTTGCATCGGGAGTGGTTGTGCCTGCAATGGGCTTTTCAATGTCATAGCCTGTGTTCATACCGGCAACGTGCTTCTGGATCGCAGTTGCATCCTTAACGTTAACCTTGCCGTTACCGTCTGCATCAGCAGCAATAATACCTGAAGCCTCAAGGGACTGAATATCTGCTACGTGCTTCTGGATTGCGGTTGCGTCCTTAACGTTCACCATGCCGTTACCGTCTGCATCACCCAGGATCAGTCCTGTGGAGGGCTGTGTGGGAGTAGTCTCTGTAGGTGTTGTATCTGCCGCAGTTGTTTCTGTGGGAACGGTTTCGGGTGTTGTGGGCTTTGTTGCAGGGTCAGAGGGAGTTGTGGGAGCATCTGCTGCCAGCTCCACAAGGATAGTACCGTGTGCGCCTGCGGAGAAGGTAACCTTGCCGTTTTCAACAGTTGCTGTCTTGCCGTCGTAGGCATTGCGCACCTGAGTGCCGTTTGTAAAGGTACCGTTCAGCTCAATTGTTACGTTAGAGTTTGCGTTTGCACCGATTACACAGGCAACTGTATCGCTGACTCCGTTCTTAGCGTAGCTTCTTGCAAAGGCTGTGCCTGAGGAAGCGCCAAGGTTTGTGTGTGAGCCTGCACCAACAGCCACGTGGCTGTTGCGGAATGTGCCCACCTTCTGCCAGTGAGCAAGCACCTTTGCAGCCTCAGAGGAGGAGTTGTCTATCTCAGACCAGTTCATAAAGCTTCTGGGTCTGTGGTCGGGAATGGAGCACTCAACAGTCTGTCTGTTTGCCTCATCACCGTAGAAGATCTGAACTCCGCCGGGCAGCAGCAGAAAGGCTGAGCCCTGATAGTACAGGTCGTTTCTGCAAAGTCCCGTATCGTGAGAAGAAATGTATGTAAGAACGTTGAAGTTGTCCTTTGTGTTGATCTTGCCTGCATAGTCAGCGTAGGTGTTGTTGATGTTTGAAGCATCGGGAACACCGTTGCAGTTCTGGCCTGAGGATGAACCTGAGAAGGAGAAGTTGATCATGGAGTCAAAGCCGTTCTCGTAGTAGCTGTTCTGATCAACACCCTGACCGTAGTTCTCGCCTGTCATCCAGAACTCCTCGTCCCAGTCTGCGCCTGCAGCTGTGGGGTTAGCCTGTCTCCAATTCTGGAGTGCCTTTGTGCAAGCGTCGGAGAGAGCCTTCCAGGACTCCTGCTCAACGTGCTTTGCAGTGTCGCAGCGGAAGCCGTCAACGCCGTACTGCTCAACCCACTGGGTATACCATGCAACAAGGTAGGTTCTGACTGTTTTATTGCCGAGGTTGTATTTGGAGAAGGTCTCGTCCAGCTCGTTCATCTTTGTCTGATAGGTACCCTCTTTGTTCCACTTTGTCTTGAGGAGCTCGGGGATATCCAGTACCTGAGTGGACTCGGTCTTGAAGTCAGGCAGGAAGGTCTGGGAGTTTGTCAGATCGTTGGTACCGTCTGCCTTGTAGCCTGCAAGTCCAGCGCGGATCCAATCAGGACCCCACCATCTGCCCCAGGCGGCAGCATCGGAGTTGTAGTCAATAACTCCGTGGTAGTTGTTCTGATTGATGTTTGAGAAGTTGTAGTACTTATCTTCCCAACCGCTTCTGAGTGTACCGAAGCCGTACTCGTTCATATCGTAAATGGTGTTGTAACCGGGGTGATTCAGAACTACGTCCAGCACAATGCGGATGCCGTGCTCGTGAGCAGTATCAATCATCTCTTTAAACTCTGCCTCTGTGCCGAAGTTTTTGTCAAGCTCAGAGAAGTCAGAGCCGTAGTAGCCGTGGTAAGCATAGTGAGGGAAGCTCTTCTTGCCGTCGCCGCCGACTGCATAGCCGTGAATCTGCTCAAACCAACCGGAGACCCAGATGGCGTTAACGCCTAAGTCGTCAAAGTAGCCTGCCTCTATCTTCTGAGTGATGCCCTTAAAGTCACCACCCTGGAAGGCAGCCACGGTGTCCATTTCCGTGCTCACCGTGCCGTCGCGGTTAAGTCCGCGGTTGTAGCTGTGGTCGTTTGCTGTGTTGCCGTTGTTGAAGCGGTCTGTCAGCAGGAAGTATACCGTTGCATTATCCCAGGTGAAGTCATCTGCCGCATTGGGATATGCCGCACTTATCTGCGCTGTATCATACACAGCCGCCTGTGCTGAGAAGCTGAGCGCACACATAGACATAAGCATCATGAGTGTCAGCACCAAGCACACAAGTCTTTTTGCTTTTTTCATTACAATCATCCTTTCAATTATACTTTAGTAAAGCAAATCCTTACGAATAACATTATATCAAAGTCTGCACAAAAATAAAAGGCGCGTTTTTACTGATATTGTGGCTAAAATTTATCTAATTTCACCAAAATCGGTTGAGAACAACAGGTCTTACCGTATTTACACCCCTTTATAATATTAATAATGTATAGGAGAGCCTTTGAAGCATTTGCAAATTTTACCGCTTTAAATTGCAAAATTAATTACATTTAACTAATTGACAAATTGACAGATTGAATATATAATTCTATACTGTAAAAATCTACATTAATTTGTAGAGAATTGTAAATTCCCATTTATTCGGAGGTGCTTATTTTGGAACAGACATCAATCGTTTCACTTCGGAATATCAGCCTAAGCTTTGACGGCGAGGTTATACTTAACAATATAGATTTAGACATAAAGGACAAGGAGTTTATCACTCTGCTGGGTCCCTCAGGCTGCGGCAAAACCACAACTCTGCGCATTATAGGCGGCTTTCTGGAGCCTGACGCAGGCGACGTGTTCTACGAGGGCAAAAGAATAAACGGAACTCCTCCCAACAAGAGAAACGTAAATACTGTTTTTCAGAAGTACGCTCTCTTCCCCCATCTGAACGTTTTTGAGAATGTTGCCTTTGGGCTTAAGCTCAAAAAGTTCCCTAAGGAGGAGATCAAAAAGCTGGTCACCAAGATGCTTGCCATCGTAGACCTTAAAGGCTACGAAAAGCGCTCCGTGGCAAAGCTTTCCGGCGGACAGCAGCAGAGAGTTGCCATTGCCCGTGCCCTTGTGTGCGACCCTGACGTGCTCCTGCTTGACGAGCCCCTGGGCGCTCTTGACCTTAAGCTGCGCAAGGATATGCAGATAGAGCTCAAGAGAATTCAGAAGATGACAAAGAAGACCTTCGTTTACGTTACCCACGACCAGGAGGAAGCCCTTACCATGAGCGACCGTGTTGTGGTTATGAAAAACGGCAAGATCGAGCAGATAGGCACTCCCATCGACATATACAACGAGCCTGCCAACGCCTTCGTTGCAGATTTTATCGGCGAGGCAAACATCCTTGACGGCACCATGCTCAAGGATTATAAGGTGAGCATCCTGGGTTCGGACTTCCCCTGTGTAGACAAGGGCTTTGGGGAGAACACTCCCGTAGATATCGTAATCCGCCCTGAGGATATAGAGATCACCTCCCCCGAGGAGGGCACCATCACAGGCGATGTGACGGGAGTTGTGTTCAAGGGCGTTCACTACGAGATGGAGGTACGCACCAAAAACTGCATCCTGCTTATTCACTCCACAGTATCAAGCTCTGTGGGAAGCCACATCGGAATGCGCGTAGACCCCAACAACATACATATTATGAACAAGCTCTTCCCCACTCCCTACAATGAGCTTGAGGCAGAGGTTACCTACTGCAACGAGGCTGAAAACTCAGTCACGGTTGAGATAGAAGGCAGGGAAGTAGACATTCCGGGCTATTCCTTTGAGAAGGGCACAAGGCTCAGCATCATCCTTCCTCCCGACGGACTCTACGTTGACGGCGAGGGCATAGGCCAGCTTACGGACGTATACATCGAATCCGTGATCTGGAAGGGTGCTCACAACGAGATAATCCTTGAATCAGACGAAAGAAAATGGATCATGCACAGTGCTCAGGACGAGCAGGTGGCAACCTACGTACCCATCTGCTTTGATTTCTCCAAGGCAACCGTTAAAGTGCTGGACGGGGAGGCTCTGAATGAAGACTAAAAAACTGATCATCCCCTATCTTCTTTGGATGTTCCTGTTCACCCTGGTGCCCCTGGCACTTATCATCAGCAACACCTGCAGAGATGAAGCAGGCAACTTCACCCTGCTCTTTCTGCAGAAGGCACTGAATTACAAGGACGAGTTCCTGTATTCACTGTGGGTAGCATTTCTCTCCACATCTATCTGCCTTGTGCTGGCTTATCCGCTGAGCTACTTTATATCCCGCAGTTCAGAGCGTGCACAGCGCACCTACACCATGCTTATCATGGTACCTATGTGGATGAACTTTCTGCTTAGGATACGTGCCTGGGTACTGCTTCTGCAGAACAGCGGTCCCATTGACTCCTTCCTTAATATGATAGGAGTGGACATCCCCCTTATGTACAACACCTCAGCCGTGGTGCTGGGTATGGTATACGAGTTCCTGCCCTTTATGATACTGCCTTTGTGCACGGTTATGGGCAAGATAGACAAAAGCCTTATAGAGGCAGCACAGGACCTGGGCTGCAGCAGACTGAACGTTATCCGCAAGGTGGTATTCCCCCTTTCGATCCCCGGCATAATCTCCGGCGTGACCATGGTTTTCGTTCCCTCTGCCAGCACCTTCCTTGTATCTCAGTACTTAGGCGGTCCCAACAACAGAATGATAGGCGACGTTATTGAGATGCTCTACAAGAGCGACCGTCACACAGCCTCTGCAATTGCACTGCTGCTGATGATAGTCATCCTTGTGTTTATGGTCATAATGAACCGCTTCGGCGATGAGGAGGCGGTGGGCGTATGAAAAAGATGTTTCTGGGCAAAAAGTTCTACATCGGGCTTATCTTCCTGTTTCTTTATGCTCCCATTGCAGTTCTCATTGCCTATTCCTTTAACGCAAGTAAGTCCTCCGTCTGGAGTGGCTTCACCTTTGATTGGTACATAAAGCTCTTTCAGGACAAAGCCATTATGACGGCTCTGGGCAACACCCTGCTTGTTGCGGTGCTGGCGGCGGCTTTCTCCACAATTCTCGGCACGGTAGCCTCTTTGGGAATGTACAACCTTAAGGGTGCAAAGCGCAAGATCATCCAGACCGTGTCCAACATTCCCATCATCAATCCCGAGATAGTAACGGGTATATCCCTGATGCTTCTCTTTGTTTTCCTGGGTCAGGTATTCCACTTTGAGAACGGCTTCGGCACCCTGCTGCTTTCTCACATAGGCTTCTGTACCCCTTACGTTATCCTTTCTGTCACGCCAAAGCTCAGACAGATGGACAATCACCTTTTTGAGGCGGCACAGGACCTGGGCTGCACACAGCTGCAGGCATTCTTTCAGGTGGTCATCCACGAGCTGTTGCCCGGTATAGTTTCAGGCTTCCTCATAAGCTTCACCTATTCTCTGGACGACTTCATTATCTCATTCTTTACAAGCGGCAAGTTCCAGACCCTCCCCATTGAGATCTACACCATGCTCAAAAAGAGGGTATCTCCCAAGATAAACGCTCTGTCCACCATCCTCTTTGTTGTTATCTTCTCTGTGCTCATCATCACCAACATCTACGGTGCAAAGCAGGAGAAAAACGGCAAAGAAAAGGGCGACGGACTCAAGGGCAAAAAGCTTCTGTGCGTAGCTATGGCTGTGCTTATCCTCTTTGGAGGACTTGTGGTATACTCCAGATGTGCAAACTACACGGCAGTGCTCAACGTCTTTAACTGGGGCGAAAACATTGCCAACGGAGAAGACGGCACCCTGGACGTTATCGCTGAATTTGAGAAGCGCTATAACGTTAAGGTAAACTACAACGAGTACGAATCCAACGAGGAAATGTATGCAAAGATCCAGACGGAGAGCTACGACGTTATAATCCCCTCTGACTATATGATAGGCAAACTCATTGCAGAGGATATGCTCCTGCCCCTGGACTTTGACAACATTCCAAACTACAAAAACATTGCAGATGAATACAAAAATCTCCCCTATGATCCCGACAACACCTACTCCGTGCCCTACACCTGGGGAGTTGTGGCACTTTGCTACAACAAGGATATGGTAAAGGGCGAGGTCACAGGCTTCGATGCTCTGTGGAATGAGGACAATAAGGGTCAGATACTTATGTTCAACAACAGCCGCGATGCTCTGGCAATTGCAATGCAAAGGCTGGGGCTTGACCCCTCCAACCCCACCATGGCAGACATAGACAAGGCCTGCGCCCTGCTTAAGGAGCAAAAGCCCTTGGTTCAGAATTACGTTATGGATCAGGTCTACGACCTTATGGAGTGCGACCAATCTGCCATTGCCCCCTACTATGCAGGCGATATCTACTATATGATGGACAACAATGAGTCCCTCGACTACTGCCTGCCTGAGGAGGGTACAAACTTCTTTGTAGATGCTATGTGCGTGCCCAAAAATGCAGAGAATCCAGAGCTTGCAGAGGCGTTCATAAACTTTATGCTGGAGCCTGAGGTTGGTCGTTCCAACTCAGTGATCATCGGCTACGCTTCTCCGAACTCAGAGGCTGTGGCACTGCTTCCTGAGGAGATAAGAAACAACGAGCTCATCTATCCCTCCAAGGAATATCTTGATAAATGCTATATGTACTCCAACACCCCTGCCGATATTTACAATTATATGCAGGAGAAGTTCATAGAAGCATCCACAAGCTGATGCACACAAGTTAATATTTAATTTACAAAAGTCCGATTGAAATATATCGGGCTTTTGCTTATAATAAGAGTATAAAGTATGTTCATCTGTGCAAACCAACAAAGGAGGCAGAGAAATATGAAAAAACATACAAAAACAATGCTTATAGCCTCAGGTATTGCGGCAGCAAGCGCAACGGTGCTCGTAACCCTGCACCAGCTCACCGCCAGAGGCTTCATGAAGATCGCCCTTGACAGAGAAGAGCCAAAGCTCCTCACCCGGGGTCGCTCAAAGCTTATGGGCTCAGAAGAGCTCTCCAAGTGTATGAGTATGCTCATAGACGGAGCAGAGAAGCTCCGCGCAAAGGATACAGAAGAGGTGGAGATCACCTCCCACGACGGGCTGACACTTAAGGGCCATTGGTACCCCTGCAAAAACCCAAAGAGAGTCCTTGTTGCCATGCACGGCTGGCGCTCCTCCTGGGCAAGGGACTTTGGCATTATTTCTGATTTTCTCCACAAAAACGACTGCAGCGTACTCTTTGCAGAGCAAAGGGCTCAGGGCGGCTCAGGGGGAGATTATATGGGCTTTGGCACCTTAGAGAGGCACGACTGCCTCAGATGGGCTCAGTGGGCAGAAGAGAAAACAGAGGGCAAGCTCCCCGTTTATCTTATAGGCGTTTCCATGGGCGCCACCACGGTTATGATGTCCACCGCCCTGGAGCTTCCCAAAAGTGTGCGCGGAGTTGTGGCAGATTGCGGCTTCACCTCTCCTCACGCCATCTGGAAGCACGTGGCAGAGAACAACCTGCGCATCCCCTTTGGAATCTACAGCGCAGTTGCAAACGATATCTTTAAGGAAAGGCTTCAGGTAGGCTCACGGGAGTTATCCTGCGCACAGGCTCTGGAAAATTCAAAGGTACCCGTGCTGTTTGTCCACGGCACAGACGACCAATTCGTGCCCATTCAGATGACCTTCGAAAACTACAAGGCCTGCAAGGCAGAAAAGGAGCTGTTCATTGTGCCCGGTGCAGACCACGGAATGAGCTACGTGGTTGATAAGGAAGGATACGAAAAAAAGATCCTTGATTTCTTCCGTAAACACGACGAATAAATCCCCAGCCAAAGCCAATTCCCCCTTGGCAGCACAAGTCTGAATTCACCTCCATAATAAATAACGACTACTTCCCATCACCAAATTCAACCCATTTTATTTAGCACTTGAAATCTTGGGACTTATATAGTATAATTAATGTGGTGTAAGATTTTACATTATTCTTCACCCCGATATCCTATAATAAATTTGCAAACGGAGGTGTTTCGGATGTTGGATAAAACTATGGTATTCTCTCTGGGCGGCGACAGAGATGACGAGATGAAGCGTGCTTTGATGGTAGTCTATGACGCATTGCGCAAAAAGGGCTACAACCCCATCAACCAGATCGTGGGCTACATCCTCTCTGAGGACCCAACCTACATCACAACCTTCAACAACGCCCGGAATATCATTTCTAAAATTGACAGAGACGACCTGCTGGAGGCTCTTGTCAAATCATACATCAAGAGCTAACGGAGGAATATACATTGGCTAACAAAGAATTTTTTACCTACAAGGGCAAGCCCCTTGTGCGCTGCGGCGACGAGCTGTACTACGGAAGCATGGCAGACAGATTTGTCATCCGTATGCAGATAAAGACTAAAAAAGAAGTTAACGGCCTGCAGGTGGCAGACAAGGTAGCCGTGCAGCTTATGTGCACAGACCCTGACCTAAGCCCCAGAAAACAGCTTGTAAAAGCTTCTGAGAAGACAGGTCTTTACAACGCAATGGACATTGCAGACATCTGGCTTGAGAGAGCCCTCGCAAACAAAATGTAATTTTTAAATTCACCCAAAACAAAAAGAGCAAGAGTAAAGGAGACAACCCCTCTATTCTTGCTCTGTTTTTTCTGTCTATATGTCAACTGAGTTGACTCGATATGCTTTCGCTACGCTCAAGCTCGATATATTGCCGCTTTGTGTCAATTCGATATGAGATAAACATCTCGTCAGCGAAGCTAACATATCGTGTGCATCGGCACATATCGAACGCTGCAAGCGTATATCGAAAATCCCATAAGGGATTTATCTCGATGCGTGTTATCCGTCAGTGATAACACGCAAAACTCAGCACGGTGCTTTTGTTTTATGCAGTATTCTGTTTATTAATAATAATCCTCGCGGCTTTCACCCTGTGCGGGGAAAAACCTTGTGTCAGTAAACTTCACGGCACGCACAACCTCAGAGGTCGTCTCCTTTGGCAGTTCAACGTATACGGCGATGTAATTCATATCATCCGTCATAGCGTGTGAGGGACGTATATCCATAATGCAGGTGTCAACGTACAAGGTATCTCCCTGCTTGTAAACACCCCTCAGCCTGTAGCCGTAGGAGCCACTTCCCATAATTCTGTGAACAAACACCAGGTTATTGCTCTCAAAATACTCCTCGTTATATATATCCCCCTCATCAAGGGATGCCGCCGCATATTCCTGCGCGCTTGTAAAGTATCCCACATAGTCATACATCTCGTAGTATCTCTCTTCACTCCACCACATTCCGTTGCCCCTCACAACATTGCACTCAAGCGCCTCTGCCCCTTCGGGAATAACAGTGCTCACTGCCTCAGGATTGCCCTCAAAGCAGAAGGGCAGGTCTGCAAGGTACTTCCGAATATTTGTGGAATCTCTCACGTCTATCTTATTGTTGCCGTCAAAGTCAAAGATATCACTATAACTGTAGCGTGCAAATCCGTAAAGCCCCGACTCAAACTCATAGCCCTCAAGCCCTGCAACCCCCTTCTGAATATAGGTTGCATCACGGACAGTAAGCTCTCCGTCACCGTCTGCATCGCCTATTCTTCTGCATATTCCCACGCTCAGGCATTCATCCTCAATATCCTCAAGGCCTGTGCTCACAGCATCCTCAAGGAGCATCACCTGACGGGTTTCGGGTATTACCGCATAGTAGCCCAGCCCCAGATAGCAGGAGACCATCCCGTTCACTTCATTAACATACAGCCTGTCCCCTATCTTCAGACAGGTTGCCGTTGTTCCTTCGTCGTCATAGAAGTCGTCAGCAAAGTTCAGGTCAAACACCGCATAGTCTGCAGTTGCCTCGCTCTTGTGCACAAAGCGCATATCTATGGAATAATCCACATAAGCAAAAAGGTCAACATCCTCATTGACCGAGCTCAGTATAAATTCCAGCACAAGCTGACGGAGCTTTGCTTCGTCGTATGTAGCCTCATCCTTTGATGCCTCGTCCTTTGATGCCTCGTCTTTGGAGGCTTCATCTTTCGTGGCTTCATTCTTCGTGGCTTCATCAGGAGTAACCTCGTCAAAGCTTGCTCCTGCCTGTGCGCCAGGATTCACACCCTCATCAAGAGCAGAAAATGATGCAATCCCCATTGACATCACCATAATAACAGACAGCAAAAAAGCCAGTATCTTCTTCATATAGATTTCTCCTCTCATATCAGAATTCATCAGAGGGGTTATTTGCTCCTCTGCCTATAATACAAATTAAAATACCAGAACATCACAAATTTTTATAAAAAAATCACCCGCAAAGAAAAAATCTGGTCTTATCTTGCAGGTGATCTATGTGGTGAAGTTTCAAATCCGGGATTTGAAGTGAAGTTGTATAAAATACAGTGAAGTTTTTGCATAAGCAAAAGTGAAGTTAAGTTTGCTGCTTATCCACTTGCGAAGCAAACTTCACTACAAAGTAACTTCACTGCGTCCACGCAACTTCACTTGCACCTTGGGGCAAACTTAGTTTCGGCACATTCTGCGTACTGTGCCGAAGTTACTGCTTCTCAAGATGTGATTTTATTGCCTCAAGGGTGGTGTCGCTGATAACGTGCTCCATCTTGCAGGCATCCCTGGAGGCGGTATCTGAGTCCACTCCAAGGCTTGTCAGGAACTGAGTGAGCACCCTGTGACGGTCATATATTTTCTCTGCCACCTCTCTGCCCACATCCGTAAGCCACAGGTAGCCGTCTTTGTCCACGGTGATGTATCCCCCGTCTCTGAGGAGCTTTACCGCACGGCTCACAGAGGGCTTTGAATAGTTGCGGTACTCTGCCACGTCAAGTGAGCGCACGGCACTCTTTTCTTTTGTAAGCACCAGTATGGCTTCCAAGTACATCTCGCCCGATTCCTGAAGCTGGGACATTTTGCTCAACACCTTTCTTTGGGTTTATTTTAAGCTTGAAATTTTCTGTTAAATATTTTCGTTATTAGAAATAAAGTCAACAATATTTTTGTGTATTACCCCGTCACGCTTTTGTAAGAGCGTATCAATGGTAAACAGAAATTTGGGATAGTTGTCACGAATCATTGTGAACGGCTTATATTCACGCTGTTCCGTATCTTCGCTCATAATTGTCATAGCAACCTGAATGTAACGGTATTCGTCGCTAACACGCGTAATAAAATCACATTCCAATTTACCGATTCTTCCCACGCTGATCTTATAATTCTTTGCAGATAGATACGTGTAAACAATGTTTTCAAGCACAGGTCCGTAATTTATCCTTGCGTCAACATTACGTGAGAAGTAGATGCCCAGGTCTGCAAGATAGTATTTCTGCTCACCCCGAAGTGATTTTTTGGACTTAACGTCAAAGCGAGGGCACTTGTAAATAATCTTAGCATTCTCAAGTATCTTTAGATAATTATTAAGTGTTTCGGTGCGGATTTTTATATGCTCACATTTTTCAAAGTATTCCGCAATTCCACCAATACTCACCGTAGCACCGAAGTTGTTGATAATATAAGTCATAACTTTATCAAACACAAACCGATTACGGATCTTCTTATGCCTCACAACATCCTTTTCAAGTATCTGCTTTATTACCTCGGCAATATAGGTATCCTTGTCAGCAGGGTCATCAAATTCAAGGGTTTTCGGAAAACCTCCGAAACGAAGATATTCATTGAATTCTTCCATTTTGTTTTCCTTAACTTTCTTTCCCAGAAAAGCTTTCATTTCCAGATATTCCCGAAAGTTAAGGGTAAACATTTCAACCTCAATATATCTGCCTGTAAGCTTAGTTGCAAGCTCACCGCTTAACAGATAGGAGTTTGAACCCGTAATAAATATAGAAAAGTTTCCGTCCTCTCTGAACCCATTGACAACTTCTTCAAACCCAACTACGTTTTGAACCTCATCGATAAACAAATATTTAAAATCATCATCAGTTATCAGATCTTCAATGGCTGCCTCTAACGCATCGGGAGTTTTGATCCTTCTGTATCCACGCTTATCAAGATTAAGATATATAATATCCTTTTCGTTTACTCCTGTTTTTTTCAGTTCTTCCATAACCGAAAGCAGAAAGAACGACTTTCCTGAACGGCGTATACCTGTAATTACCTTGATCAGATCGCTGTGATAAAACCCACGGATCTTGTCTATATAATATTGTCTGGTGTAAACCTTCTGATTCATCGTCAGCATTCCCTTCTTATAGATATCATTATAGCACAATTTCTGTAAGTGTCAAGTTAAGGGGGTGTAATTTAAATATTTAAATAATTTACCCTCGTTAACCCCTATTTATTCGTTTCGTATGCAGCTACCTTGTATACAAAACCAATCGTCAATGCAGAAATCATTCCCCAAAAAACAGTTTAAGAATATTTTAAAATCCAAATGAGATCTGCATTTTTGCAGTTTATTAATATTAAAAGATAAACTTACTTTCAAATAAGAAAATTTTTATTCAAAACAACCAAATTAATATTTTATGGCATAAACTCATTGACAAATTCAGGAAAATGGAGTAAAATAGCATCAGTTAGCAATGGCTAACCGTTGTATCAGACAGGAAGGAAGGTACATATGAACACACTCAAAGATGTGAAGATAGGCAAAACAGCCAAGGTCCTGAAGGTTCACGGAGAGGGTGCTGTGCGCCGCAGAATTATGGATATGGGACTTACCAAAGGCGTAGAGGTCTACATCCGCAAGGTGGCTCCCCTGGGAGACCCCATCGAGGTTACGGTCCGCGGCTACGAGCTGTCGCTGAGAAAAGCAGACGCCGATATGATAGAGGTTATGTGACCTTATTCAATTATTCAGCAGATTCGGGGGATGTCCCCCTAACTTTTCATCCGTTAGTTAGCAAAGGCTAACATGCATAGAAAGAGGAAAAACTATGAGTATAACAATTGCCCTTGCCGGCAACCCAAACAGCGGCAAGACCACCCTGTTCAACGCACTCACCGGCTCCAACCAATACGTTGGCAACTGGCCGGGAGTTACCGTTGAGAAAAAAGAAGGCAAGCTGAAGAAGGATAACAACGTTATCATCACAGACCTGCCGGGAATCTACTCCCTCTCTCCTTATACATTGGAAGAGGTAGTGGCAAGAAACTACCTGATAAACGAAAGACCGGATGCGATCCTCAACATTGTAGACGGCACAAATCTTGAGCGTAATCTATATCTCACCACCCAGCTTATGGACCTGGGTATCCCCGTGATAATCGCCATCAATATGATGGATATAGTCCGCAAAAACGGCGACAAAATAGACACACAGATCCTCTCCAAAAGAATGGGATGCCCCGTGGTAGAGATCTCTGCCTTAAAGGGTGACAGCATCCTTGAAGCGGCAGACATTGCTGTGGAAGCCGCAAAAAAGGGTCCCAAAATTCCCCGCCACATCCTCTCCGGTGTTGTGGAGCACGCCCTGGCTCACATAGAAGAGGCAACCATCCACAATATGCCCAAGGAGCGTCAGCGCTGGTACTCCGTCAAGATATTTGAGCGTGATGAAAAGGTGCTTCAGGAGCTGAATATTGACCCTGACGTTATTAAGCACATCGAGACGGATATCCAAGAGGTAGAAGAGATCCTTGACGACGACGCAGAGAGCATCATCATCAACGAACGCTACAACTACATAACCTCAATAATGCAGCTTTGCTACAAAAAGAAGCATTCAGGCAAAATGACCGTCTCAGACAGAATAGACGCTGTGGTCACAAACCGCTTCCTTGCCCTGCCAATATTTGCTCTGATAATGTTCCTGGTCTACTACCTTGCCATTGGCTCCATCGGCAACTGGACGGTAGGCTTTATGAACGATACCCTCTTCGGCGAATGGGTAGTCCCTGCTGTAAACTCAGGGCTTGTGGCTTTGGGTTGTCCCCCTTGGCTTGTGGGGCTTGTCAGCGACGGAATAGTCAGCGGTGTGGGCGCTGTGCTGGGCTTTGTGCCTCAGATGTTCATACTCTTCCTGCTGCTCTCCCTTTTGGAGGACTGCGGATATATGTCAAGAATTGCATTCATTATGGATAAGCTGTTCCGCAAGTTCGGTCTTTCGGGCAAGAGCTTCATCCCCCTGCTGGTGGGTGTAGGCTGCGGTGTGCCGGGAGTTATGGCATCCAGAACCATAGAGAACGAGCGCGACAGACGAATGACCATTATGACCACCTGCTTTATTCCCTGCGGAGCAAAGATGCCCATCATAGGACTTTTTGCAGGTGCACTCTTTGGCGGAAGCGGACTTGTGGCTGTATCTGCTTACTTTATAGGAATTGCCTCCGTTATAATCTCAGGCATAATACTCAAAAAGACAAAGATCTTCTCAGGCGATCCTGCTCCCTTTGTTATGGAGCTTCCCGCTTACCACGCCCCCGTGCCCAGAAACATCTTCCGTGCAACCTGGGAGCGAGGCTGGTCTTTTGTTAAAAAAGCAGGCACAGTGATTCTGCTTTCTACCATCATTCTGTGGTTTTTGCAGGGCTTCGGCTTTGAAAACGGTGTGTTCACCATGGTGCAGGACAACAACAGCTCTCTGCTTGCAACCATCGGCAATATGATATCCTTTATCTTCGCACCCCTGGGCTTTGGTAACTGGCAGGCGGCAGTTGCCACCATCACGGGACTTATGGCTAAAGAAGGTGTGGTTTCCACCTTCGGCGTACTCCTTGGTGCTGCAGAGGATTCCCCTGCAATCTACACCGCGGTAGCCGAGCACTTCTCTTCAAACGGAGTTATCGCCTACAGCTTTATGGCGTTTAACCTGCTGTGTGCCCCCTGCTTTGCCGCTATGGGAGCCATCAAAAGAGAAATGAATTCAGGCGCCTGGACCCTCTTTGCCCTTGCGTATATGACGGGCTTTGCATACGGAGTATCACTTATGATCTACCAGTTCGGCTCCTGGTTTACGGGCGGCGGAAACATCATCGGCACCGTAATTGCCGCGTTGCTGCTTGTGTTTGCTCTGTATATGCTTTTCCGTCCCTACAAGGAATCCACAAAACTTACAAAAAAGCTCAGATAAAAGGAGGTTACCCCTGTGCTTCAATGGCTTAGTGCAAACATCGGAACCATTGCTGTGTGCGCTGTGCTTGCTGCAGTTGTTACGGCAATCATAATCCACCTTATCAATAACAAGCGAAAAGGCAAAAATTCCTGCTCCTGCGGATGCGGCTGCTCAGGCTGTGCTATGAAGGACACATGCCACGCAGGCAAGGAAGAAAACAAAAAGTAAAGACCTCATATTTATTTTCATAGAAACCCCTCTGAGATATCCCGAAGTAAAATTCGGGATATTTCTTTTTATTTACGGATTTTTCTGATTTATGCTCAAAATCCCTTCCTCAGGGGTAGACGAACATTTTAAAATATGGTATTATAAAGTTTAGTTTGGTAATAAAGCCAAAACTCAGATAATCAAGAAAAAACAGAAATGAGGTATTCATATGGCTGCAAAAAAGGCCGTCAAAAACCAGGCGCCAAAGCTCAGATTCACCGTGAATCACGCTCTGGCAGATCTGTATGTGGTTCTGCTTTTCACCCTGTTTCCTCTCTATCTTTCCGAGTTCTACTCAGCCGCAAGAAGAGATAAATTCTGGGTATTCGTAATACTCTCCGCCGTAATGGGAATTGCGGTGGCGGCAGTTACACTGACCACCTATCTCAGCAGAAACAACGCCTACAACAGAAAGCTCAACACCTACCACGACCCCTTAAAGTTCAACGTAACGGACTATGCCTTTGGGGCATTTGTGGCGATCTCCATAATCTCCACCTTTGCAAGCGGTAACATTGCCCATTGCTTTATGGGACTTTCAGGCACCAAATCAAACGGCAGAAATATGGGTCTGCTGATGATACTTATGATGTTTGTGTGCTATGCGGTGATCTCCCGTTATTTCTTCAACAAAAAGTTTGTGTTCTACGCAATCTTCCTGGGAATTACCGTTGTAAGCTTTGTTGCCATAGTTAACTACTACTATTGGGATATTCTCAACATCTTCTCTCACTATAAAAGCAACAAAAACGTTCAGCAGAACTTCACCTCAACCATAGGCAACAAAAACTATCTGTCTGCCCTTATCTGCGTGGCTCTGCCCTTCTCCGTGGGAATGGCGATCTCTTCAAAAGATCTTGCAATGCGCATTGTGGCATATGTCAGCACAGGCATACAGTTTATGGGACTTCTGGTTGCAACCTCTGACGGTGGCTTCCTTGGCTGCTTTGCCGCCATTGCCGCTATCCTCGTTATCTCAAGCAGAGAGCTCAAAAAGCTTATGCGCTTCTTCCTTTGCCTTGCAATTATGATGTTCTCCTCAAAGATACTCTGGCTTGCAGAGATCATCACAAAGAACGGCTCCAAGGGCTACACCAGCTTCTCAGATTTCTTTGTAAACAACCACATCGTGTTTGCAATCGGCGCAGTTTCCCTTGCAGTATTTGCAGGACTTTATCTCCTTGGCAGAATGCGCTCAGGCTTTGAGATCCCAAAATATGTTTTCTACATCTGCCTGGGTCTTGTCTGCCTTGCAGTTCTGGTCTTTGCCGCACTGTTTGTTTACTACACCTTTATAGATACCAAATCAAAGCTCACGGGTATGAAGCGCTTCTTCCGCTTTGATGAAAGATGGGGTACCCACAGAGGCTACTTCTGGATCAAATCCTTTGAGGTGTTCGGCGAGATGAGCTTTGCAGAGAAGCTCATAGGCGCAGGCCCCGAGACCTTCTACTTCAAGTTTATCCCCTATTTCTCAGAGATGAACAAGCTCTTCGCAGAAAGCTCCACAAACTCTGCCCACAACGTGTACGTCAACTACCTTATCACTCACGGAATTCTGGGACTTGGAGCTTACCTGGCACTTATCGGCTCTGCACTTTACAACGCCTTCAGACGTGCAAAAGAGAATCCCCTCTCCTTTGTATGCGCAGGAGTTATCCTTGCCTACGCGGTGCAGGATATAGTCAACATTGCAAACCCCGTCAACACTCCCTGGCTCATTGCCTTTATCGCCTTAAGCGAGGCAACGGCTCTGCGTGCAAACAGTCCCCACGAGCTTGCGGAAAATCGCTTTTAAAGCATAAGGATTCATATTCATAGCTTAGATCCTCCCGTCAATAATAAAGTCGGGAGGATTTTATTTTATCAAAGTAAAAAAAATATGCTCATATTTATTGACAGATTGTGCACATGGGTGTAAAATAAATTGTTCGCAAAAACAAATCTATTTTGTGAAAGGTTGGTATTATGAATTACACAGGAGTTACTTCCAGAGGCATCATCTGCCCCATCTTCAAAGAGGGCGACGACCTGGTGGCATCTATCGTCAAGAGCGTTACAGATGCTGCAAAGGGCGAGGAGTTTGAGCTTCACGACAAAGACATCATCGGTGTTACAGAGGCTGTTGTTGCCCGTACTCAGGGCAATTACGCAACAACAGACCAGATCGCAACCGACATCAGAAACAAGTTCGGCGGCGAGGATATGGGTATTGTATTCCCCATCTTAAGCCGTAACCGCTTTGCTATCCTTCTGCGCTCAATTGCAAAGGGTTGCAAAAAGCTCTACGTTCAGCTTTCCTACCCCTCAGACGAGGTTGGTAATTCTTTTATCACATACGATATGATAGACGAGAAGGGTGTTAACCCCTACTCAGACAGCTTCAACGAGGAAGAGTTCAGAAACGTGTTCGGCTACGACACAAAGCACACCTTCACAGGTGTTGACTACATTGAGTATTACAAGAGTCTGGGTGACAATATAGAGATCATCTTCTCCAACGACCCCAGATACATCCTCAAATATACAAAGAACGTTTTAAACTGCGACATCCACACAAGGTTCCGCACCCAGCGCCTCCTCAAGGCCGCAGGTGCAGACAAGGTCTACAGAATGGACGAGATCCTGACAGAAAGCGTTGACGGCTCAGGCTTTAACCCTCAGTACGGACTTCTGGGCTCCAATAAGGCTACAGAGGACAAGGTTAAGCTCTTCCCCCGTGAGTGCCAGGAGTTTGTGGACAAACTCAGTGCCGAGATGAAGAAGGCAACAGGCAAGAACATTGAGTGTATGGTATACGGCGACGGCGGCTTCAAGGATCCCGTCGGCGGCATCTGGGAGCTTGCAGACCCCGTTGTTTCCCCTGCATACACCCCCGGACTTGCAGGCAAGCCCAACGAGCTCAAGATGAAGTATTTTGCAGATAACGACCTGGCTGACCTTGAGGGCGAGGAGCTTGCAGAGGCTATGAAGAAGCTCATCAAGAGCAAAGAGGGCAGCCTCGTAGGCAGTATGCAGTCTCAGGGCACCACTCCCAGACAGATCACAGACCTTCTGGGTTCTCTCTGCGACCTGACAAGCGGCTCAGGCGACAGAGGCACACCCGTAATTCTGGTTCAGGGCTACTTCAGCAACTACGCATCTGAATAATCAAAATAATCAAACAATAAACAAACAAGCCTGAAGCGTAAATTCAAACGCTTCAGGCTTTCTTTTATTCATCCATATATTTTGTCAAAAGCAGGGCATCCTCCACAGGGTCTGAGTAGTACCGCGGGCGCTTGCCCACCTGCTCAAAACCAAAGCTTGCGTAGAGGTTTATTGCGGGGGTATTTGTCTCTCTCACCTCTAAGGTCACAAACCGAAGCATCTGCTCCCTTGCACCCTTCAGAAGCTCGTTCATAAGCATTCTGCCAATCCCTCTGCCTCTGTGAGTTCTGAGCACGGCAATATCCGTAAGGCTTCCCTCGTCAATCACCCATTCAAGTGCAGCGTAGCCCACGAGCTCAGTCCCATCAAAGGCACCAAAACACACAGCCTTGCTGCTTTGAAGCAAAGCTCTCACCGTATCCTCTGACCAAGGGCTTGAGAATGCATCGGAAAGCACCCTGTGAACCTGCGCAGTATGCTCTGCGCTTAGTTTAATTATCTCCATTTTGTTCTCCCAGATATTCAATCAGAGCTTCCACAGCCTCACAGATCTCCTCTGCACACTGCATATACCTTGAAAGCGATCCGCCGTAGGGATCGCTGATTCCGCCCTTTGCGCCGTGCAGAATATATATTTTATCCTCAGGCACACCGAAGTACATAAGCATATCCCTGTGCTCAGGGGTCATCACCGCAAAAAGATCCACCCCTTGCAGCTGTGCATCTGCTATGGAAGTTGAGCTGTAATGAGAGATGTCAATTCTCATCTGCTCCAGCGCCTTTGCGGAATTCTCCGACACAGGCAGACCTGTGCAGGTTGCAAGCCCTGCGCTCTGACAGGTATAGGGCAAAGCCCTTTCCTTGCAGAAATGATTAAACAACCCCTCTGCCATAGGACTGCGGCAGGTGTTGCCCGTACAAACAAAAAGTATGTTTTTCATAGTAATCTCCACGGTAGATCAGGATTTTGCGTCGTACCAGGAGGCGCCCATTGAGGCTTCTGCCACCAAAGGAACAGAAAGCTTCACAGCGTTTTCCATCTCCTCCTGAAGTATCATAGCCGCCATCATAGCCTCGTGCACGGGAGCCTCTACAATGAGCTCATCGTGCACCTGCAGAATGAGCCTTGACTCCATGCCCTCAGAGGCGAGCCTTTCGTCAACCTTTATCATGGCTATCTTGATTATATCTGCCGCTGTACCCTGAATAGGCATATTCCGCGCAACCCTTTCTCCGAAGGCGCGGGTCATATGGTTTGTGGCGGTAAGCTCTGGCAGGTATCTTCTGCGGCCGAATAGGGTCTCTACATATCCCGTAAGCCTTGCATTCTCAATGACAGACTTCATATATCCGTCAACCCCCGAGTAATGGCGCAGATAGCTTTTGATGTAGTCCGAGGCCTCCTTGTTGGTGACCCCGATATCCTTTGAAAGGGAAAAGGCGCCGATGCCGTACACAATACCGAAGTTCACTGCCTTTGCCCTGCTTCTCATAAGGGGTGTGACCATATCCTTAGGCATAGAGAATACCTCAGATGCTGTCACCGTATGGATGTCTGTATTATCAAGGAAGGCTGTGCGCATATTCTCGTCTTTTGCAATATCTGCAAGTACCCTCAGCTCGATCTGTGAGTAGTCTGCATCAACCAGCACGCACCCCTCTTTTGCCACAAAGAACTTCCGCAATTCTCTGCCAAGCTCGGTCCTCACGGGGATATTCTGCAGGTTAGGCTCTGTGGAGCTGATCCTGCCGGTTCTCGTTTCCTTCTGATTAAAGCTTGAGTGTATTCTTCCATCCTCAGCAATAACCTTTGTGAGCCCCTCGCAGTAGGTGGACTTAAGCTTTGCATAGGTTCTGTATTCAAGTATCATTCCCACTACGGGATGATGGTGCCGCAGGTCCTCCAGCACGTCTGCGTTGGTGGAGTATCCGCTTTTGGTCTTTTTCTTTGCAGGAAGCCCCAATTTCTCAAAGAGGGCAACTCCCAACTGCTTGGGTGAATTAATGTTGAATTCATAGCCCACGGCAGAATATATCTCCTGCTCAAAGAAAGCAAGCTTTTCGCTAATATACGCTCCGTAATTCTCAATTCCCTCACGGTCTACCGCAAAGCCTACGTTCTCCATTCTTGCAAGCACCCTTGCCAGGGGAAGCTCTATTGTATCCAAAAGGGTCTTCTGCTTTTTTTCCTCTATCTCGCGGCTGAGCCTCCTTGCTATCTCAGGCAAAGAAGCATAAAAGGGAGAAACCTCCTCCCCCTCAACCTTCGCCTGGTCTATTCTGTACTCAGCGCAGAGCCTTTCGGGAGAATAATCCGAGGAAGAGGGGTTCAGCAGATATGCCGCAAGGGAAACATCAAACTCTGCTGTCTTCATATCTATGCCCTTTCTGTCTGCATAGGCATACACGGGCTTTGAATCGTAAAAGCACTTTTTGGTGTTTGGAGATGCAAGGAATTCTTTGAAAAGCTCCTCACTTTGGCAGGTGTACACAGCATCCTCTGCATAAACGTACAGGCAAAGGAACTCACCCCGGTCAAACACCGCATCTGCAACTGTATTTTCTTTTTGAGAAATATCATCAAGACTGTTCAGAGCCACAACCTTAAGCGGAGGCTTGTCCTCTTTTGCCTCCTTCTCAAAGGCAACGTCTCCGTTCAAGCCGAATTTATCAATAAGCTTAAAGAGCTCAAGCCTTGCCATATACCTGGCTGCGGCTGCAGGGTCCTGCATATTAACCCTGTAGTTTTCAAGGGCGGTGTCTATGGGCACTGTACTGCATATCTCGCCCAGCATAAGGCTCAAAAAAGCGTTCTCCTTGTCAGCAGTAAGCTTCTTCCTTACAGAGTCCTTAATTTCGGGGGAATCAATGTTGTCATACACTCCCTGCAGGCTTTTGAATTTGCAGATAAGTTCTCCTGCACCCTTGGGGCCGATGCCTGCCACCCCCGGGATGTTGTCAGAGGTATCCCCCTGCAATGCCTTAATATCTATAAGCTGGCGGGGGCTTACTCCGTAGTCCTCCTGCACCTTCTGCACGTCATAGACCACCGCTGTGGGCGAGCCCTGCTTGGTGGCGGCAAGCCGCACGGTCACCTTGTCTGAAACAAGCTGAAGGGAGTCCCTGTCTCCCGTGGCAATAACGCACTCGTTGCCGCTTTCCTCACAAGAGGCGGCAAAGGTGCCCAGTATGTCGTCTGCTTCAAAGCCCTCAAGAGAGACCAACTTGTATCCCAAAAGCACAAGCAGCTCCTTAAGCGGCTCCACCTGCGATGCCAGCTCCTCAGGCATTCCCTTGCGGGTTGCCTTGTAGCCCGAGTATGCCTTATGCCTGAAGGTGGGAGCACGCAGGTCAAAGGCGATGGCAACACAGTCAGGGTTAGTATCTGCCTTTATCTTCTCAAGCATGGTCAGGAAGCCGTAAATAGCATGGGTGAACTGTCCGTCCTTTGTGGTAAGAGGTCGGATTCCGTAATAGGCTCTGTTCAGAATACTGTTGCCGTCAACTGCTAAAAGTCTCATAATTTATACATCACATCCACAATTTTTCCGTTTTTCATATACACTCTGGGAACACGCTTGGAAACAGCGCAGATAATCTCGTAATTGATGGTGCCTGCAAACTCAGCAAGCTGAGATGCGGTGGGCGCGCCGTCATCTCCCTTGGAGAAGAGTACCACCTCGTCCCCTATTTTTACACCCTCAATATCCGTCACGTCGATCACAGTCTGGTCCATACATATTCTGCCCAGAATCTTCGCTTTCTTGCCTTTAACTCCCATATACCCCTCTTTGGAGATAGCACGGAAGTACCCGTCTGCATAGCCCACGGGCACGGTTGCAACCAGCATATCCCTGTCTGCCACAAAGCTTCTGCCATAGCTGACGCAGGAGCCCTTTCTGAGCTTCTTTACAAAAGCAATGGTAGACTTAAAGGCCATGGCGGGAGTAAGCTCAAGGTCGCTTTCAAGGGAGGGGTTCGGGTCAAGTCCGTAGAGGATGATTCCTGCACGCACCATAGAGCCGTAGGTATAAGGGTGAAACTCCACCGCACCGCTGTTGGCATGGTGCACCACGTCGAAGGTGATCCCTCTGTGAGAAAGAGCCCTCACCGTGTGCTCAAACGCCTCAAACTGGCATCTGGTGTATTCCGCCTCCGCTTCTCCCTCGTCTGCAACGGAGAAGTGTGCCATAATGCCTCTGATCTTAAGCCCTTTGAGCCTGCAGACCCTTTCTATTTCATCAATGGAAGCATCATCCTCGGGGAAGCTCTGACACATAAAGCCTATGCGGCTCATGCCTGTGTCCACCTTAATGTGAGCATCCACGCAGACCCCTGCCTTCTCACATGCGGCAGAAAGCTCCAAAGCGTACTGGGTGCCGTAGACCGCCTGAGCTATATTGTAAGCAGAGAGCTTTGCCGCCAATGCCACGGGAGTATACCCCAGCACCAGCACAGGCTCTCTTATTCCGCTTTCTCTCAGCTCCACCGCCTCGTCAATGTTGGAGACCGCAAAGTGCTCTGCACCAAGCCTTGAGTAAAGATGCGCCAGCCTCTGTGCTCCGTGGCCGTAGCCGTCTGCCTTTACAACACAGCAGATCTTTGCACCGCCAACCTTTTGGCGGATCTGCAGAAAGTTACGCTCCACCGCATCAAGGTCGATCTCTGCCCAGGTGCGCTTTATTGTATCAAGTTCCATTTATATTACCCCCATTTTTCCCGATGTTTTTTCGGGAGGGAATTCAGATATTCAAGTACATAAATACTCATAATAATTATATTACTAACCATAGGAGAAATCAACACATAAAATTAATTTTTAACAAGCACAAAGCCACCCTGTTTCAAGGGTGGCTTTTAACGCTTAGTATGCTTTTTTATTTATCTTATGATCGCAACTCTGTACTGCTTGCCGCTTTCGTTAAGGCAGCTCATAGCTCCGTTTTTTGCCGCAGTATCCTGAGTAAACTTCAGGGTACTGCCCTCTATTGCGGCTCCTGAGCTGCTCCCTGCGCCGTACACCGCCACAGCCGAGTACACCTTGGTACAGCCCTTTGTGCTGTCGTAGATGCAAGGGGGCACAGAGTCGCAGTACACCACTACCATAGATGGAGTAAAGCTCAGGCTGAGGGTAGCCTGCGCCTCACCGTTTCCAAGGTAGGACTGATACTGCACGGGTCGGGTGACCCTTGCCTTTTCAGCCTGAGTCAGGTGAAGCTGTGAGCTTGCAATATGCTCTCCCAAAGCCTCATCCAGAATCATATTATCAGAGTTAAAATCTCCTCTTTGAGGGCGGTCCGTGCCCTCCCAAAGGTTAAGTCCCAGATTTTCCGTTTTGTTTTTTGATGCCATAGTTTATCCCTTCCTTAACTTACGTAAATATCTATCTCCGACCAAGGCATAGCCTTACCCTCCATACTGTCAAAGGTAAGGCTTCTGCTGTCTGAATCGTTCCAATCAAAGCCCTTGAACACAGCATCTGCCTCTATATGGGCAGGAAACACCGCCCCAAGCTGAGATACTATCCACTTGCGCTGGCCTCGGGGTACATTCTCAAGGCTCACCTCTACAGTCACTCTGAAAACGTTTGGGTATTCCCTGATCTCTCCCTCAATTCCAAGGAAGCTGAGCACCTTGCGCATTCCCTCAAGGGTAAAGTCTCCGTAGCCAAAGCTCAGACGTGCAAGGAGCATTTCTCTGCGCTTTGCAGTGCTCAGGTCATCCCTCGGGGCACCCCAGAGCTTTTCCCAAAGAGAGAGTCCGTAGCCCTCTGCACTGCCTGCAAAGGCCTCCCTTTCCAAGGTCTCCAGCTCCTTTTGCACAAGCTCAAGCCCTGCCGCATAGGCACTCAACTCAAAGCTCAGGTTACTGCCCTCTTTTATGCTGTAGATCTTCAAGGGAGTGTGTGCCCTTATGAGTTTTTCAAGCACGCTCATACAAGTACCCCCTGAGTCACGTTTACGCTGCCCATTACGGGATAATGGCTGTTTTCGCATCGGATGTCTGAGTTTTCATAAGAGTCAAAGGTATACTCTCTGACTCCCTCAACGTGGTAGATTCTCTCCCCTGCCTCTGTCAGCAGTACGTTGCCTCCCACACCTCTGGAATTAATATACTCCCTCAAGGCATTTTCGCAAGCCTTTCTGACCTGGTCAAATTCGTATCCGTCACAAAGGTCTATTCTCAGATTCAGATTTACTACCGCAGGAGAAGCCTTCTTTGCAAGCACGTCCACATTTACCTCACGAAGCTTTGCCAGGGTATCCTGCACCTTTTTGAGGGTCTCGTCTGCAACAGAAGAATCAGAGGACGCCACATACACGTCAACAGTACCCGCACCTCTGCCTCTGGGCACCGCCCGTGCGGCTGTGATTCCGGGTATCTGCATTGCCACCTTCTCATAATAAGCACAGTTCGTGCCGTTTGATGCATTCTTGTAGGAATCAACCACCCTTACTCTCAGGCTTTCATCGCTCTCCGCATCTGTACCTGAACGGCAGGTTTCGGGATTTGTGACCTTCAGGTTACCCTGCACAGAGGTAACTATAACCGTTATCTTCCCCGGTGCCACGTTGTACTTTGATCCCTTTGCAATTGCCCTGATGGGAGCATTCACCGCGTAAGTTCCCTGCTTCATAGTCACATCAGCGGTGGTCTCAAAGCACAAGGGAGCCCCTCCTGCCGTAGAGACTACGGTCCCCCTGGGGATTACAATATCTACAAGCGCTCCAAGCTCTGAAGTAAACTTAACGTTTCCTACTGCTGAGGAGGCGCTGCGGCGTGTTATCCCTCTCTCTTCGGCGTGCAGGTCAAGGTATTCACCTGTGGCAGTACCTGCAAAGGTCTGCCTTTTGAGCCATTCAATATTCACCGATGTGTTGTACAGCTCTCCTGCAAGCACACAAAGCCTTATGTATATATCCGACGCCTTGGAGGGCTCAAAGCCCGAAAGCTGAGAGTACTTGCCAAGCATACTGCTGAGAATTTCATCATACGTTACCATTTCAGTATCACCTCTCCGGTTTTTTCTTTGTCATTGTATTTCACGGTGATCTCTGTGCGGATACTGCCGTCAACAAGCTCCCAGGCATAGTTTACAAAAAGCTCTGCGCCTTTGATGGGCAGTATGGCCTCTCTGAGCCTTGCCTCTAAGATCCGCACCTGCCTCTCGCCTGACACATCCGTCACCGCACAGCAGCCTAACTCCTTGTCATATTCAAAACCGCCTTTTTTTACGCTGATACACAAAAGCACCTGCTGGAACACCTCTTCTATTCCATCTATATACACAGGCTCTCCCGTATCCCTCAGCACCATATCTCCGTTATTTATCCTAACGTCCATTATCCACCTCCAAGCTCCTTACCGTTTACATATACCCTGCCGTCGTTTTTCAGCACAAGGGTTGCGCCGCCTGCAGACCTGAGCATGATCTCTCCCGGCTCCAAAGAGGCGTCCTCTGCCTGCACGACCCCCACGCAGGCATCCCCTATGGCCGTATGCACCATCACCGCCTGCTCTCCAAGGGGAGGCACGCAAACCACTCCGAAGGGAGAAACAACGGGTACGTCCCTGTGTTTGCCCGATGCCTCAACCTCTACCCGTGAGCCGCGTGAATCCGTAACGCTTCCTGCTGTGGCGGCAGGGTTCTCCTTAATATTCTTTGCCATAAATGACGTAAGCCACATATCAGCTCTCCTTTCTGCACAGGGTAACACGGGTGTATTCCTTGCCGTCGCTCATTACATAGCGCAAGGAACTGACCCTGTAGTTTTCGTATTCACCGTGTGAGCTTATTACCCTTGCCTGCGCGCCCAGAAGCGGTGCAAGCTGTACAGAGCACCTGAGGGTCAACACCTCAGAGCTCTGCTGGGCACTCTTAACTGCCTCAAAAGCCTTGGACAGAGTATCTCCCGAAAGGTCAGAGGCATCCAGGTACCTTTCTCGCCTGATGCCCTTGGCTATTGCCTCGGGGTTTGCCACCGCGGTGTCGTACTGCCCTGCGGTCTGTGTTTTTGCCCTGACAGTTGATATAAGCTTGCACCTGAGCCTGCTGTGCTCAAGCCTCTCAAAGGGGATTCCGTCCCCCAGATTTGAGAACACGGCCAAAGCCCTCTCCTCCGGCTCTGAAAAAACAAGCTTCCTTGAGCGCACACGGGGCTTTTTGCCGTAGACCTTTTTGCCGAAGGCTTCCGCAACCTGCCAGCAAGAGCTCCCCTTTACAACGTCAAATTTCCCCTGAAAGGCTACGTCTTCTCCCACAAAGCCCTCTATCCCACAGGGGGCCATATACCTTTCAAACACCACCTCTGTACAAGGATTCACAAAGTTATGGGGACACGCCTCGTTGTCAAGGAGCAACGCCGCCATACTGCGGGCAATTACCTCCGTTTTCTCTGCCTCATAGGCAATAAATATCTGCTCATCCACCACCCCACAGAATATCTCTTCTCCATCGTAAGATAAGCAGAGCTCCGCAAGCTCCTGCTCTATCCTTTGAGGGAAAATGATCCGCAGACTGTCTGCAGGCACCTCCTCATCACGGCAAAGCTCAATATACACGGCAGAGGGGAGGCTGAGCGTCTCCCCGTCTGCACTAAGGGCAGCTATCGTCAGCACAGCCTCACCTTCTTTCCTGCGATTTCTTCATCGGGACGCTTCACCCAGGGATTCAGCTCCACCAGCTTCTCAAGCGGTACGTTGTACTCATAGGCAATGGAGTACAGGCTGTCACTCCCGTTACCTGTGTGAAAGCACGGTTTTTCATCCTCAGCGGCAACTGCCTCCACAAACTCAAATCCGTACTCAATCAGCTCAGGGGTATCTGTAGCCAGTGCATACAGCTTTGTAAAATAAGCATACACGGGAGGTCTGCCGGGCAGGGTCAGCACACCCTTTCTGCCCATAGCAAATACCCTCTCAAGCTCTTTGTACTGCTCTATGCAATCCTCACCCGTAAGCTCCCCTTTGCCTGAGATAACGTTGACCCTGCGCACCGTGTCGGCAACTGCCTCTGCGGAGTTTGGCATCACCCTTTTTGTGTGTGAAAGCTCGTGGGATACCTTTAGTGTCAGAGGATTATATTGCCACTCAAGGCCTGCAAATCTCATGGTTGCAAGTATCATCACTCATCCTCCTCCAAAAGCGAGAGCATCCTGCTGTAACGCCGCGAGTCCCTCTCAAACTCACGGCTCAGCAGCTCTGCCTGAGTCACGCTCTCGTTCTCTGTGTATTCTTCCGTATTTGTCATTCTGTCACCTCTGCTCCCTTGTGAGCCCTTCTGCATTGGAAGATCAGCTCCTGTCCTCCCCTTGTGCTGTTGTGCATTTTATGCAGTCTGCAATCGTCGTAGGTCATATTTGCGTTCTCTCTGTAGATGTTTACGTTCTTATTTGCAAGGGCTCCTATGGGAATATCAGCCCCGAGAACGCTCATTGTAATGGTGTACCTGCTCTTCTGTGCAACGTACTGCTCAACCTCTCCTGCCAGCAGTTCCCGACGCTCGTGGGCAGAGCACTCCACCGTCACCTCAAAGGAGGTCACTCCCGTGATTTTGGTTGTACCCAGGTACACGGTTTCCGTATATACCTCATCAACCGCTTCTGTCTTTTCTGCAACCAGAGCACTCACTACCTGCTTCCACACAGACATATTGCTGTCAAAGCTGCTGTCTGCAATGGTTATCTTCTCAAAGCTGCCCTCTGTATCCACAGACAGAAGTCCCTGCGCCAGCTGCTGTGAAAGGAGAGTGAGGGCACGTTTGCCCTCACCCTGAGGAGCATACAGAGTAAACTCCAAGGTTCCCTTATACTCCTCGTTCTCCTTTTTGAATTCTTCCTTTGCCGCAGCACAGGCAATGAGGAAATCATCCACAGGCCTCTGTGCAAACTCTCCTCTGCCCGAGTGAACAAAGCGAATTGAAGATAGCCCCTGAAGCTTCTTAAGCTTCAAAACCAATTCATCAAGCACATTTGTCAAGTTCTTCATAATCGTCCTCCACAGGCGGATAGTAGGGAGTCAGCACCGCCCAGATGTATAGCTCCTTGTTGTCTGCCTTTACCATCTCCACACGCTTGATGGTGTATTTTGCGTTTGCATCCTCCACCACCGCACGGCGGTAATCCTTCACCTTAAGGCTTGCAGGGGCTATCATCAGGTAATGACCTCCGTCAAAAAATCCTGCAGGCAGAGCCGTGCCACCAAGGTACATCTTGTTTTTGTACATCAAAGGCTGAATGATAGCCTTTGAGCGATTCCTCAGAGCATCCTCCATAATGCAGATATCATCTCCAAAACGGCGGATCATCTTTTCAATGGTATTGTACACGCTCATGCCCTGACCCCCTTAAATGCAAATCCACTCTCCTGCCCCAGAATATCCCAAAGAGCTTCCCTCTCAGCCTTCCAGAGCTTCTCTGCGTGCTCCATCTCATCCTGAGAGATGGTAACGCTCACGTTGCCTGCGGTAAAGCCCTTCACCTTAGTCACGTAAGCATACATACAGTACTTGTAGTAGGCATAAACTCCCGCACTCCTTGAGAGCCTGAGCACGTCCTCCTCCGAAAGCTTAACCCCGGAGGGCACCATCCTCTCTATCTCCTTAGAGGCATCACAGCAGAGCACGGTCCACTTGGAGACCTCCTCAGGCTCAAGACCTGACACAAGTGCAAACCTGTTTATGGTTTCATTAAGCCTCAAACCTGCTACCTCCTTATCAGTATGTAAGCTTTACGGATGCATCCTTGAAAATCTTTGCAAAGCCTGCAATGGAGCTGATGGTTGCACGCTCAAGCTGTCTGTCAATGAGCTTGTCGTAATCCGTCACAATGTCCCCTGCCTGCACCATCTCAAGGGCACAGTTTTTGTCAAGAGCCAGCACTGTACCTGTCTGCAGAGCAGATGTGTGCACAAGCTTTGCACCCAGAGGAGTTACCATAGTGCCCGTGCCGTGGAAGCTCTGGCCTGCCACGCTGTCCTTAAGCTCAGAAATAGAAAGCATCTTAACCATACCGTCGGTAGGTGCCACAACGGTGGTCATATTGTAGGGCGAAAGCTTTGCCCAAAGTGCCACCAGATCATTGTAGGATATCTTGTCTGCCTCCAGAGCTTCAATCCCCTCACAGGGATTCTGATTGCCGTCACCTGAAAGGAGCACCTCAACTGCGTCCTTAAGCTGTGCTCTTGCAATGTAAGCACCGATCTGCTTCAGAGTTACCGTGAACAGGTCAAGGCGCTGAAAGCGCAGAGCCTCGTAAGAGGATACCAGCATTCTGCCGCGCTTGTGGAGCTTCACCAGATTCTCGCTTGTAGAGACCTTTGTCTGAGGAATAAACGCACCCTCAGAAACCTTCACCAGAGTTTTGTCTTCATCAGAGGGTGTAGAGGTGATGCTTCTGTAGTCCATACCGTTTATCACGGTCTTTGTTGCAATAATGTCTGAAAGCACGTCTGCCTCCTCCATACCCTGGCGCACAGCACGGCTTACATACTCAGGGAAAAGTGCCGCAGAGTCTGCACACTGAAAGAACTTCTCAACAACGTCAGACTTTGCACCCTTTACTCTGATGTCAAATCTTTTGAGCTGACGAGAGAAAGCATCCAGCCCCTCCTCGGGAGTACCCACGTAGTTTGCTGAAGGGTCAAGCTCCTCAAGGATATCCGTCATACTCTTTGTACCCATACCGTACATACCCTTATCAAGGGAAATCTTCTCATAAAATGCCATATCAATTACCTCTCCTTTTTATTAAAGAATAAAGCCTACGGTGTCTGCATCTGCAGATACCACAAGGACCTGTGTGCCGTTTGCATCTGCCGCAATTTTGCCCTTGCCGCCTGCTGAAACACCCTGCCAGCCAAAATCAAGGTCACCTTCCTTGGCTGCACAAACGTAGCCCTTAAGCTGTACCGCCGCATAGCCTGCGCGCACACTCACTGCATAGCCGCAGATCTTATCTCCCTGTGCGCAGGGTGCAACCTTGCCGTCAGATGTAAACTTTACAAACACACCTGCAGTCTCAAGTGTGCTGTCTGCCTCAAAGGTGAGCACGTTCTCACCAAAACCGTTAAAACACAAATTCATAATAACCTCCGCAAAAATTAAATTCTGAAATCTCTGTTATCCTCTGCCTTACTTGCAGGGGATGTCTTTGCCGTCTGAGGAGCAAGGCCAAACCTTTTTTCAGCCTTGTCCTTGTAAGCCTCGTAAAACTCCCTGAGCTGAGAGTAGCTTAATCCCTCAAGAGCACTCTCCATGGTTTTGCGAGTAACACCGGGCTCTGCCATCTGAGAAAGCCTGAGCACCTCGCTCTTCACACTCTCCAGATACTCATCACCCTGAGCCGCCCTTTTCTCAACACTTGAGATGTAGTCGTAGAGCCTCTTGGCCTGTTCTACACTCAGCGTCACCCCGTCTCCGGAGTTAAGGGATTTAATAATATCCGTCATATCCGTACCTTCCTTTCTGCCGCCTTGGGCATAAGCCTTGATGACCCCTGCCTCCCTTTGGGCAGGCACCGCCACAAAGCTCCACTCGTAGGCATCCTTCACATTCTGCAGTTCAAAGTAGCAAAGGCGGTTGCCGTAGTATTCTCCGCCAATATGCCCGCAATGCTCCTGCCTTTCTTTTCCGCAAACAGAGCACACCGCCCTGCCTGCACTGCAGCCTACGCTTACCTCCTTGCAGATTCCGCTTTCGATCTGTGATATCATATCCTTCGTCTTGTCGCTTATTGGCATATATGCCCTTGCAACAAGGCGGAAGTAATCATCTCCCGAGAGGGTCTTTCTGCCCTCTACCGCCTGAACTGAGCACTTAAAGATTCTGGCGGTCTGATTCTCTGCCTTGGGATTATGGTCACAGATTCCCGTTTTGCCCACAAAGAGCTTTTCCATCTCAAACAAAGACTCCACGGTAAAACGCTCAAAGTCTCTGTCCACGTCGTTGTTGCACAGCTCCACAGAAAAAACGTAGACCTCTGAGGGAGCAAACTCCCTGCGGGTGTACTTATTTATGAGCTCCAGCTCCTGAGCTGTTGCCGTACTGCTTGCACTTTTAATAATTTCTCCGCTTCTCAATCCTTAACCTCCAAACTTTCTTCCAACTGCTTTGCCTGAGCGTTCACAAGCCTTGCCTGAGCAAGACTCAGCTCATCCTGCAAGGAAATGTTGTTCCACTCAACCTCAAACTCCGGCTGTTCTCCGCACAAAAGCAGATGGGTCCTGCATATTCTCTCTATCACGGGTGTAAGCAGAGTTCTGAAGTACTCCAGCTCACTTGTGAGGATATCTGTCTGCATAGCGCTCATCCTCTCTGTGCTTGACCAGGAAAGCCCAAGCAGAAAGGGCGGAATGCAAAGCTTTGACACTATCTGCTCCAGCATATGGCGCACGGGTACGTCGCAGTCAAGTATCTGCCCGTCTGAGCCGATGACCTTAATCGAAACATCCCCCACAGCCACAAAATCACACACTCCTCTGTCGTCCCGCATAGCCTTGCTCCACTCCCCTGCAATCTCCCTGGCACGCTGTGCGGCGCCTGCGGTATTGCCGTCTGTGGGCTTGTAGGTTATGGCGTAGCGGACATTGCCTGCTCGCTCCCAGTTACTGCCCACGGCAGAGAACACCTTAAGCAGTACGGAGCTTACAAAGGGCAGGCCCTTGAGTATGGAGTTACCCTTTGCGCTTCCTGCATCAGGAGAAAGCAAGGAGCATAGGATCAGCCCCTGATTCTCAAAGGGAGTGCTCTCTGCATCCTTTCTGCACACAGAGATACCCAACCCGTCAGCACAAGGCAGTACAGAAACGTTTTTAAGAGATGCGTTGTAAAGAGCCTCCAGGCTCCGCATATCCCCTGAGGGCACCATCTCTCCCACCGCTGTGCCAAAGGTCAGCAGCTGGTCAAGATAAGCATAGATAAAGTTTGCAAGGCCGCGCATTCCCGGAGAAACGCAAACGTTCCTTTGGAAGCTGTCCAAGATCTTCTGCGTGCGAGGATGCAAAGCTTTAAGCTCAAAGGTACCCACAAGCCGCACGATCTTGCCTATTGCCGCATCAATAACCGGCACAGCCTCTCTCAAGGATGAATAAAGCTCCAGCTCTGTATCTGACAAAGGTGTGTACCTTTCAATGGCGGAAAAGGGATGCACAAGCCCCGGACTTTTGCCTGTTGTCTGCACGGCACAGGTTCGGGTTTTGGATTTTTTAGAAAATAACTTCACAGCTTTTCCTCCTGTCGGCGGCAAAGGCCACAAAGTCCTCTGCCCCGTCTTCTAAAATTGTTGTGACGAAATACCGTATATCGTCCATGGCGTGGTCGTTTTCCTTGACGGGGATTTCTGCGCCCTCCTTTTCGTCCCAGCGATAAAGAGAGAATTCCCTTACCGAATCCCTGCAGCATTCGCAGATTCTGATCCTGCCCTCTCTCAGTGCAGAGGATACGCGCCGAATTCCGTCTGTCACCGAGTTCTTTGCAGGAATCACTGCGTAGC
This sequence comes from Ruminococcus sp., assembly GCA_017416065.1. Classification (GTDB taxonomy): domain Bacteria; phylum Bacillota; class Clostridia; order Oscillospirales; family Acutalibacteraceae; genus Ruminococcoides. Next base: position 54,548 of record JAFQDM010000025.1, read on the forward strand.
TTTTGTGTCGCTTTATCACCTCTATGAAGCTTGCGGCGGAGGGGTCTACAACAACTGCTCTGAGGCACCGCGTTCCTGCAAGTTCCTCCAAAGCTGCGTAGTGCTCCTCGTCGGTACGCTGCGCACCTTCCTTTTTGGAGTCGTAGTAATACTCGTCAATTCTGTACCACACGTCTGATCTTTTGCCCCAAAGTCCAAAGGAAGCAGGGTTAACTGTTCCATAATCGCAGGAAACGGCATACTCCTCAAACTCTCCCTTTGGCACCTCACAGAAGGCATCCTCCCTGTCCATAAAGGGATAGACCGCGCCTGTGACTGCTGTCCACTCACCCTTCACAAACCTTCTGTAAAAGCTTCCGGAGTACATCTGCTCGTACCTTTCCCTCACGTTCTTTGCAAGCGCAGGGTTGTCTTTCATTGTAAAATGGATGTACAGAGCTTTTTTCTCCTTTGCTTTCTTTATCCAGTTTGTGTAGAACCAATGGGCAGGGTGCTCGGGATTGCAATTAAACCAGAACTTGGAGCCGCTGACGGAACACCTTGCCAAAGCCTGCTCTACAAAGGATCTGGGCATCAGCGCCACTTCGTCCAGGAGTACCCCCGACAAGGTCATACCCTGAATAAGCGAGGCTGAAGACTCGTCTTTTCCGCCAAAAAGGTAGAATCTGTTTTCTCTGCCCTTGTAGGCGATCTGCAGGTAATTGGACGAGATATTCTCCTTAACGGAGAATCCCATCTCTTTGAGTACGGGCAGAATTGGGGTCGTCACATTTCGTCTGACAGAGCGTATTGTCTTTGAGCATATGGCAAAGGATGCGCCTGAGAACCGATAAAACGCCCACATAACAAAAGATATTGCCATGCAGAAGGTTTTGCCGGACCTTACCGCACCGTCGCATATGACTGCGTCACAATCTTTATACCTTGACCCCTGATCCCACCAGCACAAAGCAAGCATTTGCTTTTTGGAGAACGGCTTAAACTTCATCTTTTGCCTCGCATTCACCCAGAGCTCTGGCACCTTTGGCAATAGCATCATAGATTGGGGCGGCCCCACCCTCATCCAAAGTATTGCTCTGCATTTTTTCCAGCGCCTTGAGCCTGTCAAAGAACTTGATCTCCATGGAGCCGTCCTTGGGTCGTTTTATCTCCGACACGCAAAAAAGATCCATTTTCTCAAGCTGCTCTGCAGTGGGGTCGTCCATATAAAGCAGCGACACCGCATCGGAAATACTCCCGAATGCAAGCCGCTGATACCCAACCCCCGCAAGCTCTGATACAGTCTGCCGCTTAAGCTTGCAAAGCCTTGCGATCTCTTCGGTAATGTCCTCTCTTGAAAGAAGCTGTTCTGCATATTTAAAGGTTGATTTTTTATATCCTGCAAAAAGCGCCGCCTCGTAGGCATCGCCGCAGGTGATATATCTTCTGCAGAACTCCTTCTCTCTCGGAGTCAGTCCGTTTCTTTTCACCTAATTCCTCCTTATGTTCAAATCAGTGCTCCACCCTTGCCCCAAAAAAGCACAAAAATTGCATACTTTAATGCAATTTCTGAAAAAATTTTTTAAAATTATTTATTTTTTGCAGATTTTTCGGTTTTTTGAGCAAAAAAATAAACCCTACCCCTGATGTAAAACATCAAAGATAAGGTTATATAAGCTATGGGAAATTATATTCTAAATCATATTTATTATCAGCGGCTTGCAAAATTCCAGCGCATACTCAATCATAGACTTTGTGCCACGGCTCATTCCGTCCCAAAAGCAAATCACATAGTCACAAGCCTGTGCCATCTGCATATTTCTCCTGGGGCCTGCACTTCTTCCGAACCTCTCCCAATCCGCAGGGTATCTCTCAACGGCAAAGCCGTTTTCACTTGCGTAACGCTCTCCCGGAGCATCCGCACCTCTTGCCCCTCCGGACAAAATGATTATTCTGTACTTTTTTCTCAGCCTGCGAAGATATTTATCCAGGATCTTTCTGGCATAGGAATAGTCGCAAAAGTCCCTGCACCCTGCAACCACGACCCTCTTGGCAGTACGCCTTATCATTAAACCACCCCAATAAAAAAAGCACATCCCGAAGGATGTGCCGAAAAAGTGTTTATCCTCGGTAAGCTGCAACACAAACCATTTCAACCCAAACGGGGATAGAGGAAAACACCTTTTACCAAGGTAGTTTTCCCCCGATGGGTTGAGTATTCACGATTTGTGTTGCAAGGTTATTATATCACATACCCAATTACTTTTCAAGATTTCTTTGGCTTGGAAATATTCAATTCATAAATATTGTAAATACGGGTAAAATATCTCAGGGTGAATATATATTTATGGAAAACAAACTTCAAAAAGACATAGAATCAAACGTAAAGCTCATAGACACTCGTCTGCGGGCAGATGAAAGCTTCGACATACTAAGGCGTGATATTACCATCTTCAACCGCAAGGCAAGGATATACGCCATAGACGGACTGGTGAAGGACACGGTTATGGGCAAGATCATGACCTTCTTCTACGGAATCAACGACGAAGCTCAGATGAAAGACGCAGAGACCTTTGCAAGCTGTTGCGTGCCTTACATCGAGGTAAACACAGAGAAAGACCCGGACACCATCATTCAGAACGTCCTAAGCGGAATCTCTGCCCTGTTCATTGACGGGTTTGACACAGCTGTTATGATGGACACCCGTACCTACCCTCAGCGCCAGACCTCAGAGCCTGACAACGACAAGGTTATGCGCGGCAGCAAGGACGGCTTTGTTGAGACCATCATCAGCAACATTGCACTTATGCGCAGAAGGATCAGGGACGTAAACTTCACCGTCAAGCCCTTCTCTGTAAGCAAGACCTCCAAAGCAGACGTGGTAGTATGCTATATGGAGAACAAGGTGGACAAAAAGCTCCTTGACTCCATAATCTCCAGGATCAAAAACGTCAGGGTGGATTCCCTTGCAATGAACCAGCAGAGCCTTTTGGAGGCGATTTATCCCAAAAAGTGGTACAATCCCTTCCCAAAGATAAAATACACAGAGAGACCCGATTCTGCCGCCGCAAACGCTATCAAGGGAAACATCATCATACTTGTGGACAATTCTCCCTCTGCACTCATACTCCCCACCTCAATATTTGATATTGCAGAGGAGGCGGACGACTACTACTTTCCGCCCTTTACAGGCTCATATCTGAAGATCGCAAGATACCTGATAGTGCTCACTTCCGTGTTCATAACTCCCCTCTTTCTGCTGATGATGCAAAACCCAAACCTGGTACCCGAGTCACTTAAGTTCATTATTCAGGACAACGACTACAACGTACCCCTGTTCTGGCAGTTCATCATACTGGAGATAGCCATTGACGGTCTGCGGCTTGCGGCGCTGAACACTCCCACCAGCCTTTCGGGCACCATGGGAATCATAGGCGCCATTGCCCTGTCGGAATTCACCATAGACGTGGGCTGGTTTTCAACAGAGGCTATCCTCTATATGGCATTTGTGACCCTTGCAGGCTTCAGCCAGCCTAACTACGAGCTTGGCTATTGCATCAAATTCATCCGCATAATGCTGCTGATACTCACGGTTATCTTCAACGTGTGGGGATTCATTGCAGGGCTTGTGCTCACTGCGGTACTGCTGCTTACAAACAAAACCGTCTCCGGCAAAAGCTACCTGTATCCCCTCATTCCCTTCAACGGCAAAGCCTTCATCCGCAAGGTACTGCGCCTGAGATAGATCTGAATACAAACGCAAAAAATCCGCCTGTGGTAGTTCACAGGCGGATTTGCTGTACTGAATAAGCTTTTGAGAATTAAACCTCGGGGAAGAACTTATCGTGAAGAATGCGGACTGCCTTGTCTGCATACTCCTTGCGGATAAGAACGGAGATCTTGATCTCGCTTGTGGAGATCATGTGGATGTTGATGTTTGCATCAAACAGAGCCTCAAACATATCAGTTGCAACTCCTGCGTGGCTCTCCATACCTGAGCCAACGATGGAAACCTTTGCAACGTTGTCGTTCATGGAGATGTTTACGCCCTCATAGCGAGAAAGGAACTTCTCTGTGAGCAGGTCAACTGCTGCCTGACCGTTGTCCTTGTTAACAGTGAAGGAAATATCCTTTGTCTTGTCTCTGCCGATGGACTGAAGAATAATGTCAACGTTGATGTTCTTTGCAGAGAGGATAGAGAAAAGCTTAAATGCGAGACCGGGCTCGTCGGGAATATTTGTAACAGAAATACGAACTATGTCGTCATCCTTTGCAACGCCTGAGATAAGTAATTTTTCCATTTTAGTATGCTCCTTTACAATGGTTCCGGGTTTATTTGTAAGGCTTGAGAGTACCTCAAGCTCTATGCCGTATTTTTTAGCAAGTTCTACTGACCTGTTGTTGAGTACCTGTGCGCCCAGGGATGCAAGCTCCAGCATCTCGTCGTAAGAGATCTCGGGGAGTTTGCGTGCGCCGGGGACCTTTCTGGGGTCTGCTGTGTAAACACCCTCAACGTCGGTGTAGATCTGGCACAGGTCTGCGTGCATTGCTGCAGCAATTGCAACTGCGCTTGTGTCTGAGCCGCCGCGGCCGAGAGTAGTCACGTCGTCGTGCTTGTCAACACCCTGGAAGCCTGCCACAACAACGATGTTCTTCTTGGAGATCTCGTTTCTGATCCTTGTGGGGTCAACCTTCTTGATTCTTGCAGTTGTGTGGGAGGAGGTTGTTCTGAATCCTGCCTGCCATCCCAGCAGAGAAACTGCAGGGCATCCCATGCTCTGGATAGCCATTGCAAGCAAGGAGATGGATATCTGCTCACCTGCAGCAAGGAGCATATCTCTCTCACGCTCAGAAGCGTTCACGTCTATCTCCTTGTACTTTGCAATGAGGTCGTCTGTTGTGTCACCCTGTGCGGATACAACAACCACAACATCATTGCCCTTCTTATAGCTTTCGGTTACGATTCTTGCCACGTTGCGGACACGGTCTGCATCTGCAACGGAGGAACCGCCGAATTTCATTACGATTAAGCTCATGTGTTTCTACCTTTCTGTATTATAGATTGCCGATTCTGATAGCAGAAGCTACCTTAATGCCTGCGCTCTCAAGCTCAGCCTGTGCCTTGAGAATGTCGCCGTAGGGCATTTCATTCTCTGTCACAAAGGCAAACTCAGAAGCATCTGCATCTGCTCTTGTAAGACGGGTAATACCGCCAAAAACATCCTGTGCTTTATTATATGCAGCGTCTGCATCCTGTGAGATACAGCGCAGATATATCTTAGTAAGTGACTCCTTGTAGTCTGCAATGCAATCCTCGCCCTTTGTGTCTACCCAGAAGAGGCGCTTTCTGGCCTTCAGGTGCTTGCAGCAATCCACCACGTCTGCCACAACTGCAGAGGCTGTGGGAAGCTTACCAGCGCCCTTGCCGTAGAACACAACGTCGCCTGTGCAGTCGCCGCGCACCATAATGCCGTTGAACACGTCGTTTATGTTTGCAAGCTGGCTTGTGCAGGGCACAAACATGGGAGCAACCACAATATCCATAAGTCCGGACTCCAGAAGCTTACATTTGCCGATAAGCTTAACAACTCCGCCCCAGGATGCGGCATACTCAACGTCCTCAAGGGCGATCTTCGTGATGCCCTCTGTATGTACGTTGTCAGGATAGATATGCTTGCCGTATGCAAGAGAAGCAAGAATACAGATCTTGCGGCATGCATCGTGACCCTCAACGTCAGCCTCGGGATTACGCTCTGCGTAGCCCAGGTCCTGAGCCAGCTTCAGAGCCTCGTCAAAAGGCATATTCTCATTGATCATCTTGGTCAGGATGAAGTTTGTGGTACCGTTGAGGATACCTGCGATCTCGTCTACCATATTGGCAACAAGGCACTGGTTGATGGGGCGCAGAATGGGAATTCCGCCGCCAACGCTTGCCTCAAAGAGATAGTTTGCATTGTTGTCCTTTGCAAGCTGCAGCAGCTCTGCACCGTGACGTGCAACAAGCTCTTTGTTGGAGGTTACAACGCTCTTGCCCTCTGCAAGGCAGCGCTTTGTGAACTCATAGGCAGGGTTTACTCCGCCCATGGTCTCAATAACCACGCGAACCTCTCTGTCACTTGCAATATCCTCGAAGTCCTTTGTGAATCTGTCAGCAAGAGGACTCTCGGGGAATTCTCTTAGATCGAGAATATGTTTGAGATAGATCTCTTCGCCAATAGAGGAGAAGAGCTTCTGTTTATGGGTTGTGAGTATTTCGGCTACACCTGAGCCTACCACTCCGTGTCCCATTAATGCTACTGAAATCATCGTTTGTACCCCTTTATTATAGCATTTTCAAAATTTATTGTTGCCGATCAAAAAGCCAATGCCTCGATCGGGAGAAAACTTATTGTCCCGTAAATCCTTCTACGGGGTCTGTTGTTCCCGCCTCTATGGAATCAGAGGGCACGGTGGGAATGTCAATTGCAATACCGATGGTTGCCTGAGTGGCAGTTTCCGTAGACTCTGTGGAGCCTGTGGTGCCTGTGGGAGCCGTAGTCTCGTCTTCGTCAGAGCTGATATTGGGCCCTGCATGAGATACACAGTCAGAGGGGAGCCTGTCGCTGTCGTACCAACCCCATCTTGTATCCTTGCAGATATCTGTTGCAAGCTTGCCTGTGTGTGTGCAGTACTCCAGGTATTCAATGCCTGAAGAAAGGTCAAACTCCTTGTACTCCTTATCCTCAAGGTATCTTGACATTACGTCAGAGAAGGTATCTGCCGCAACCATGGTACCGGGTGACCAGATTCGCTCGGGATCGTCAAAACCCGTCCACACCGCAAGGGTGGCATAGGGTGAGCCTCCGCAGAACCAGCTGTCCTTGTCGTCGTTGGTTGTACCTGTTTTACCTGCGATCTCCCAGCCGTAAACGTTAGCATAGGCGGCTGTGGTGTGCATACAGTTCTCAACGTTGTATTTAAGCAAACGATTCATAATGGATGCCGTATCCGAAGAATAGACCTGAACGGGAATATTGTTGCGGTTATCAATCAGCACCTTATCGTTTCTGTCTGTTACATAATAATAGGTATAGGGCTTGTAGTAAAGTCCGCCGTTGCCGATGTAGGTGTAAGCCGCCGCCATCTCGCGAACTGTAACTCCGCCATTCATTCCTCCAAGGGAGAATGCGGCAATTGAGTATCTGTCCTCGTCAACGTTAAGGTTATCAAAGCCCATATATGCAGTTGCGTGGTCATATGCGGCAGTTGCACCGCCAATCATTTCAATGGTATTAGCGGCACAGCGGTTGGAGGACCACTCAATGGCATCCACCAGGAAGAGTCCGTGCTTATGCTCTGTTGCATACCAGTTGTTGGGGCCCAAAGTGCCGTCTGAGTAAACCCAGCTCTCAAGAGGCTGGTCAGAAACTGCAGAGGACCAATGAAGCTGGCCGTTGTCCACCGCCTTGGCGTAAGCCACAACGGGCTTTATGGATGAACCGGGCTGAAGTACTGACATGGTTGCTCTGTCAAACACCAGGTTTCCGTCCTTGGGGTTGGAGCTTCCCACGGTGGCAATAACTCTGCCCGTGTAATCCATCAGGGTCATACCTATCTCAAGCTCGGGATTGTTGGTTTTATCAATATCCCTTGCCTCTTCCTCAATCATCTTCTGAGCATCCAGGTCCATAGCACAGTAGATCTTCAGTCCTTCGCTGTAGATCTTATCAAGTGCGGCGGATTCGCTGATATTGTAGTAGGCTGCAAGGTCACGGCTCAGATCAAACACCATCTCGTCAAAATACCAGTTCTGGATGTTTACGGGAGTATCGTCATCAGAATCGTCGGAATATTCACGGAAGGTCATATTCTTCGATTCTTCCATAGCCTGCTCATATTCCTCGTCTGTGATCTTCTCCTGCTGATGCATGGCAAAGAGCACATCCTCACGGCGGATGTAGTTATTTTCGGGATAAATGAGGGGATCCCACTTTGAGGGATTCTGGGTAATACCCGCAATAGCGGCACATTCTGCAATGGAGCAATCGCCGATATCCTTACCAAAATATCTCTGGGCAGCAGCCTGAACTCCCTGGCAGCTTCCGCCGAAGTTTACAACGTTCAGATAAGCCTCAATTATCTCATCCTTGGTGTATTCTTTTTCAACCTTCAGAGCCTTAACTATCTCTCTGATCTTTCTGTTAATGCTTACCTCGTCATCCTCTGTCAGGTTCTTGATAAGCTGCTGGGTCAGAGTAGATGCACCAAAGGAGTCGTCTCCTCCTGCAAGGTTCAGCATAGCCTCGCCGGTTCTCAGCCAGTCAACGCCCTTGTGGTCATAGAATCTCTTATCCTCAATGGCAATGATGGCGTCAGGCATAGCCTTGGGCATCTGGTTATAGTCCACCCAAACACGGTTTTCCGTTCCGTACAGGGTCTGATATTCATAGAATTCATCCGTTTCGGGATCCTGCACGTAGACAAAGCTTGAAAGATTCAGGGAACGGGCATCAAGGTCAATACCCGAGGGCTGAGCTGCCAAGTCCATCACATAGAACAGAACGTTAAAGCAAACAATTACACCTGCAACAAAAAACACAAGCAGCAAGGTAAGCAATGCTTTAAGCAGCCCAAATCCCACAGACTTTAAAATCCCGGGAACAACACTGCTCTGTGCTTCATCCTTTGCACGGTAATTGCTTATGTCGGTTTTACGCATGTGAACATCCTCCTTTGAGAGTCATAGGAAGCGAACATCAATCTGCCTTCGGGCACAAATGCTCCGCATCAAAACACAGTTACATTGTTGCACATTAAGGCCGATTATAATCATACATCTGCTATTATACCACCAAATATGGAAAAATTAAAGTTTTTTTAATATAAATATATATTTTCTTATAAACTGTCAGTATGCAGTATGAATATTACATCTTTTTTGTGAAAAAATAACGGCGAAGGTGTGATATTATATGAAACTGAATATAAAAAAACTGTTCTTCATTACGGCAATCACCGTGACCGCCTGTGTTTTAGCCTCAGGCGCCATAAAAGCAATCACAACTGAGCCTGAGAAAACTCCGCAAATCACCGCCTCTGAAGAAACAGAGCCTCAGAACACATACGTTCTCACTCAGAAGCACGGCAGAATAGTTGCCTACATCAAGGGTGTGGAGATTCCCTACATCGAGACCACCACCGCAGTAAACTCCCTGCCCTATGACGTACAGGAAAAGCTCAAAAAGGGAATAGAGTTCAATTCGCTCTCCGACCTCAAAGCCCTTATGAACGAATACTGCAGCTAAAACCACAGCAAATATTTCCTGAATAAAAAGTCTCAGCGTGCACAAAATAACATTGCGATGACAAAGAAGAAGTTCAAGTCTCGCAAGCCCGGCAAAAAGTCCGGGGCACAGCAAACCCAAAGGGTGTTCTTCAAAGAGATACAAAGCACAGGCAACCCTCATATATCAGGGGCAGACCTTATTTTGAAAATCATTCTGAGAATATGCTGAACGTCACAGGTTTTTTGTCGGCAGACATAAAAGGTCCGTGCAGTCCATAGCGACTGCACGGATTTTTTGAATAAATATGCCTGTTTCTGCATACAGGATAAAACTGCATACAATTGAAAAAATTGCTTGTTATATAGAGTGTGTGCAATCACATAATAATCTTGCGGCGAAAAAAAGTAACCGCAACAACTCAAACAGTAAATTAATAATCTTAAGAGAAGGAGAAGTAAAAAATGTCTAAGAACAACATCGTAGTTCCCGAGGCAAAGGACGCACTTGAGCGCTTCAAGATGGAAGCAGCAGCAGAAGTAGGCGTAAACCTCAAGCAGGGCTACAACGGCGATCTCACATCCCGTCAGGCAGGTTCTGTCGGCGGTCAGATGGTTAAGAAAATGATCGAATCTTACGAGAGAGGCCTTAAGTAATAAGCCTCCTTATTACCCTCGCCAAACAGACGGTAAGTTCAAAAAGAAATAATTCCGATCTATCATAGATCAGACAAAAAGCCGCCGTATCAAAGCTGGTACGGCGGCTTCACTGCATGTAAGCTCTTATATCCTCAATTAAGTTTCTGTCTGGATAAAATACATTCAACCACACGGTCTGTAATGATTCCGCGGTCACGTGCGGCATAGTATTCAAGCATTGGAGCAAGTAATTCTTCTATTTCTGCTCTTGCAAACTTAGGCATTTTCAGTTGTCTGCCATAAAGTGCACGCGCGGTATTCATCTGACGGGTAAAGCTCGTGTTAAATGGACGTGCAACAATGTCTTTGATAAGTCCCTTGGGATCAATATCCATCGGAGAAAACTGAACATTAGATAGTAATCCTGCTCCGTTATCAAAAATCGGGCAGTATTTGAATTTTCCGCCTTGTTCAATTACTGCTATGTTATTAAGATGGCGATCATCATTTAGAAATAGAGCATCTACCTCAAAAAGCAATGTGAGATACTGCGGAAACTCTTTAAGCCCCGTATACTCGGCGGTTGCCTCTGCAAGATACTGAATACGCCTTTTGTCGCTACTAAGCCTTTCTAACTTATCTTTAAGTGAAGTGCCAAGCTGACGGGAAAACAGGTGGCTGAGCGTGATAATAGATTGACCGTCTTTCAAAAAGTTTTTGCTTGAGCAACCCGTTCTATCTCTACCATGAACATTCAGCCGTTCCATCTCATAGCGTGCAAAAGAAAACGGTGTATCGCTCTCAATATTACTTTTTTCAAGCAGTTTTGATATAATCGTCTCGGTTAATGCTTCATAGCCAAATTGATCTAGCTTATACCACTTATTCGTATCACTATCAAACCATTTTTCCTGATTGCCTTTTGAAGAAGTTTCGGCAACCTTTTCATTGGTTACAAGTTTAACTATCATTCAATCTCCTCCCAATTAAGCCATTGATTGTCTTCCGCCATTCTACCGCTTGTTTTCTTGATGATCTCAAGTGGATCATATTCTTCCACACCGATCGTTTCAAGATATTCCCTGATACCGCTGCGACTTTGGGGTACACAACGTTCTTCTAAAAAACACTCAAAATCTTCCCAGGTCGGTGCCTCTTTTTTACCGAATGCGGTTTTTATAATATGCACAGTTGTGTTTTCCACAGACAAGGTTTCATCTGTAAAGTCAGCAATAATTTTAGTACACAGAACCTCTCCGTCATAAAACTCAAACTTCATAAGTTTATGTCCGAACGATTTCTTCTTTTCTAAAAATTTGTCCATAGATAAATGCTGAGAAACAATGATCCTTTCACCGTCAAATGCCAATTCCATTTTAGAATCCTCAAGACCGAGTTCGGCAACCCATTTTGAAGGTAACGACACCTTATAGGTTTTTGAGTCTTTGCCCGCAGTGCCGCCCGCCTTGCCTACAATTAATTTCGCTATTCGCCTTTCCATACTATCACCACAAGAATTATAGCATATTCGTAACGAATAGTCAAGGTTTTGCTTTTAAGATGTGAGAGGCCTTAAGTAATAAGCCTCATTATTACCCTCGCCAAACAGACGGTAAGTTCAAAAAGTAATAATTCCGATCTATCATAGATCAGACAAAAAGCCGCCGTATCAAAGCTGGTACGGCGGCTTCACTGCATAAATATTTATATTTTAATTTCAAAGCTCAGAGCAGATCAGGCTCAATACCCTGTTGCGGCTGTAAGGGACTCGTCGTTCTCTATCCATTCCTCAACGTAAAGGGCTGTGAACTTCTCCTTTGTGTTGCGGATAACAACTCTGGAGATGCCTGCGTTGATTATCATTCTCTTGCAAAGTGCGCAGGCAGATGCATTCTCAACGTAAGCGCCGGTCACCGCATCCTTGCCAACAAGGTAAAGCGTTGCGCCGATCATACGCTCACGTGAGGCGTGAATAATGGCATTCTGCTCAGCGTGCACACTGCGGCAGAGCTCATAGCGTTCGCCTCTGGGAACGTTAAATTCCTCGCGCACACAGTGACCCAGGTCAATGCAGTTTTTTCTGCCTCTGGGAGCACCCACGTAGCCTGTGGATACTATCTGGTCATTGTTCACTATGATTGCTCCGAAATTGCGCCTGAGGCAGGTGCCTCTCTCCAGAACAGTCTCTGCTATATCAAGATAATAGTTTTCCTTATCAATGCGTACCATATTGAGCCTCCTATAGACCTAAGCTATCATATTTACACTCTAATAATGATATATTTGAATGAGGTTGTCAAGTAAAATTTTCACCCGGAAGGATTTTCCTTTAAAAAGGTCACACCCTGCTTTTGTTTATAGCCTCAAGGCAATGTGCACAGATGTGCTTTTCTTTATATTCCGTCAGGCTTTCTTCACTTCCGCAAAAAGCACAAACCGCCTGATATCTGCGCATAATTATCCTGTCCTCTTCCGTAAAAAGCTCCAGGCATGAATCGTTGTGCAGATCAAGTGCACGCCTGATTCTGACAGGGATAACGATTCGTCCCAGATTATCAACTCTTACAAGGTAACCTGCTGCTTTCATATTCCATACCGCCCTTCTGTTTTGTACGACTTTATTCTACCAAATACTGCCATATTTGTCAACACAATACACACCGAAGTTTTTTAAAAAAGGGGTAATTTAAAATGATGAACTACATCTGGTCTGCAATGATGTTCATAAGTCTGATTTTTGCACTTATCACAGGCAGAGTACAAGAGCTCTCGACCGCCGTGCTTCAGGGTGCGACAGATGCAGTAGAGCTGCTTATGAGCATTCTGGGGATAATGTGCTTCTGGCAGGGAATGATGGAGATTGCAAACCGTGCAGGGCTCACAGATCTGCTTGCAAAGCTCTTCTCCCCTGTGCTGAGGCTCTTGTTTCGGGACGTACCAAAGAATTCCCCTGCCATGCAGTACATAAGCCTTAACATAAGCGCAAATCTCCTGGGACTCGGAAACGCCGCCACACCTTTTGGACTTAAGGCCATACAGGAGCTTCAGAGGGCAAACCCACAAAAGGACACAGCCTCAGACAGTATGCTGCTGTTTGTAGTGATGAACACAGCCTCCCTGCAGCTTTTTCCGACAACTCTCGGAGCATACAGAGCAACCTACGGCAGCCGCAGTCCCTTTGATATTCTCCCCTGCGTGTGGGTCTCATCCATTGCCGCCCTGACGGTAGGTATCACCATCTCTAAACTCTTCTCTGCAAAGCGGGAAGGATTACCCTTAGAGGGAGGCTTGAGCAAATGGAGATAATCATCCCCCTTGTGGCGGTTATCTTTGTACTCTGGGGACTTGTGAAGAAGGTAGGAGTTTTTGACTCATTCCTCAAGGGTGCAAAGGAGGGTCTTTCCACAGCCTATATGATAGCTCCTACTCTGATAGGGCTCATTACAGCCGTCACAATGCTCCGTTCAAGCGGCGCCGTAGAAGCCCTCACAAAAGCCATAACCCCTATGGCACAAAAGCTGGGATTCCCTGCCCAGATAGTCCCCGTAGCATTACTGCGCCCTATCTCAGGAAGCGGCTCCACAGCCCTGCTTATCTCGATCCTTGAGGAGTTTGGTGCAGACAGCTTTGCAGGCAGGATCGTTTCCGTTATGGCAGGCTCAACGGAGACCACCTTCTATGCCATTGCGGTATACTACGGCAGTGTGGGAATAAAGAAATCTCGGCACACCCTGGCATCGGGACTGTGTGCTGATTTTACGGCAGTGGTGTTTTCCGTTCTGACGGTGCGGCTTTTCATGTAAAAATAACAGTTGCAAAAAGCAATAATTAATTGTATAATACCCGTTGTATTAATGCGAAGACCGTGGCACACAAAAGCCTCCTTAACCTAATATCAGGTTAAATTTCAGGGGCAGTGAGCCTCGGCGCTTCAAAGCCCTCCTTGTGTAAAGGAGGGTGGCAGCCGCAGGCTGACGGGAGGATTGTCTTCTTATTACTTCTTACCTACCACTTATTACCTCAATCCATATCCCCCCTGAATAGCTCCGCCATACCTTTCCCCTTGAGGTAAGGGAGGCTAATACTATACGCCTCGGCGTTTAATATGTCACGCCTCGTTCGTCTTCGCTTCTATGTCATGCCTCGTTGCTCTGCGCTGATCCTGAAAAAGTCATCGCACTCCCCGAAATCTCCTGTCTGCGAATGCACAGCATTCACAGCCTGTTCGGCGATTTACGGCGTCGTGCTTGATTTTTCAGGGCTGCGAGCCTCGGCACTTCTATGTCAGTTCGCAAAATCCTGACAGGGGCAAATGTCCCCAAATCAAAACTACGGAGGAAAATCAAATGAAGAAAAAGCAAACTGCGGCCACCCTTTACATGGTACAAGCCGCAATCATTGCCGCGCTTTATGTAACGGTAAACTACGCTCAGGAGATGCTGTTTCCCACCTCAACCTCAGGTCCCGTGCAGTTTCGGCTCAGTGAGCTGCTGTGCACTTTTGCGGTGTTCATCCCATCAGCAATCCCCGGTCTCACGGTAGGCTGTCTGCTGTCAAACATTATCTCTGTGGGGGTTCTGCCCCTGGATATGCTGCTGGGCACCACAGCCACACTGCTTGCCGCTTTGTGCGCTTATTCCCTGCGGAATCTGAAGCTGTTCTCCATCCCCTTTTTATCCTTGCTGATGCCTGTGATATTCAACGCTGTGATCATCGGGCTGGAGATTGAGCTCTTCTACATTGAGGGAGCCTTCACCACCGGCGGATTTATGCTGCAGGCAGGGCTTGTAGCCTTGGGAGAATTCACCGTCTGCATAGCACTGGGCATACCCTTTTATCTCCTGCTCAGAAAGCTCCCCTTTTTAAAACAATAACACAAACAAACAAAAACGCTGTTGATACTCTGAATGTGTACCAACAGCGTTTATTTTTGCTTAAACCTCAGCGGAATTACTCAAAGTCAAACTGATCCTTCCACTTGTTCTTAAACTCAGCAAAGAGTGTGTCCAGAAGCTCCTCGTCCTCAATGCCTTCAAACATTTCTGTCTCGTCATCTACAGACGTGATCTTCAGGATAACAACCTCGTCGCCGTCCTCCTCGTTTGCAGGAATCAGGTAAAGGTACTCAATACCCTCATACTCAATAACGTCAAGATACTCAAACTCAACCTCGTTACCAAGGTCGTCCTCAAGAACGATTATGCTTGCTTCTTCCTCTTCGGGAACGTTGTTTCTGATATCGTCAGCCATTATTATTTCCTCCTTATTGGTAATATGAACACTATTATCATCCGCCGTAAAGTCCCCCTTGCCCTAAAGGGAGATGTCTGCGCAGCAGACAGGGGGATTTACAAATTGGATCAAAACTTTTCTGTGTCACGCCTCGTTCACCTTCGCTACTCCCCGATTTTCGTCGTACTCCTTTGATTTGCTTATGCAGATTTAAGAATGACAAAATCTGCATTATTCAGCAAATCCAAGGTCGCACTCGAAAACTCGAGGGCTACGGTGCTCGGCGCTTCTATTAATACTGCTTGCCCCAGTATACCATATGCTTTGCAGGCTTGCCGCAGCATACGCAAACATCGGAAAGCTGCTCTTCCTCAAAGGGAATACAACGGGACTTAACTCCGCCTGTTTCCTCTTTGATCTTCTCCTCACAGGCTGTATCTCCGCACCACATAGCCCTAATAAATCCGGGAGTCTCCTTAGCGGTTGTAAGGAACTCATCATAGGTGCGAGCCTCAAAGGTCTTTGCCTGCATATTCTCCAATGCACGGTTGTACATTGCATCGTGGATCGTATCCAGGAGCTTTGCAATCTCCTCGTGAATATTGTCAAGAGAAACAAAGATCTTCTCTCTTGTGTCACGTCTTACCAGAACGCACTGGTTCTTCTCAATGTCCTTGGGACCCAGCTCCAGACGGAGGGGAACCCCCTGCATCTCATACTGAGAGAACTTCCATCCGGGGGAGTTATCTGATGCGTCAACCTTAACTCTGAACTGCTTCTTCAGAGAATCCGCAACCTCGTAAACCTTGTCAAGAACACCTTCCTTGTGCTGTGCAATGGGAATCACAGCCACCTGCACGGGAGCAACTCTGGGAGGCAGGATGAGTCCGTCGTCATCACCGTGAACCATGATGATGGCACCGATCATTCTTGTGGAAACACCCCATGAGGTCTGGTGAGGGAAGTGAAGCTTGTTGTCACGACCCTGGAAGGTAATGCCGAAGCTCTCAGCAAAGCCTGTGCCGAAGTAGTGGGTAGTACCGCCCTGAAGCGCAACACCGTTGTGCATCATAGGCTCAATAGTATAGGTTGCCTCTGCACCTGCAAACTTTTCCTTCTCCGTCTTTCTGCCTACCACAGCAGGAATGGCCAGGGTCTCGCGGTAAAAGTCCTCGTAAACCTTCAGCATCTGCAGGGTCTCTGCCTCTGCTTCCTCCTGAGTCTCGTGCATGGTGTGTCCCTCCTGCCAAAGGAACTCAGAGGTTCTCAGGAAGGGACGGGTGGTCTTCTCCCAACGTACAACAGAGCACCACTGATTATAGAGCTTGGGCAGGTCTCTGTAGGTATTGATTATCTTTGCATAATGCTCGCAGAAGAGAGTCTCTGACGTAGGACGAACGCAAAGTCGCTCGGTCAGCTTCTCGCTTCCGCCTACCGTAACCCACGCACACTCGGGAGCAAAGCCCTCAACGTGGTCCTTCTCCTTCTGCAGAAGGCTCTCGGGAATAAACATAGGCATATAAACGTTCTCGTGACCTGTTTCCTTAAAGCGTCTGTCCAGGTCCTTCTGGATATTCTCCCAGATAGCATAGCCGTAGGGTCTTATAACCATACAGCCCTTAACTCCGGAGTAGTCAACAAGCTCTGCTTTTTTGACTATATCCGTATACCATTTTGCAAAATCCTCGTCTCGGCTGGTGATAGCCTCAACCATTTTTTTATTGTCTGCCATATAAACACCCCTTCAGGATAATAAACATATAAAGTTATTATACATATATCTAAACTAATTTTCAAGTCTTTTGTAGCCCTTAATTTCCAAACCCGTCTTTAATAGTTACAAAAGTGTATAAATTTTCAAAAAACTATTGACATCAACCCCGTTTATCAATAATATGTTTTTAAGGCAAAGCAACGCACAGCTTGCTTTGGTATAAAAAGTGGCTGACCGAACAAAATACCAATTGTCAGGCACTAATCACAGGAGGCATTATCATGGTTTTTGAGAAAGTAAAAGTTATTCTTGCAGAGCAGTTTGACATTGATGAGGATACCATCACAATGGACACAAACATTCAGGACGACCTGGGTGCAGATTCTCTCGACGTTGTAGACCTGCTCATGTCTATTGAAGATGAGTTCGAGGCTGAGGTTCCCGACGAGGAGATCGAGAACATCAGAACAGTAGGCGAGCTCGTTTCCTTCATTGAGGCTAACGCATAATCTAACATTAACTTAATCTCATAATAAAACCCACCGACCGAGTGTTTTCACAGCACCCGGTCGGTTTTTTATTTGCCGAAGCACCTCAGCTTCAGAGCTTCCGACACAATCCGCGAACAGCAAAGCGCCCTGCTGATCTCTCAGCAGGGCGCGCGCGTTTGTCAATACGTTATCAACACTAATAATGCGTATTATATTTTATTCTTTTGTAGCTTCAACAGCATAGGAATTACAAGATTTTTTTGCCATTTAGAGGTTTTCTTTACAAACGCAAAAGCACCGCTCGGGAAGACCGAACGGTGCCTTTGCTTTTAGGTTTTGAAATTAAACGTGAAACGAAAAAATCGATGTTTGGTAAGCTTAGATTATGCAGTCTTTGTAGGGGTCTCGCCGTACAGATCGAATCTGAACAGCTTGCTCTCGTCCTCGGGATCGTCACAAAGCACATAAGCCTCTGCGATCCTACCGCCCTCGATCAGCTGAGTTAAGCCGATGAGCTGACAAAGCTTGCTTTTAAGGTTGAGGTGATCTCCCTCACGGGTTACAAGATATACATTGCCCTTGCAAGTGTCAAGCACGGTGAGGAACTTCGAAACATCGATGTTGTGTAAACTTACGACTGTAGTCATAGTTCATCCTCCTTTTAAAAATATAAAATTCGTGCTACCATTTACCATTTGGCATGTTCCTAAAAAGTACCGATCGGTTTTGAGATTGTGCAGATCGGTAGTCAGGTGGACTTTACCTGACAACTTCATTATATCCATTTTTTCGTGATTGTCAACAACAAAACGCATTTTCGCTTGTGCACATTGCTATTCGTGATATAATTTTCAACGAGCTCAGTTTAAAATTTATGTGCACTTTTGCTATATGTTGAGTCGTCAATTTTTTCACCACTATAAAATAGTCGTCACTTTACACCGAAAACAAAGCCCTGCACCCACAGTTTTTAACAAAATCACCGAAACTGAGAAAAGTATGGTTGAGATGACGCAGAATATGTTGTATAATAGGCTTGCACACTACAAATTGGAGGAATTTCAGTATGCTTAACGATTTCTATAAACAATTCAAAAGCGGCACCGACATCCGAGGTGTTGCAAGCGAAGGCGTTGAGGGCGAGCCCCTTAACCTTACGAATGAAGCAGTTAAAAATATGGCAGGCGGCTTTGCCCTGTGGCTTTGCGGCAAAACAGGCAAGAACGCTTCCGAGCTTAAAATTTCCATCGGCCGCGACAGCAGAATATCCGGCCAGCGCATTGCAGGAGTTGTAAGAGATACCCTTTTAGAGTTTGGATGTAAGGTCATCTACACAGACTATGCCTCCACCCCCTCTATGTTTATGACCACCGTTGATTTAGGCTGTGACGGCGCTGTGCAGATCACCGCAAGCCATCATCCCTTCAACCGCAACGGACTCAAGTTCTTCACCCGCGGAGGAGGTCTTGAAGGCTCAGACATCACCGCTATCCTGGAATTTGCTCAGGAGGAGAAAACTCCGGAGATAACCGGCGGCGGTACGGTAGAAAACATAAACTATATGGAGCAGTACTGCGAAAACCTTAAGAACCTTATCAAAAAGGAAGTTAATGCAGAAAACTACGAAAGACCCCTTGAGGGCTTCAGAATAGCAGTAGACGCAGGCAACGGAGTCGGCGGCTTCTATGCAGACAAGGTGCTGGCTCCCTTGGGTGCAGACACCTGCGGCAGCCGCTACCTTGACCCCGACGGAATGTTCCCCAACCACGTGCCCAACCCCGAGAGCCCCGTGGCCATGAAGGCCATCTCTGAGGCTGTTATTGAGTCAGGCTCAGACCTGGGAGTTATCTTCGATACAGACGTTGACCGTGGCGCGGTAGTAGACAGCAAGGGCAACGAGATCAACCGCAACCGCCTTGTGGCTTTGGCCTCTGCAATTGCTCTGGAGGGCTGTGAGGGCGGCACTATAGTCACAGACTCCATCACCTCTGACGGCCTCAAAGAATTCATCGAAACAACCCTGGGCGGCAAGCACTACCGCTACCGTCGCGGATACAAGAACGTTATTGACAAGGCTTTGGAGCTGAACGCTCAGGGCATCAGATGTCCCCTTGCCATAGAGACCTCAGGCCATGCCGCCATGCAGGAGAACTACTTCCTTGATGACGGTGCCTATCTGTGCACAAAGATCATAATCAAAGCCGCACAGCTGAGACGTGACGGCAAGGATATCTCTGACCTTATCAGCACCCTGAAGGAGCCCCGGGAGCAGCGCGAGGTACGTATTAAGATCTTAGAGGAGGACTTCCGTGCTTGCGGTGAAAAAGTAATTGCTCAGCTTCTGAAGTATGCAGAAGAAAGAGACACCTGGCATATCGCTCCCGACAACCGTGAGGGTATCCGCGTATCCTTTGACAAAGACAACGGCGACGGCTGGTTCCTTTTGCGCCTTTCTGTTCACGACCCCATTATGCCCCTTAATATAGAGAGTAATTCCGAAGGCGGTGTGGAGGTTATCCTCTCTCACCTGAACGACTTCTGGAAGACTACCCGGGGTCTTGATATCTGATAGCAAAGTAAAAGGTGATTATGCTTATGAAAAGATTTTTTTCCATAATTCTGTGTCTTCTTCTCATTGCAAGTCTTGCCGCTTGCGCTGACGAAAAGGCTACAGAGAGTCCCGCCACAGACAACACAAAGGCTACCGTCATCCCCTCCACTCCTGAAAACACAGAAGAAAACTCCCCCCTGTTCGGCGAATACTACGGCAATTCCTACAACAACACACTTCTGAACATCGGCATCTCCTTCCCCACAGATTGGATCCTTACTCCCACCAAAGAGATTGCCAAAATGAACGGGATTGACGAGCAGGAGATGCTCAAGGACTTTGAGACCTTTATGAAGGACAAAGAGTTAGGCTACATACTTCAGGCAACAGACCCCACAGGTGTCAGCAAGGTAAACCTTACTTTGGAGAATCTTGCACTTTCAGGCAACTCCAACATCACAGGCACTCAGTACATTGAGCTGTTCAAGGATTCCATCAAGGAGACCCTTATGGATTCAGGCGCCGCAAACATTATCTTAACTCCCACCTCGGTGCAGTTAGGCGGAAGAACCTACACGGTTCTGACCCGTTCATATATGGTTGATAAAATGCCCTTCTATCAGGAGCAGATACTCTTCCCCCTTGGAAACTATATGGGAATCCTCACCTTAACAGGTGACACAGAAACCATCCTGAGCAGAACATACACCCTTGAATAAATAAAAATCCCACAAAAAGCACAAACACCGCAGAGCACTAAACTCTGCGGTGTATTTTTTAATAATCATTCAGTTTTTCTGAGTTTGATATGGTCAACAACAAGGTACAAGCTCACCCAAAGGATCGTCAGTATACTGATCCATTGTGAGGTGGAAAACATAAGGAATCTGCCTCTTATCTCATCTCCTCTGAGAAATTCCAAAGCAAATCTGAGTACTGCGTAGGTTATAAGGTAAACGAAAATAAGCTTACCCCGTGCCTTTTCTTTTTTGCAAAGGATCAGCATCACGGCAAAAAGCAGCAGCAAGCAAGCTGCCTCCAAAAGCTGTACAGGGAAGCGCTTTGCGCTCTCCCTCAGCCCCACGGCATACACTCTGCCTGCAATTCCGAATTCAGACTCCACTCCGTAGCAGCAGCCTGCAAAGAAGCAGCCCACCCTGCCGAAGGTATGAAACAAAGGGATAAATACAGAGAAAGCATCTCCAAGCTCTCCCACGGGGTATCTCTTGGCTTTTGCAAAGATAAACCCTCCAAGCAATCCCCCGTAAAGTCCGCCGTAGAAAACCATTCCACTCATAGTCTGCAACAGATCCCGAGCAAAATCCCAAAATCCGTCGTAATCTCCATAGTGGCTGATTATATAAACCATATCCTCTGTCCGAGTCAGGGAATACAGCAGATGTGCACCAACAAAAAGTCCTGCCGCCGCCGCTATGGCAGTAGTCAGAAAGCTGTAAACATCAACGTTTCTTTTCTTTATAATACTCAAGGAAACAAGCCCTGCCGCTAAAACTCCCAAAACGGAGATAAGTCCATAGGTGGGTATGCTTGCACCCAAGATCTCAATGTAGGGAAGCATGGCTTATCTCCTGCTGTCCAGAAAGCTCTGGAGTATTACCGTTGCCGCCACCTGGTCGATCACAGCCTTGCGTTTTTTGCCTCGGGTGTTGGTGTCGTTCAGGTAGCCGTGAGCCGTGACGGTCGTGCACCTTTCATCCCAGAGCTTTACCTCCAGAGAAAGCTCCTCAGAGAGCTTCTGCGCAAATTCTCTGGCATTTTGGGCACTCTCTCCCTCAGAGCCGTCCATATTCTTCGGCAATCCCACAACAACCAGCTCAGCCCCTATCTCTCTTGCAGTTTCTGCAACCCGACCGAGAAGCCTCTCTTTGTTGTGCTCTGTAATCACCTTCACGGGAGATGCAAGATATTCTGTTTTGTCAGATGCGGCAATGCCCGTGCGGGCCTTGCCCAGATCCACCGCCATAATAATCATAATAAACCTCGGATTCTATCTGTAAAAAATCAGTATTCGTACTCATAGTCAAGATACACCGTCACAACGCAGAAATCTGCAGACTCAGAGGTAGATACCCTGTCCTCTCTTATCTGCACACCGTACAGCAGATCGTTTGCTCTGCTGATGCACTCAAAGATAGCATAGTCTCCACTGTAGAAAAGGTTATCAACCGCCGCATCAAACTCAAGACTGTACGGGTCAATATACAGGTACACGGCACCCTCTCCCATTTCTGCCGCAGAAACCATCCTTGCGGCAATTGCGTCCAAGCCAGCATCGTCAAAGCCTGTGACGGAAATAGCATTCTGAGAATAAAACGTACCGTTTGCGTTGTCGCACTCAGGCACGAATATATTGAAATTCACTGCAGTTTTTGTTTCTCCGCCGCAAATCTCCTCCTCAGAAAGCTCGTGAAAAAGCGGAGAGATGGTATGGTCTGTAAGCAGCTGCTGAGTTGTCAGATTAAAGTGATCGTAGGATGTCACCGCGTCATCGTTATCGTTCCAGGTGGCATCAAGGAAGTACCACTCCCCGTCAAGATTCACCGTGTTCCACATATGCAGAGCTTTGTTGCCGATACCCGACGTATAGTAGGTCTCTATGCCGCAAGCAGAAAGAAGTATCTGCATCGCTCTGGAATACCCTTCGCAAACTGCAGAGAAATCCACAAGAGCACCCACGCTTGTATAAACTCTGAATCTGTCCGTCTGTGCATCGTCTATATCCGCATAGGAACAGCGCTCCACAAAAGCATCGTGCAGATAAAGCTCTCTGTCGTAAAGGCTCAGATTCCCCGGCATAGAATCAAATATTTCATCAATGTTCTGCTTCATAGCAGAGGCATCACTTAAGATCCCCTCAGGGCTGAGCCCTGAATTCAGCTGCAGATAGGTCATAGATTTTGTTGTGTAGTAGGCAAACTTGCTGTCAAGCCAGAACACCTGCGGGTGATCCATTGTATAAGCAGAAAGAACAAAGTGAAGCTGAGCTTCCGTAAGCACGTTCCCGTACATAGTAAGGGGATATACAGTGTATACCCCATCCTTTGGTTCCTTGGAAACATACCACACATATTCATCTATCAGCTTGTAGCATTCTCTTTCATTATCGGTCGTAAGTGCATCAAAGCCTTTATCAAGCTCCACTCCCTTGTAGAGCTTGCAGGGAAAATCCACCAGAGATGAATCTATCTTTTCATAGCCCTCAAAATCCTCTGCTTCAGGCTTTTTCTGAGCAGAGCCCACAGATGGCTCCAAAGGCCGAGAGGAACTTACAGTCCCCGTGCAACCGTATAATGACGTAAGCAATACTGCGCAGATAATCAGCGCAACGATTCTCAACTTCATATAAACTCCTGAAATACGATCAATTGAAACAAAGGGACAGCTTGCGCTGCCCCTTTTGTAAAATCAAATAATTACTTGGAAAGTCTGTCCTTAAGGGAAGCAAGCTGATCTCTGAGCTCCTGGGGAAGTCTGTCGCCAAACTTCTCGTAGAATTCCTCAATGCCTGCTGTCTCGCCCAGCCACTTCTCGTTGTCAACCTCCAGGATGCTTCTGAGAACATCAAGGTCAATGTCAAGTCCCTCAAGGTTGATATCCTCTGCTGCAGGAACATAACCGATAGCAGTCTCTGTTGCATCTGCCTCACCGTTGCAGCGCTTAACGATCCACTCAAGAACACGGAAGTTGTCGCCGAATCCGGGCCAGAGGAAGTTGCCCTCGTCGTCAAGACGGAACCAGTTTACGTTGAAGATCTTGGGAGCCTTGTCGCCAAGAACCTCACCCATATCGATCCAGTGCTTGAAGTAGTCACCCATGTGGTATCCGCAGAAGGGAAGCATAGCCATGGGGTCACGGCGAACAACACCTACTGCACCTGTTGCAGCTGCTGTTGTCTCAGAAGCCATAATAGAGCCAACAAACACACCGTTGTTCCAATCTCTTGACTGGTAAACAAGGGGAGTTGTCTGTGCACGTCTGCCGCCAAAGATGATTGCAGAGATGGGAACACCTTTTGTAGAATCAAACTCAGGGCTGATGCAGGGGCAGTTCTTTGCAGGAGCTGTGAAACGGCTGTTGGGATGTGCACCCTTCTTGTCAGACTCTTTGCCGTTCCAGGGCTCGCCGATCCAGTCAACTGCATTTGTGGGAGGATTCTTGTCCAGACCTTCCCACCAAACTGTATTGTCATCAAGGTTGTGAACAACGTTTGTGAAGATGGTGCCCTGCTGTGTAGAAGCAAGAGCGTTGGGGTTGGACTTAACGTTTGTGCCGGGAGCAACGCCAAAGAAGCCGTTCTCGGGATTGATAGCGTAAAGTCTGCCGTCGGGACCCTTGCGCATCCATGCAATATCGTCACCAACAGTCCATACCTTGTAGCCCTTTGCTCTGTATCCCTCGGGAGGAATAAGCATAGCCAGGTTAGTCTTACCGCAAGCGGAGGGGAATGCTGCAGAAACGTAGGTAACGTTTCCGTCGGGATCCTCAATACCCAGGATCAGCATATGCTCTGCCATCCACTCGTCATTCTTACCAAGGTAGGAAGCAATACGAAGAGCAAAGCACTTCTTGCCAAGGAGAACGTTTCCGCCGTAACCGGAGTTAACAGAGATGATGTAGTTATCCTCGGGGAAGTGGCAGATGTATCTCTTCTCCTCGTCAATGTCGCAACGGGAGTGAAGACCCTTGATCCAGTCCTCACTGTCGCCCAGTGTATCAAGTACAGCCTTACCTGTACGGGTCATAATATCCATATTGAGAACAACATAGATGGAGTCTGTAACCTCAAGTCCTATCTGAGAAAGAGGAGAACCGATGGGACCCATGGAGTAAGGGATGATGTACATGGTTCTGCCCTTGTAGCTGCCGCGTGCAATATCAAAGAGCATCTCGTATGCTTCCTTGGGATCCATCCAGTTGTTTGTGGGGCCTGCATCCTCTTCCTTGCGGGAGCAGATGAAGGTTCTGCCCTCAACACGGGCAACGTCGTTTACTGCTGTACGATGGAGGTAGCAGCCGGGAAGCTTCTCCTGATTCAGCTTGATCATCTCGCCTGTCTCGCAAGCCTGTGCACGAAGTGCCTCAACCTGCTCACGGCTTCCGTCGATCCATACAACCTCATCGGGAGTAAGGAGTGCTTTCATTTCATCAAGCCATTTGAGAACTGATTTGTTGTTTGTCATATTAAATAAACTCCTTTCGGTAATATACCAAATTCTGACCTATTATAGTCATACATATTGTACCACATAAAAATATACATATCAATATCTTTTTATGACATATTTGTTAAACCCTTAACGATAAAAATTGGACTCTTCCGAATTTTCACCCGTTTTACTGATAGTCAATGGGCAAAGTTGCCACAGCGTTCAGGTCTGAGCCTGCAAGGTTGCCCTTCTCAAACTCATAGAATGCCTGTGAGCCTACCATTGCCGCATTATCTCCGCAAAGGCTCAGGTCAGGCACGTAAAGGGAGTAGCCTCTCTCCTTGCAGCCCTTCTCAAGCTCTCTTCTGAGCAGTCTGTTGGCAGAATCTCCCCCTGCCGCCACAATGGTCCTGACTCCCAGGTCCTCTGCCGCTTTAAAGAGATTCTCCGTAAGGCAGGCAACCACCGCCCTTCTGAAGGAAGCACAAAGGTCCTCTTTGCACAGACTCTCGCCCTTCTGCTGAGCGTTATGGATCAGGTTGATGACCGCAGTCTTAAGCCCTGAGAAGCTGAAGTCGTAGGGCGAGCCCGCAACCGTGGGACGTGGCAGGGTGTAAGCGCTGTCATCCCCCTCCTCTGCGATTCTGTCAAGCTCGATTCCTCCGGGATAAGGCATCCCCATGGTGCGTGCCGCTTTGTCAAAGGCCTCACCTGCCGCATCGTCACGGGTAGCACCGATGACGCGCATCCTTGTGTAGTCCTCTACCATCACAATGTGGCTGTGTCCGCCTGAGACCACAAGGCACAAAAAGGGAGGCTTCAGCTCAGGATGAGTGATGTAGTTTGCCGCAATATGAGAGCGCAGATGATGCACGGGAATAAGCGGCTTGCCCGTTGCAAGGGAGAGCCCCTTTGCAAAGTTCACCCCCACAAGCAGAGCACCTATAAGCCCCGGAGCAAAGGTAACGGCTATAGCGTCAATGTCCGCAAGGCTCAGCCACGCCTGGCTTAGCGCCTCGTTTACAACTCCCGTGATGGATTCCGCATGGCGCCTTGAGGCTATCTCAGGCACCACTCCGCCGTAGAGTCTGTGCTCCTCAACCTGAGAAGCAATAACGGAAGAAAGCACCTTTCTGCCGTCTTCAACTATAGCTGCTGCGGTTTCATCGCAGGATGATTCTATACTCAATATCTTCAATTATATTACCCCCAATGCAGAAGAATAATATGCACAATACCCAAGGTATCCCATTATAAAGTCATTATACCACAAATACATTTTTTGTACAATCGTATACTGTGATAAAATAATAGGTTTCAATTTTGCAATTATAGTAGATTTTCAGAAAACAGAATGATATAATACAAGCAAATTATCATAGGATAATTAATTTTGTAAATCAAAAGGATGTGTTTTTATGAGCAAAGAGATCACTCAACATAGTGTCAACACAAAGAATATTAAAAGAGAAATCGTTTTTGCTGACATCGGCATTATAATCTTGGGCCTGCTGATGGTCATCTTCCCTGCAGATGCAAGCAAGATAATCTGCATCACAGGGGGAATCCTTCTGGGAATCTGGGGACTGCTCAAGCTTGTATCATACTTTGCCGCGGTCAAAAACGGCCCCTTCAGCTCCTTTGGCCTTGCACAGGGTGCAACCTTCGTATGCGTTGCAATCTTCCTGATACTTGCACCTCAGTTTGTAAAACCCTTCCTTGTGGCTGTGCTGGCACTTGTGCTGATGATAAGCGCTGTTATGAAGATTCAGTACACCGTGGATTTTCTTCGCCTTAAAAACAAATTCTGGTACATTGCCCTCATAGGCGCCGTTGTTTCCATCGCTTTGGGAACCGTCACCCTCTTCAACCTTAACAACACGGCAAAGTGGGTACTGCTCTTTGTGGGAATCTCCTTCCTGGTAACGGGCGCTTGGGACATAGCCTGTGTGGCACTGCTTTCAAATGCCTCCAAAACTCTGACCCTTGACCAAAAGGACTCAGAAGACGATGCAAGCTCCAAAGACAGAAAAAGGCTCAAAGACAAAAACTGACCCCTATACCTAAAACCGCAAAAATCAACGCCTTCATCAAAACTGATGAGGGCGCTTTCTTTTTATATTATGCAGAAGAATCAGCCGAAAATTTCCTTGTAATCTGCTCTTGCCTTGCGAATGATCTCCAGCGCCTTCTCACGGCCGCTGACCTCATTTACCGCAGTATTCTTGTTCTCCAGATTCTTGTAGACCTGGAAGAAATGCTTCATCTCCTCAAAGATATGAGAGGGCAGCTCGGAAATATCCTGATACTGATTATAGGTGGGCTCGCTGAAGGGAATGGCAATGATCTTGTCGTCACATCTGCCATTGTCTATCATAGTGATAACACCTATGGGGTATGCCCTTACAAGGGTCAGAGGAGCCAGAGCCTCCGTGCACAAAAGAAGCACGTCAAGGGGATCCTCATCCTCACCGTAGGTCTTGGGGATAAATCCGTAGTTAGCAGGGTACTGGGTAGATGTATAAAGAATTCTGTCAAGCATAATAAAGCCTGTTTCCTTGTCAAGCTCATACTTCGTCTTGCTGCCCTTTGAGATCTCAATAACACACACAAAGTCCTCGGGTTTAATTCGCTTTGCAGCAATGTCGTGCCAGATATTAGACATAAAACATATCTCCTTCCAAAAGATAGTGTTAAAATTATAACACCCTTTTCAAAAAAATGCAAGCCACATTCTCAAATATTGCAATATAATGTAAAATATATACATTTATATATGATTTTTTGCATTGTAACCTCATTTTAAATGCAAACAACATATAAATTTCTTGCAAAAAAATTCTTGACAAATCATACTATGCGTTGTATAGTATTATGCAGAAGGAGGTATTCTATGGATATTCAAGTAAAACGCGGTCTCCTTGATGTATGCGTTCTTGCCGCCATCAAGGATGAACCCTCCTACGGATACAAAATAATAAAGGATATGAAGCCTTACGTGGAAATTTCCGAGTCTACCCTCTACCCCATTCTGCGCAGACTGGAAAGCGCCAGATGCCTGACAGTTCAGTCCTCAGAGCACAACGGCAGGCTGAGGAAATACTACCACATCACCCCACAAGGGCTGAGTAGAATCAACGAATTCAAGACCGAATGGGTCGAAATACTCTCTATCTACAAATTCATTACCAAGGAGGCACAGAGCAATGACCAGATTTGACTTTTTATACGAACTCAGACAGGGCCTTAAGGACTTCTCTGAGGAAGAAATTATGGAGCACATAGTCTATTACAGAGAAATGATAGAAGACCGTATGGAAGACGGCATCAGCGAAGAAGATGCCCTTAAAGAAATAGGAACACCTGAGGAGGTAGTTGCCCGAATCTACGCAGAAACTCCCCTGCCTACTCTCATAAAAACCAAGCTCAAAAAGGAACGCTACATCAAAGGCTGGCAGATAGTGCTTATCATCTTAGGCTCACCCATATGGCTTTCTCTGCTGATTGCAGTGTTTGCCGTGTTCATCTCCCTTATTGCAGCAGCTTTTGCAGTAATCGCAGCTCTTTATACCGCACCCATCGCCTTGGGAGCATCTTCCATAGCAACCCTCTGCTTGATAATCCCCATGATTATCAGCAGCAACATTCCCGGTGCTGTAGCCTGTTTGGGTCTGAGCTTATTCTGTATAGGTGCTTCTATCCTAACATTTTTGGGAATCAACCTTATCACTAAGCTTATCATTAAGCTGTTCAAAAAAATCATAAAAGCTATTAAATCCCGATTTATCAGAAAGGAGGAGGCAAAATGAAAAAAAACAAAAGCACATTGATAATCGTTGCTGTATGCCTTATGGTGACAGGACTTTTGATCTGCGCAGGATTAATGTTTGCCCTGAACTTTGATTTCACAAAGTTAGACAATACCGTATATGTAACCCACAGTAAAGAATTCACAGATGAGATTCTCGGCATCAGCGTAGACACAGACATTGCAGACATATATCTGGTTCCCTCCAAGGAAAATGCAGTCAAGGTCGTCTGCACAGAAAAGGAAAACAGTCCCCACAATATCACCCTGGCAAACGGAACTCTGAGAATAAAAAATGCAGAGAAGCATTGGTATGAATACATATCGGCGTTCAGTTTCAACAAGTCAAAAATCACAATCCACCTGCCGGAAACTCTATACACAAGCTTAGACCTTAACACCAACACAGGCTCCATAAACATAGAAGGAATAAGCGCCACTCAAATGAATGTTGAAACAGACACGGGGCACATCAGCCTGAACTCAATCGGCTGGTCAGAAAGTGTAAGCCTTGAAGCCGACACAGGACATATCAATGTATCTGACACACGCTGCAATAAAATGAACGCCCAGACCGACACAGGAAGCGTTACTCTGTCCGATGTAAAATACTACGACCTCATATGCGAGACCGATACAGGAGACATAACCCTCACAAACGTTATCTCAGAGGGTAACATCAACACCGAAACAGACACAGGCGATATAATTTTTGATAATTCAGATGCAGTCAATATATATGCCAAATCAAGCACAGGTGACATTTCAGGAACTATAGTATATGTAAAGACCTTCTCCGCCCACTCATCAACAGGCAAGGTTGACGTTCCGAATACAACAGGCACAGGTGTCTTTGAAGCGAAAACCTCCACGGGAGATATAAAAATCAGTTATAAAGAATAACAAAGTAAAGGACCGTACAAAGGGCACATCGCCCCAAGTACGGTCTGATTTTTTAATCCTGTATTAACTTTCTTCCTTTTTTGAGCCAGTAGGCAAGGAACATTGCAAAGAGCAGCAGGTTGTGAAGTATCATACACGCCCAGGCTGACACAAGCCCCATCCCCCAGAACGTGATGCATATAAAGGTTCCCACAATGCGGATTCCCCACATACCGATAATGTTTATAACAAAGGGCATCATGGTCTTGCCCACTCCCTGGAGCATTCCCTCCATCACAATGGAAACTCCGTAGAATGGCTCTGAAACAGCCACCATCCTCAGCACCACCGAGCCTAAAGCAATAACCTGAGCATCCTTTGTAAACAAGCTCATCATCCAGGGTGCAAAGATAAACAGCAGGCCTCCCGTCACTATCATCAGCACAACCTCAATAAGAACTATCATCCTGGTAAGGCTCAGCAGTTTATTTCTGTCTTTAGCTCCCAACGCATTTCCTGCCATAGTAGCGGCGGCCGCCTGCATTCCGTAGCCGGGTATGTAGAAAGCACTCTCCACCGTATTGGCAATGGTGTGTGCTGCAGTAGAGATCTCTCCCAGAGAATTTATCATAGAGGCAAAGGCTACGTAGCCAAAGGAGGTTGCAAACCTCTGGCACATATTGGGAAGCGCCACCCTCAGGCAAGGCCTCAGTATCTCCCCCAAGGGCTTTATGCTGTGCCCCTTGGGGGAAACCAAAGGATTACGCATAAGTGCTATGGTGATAAGCACACCGCCCACAGCAAAGGATATTGCACTTGCCACAGCGGCACCCTCTACTCCCCAGCCTGCACCGAACATACAAAACTCAAGGGAGAAAACCTTTATAATCCTCGTCGGGAATATTAAGAAGAAATTAAGAACAACGTTTACAATGTTTATCACAAGTCCCACAAGCATTGGGGTCTTTGTATCCCCTGCGGCCCTCAGCACTGTACTGAAGATTATGTTGGCACTTCTGAAGAGCATCGGGGAGTAAAGAATGAAGAAATACCGTGCCGCCAGCCCCTGTATCTCCTCGTCTACCTTCATCCATACGGGAACAAAAGAGCTCAGAGAAAGTGTTGCCACAGTAAAGAACACTCCCACAATAATAACTATCAGCACCGCCTGGGCAGAAGCTTTTGCCGCCTTCTCTTTATCGCCTGCACCAAGGGATCGGGCAATAAACGACAAAAAACCGATTCCCAGCGCAGAGACGCTGGAATTCACAAGCCAGTTCACAGTTGTGGTAGAGCCCACAGCCGCAGTAGCTTCTGTGCCCAAAGCCCCCACCATTGCAGTATCTATATATTGCACCGCAGTCTGCAAAAGCTCCTGGAGCATAGTAGGCCACGCAAGTGCAAATATGGCGGCAATCATCCCCCACTCAAATCTGATTTTCAACTTTCCTTTCATATAAACCTCTGTACGCAATCTATGCATAAACCAAAAAATTAAATCCAATATCAATTATACTCATAACAGCTTCAAGTTCAAGTACAAACAGAATTTATAAAAAGAAAATCCTGCCCCGTAAGGAGCAGGATACCTTATGGCATTCATATCAGAACAAGCCCTTAAACCATTTCAGAATAGTAAAGCCGTCCGAAAATTCAAAATTCAGTATTCCCATCAGGAAAATTACAAATATAGCCGCAGGGAGCACATAGGTCAGATAAGGCTTCATCCATCTTTTAAGCTTCATTCCCTTGCCCTGATTTGCCTCTGCAAGGAAGTTTTCAAAGCCCCAGCCTTTTTTGCTCACACAGAAGAGCACATAGCACAATGAACCCAAGGGCAAAAAGCAATTGGAAACAAAGAAGTCCTCCAAATCCATAATTGTAGAGCCGGACGTAAAGGGATGCACTCCGGACCAAAGGTTGAAGCCAAGCGCACAGGGGATCGAGAGCAAAAGCACAGACACAGCGCACACAAGGCAAGCCTTTATCCTGCTCCAGGGAAACAGTTCCCTGACGGAAGCAAGAATATTCTGAAAAACAGCAATGATCGTAGACATTGCCGCAAAGAACATAAACAGGAAGAAAAGGGAGCCCCACCATCTGCCGCCGTTCATATTGTTGAACACCTTGGCCATAGCCTCAAACAAAAGCCTGGGACCTGCCTCAACCTTAACGTCAAAGGTAAAG
Source organism: Ruminococcus sp. (assembly GCA_017416065.1). Classification (GTDB taxonomy): domain Bacteria; phylum Bacillota; class Clostridia; order Oscillospirales; family Acutalibacteraceae; genus Ruminococcoides. The sequence continues at coordinate 86,461 of JAFQDM010000025.1, forward strand.
CAAGCAGGAAAAATAATGAGTCCTGCCACAACAGCAACAAAGGTGTCCAGCACCATAATGTTGACAGATTCCCCAAGGAGAGAGCGCTCCTTGCCGATATAGCTGCCGAAGATCGCCATTGATCCAATGCCAAGGCTCAGAGTAAAGAAGGCTTGATTCATAGCTGCAACAACCATTTTTCCGCTGAACTCAGAGAGCTCGGGCTTCAGATAAAACTCAAGTCCCTCCTTCGCACCGGGCAGAGTAAAGCTGTTCACAGCAAGCACGATCATAAGCACAAGCAGGGCTATCATCATATATTTCGTAACCCGTTCAACGCCGTTTTGAAGTCCAAAGGAAAGTATCAGGAATCCCAGCACAACAACGACCGCCATAAATCCCACGGTAACAGACGGCGAAGCCTGCATACTGTCAAAAAGAGCAGCGGACTGCTTGTCCGTAATCCCCGTCATGGAACCTCTGAGAAAGCTCACAAAATAATACAGGATCCAACCTGTTACCGAAGTGTAAAACATTACGAGCAACAAATTTGCAACAAGGGTTCCGTATCCGTGAATATGCCATTTCTGCCCGGGCTTTTCAAGCTTTTGGTAAAGAGATACGGGGCTTGCCTGCGCACCTCTGCCCAGTGAGAACTCCATCACCATAACAGGCAGACCCAGCAATATCAAAAATATAAAGTAAAGCAGTACAAAAGCTCCGCCTCCGTTACTGCCCGCCATCCAGGGAAACTTCCACACGTTTCCAACTCCAATGGCACATCCTGCACTAAGCAATATAAACCCAAGCCTGCCGGAAAGCCTCTCACGTTCCATTATTCATCACCTGATTTCAAAAACATAAGATGATTTTATCAAATATCCCTCCCATAGTCAATGGGAGAAAAAATCAATTTCAAAACACTCAGGTTTATCCCGGCTATTAAAAAAAACCAGCGAATACAACTGTGAATCTATACATTTAACCAAAAGCAAACAAAGCATAAAAGGCCCTTATTCAAAAGAAAAAAAGTATTTCCGCTTCCCCTGATTATACACTATCAAAGGACATCTGTTAACCTGAACACCTATAAGTTATCAATACAATTATTTATTTTTAAGCTTTTTATTATAATATATCAATCCAAATAAATTATAAATCAAATAAAAAGCTACAAATATAAAATAAGAAATAAGAAAGATTAAATAAACGATATCTATATCATTAAGAAGTTTTTCGGAATTAGTTACCACTCCAATAATTAACGGCGCAAGTAAAAACAAGAAAAGAATTATTCCCAAAACTACCTTCTTAAAAAGATAATGCTGTAAAATAATATCTCTGTCGTTCAATTGATCGGTTAGCTCTGCTTGTTTAGTAATCCTGAAAACACTTATTCCGCCCAACCCCTCTAAAAAAGTCCCTTTTATTTGATTGGCGTTGAAATTTTGAACCAATGCGTTTTCGATCAGATTCATATTCAGTTTTTCTCTAGTAATAGAATAAGTTAAGAAATACTGCGCCGTTTTTGGTTTCGATTTAACAAAATAAAAACAACGAAAGCCTTTAATTTTATCCAATCTCCAACCATTTTCTTCTAAGGATGTAAGCTCTTTTTCGATTAAATCAAATTTCCATATTGGTTGAAAAAATCTCTTACGCATCACTTCACCACCTTTAGTAAATTTTAGCATAAAAGCGACGAATAAACAACAATAATTCATCAGTGAAGCGACATTACTATTCAATTTATATCATTCATTAAATGAGATCGGGTTTCTAAATGATAATGAATAGTGAAAAACAAAAAATCCGTCCTCTTTCAAGAACGGATTTTCGTTTGGCTCCCCCAGTTGGACTCGAACCAACGACAACTCGGTTAACAGCCGAGTGCTCTACCGACTGAGCTATGGAGGAATATAAATGTTGGCATTTTCCTATCTTCCCGGGCCGTCACCAGCCAAGTATTGTCGGCACTATAGGGCTTAACTTCTGTGTTCGGA